>NZ_JBHTBS010000003.1:0-559424 GCF_042664875.1 Haloferula chungangensis | reverse complement strand
ACGCAGCTTCAACTCGATGTCCCAGCGCTGCGCGTAGAGGGCGGAGAGCTCGAGCCAATCGTAGCTCTCGTGGTCGGTCAGGGTGGTGGCCAGCACCATGCGGCGCTTCTTGCCATCGCGGTCCTCGTGCCACAAAAAGATGCCCAAAAAGATGCCAGGCAGATGCCCAAAAAGATGCCAGATGCCCAAAAAGATGCCAGATGCCCAAAAAGATGCCAGATGCCCAAAAAGATGCCAGGCAAACAGTGATTGACTCGCTGATATTTTCTTGATAGAAAGTTCGCAACGTGATGAAAACCAAAGAGCAAGAAGTGATTGATCCGGTTGAAAAAGCAGGGCTGGCAACTGCTCCGGTTCCGGGCGGATTTCGGCGTGGGAAGGGGCTTGGGCGAAGGCGGATTCTGGGGATGGATGGCCAGTCGAATTGCTATCACGTGATGAGTCGAACGGCTGGTGGGGAGATGCTCTTTTGGGATGTCGAAAAGGAGGCGTTTCTACGGGTGATGCGTCGTTTAGAACGCTTTGCAGGAGTGGAAATTCTGACTTTTGCGGTGATGAGCAATCACTTTCACCTTCTCGTTCGCGTACCGGACCGGGCGAGGTTTCTGCTCCGATTCGAGGGGCCAGAAGGTGAAGAGAAGCTGCTTGAGCATCTGACCCTTCTTTACTCGAAGGCTTATGTGATGGCGCTCAGGCATGAGCTTTCCGATTTGCGCTCGAAGGGCATGAATGGGCCAGCGGAGGAATTGCTGGAGCGTTATCGGAGCCGTTTCTGCAATCTTTCGCAGTTCGTGAAAGAGCTGAAGGAGCGCTTTTCGCGCTGGTTCAACAAGCATCATGGACGGCGGGGAACTCTGTGGATGGACCGCTACAAAAGCGTGCTTGTGCAAGATGGCGATGCGCTAAGGACGATGGCGGCTTACATCGATTTGAATCCTGTTAGGGCGGGCCTGACGAAGGACCCGAAGGATTACCGCTGGTGTGGATATGCGGAGGCGGTCGCAGGGTCGAAACGGGCTCGGCGTGGGCTTTGCCGGGTAGTGGATTCGCCGCTTGATTCGTGGAATGACAAGGCCGGGGCATCGAATCTAACAGCTTCCGAGTGGTATCGCTGCTGGTTGTTCGGGGAAGGTGTGGAGGTTGAATCGTCTGCGTTTTCCTCGGGGCGGAAAGGGATTTCGACGGATGCTGCGAAGAAGGTTTTGGAGACCGGAGGGAAGCTGAGTTTGTCGGAGTTGCTGAGGTGTCGTGTGAGGTATTTCAGCGATGGGGTGGCGATTGGGAGTCGGAGTTTTGTGGAAGGGGTGTTTGCTGAGCGGCGGGAGCATTTCGGAGCCAAGCGGAAGAATGGAGCGAGGAAGGTGAAGGAGGTGGAAGGATTGGAGATGTTCTCGCTGCGGGCGCTGAGGATCAAGGCGGTGGAGTGAGGCAGTGAGCAGAGGGCTGTGAGCGGTTTGAATTGCCAGCTTGGCTTTGGGCCGCTTGGATACCCGCGCACCAGCCGATGGCCGATAATTCTCCGTCCCAATCCAAACGTTCCGTGTTCTTTCGCCGACTGGCGAGCACACTCGGATTATGGGCGCTTGTCGCCGCCGGACTCTGGAGCCAGCAGGCCTGGGCCTATGTCGGTCTCGTCGGCTTGTTGACCCTGCTCTCGACGATCGAGTATTTCCAGATGCTCAAGCAGAGCGGGACGAAGTGCTTTCCGCGATTTGGCATCGGGCTCGCGCTTGCCTACTGCGGGCTGCTTTACTGGTTGCTTCTAGGTGATGGGAAATTGGGCTCGGGCGGAGGAGTTTCCCTGCCGGCAGACTACGATGGCGCGGCGGTATTTCTGGCGGCGGCCGGGGCCTTCACCTTGCAGCTCAGGCATCCGCTGCGTGGCTTGGAACCCCTTCAAACGGTTGCCTTCACGGTGCTCGGCTTTGTCTATGTCGCGCTGTCTTTCAATTTCACGGCGCGTCTCGTGTTTCTCGTTCCAGGCGATGGCCAGGTTCCGGGGGCGATGATGCTGCTGTGGCTGATTGCGGTGACGAAGTTTACCGACATGGGAGCCTACATTACCGGCTCGATGATCGGAAAGCGGAAGATGATTCCGCATGTGAGTCCGGGGAAGACCTGGGAAGGATTTTTTGGGGCGCTGTTCTTCGCGCAGCTCGCAGCGTGTGGACTGTTTGCAATGATGCCTAACAAGCTCGCAGCACTCGGTGGCTGGCCGCACGTGATTGCGCTTGGCTTCATTCTGGCCCTGCTGGCCGTGGTCGGTGACCTGGCGGAAAGCATCGTCAAGCGCAGCCTCGGAGCAAAGGATTCGGGCAGGATGCTGCCGGGAATCGGCGGTGCCCTCGACCTGATCGATTCGCTCTGTTTCACCGCGCCGGTGCTCTACTTTTATTTGAAATGGGTGACGCTGTGAGGAAAAAGGTGGTGCTGTTAGGGTCGACCGGGTCGATCGGATGCTCGACTCTGGAGGTGGCGAGGCAGATTCCGGACCGGGTGGAACTGGTGGGGCTCGCGGCGAATGCCAGCGTGGGAAAACTCGCCGAGCAGGTCCGCGAAACCGGTGTGAAGCATGTGGCGCTGGCCGACGCTTCGAAGGAAGCTGAGCTGCGGGATCTGTTGCCGGAAGGCGTGAAGGTCTACATCGGCAACGAAGGTCTGATCGAGCTGGCGACGCTGTCCGGGGCCGACGTGGTGCTGGTGGCCATTGTCGGCACGGCGGGCTTGGAACCGGCGCTGGCAGCGATCGAAGCCGGCAAGGACCTGGCGGTGGCGTCGAAGGAGATTCTGGTGATGGCGGGCGAGATCGTGACCGCTGCCGCTGAGAAGCGCGGGGTGAAGATTCTGCCGGTCGATAGCGAACACAATGCGATTTTCCAGTGCCTCGATGGCCATCGGGGAGGGGCAAGGGAAGTTTCGCGGCTGATTCTAACAGCTTCGGGTGGACCCTTCCGGACCTGGCCCGCGGAGGACCTGAGAAAGGTCACCCTTGAGCAGGCCCTGAAGCATCCGACATGGGAGATGGGCCGTAAGATCACCATCGATTCGGCGACGCTTTTCAACAAGGGACTGGAGATGATCGAAGCGCGCTGGCTTTTCGGGATCGGCATGGAGCGCATCGATGTGGTGGTGCACCCGCAGAGCATCGTGCACTCGATGGTCGAGTTCGTGGATGGCTCGGTGCTGGCGCAGTTGAGCCGGACGGACATGTGCTTTCCCATCCAGTATGCGCTGACCTGGCCGGACCGGGTTCGTGGGGGCCTGAAGCCTCTGGATTTCGGCGAGTTGGCAAAGCTGGAGTTTGAGAAGCCGCGCGACGATGTTTTTCCAGCGCTTGGATTGGCGCGGCGGGCGGGACTGGAAGGCGGCACTTTGCCCGCGGTTTACAACGCAGCAAATGAGATCGCCGTGGACGCATTCGTTGCCCGGCGGATTGGCTTTACCGACATCTGGAGTGTGGTCGGTGAGGCGATGGACGCGCATCAAACCGGTGCCGCGGACTCGCTGGATCGATTGATCGATGCCGACGCCTGGGCGCGCATGAAAACGACAGACTTGCTTGGGGCTTGCCGAGCCTGATTCGGCAGCTAGTTTTCGGAGCGTGAGGAACTCGATGGTGCTGCTCCTGCTCGGAGCGATTTCCGCAGAAGGGGTGATCCTATACGGATCCGGTGACCCGGTGATCAATCGCGAGGTCGCGCCGGGAGGCGCATTGAGCGGGTCCGGTTGGCAGTATCAAGGGGAGTTCGGAAACTTCATGGGAACGATGATTTCCCCAAGTCATTTCATCACGGCCGCACACATCGGTGTATCGAGCACCTTCATTTCCAAGGGATATTTCAACGGAGGAAGCGACGTCGTTTACAATGTGGATAGCTCCGCCAACGGTGGGGTCGGTTACTGGAACGTCGCCGGAACAGACCTGAGGATTTTCGCAGTCACGGGGACTTTCACCTCCTACGCACCACTCTACACCGGGAGCGATGAAGTCGGGAAGGACCTGGTCGTCATGGGCAGGGGAACTCAACGTGGTGCCACGATCGACCTGCAATCGGTCACGAAAGGATGGCAGTGGGGGCCTGCTGACGGGGCTTCGCGCTGGGGTACCAATACGGTGGCCGCGACGATCACCCAAGAAGGCGCTGACTACCTTCAAGCCGATTTCGACGCGACAGGTGGAGCCAACGAAGCTCATCTATCCGTCGGCGATTCCGGAGGGGCGCTTTTCATTCAGGACGGGGGAAGCTGGAAGCTGGCCGGTATCAACTATGCCGTTGATGGCAAATGGGACTTCAATGACACCGTCGGCGATGGTCAGGAGTTCGACGCGGCCTTGTTCGACGCCGGGGGGCTTTATCTGGGGAGCGATTCCGAAGGGTGGACCCTGGTTGCCGACGGGACTGATGATGCGCCGAGCAGTTTTTATTCGACGCGCATCAGTAGCTACCATTCCCAGATTGAGGCGATTACGGGGATTCCTGAGCCGCGTGTCGGCATTCTGACTCTTGCACTTCTTCCGTTGCTTTCGCGTCGCAGGCGTTGACGTCGGCGGGGTGATGGGGTCCCATCGCCGGGATGTCGAAGGAATCGGGAAAGAAAGGGAAGGTTAGCGGCTCGATGAAGTGGCTTTTCGGCTACCTGCGTCCCTATCGGGCGATTTTCATTCCTTCGTTGCTCGCGCTCTTTGTCACGGCGGCTTTGTCGCTGGTCTTTCCTCTGATTTTGAAGGATCTCATCGGGGATCCTGCGGATGCCTGGAAGAATGGGGTGGATGCGCAGACGGTGAAGGACGGGCTCGATCAGAACATGAAGTGGCTGGTCGGAGCCCTGTGTCTGCAGGCCTTTATCGCATTCTGGCGAGTACTCGGTTTCATGAAGTCCGGGGAGGCGGCACTCAATGATTTGCGTCGAGATCTCTTCGCCCACATGCTTCGGCTTCCCGTTTCCTTTTTCCAGGACCAGCGATCGGGAGCCCTGAGCACTCGGGTAGCGGGTGACCTGGGAGTCGTCCGCGAAACCCTGATGAACACGGTGCCCCAGATGGTTCGGCAGCTGGTGATCCTGGTGGGCGGCCTAACAGCAGTGTTCTTTTTTTCGTGGAAGCTTGCATTGGTGATGCTGGGAAGCATTCCGGTCGTCGTTCTGGCGGTGGCAGTTTTTGGGCGAAAGGTGCGGGCGAGGTCAAAGGAAGCTCAGGATGCCTTGGCGGATTCGGGGACGGTGATCGAAGAGTCGGTGCAGAGCATTACGGACGTGAAAGCCTTCGGGAACGAGGCCTTCGAGGAGCATCGCTATTCGTCGGCGCTTGACCGCTTTTTCGCCGTGACTATGAAGGGGGCTCTGGCTCGCGCGTTCTTTCTCTCGTTCATCATATTCGTGATGTTCGGGACCATCGCGTTCGTAACGTGGTATGGAGCAGGCATGCTGGTTCGCGAAGAGTTGAGCCAGCGCGACTTCGTTGCCTTTATCCTCTTCAGCATTTTCGTCGGCGCATCACTGGGGTCATTTCCGGAAATCATCTCGCAGCTGCAAGCCATGAGCGGTGCAAGCGAGCGGATTCGGGAAATCCTTCAGGATGAGACGGAGGCATCAGGGGGAGAAAAAATCACCGGTTTGACCGGTGCTTTGGCCTTCGAGGACGTGGCATTTCGCTATTCATCAAGACCGGAGCAGGCGGTTATAGACGGCTTGAACCTGGAGGTTGAACCCGGGCAACGGGTGGCGTTGGTGGGGCCATCAGGGGCCGGCAAGTCGACAATTTTCTCGTTGATCCTCGGCTTTCATCGGCCGGGGGCTGGAAAGGTGACGTTCGACGGTCGTGACGCAACGACGCTAGATTTGGCGTCGCTTCGCTCGCAGATCGCGGTGGTTCCTCAGGAGGTGCTGCTCTTCGGCGGCACAATCTTGGAGAACATCGAGTATGGCCGGCCCGGCGCGACCAAGGAAGAAATCGAGGCGGCGGCGAAGGAAGCCAATGCCCATGACTTCATTATGTCGCTACCTGAGGGTTACGCGACGATGGTAGGACCTCGGGGAGTGAAGATTTCCGGCGGTCAGAGGCAGCGCATCGCGATCGCAAGAGCGATCCTCTCCGATGCCCGCATCCTGCTACTCGACGAGGCGACCAGCGCGCTCGATACTGAAAGCGAACGACTCGTCAATGAGGCGCTTGAACGACTCATGAAGGGGCGCACCAGCCTGGTCATTGCGCATCGGCTCTCCACCGTCCGCCATGCCGATCGGATCCTAGTGATCAACCACGGCAAGCTGGTGGAAAGCGGAACTCACGACCAGTTGGTAGCGATGCGGGGAACCTACCGACTTCTTGCCGAGACCCAGCTGGCCTGACCCCAGGATTACTCCAGTTCTTCCTCGGTCTCGTCAAGATACGAGTCTTCGCGTCGCGGTTCGAGGCGTCGCTCCGCCGAATGGCGACTTAGCAGGTAGTAGGTGACTCCCGCGCCAATCGAGGCGACGAGTGAGATCATCACCAAGGATCGGGTGGAGATGTCAACGTTACCAATGGTTTCCCGAGTGCGGTCCAGCAATGAGTTGCTGGACGGGTGAATGTAGTGCATTGCCCGTCGTTTGATGCTACGTGGCGTCATAATGTCTGGATAGTTCATGTTAGTCTTTGGGGTGGGATGTCAAAAAGCTTCTACAATGGCTTCGAGGCCGCAGATGCTTGAGAGCACATCGGAGCGTGCAGCTTCGAGCATGGGAAGGTGGGACGGCAAGGTTTCCGAATCCTTGCACGCGTGTGCCAACGCGCGATCGAGCTCCCTTTCGCTGCGGATGCATTCCGAGATGATGGGTGAAACATCATCCCTCGACACCCCGGATTGGAATTCGAGGTTCCATCGGCGATCTTTTGCTTCGGTGCTACCTTCCTGATCGACCTTTTGGCCCTGCTCCGCGATGGCGTCCTTGATCGTTTCGATAATCACGCTTCGGCGGCGCGAGATGGTCCGAAGTTCCTCGGCCAGGGCCCGATGATCTACCAGCTCCGCAGCTTGTTGGTAGCCGTCCCGTGAATCGATGTAGCGGGTCAGCACCTCCTGGAGTTCGGGCGCATCACTGAGCTGGCGGTGGCTCACGCTGGTTGCTTTCATAGGACTTCACCATTCGCAGACCTTATGCCGTCATGAGGAGGACCATCCTCCGATGCGAATCACTCTTGATGGGGGTAGCCGGGAATGGCTGGTGATCAGCGACTCGAGGCCATTCAAACAACTTTCGTGCGGAAACCACACTCTCTTGGCGAGGCGTCCTCGGACTGTGACGATGAGTGCAAAATGCAGCTTCGTCGTGCATCATGGAGATGAATCATTCGTTCTGCCATGCGGCTTTGGTTCGCCAGCGATGCTGGAAGCACTTGATTTCGCGCGGATACCATTGTGCCGCGATCTCGGCACAGCGTGTGCGAGATGGAGATGAACGCCGCAGTTGCCTGTTTGAGCAGGCGCTGCCATGCGCAATCCGAAATATTAACTATCGATCCCACCATGAATGATTCTTATTCAACTGCCGAGGAAACCGCCGACAATGTTGCCTACACCGCCGAGAAGGAAGCTGCGAAGCATAAGCTTGAGGGGGCGAAGAAACATGTCAGTCATATTGCCGAAGAAGCCAAAGAAGCAGCACGTGATCTGGGGAGCGCCGCAAAGATCGGTGCTTCAGCACTGCGGGACGCTTCTCGCTCGCGGGTTTATTCAGCACGTGATCTCGCCTCTGACCGCGCCTTGAGTGCACGTGATGACCTCGAATCGAGGGTGCGCCGCGAGCCGGTGAAATACATGGGCATCGCGCTCGGAACAGGATTTGTTCTGGGTTGGCTGTTCCGAGGTTGAGTTCCAGGTCGAGAGGATGACCCGTGGCCACGGCCATAAACGCTAACGGAACTGAATTCGGAACCGACCTGATCCGATGACAGGTTAGAGAGAGAAGGCTCGTGTTAAGCTTTCTCCTCTAACCTGTTGTTGGTGAGATGTGCTGCCGCTGCGGCGTTTAGGACCCAACCTTGGAGAAGAGATCCTCGGGCCAGACCTCGATGTCCAGGTTTCGCTCACCCCGAATCAATGATTCAAGGGCGGAAACAGCGCGTCTGGCATCGCCGATCGGGCGCGAGAAAAGGTTCCAATGATCCGAGTCTTCTCCATCATGATTCGGAATCACGGCGGCGAAGCGGTACGCCTGCTGCAGCTCCTCAAAAATCGATCCGGAGCGTTCTTCGATATCATTAAGCTCCGGAAGACTGAGGGAGGCAGATTTTTCATTCGATCGTCGCAACAGACGCTGGCGTGACAGGTTTTGCAGCTGGCGCTCGAAGCGTTCAGCCGAGGATTCGAGGATTTCGGAGATCTCTCGTAGAGAAAGAGGTGACAGGAATACGTCGATGATCGTGATCTCCGGGGATTTGAATTCGTCGCGCAGGTTTAAGGCGATGTGGTGATTGCCTTCATAAAGAACATTTCCCTGATGGATAAGCTCGTGCATTTCCACCAGATCCACGGCCTGCAATTGATCCCGAACTTCGAAGACGCGGTACCGGTCGTCGTCGCGGAGTGCCTCGATTTCCTTCCTGCTGCGGAAGTGGTAGTCACGTCCATCGACTTCGTCGGCCCTGGGAACCCGCGAGTGATAGAGCACGGGCGACTGCGTCCCTTTCATCAATTCCGGATGCAGTCTTCTGAGCGCCTTCACGAGCGGGGATTTGCCCGGATGGTCCACTGACGATCACAAACCGTGGGTTGTCATTTTTCATGGCGGGTTTTTCGGGTTCACTCGATAGGGTTGATCGCCCGCTCTCCCGACGTGTTTCCGGGGAGACCGGGCGATCGTGAAGGCGCGTCGGCGGAGTTTCTCACGCGCCCGGTCGATCCCAGAAGCGCAACTTTCGACAGGTCTCGATAAAGATGCTGGCATCCTTGGTCTTCATTAGAGGAATGAAGCCGTCGTCCATCTTCTTATCGAGTTGAAGGTCTTTGAGTAAGGTTTCCGCTTCGCGGGAATAAGCGATGAATTTGTAGTGCGCGAATGCATCCGCGAGGAAGTCACGAGCGGCGGGTTGCTTGGCGAGTTCAGTGGCACCCTCCTCGGAAACAAGGATGGCAACCGCGTCATAAAGCACCGAAGGACCTCCATCCAACTTCTCATCACCGACGATTCTTTCGCCGTCATCTGCAATGACGCCGCCGACCTTTGGGGCGACGACTTCGATGGTGGCACCCTCCTTTTCTGCTGCGGATTTGAGAGCTTTAAAGACTTTATGACGAAGCCCATCAGTCACCAGTACTCCGACTTTTCTGCCCGAGAAGGAACCTGGACCATTCTGCAAAATGCTTAGGGCGGGCGATTCTGGGAGATCCGTGATGGGTTGGCGAGCCGGCTCCGAAGCTTCAGGAAGGTCCATTCCAAGACCATTGGCAACCTTCTCAGCGAGACCACGATCCACGTTGAGAAGGTTTGCCATCAAGCGCGTGCGGATCCCTTCGGTTTTAACCTTGCTCAGTTCGAAGACCAGAGCTGAGACCATATGCTCTTGTTCAATGGGCGTCTGGCTGATGTAGAATTGGCGGGCCTGACTGTAGTGATCGGCAAAAGTCTCGGATCTCTGCCGGACTTTGACGCTGTCATCTTCAGCTGGCTCCGGATAGGATTTGAAGCCGGCATCGCTCTCCCGGGGTCCACGCTCCTCGCCCTCCCAGGAGTTCGGTTCGTAGTTGGCCCGGCCTTTCGGGTTATGCATTGCCATATGTCCGTCCTGCTGGAAATGGCGCATGGGGCAGCGGGGAGCATTGACCGGGATATGGGTGAAGTTCGGGCCGCCGAGGCGTTTGAGCTGGGTATCGAGATAGGAAAAGTTCCGGCTCTGGAGAAGCGGATCGTTACTATGGTCGATGCCGGGGACGATGTTCTGGGTGCAGAAGGCGACCTGTTCTGTTTCCGCAAAGAAGTTGTCCACAACCTGATCGAGCACGAGACGACCGATCGGGCGAACCGGCGCGAGTTCTTCAGGGATTAGTTTGGTGGCGTCGAGAATATCGAAGGGGAATTTGTCGACGACCTTCTGTGTAAGGATTTGGATGCCGAGTTCCCACTCGGGGAAATCGCCGTTTTTGATGGAGTTCCACATGTCCCGGCGGTGGAAATCAGGGTCGGCTCCGTTGATTTTGACCGCTTCATTCCATACAACCGATTGCATGCCCTGTTTCGGCTTCCAGTGGAATTTGACGAAGGTCGATTTTCCCTTCGCATTGACCAGCCGGAAAGTATGGACGCCGAAGCCTTCCATGAAGCGCAGAGAGCGAGGGATCGCCCGGTCCGACATGATCCACATGATCATGTGGGTGGCTTCCGGCATGAGGGACATGAAATCCCAGAAGTTATCATGAGCGGTCTGAGCTTGGGGGAAGCCGCGGTCGGGCTCCGGTTTTGCCGCATGGATCAGGTCCGGAAACTTCATGCCATCCTGAATGAAGAAGACCGGGATATTGTTTCCGACCAGGTCCCAGTTCCCCTTCTTTGTGTAGAATTTCACCGCGAAGCCTCGGACATCGCGCGCGAGGTCGGGAGAGCCGGCGCTGCCGGCTACCGTCGAGAATCTGACAAAGGTCTCCGTCTTCTCGCCGGCGCGTTGGAAATGGTCGGCGCAGGTGAGATCGGAGAGGTTATCATAATTCTCGAAGTAACCACGCGCTCCGTAGCCTCTGGCATGAACGACACGTTCGGGGATGCGCTCGTGGTCGAAGTGGAAGATCTTCTCCCGGTGGACCTGATCTTCGAGCAGGCTCGGGCCTCGGGTGCCCATCTTGAGCGAGTTCTGGTCATCGCTGATGGGAACGCCCTGCTGAGTGGTCATGATGTCATCATCACCATACGCCTTTTGGTGATTCTCGCCGCCGGCAGCCAGACCGGTGAAGGGGCACTTGCCCACACTTGGAGAAGAGTTGGAGGAACTCTCTTTAGGACTGGCGGATTTCTGTTTGCTCGATGGTTTTTGCTGAGATTTTTTCATGGTCAGCGTAACCACTATCCCGAATCAACTTTTCGGCAAACGGAAAGAAGTCATTCGATGGGAGATTTTTCGTTTCGTGTCTGCCCGGTTTCCAGGGGAGTTATACCACAGTATTACCATCTCTCCGCCAGCATCAATGCCATTGATGTCAAACCGGAACACTATCTGAAAATCGGTTTCATGCAAGGTGCACGGTCCAAGATGCATCGTGCATGATATGATGGAAATTTACGCCTGTCTTTCAGAGGCTTTCCTGAGAAGCGAAATGCCGGATCACTCGCTTGCCGGTGCAATGACATTGTAGCGGAGGATGTCACCCATGAGTGGGCGACCGTCGGCGTCGGAAGCGTGTTTCAGGTTGATGGTGTAGAGACGCTTGGTATCAATGCGGGGAAGGGTGATGCGGAGGGTTTGTCGGTCGTCTGACAGGGTGCTTTCAACCGGGTTGACTTCCTTGAGGTCGATTTTCGCCGAGCCGTATCTGGCGTGGTAGTCGTAGGTGTGACGAGAGACTTCAAGTCCGGGAAGTTTCTCGCCGAGTGGCTGGTTGAAGTGGATCTCGAAGCCATTCGCGAGGAGCTTGACGCGATCTACGATGAACATCGTATTCCCAAGCCAGTTGATCTTGCGCATGCCCTCGTCGCCGGCCCATGTGAGGTGGGTCTTTCCGACCCATAGCGAGCCCTTTTCATCGAAGGCGAAGCGGTGGTTGCCGATGCCCATGGCGGTGGAGGAAAGAAAGGGGATGGCGGTGCCCTGGGTAGTTCCGCCAACGACCTCCGGAAGAAAGCGGATGAGAGTCGGCTGGTTCATGTCGCCAATGATCAGCTCGCCTTTAGGCAGGCCGAATTTTTCCGCACCGACGGTAGGAATCGGCTGGGTCGGGGAGTTGGCGAGCTCCCCCCTGGGGGAAGAGTCCGGCGGCGCGGGTGCGCATGGATTCGAGTTCCTCGACGGGTACTTCGAGCGGGTTCCGGGTCCAACCTTCTTTCCAGATGAGCGAGGCGGGGTGACCACGCCGGCGGGGTCAGTCCGTGAATCGTTGCAGAAGTAATTTCTCCAGCTTCTCCGCTTCCCTCATCAAGGCCTTCTCGGACCTTACCCGCGCTACCGAACGGCTCACTCTTGTCGGGTGGCCCACACAGCCTGTCGGCCACCCAATCACGCGAAACCGAGATCATCTTGCGCAGCAACCACACCAGCATCGCCTTCTCCTCCTGATAAGCGCCCCTCCCCTCCAATCCGACACGTTTTTCAGGAACTCCAAGCTCCTTCATCACCAGCCGGGTAGTCCGCCCCGCTTCCACCTCGTCGTGCGCACGCCTCACCGCCAGCCATTCTTACTTCCCGCAAACCTCCTCCATCCGGTCCAGCCGTTTCAGCCGTTTCAGCCGTTTCAGCCGTTTCAGCCGTTTCAGCCGTTTCAGCCGTTTCAGCCGTTTCAGCCGTTTCAGCCGTTTCAGCCGTTTCAGCCGATCCCGATCCCGATCCCGATCCCGATCCCGATCGCCCTCGAACACGTTTCGCCCGCCATCTCCGCGCGCCACCACGTGGTAAATCGCCCCTGCCGCCTCGTAGCGAGCCTGCCTTGCCATGTGAAACCCAGCCAATCAGCACGATCTTACGAAGAGTTAATGCCACTTATCACGGACTGACCCGAATGGCACTGTTTTAAGCCGGATCTCGGTGGCTTTGGTGTGATCCGTCCGCCGGAGCGAGCCTGTCCTGATTCTACATAATCCTTACGGTGGTAGCGATTGAGAGTGGCAAGCGGATCGGAATTCCTTGATTTCTTGAGGATTCCTGGCCCGACAGGCCGCTTAAAACAGCGCCATTCCGGACTGACCCCTTCTGGACCCCTTCTGAAATCCTTGTCAAATTAACGATCCCGCCGCCATTCTCTACCCAAGGAACCTGAGGGCGATTTAGTCGGAATACATACAATCAAGGACTGTTCTTCAAAGAATCGAGAACCATGAGCACTGGAATCTGCATCAATACGAAGCCCGACAAGGATTTTGAAGGATACTTTCAGAATCTCGCAATGGACTTTGAGGAAGTAAATGAACTCCTCAAGGGCGACGGATGCGACCTGTCCTATTTCATGTTCAGTGCTGAGATTTTTGAAGACGAGATTGCGGAGAAGAGGCACGCGGGAGCAACGGAGGAGCAGCTCAAAGAGTTTGCCAAAAACTATGACACATCGAGGTGGGAGGATATTGCCGTGGCGGTGAAGAAACTCCTCCAAGCGCAGCAACTTGTCCAAGACTACAATGAAGACTGCTTTAGTTTCGGGAAGGAGGAATTCCTTATGGAACTGGACGAGCTAATTGCAGAGCTCACTCCTCACGCAACTAAGAATCTACGAGTTCAGCTACTCAGCGCCTAACAGCATGTATAAAAAGACCGATTAGCGGCGAGGTCTAGACGGACCCGCAAAATCTGACCGCGAAAGGCGACCGTGCGGCAAATCGAGCCGGGGAAAAATCCGATTCCGTTCGCTGAGACCAGCATGGCCCACAGAGCCGTCAACAAGCCACAAAAACACGCCCATCCCGCCGCGCCCCGCATTACATGGTGGTGCCATAACCGGTCAGGAGCCGCATCAGCAGCGTCGCTTTTTGGACAGCTCCCCTACGAGACCTCAACGCGTAGGGTCACCACCTATTAACCCTCGGATGCTCATACTTTTTCGTTGGCACGGAGAGCCGATTCAACTAGGTTCGGAGGGGACTCATTGGCTGATTCCACCGCTGCTGGGCTAGCGTCGCGCTGCGAATCTTCGCTTCAGCCTCCGGCCTCGGCTCCGATAGACAGGGAAGATCAAACTCAACTTCAACTTTCTTAGCGACTGAATCAAACCTTTGACGCAATCTAGATGTTTGTCGTTCGCAACAATCGCCTATAGCCCACTTCACAACCGATAATACGTAAACCAAAAAACTTCATTCCACCCACTTCGATGGCGTCAGCCAATTGATACCACTGATTGAGTTTTTTCCCTATATGAACAAAGAAAGACATGCGGAACTAAAAGTGAAATGGCGAAGAGCCGGCCACCCAAAATTTGACCGAATTATTGACGATCCAGTCTCCGACAAAGTCTTTGTCGTCTATGACGTCAAGCACGTCGAAGCACTCGACCGGGAAACAGGCAAGCTCGTATGGAAATACACTTGTCCTTCTAAAACTTCGATTTGCTTCCCTACCTGCACGGTCACAAGCTCCGGCCTGTCATTCTTGCTGTGGGGGAAGCGGCTGAGCAACACCAGACAATGGATTGTGCTCGACCACCAAAGCGGTAAAGACATCCTAATTGAAGAGCTCGACTTATATGGCCCAGCGAATCCGGTTGAAAATCTCCGTGGCTTCCCAATGGGCCAAGGCAAGATGCTTGTGGAAGTAGGGCAAGCCGGCTGCTGGTTGGGGAAAGCAGGCGACTTCCTTAGTTTACGCGACTCGCTTGCTCCTATCACCCTGGTATACCGAGCCGGAGAAAATCGACTGCTGGGAAGCGCGGTAGTCGAAGGCAATAATACTGCAATCGCAATCACACTCGATTTCCAGAGTATAAAAAATTCAGAGGTCACCTACTTCAACCCGGAAGAACTCGGGGTAATAAGTATTCGTCCCTTGTCTTATTCTAGAAAATACTATGTTTTCGAACCCTTCCCTTTCGACGGTAACCTCCTCATATGCAATTCAAAAGGTGAGCTGGTCCTGAAAATTCCCGACTGCAAAAAACAAATTCATGCGGTGCTGAACTCACAGGAACTGGAAGAGGACTTCATTGTCGCCTCGAGCGAAGGCAATTGCCTGTCGATCAGGAGATTCGACGTCGCAAATTCCAGGGACAAATGGAGAGCTGATCTCAATGTCCTTAGCGGATCTGGCATTGTTCCTTTCTATTTTACTGCCGACGGACTATTGATGCTGAGGCGCACTGAGGACGCCGACGGGTCTTCACACGGGATCTTCAGGATCGATTCCATTGATCTCGAAACAGGAGGAACAACGGAAGTTAAATTCAAAAATCGACCGGACAGAATATGGTCAAGTGAGATCGATGGGCTTGCCTGGACCGAATTCGGAGCCGAAGAAGGTAATCTGGTTTTTGGGTCCGTATTTAGATCCTAATAGTGAGAGCGAAGAGCGTCCCCCTTTGGAACTGAAAAGGGAACGAGAGAGGTCCGAGAGGGGTCCGAGAGGGGTCATCCGTGATTTGTTGCAGAACCAGTTTCTCCAGCTTCTCCGCTTTCCTCATCAAGGCCTTCTCGAACCTTACCCGCGCTACCAAACGGCTCACACTTGTCGGGTGGCCCACACACAGCCTGTCGGCCACCCAATCACGCGAAACCGAGCTCACCTTGCGAAGTAACCACACTGACGCCTTCATTCGCCCGTAGGAAGGAAAGCTGCTCCATCGCCACTCTTTCAGCATCTTCCTCGCCGCCCCCCTCACCCTTCACCGCCACTGCCTTGTAGCGAGCCAGCCTTGCCATGAAATCCAGCCAATAGCCAATGCCGCTTATCACGGACCGACCCCTTTCATTCAAGGACCCCCTTAACAGACCGACCCCTTTCACTTGTCATAGAAATTTACGCCTGTCTTTCAGAGGCTTTCCGCAGAAGCGAAATGCCGGATCACTCGCTTGCCGGTGCGATGACATTGTAGCGGAGGACGTCACCCATGAGTGGCCGACCGTCGGCGTCGGAAGCGTGTTTCAGGTTGATGGTGTAGAGACGCTTGGTATCAATGCGGGGAAGGGTGATGCGGAGGGTTTGGCGGTCGTCTGACAGGGTGCTTTCAACCGGGTTGACTTCCTTGAGGTCGATTTTCGCCGAGCCGTATCTGGCGTGGTAGTCGTAGGTGTGACGAGAGACTTCAAGTCCGGGAAGTTTCTCGCCGAGGGGCTGGTTGAAGTGGATCTCGAAGCCATTCGCGAGGAGCTTGACGCGATCTACGATGAACATCGTATTCCCAAGCCAGTTGATCTTGCGCATGCCCTCGTCGCCGGCCCATGTGAGGTGGGTCTTTCCGACCCATAGCGAGCCCTTTTCATCGAAGGCGAAGCGGTGGTTGCCGATGCCCATGGCGGTGGAGGAAAGGAAGGGGATGGCGGTGCCCTGGGTAGTTCCGCCAACGACCTCCGGAAGAAAGCGGATGAGGGTCGGCTGGTTCATGTCGCCAATGATCAGCTCGCCTTTAGGCAGGCCGAATTTTTCCGCACCGACGGTAGGAATCGGCTGGGTCGGCGAGTTGGCGAGCTCCCCCTGGGGGAAGAGTCCGGCGGCGCGGGTGCGCATGGATTCGAGTTCCTCGACGGGTACTTCGAGCGGGTTCCGGGTCCAACCTTCTTTCCAGATGAGCGAGGCGGGGTGACCATGGAAGCTGCCTTCAGTGACATGGCAGAGCGGGCTGGTGCCGCGCCAGTCGCCCTGGTTGTCGGTAACCCAGAGGCGGCCTTCGTCGTCAAAGCCGATGCCGTCCGGCGACCGGAACCCGTAGGCGAAGACCGAGCTATCGCCCTCCGGAGTAATCTTCATGATGCAGCCGCGGTAGGGAACCCGTGAGAACATGCGGCCGGCCTTGTGTTTATTCGTCTCCCAATGATCGCCCTCGGTCCAGGTGGCAAAGACCTCGCGCTCGAGCCCGATGGGGGAAAATTCGCCACGCACGATGGGAAAGGTGCCGGCCAGATGTGAGGCGACATTGAGGGCGACGTAAAGGTTTCCGTCCTTGTCACGGGCGGGGCCGTAGGCGAACTCGTGGTAGTTGCCGGTAAGACCGAAGTCGGTGAAGACGGCCTGGTAGTGGTCGGCCTTGCCGTCTCCGTCGGTGTCAGAGAGACGGGTAAGCTCGGACCATTGCATGACGAGCAGCGATCCGTCCTTGTCTTCGAGAAGTCCGAGCGGGCATTGGAGTCCTCGGGCGAAGTTTGACCAAGTCTGTGTCTTCGTGTCGTAGATTTCGACTTCGCCGCTGTAGAAGCAGGCGGCGATGCGTCCGTCTTCAAGCACGGTGAGACCTCCATATTGAGGATCGACCGTGGCGGGTGAGGGGATGTTCTCGACCTTGTAGTAATCCATCCAGTTCTGCGCCTGGGCGCTGAGACCGAGGCAAATGGCGATGAGTGAAATGCGAGCGGTCTTCATTTCTCGGAGGTGTTGGAGATGGTGAGGGTGAATGCGGCTGCTTCTGCAGGCGTGAGGGTCAGCTTGTTGTCGCGGATGCTGCCTTTGTCACAGGTGATGCGGCCCGGCCCCTCGTGGGTCAGGTCGAGGACGAGGCCGTTGGTGGCTCCGGTGGTGGTGAAATGGCGCTCAATGGCCTGCGCATGCCGGGCCTTTCTAACAAGTTCCCGGATTTCGACCCCGCCCATGCTGTAGTCAAATTCCGGGTAGCCTTCAACGAGGCGGTAGCCCCTGTAGTCGGGAGTCGTGTTTCCGAGCTTGGTGAAGAAGTTTTCCGTGGTCGCTCGGATGAATGGCTTGGCGCGGAGGCCCGCAATCTTGCGCGAGCCACGGGCGGCGGTGTGGTCGCCTTTCCAAGCGTAACGAAATTGGCAGATAGCGGTATCCCAGCAGAGTGCAAGCCCATCCGGCAGGGCAACGACGATGGACGCCGGGCTGGAGTCAGGCATGAAGGTATGGACGACATAGGGGAGCTCGCGTTTCGGCTCCTTGTAGTTGGCAAACATCGGCGAGCCTTTCTTCTCTCTCTTGCCGACGACAACCTTGAGGATGAAGTCGTGGATATTGGCAAGGGTCTCGTCGGGGAGGTGGGCCATGGACGGCATCTCGACGGCGAGCGGATCCTTCTTTCCGGGATTTTTGGCCCAGTGAATAAAGGTCGCGCGCTTGTCCTTCGGGTAGACGGAGGCGATGCGGATCAGTGAGGGGCCGACGGTGTGGGCATCAATCTGATGGCAGGCCATGCAGTTGACCTCATAGGCGGTTTTTCCGGCTGCCACTTCCTGAGCATGGAGGCAGGGCTTCGCCGTCAGGGCGATGGCGAAGAGGAAGGGATGGATGACTCGGGGCATGGATGGGAGTGGTAGTGGGATCGTCGAAGGAATCGAGTTGGCGGGCCGCATTGCTTCTCAGTCACCCGATACGGTGAAAGTCCGTAAATTTATCGGGATGAGGGGCTTGTTAGGGTTTTCCGAGCATGGCACCGCCGTCGCAGCCGCAGATATCCCTAAAAATGAGGATGGGCGAAGGAGATGGAAAAATCTGCGGTGGGCTCACGGCTTGCGTGCCTTGGTTGATCTGGACGCGTTCCGGTTCTTACCTCGTCTCTGCAGGTGCTCGGGGACATGAACGCCCGGGGCATCGTGCTCGGATTCCCACAGATCGAACCTTGGCAGGATGGCCTCAAGTTTACTGCGTTCGTGGCGATGCTGTTCGCCAACGGCATTCCAGTCGGTGATCTGGGCGAAGCTGATGAGGTCATCAGGCTCGGAGGAAACGTCCCACCATTTGCCGAAGCCATCGCGCATCACCTTGCTGCCGCGGATGAGTTGGTCCTTCCCCCGGTAAGCGTAGATCCAGTCGCGGTGGGTCGATTTCTCGGTGAAGAGGAAGGGATAAAGGCTTTCGCCGTTGATCTCGTAATCGGCGGGGAGCGAGTAGCCGGTGATGTCGGCGAGGGTGGGAAGGATGTCGGAGAAGTTGACGAGGATGTCCTGCTCGCCGTGCTTGGTCATGCCGGGGGCGTGGATGATCAGCGGAACGTGGGTGCCTTTCTGGCGATCGGGACTGTGCTTGCCGTAACCGCTGGTGCCGTTGTCGGCGCAGAAGATGAAGATGGTGTTGTCGGCGATGCCCATCTCCTCGAGCTTGTTCTGATAGAGCCAGACCTGGTAGTCGAGGTAGTTGATGTGGTGATGAATGCCGGACTCGGTGGTGGTACCATGAGTGTCGTAGATGCCCTTGTCACCGGTGACCTTCGGCTCGGTTCGGGTATATTTTTCGCCGTCCCATTTGACGATCGGAGTGTCCGGCCACTTTGAGGGGGAGTCGGGCTTGAACCAGTCGAAGGCGTCGTGTCCGAGGTGGCTGCAGTGGTAGATGAAGAAGCGCCGACCTTCCTTCTGCTTCCGCTCCATGAACTCGAAGGCGAACTCGAGTTCGATGTCGGGACCGTAGGTGTTGAGGCCGAAGCTCTTCTTCGATTCCTCGGTATGAGGATACCAGGCGAACGTCTTTTCTCCGGGATGATTCATCAGGCGGACGTGCGGATACCAGTACCACCCATGCTGAAGATAGGTGTCGAGAGGTTCGTCGGTGTCGGAATTGAAGATCTGGTTTTTTCCATCGACCTTCTTCTGGTACATTTTGAAGTCGGTGAAGGGGTTGTCGCGATCCTGCAAGTTGCCCGGGGTGAAGCAGCCTTCGTCGTAGCCGAATTTTGTCAGGTCGCCGGCCATCTGGGTCTTGCCAGCCCAGAAAGTGCCGTAGCCTGCCCGTTGAGCGACGTGGCCGAGCTGGATCGGCGAGCTTTCGTAAAGCGGCCAGGTGGCGAACTTGCCGTTTCCGACTTCATACTGACCGGTATCGCCATTCGTCCACCACTTGTGGATGTGGGCGTAGCGTCCGGTCATCATCATCGCGCGGCTGGGGGAACAGACGGTGGTGGCCCAGGCGGTTTTGATCCAGCAGCCCTCGTTGGCGAGCTTGTCGATCGCCGGAGTCTGCGCCCGGAATTTCGGGTCGCTGGAGTCGCTGGAAAGAGGCTCGGTCCAGACCGAAGAGCCGTAGATCGGCAACTCGCGGGCACTGATGTCGTCGGCGAACAGGATGATGATGTTCGGTTTTTCGGTCGCCGGAACAAGGCCGCTCAAGGCGACACTCAAGAGCATGGAAAGGCCGCGGATCTGCTTCATGGTGGAGTGCATGGTCATTGATGGAGATTCCAGGACCTTGGTGGACGATGATTACGTGGTGGGGACGACAATCTGTCATACAAGCCAAGTTTTTCGCGGCGCCCCTTAAGCCTCACCTATCGCCTGATTCAGCAATTGTTCTTATGATCGATCAGGGGCTCTGGCAGTCTCGTTCCTCCAATTGGAGAAGGGCCAGCCAGGTGCCGGATCGAGATGGTTGATTCTAAGAAATTTGCTGGGTGCTCTTTTTGTGGCCAAAGCACGCAGGCTATCAACGAGAACTCAAGCGAGCACACCAAGGCGTGAAACTGCGATGCACTATCTGACGCTTTTTGCTTTCGCTTTCTGCCTTCGCCGGGCGACAGTATGTCACCTTGCCCGAGTTGGCAGGATGCCAACGCTCCGCTTTCGAGCAAAGACATCAGTCTAATACCAAGTGCCGAAGGGTCGTCGGTCGGGCTGGCGTCGACTTCGGTCGAGCGCGAAGTGCAAGGAAAGCCAGCACCCCGAATTTTATGCGCATCATTCTAAATGGCAAAAAGGCAGGCTTGGAGTCTGTGCGATCAGCAATTCGTCACGCGAGAGAAGAAGGTCCTTTGGAAGTTCGGGTAACCTGGGAGTCAGGAGACATTGAACGTCTCGTCGGTGAGGCTCTGGCGGAGGGGTGTTCACGACTTGTCGTGGGAGGTGGAGACGGGTCTGTGAAGGAGATCACCGACGCGCTCATGAAGTATCCGGCCGAGAGACGACCGGAATTGGCGATCCTTCCGCTGGGAACTGCGAATGATTTTGCCACGGCCTGCGGGATCACCGCGGATCCTGTCGGTGCTCTCAAGCTGGCCCGCCAGGGTGAGGTCCATTGGATCGATGTCGTGAGTGCGAACAACGAGTATTTCATCAATGTGGCCAGCGGTGGGTTTGGTGCCCAGGTCACGGCCAACACTCCAGTGGGTTTGAAGAATTTCCTGGGTGGTGGCGCCTACACGCTTGCGGGTGTCGTTCAGGCGCTTGGATTCGAACCATATGACGGGAAAGTTCGAATGCCGGATGAGGTCGTCTTGGGAAAGATGGTGATTGGTGCGGTGTGCAACGGACGACAAGCAGGAGGCGGGCAGCAGCTGGCGCCGGACGCACGAATCAATGACGGGTTTCTGGAAGTGGTGGGTCTGTTGGATTTCCCTCCAAGCCACACCAGGCAAGTGTTGGAGGAATTGAGAGATCGTGAAGTGAGCGGAACCTATGTGAAGCGATTCAAGGTTCCGTGGGTCGAGTGGGAGTCAGAGGTTGAAATGCCGATCAATCTGGACGGCGAGCCGATCAAGAGCACAAAGATCCGCTTCGAAGTGCAGCCAAAGGCCCTGAGGCTCGTCCTGCCGACCCCCTGTCCGATGATTGATTGAGGGGGCGTTGGTGAGGCGCTTGAGTGGCTCAACATGGAAACCGAAAAATATCGAGCGCTCCAAGCGGGGAATGCGTTCTACTGGCGGTCGCGAGAAAATCTCGTGGAATGTAGAGTCCACTTCATGAAAAACGCCATTCTGATCTCCCTCGGCAGCTGCCTCGCTGCGTCCATGCTTCCGGCCCAAACGCCGACGGCATCCTCTGAGTCTTCCAAGCCCAGCGACATCTATCAGGATGGCTGGATCGACCGGAACAAGAACGGCGTGAAGGATCCCTATGAGAATCCGGAACTCCCGATCGATGAGCGCATTGCCGATCTGTTGGAGCAGATGACGATGGATGAGAAAACGGCTCAAATGGGCACCATCTATGGCTACAAGCGGGTGCTGATGGATGTCCGCCCGACGGAAAAGTGGAAGAACGAGGTTTGGAAGGATGGCATCGGGAATATCGATGAGCACGCCAATGGCGTCCGCGGTGTGATGGAGATGACCGGGCATGAAGAGCACGCGGAGTTGCTCAATGAGATTCAACGCTGGTTCATCGAAGAGACCCGCCTTGGGGTTCCCGTTGACTTTACCAACGAAGGCATTCGGGGTGTCTGCCACAGCTGGGCGAGCAATTTCCCGACACAGCTCGGCATCGGCGCGACCTGGGACAAGGAGCTCGTCCGCCGCATCGGTGAGATCACCGGTAAGGAAGGCAAAGCGCTGGGATATTCGAACATCTATTCGCCCATTCTCGACGTCGTACGTGATCCACGCTGGGGCCGCACCATCGAATGCTACGGTGAGGAACCGTATCTGGTCGGTGAGTTAGGAAAGCAGCAGGCACTTGGTCTCCAATCGCAGGGAGTCGCCTCGACCGTGAAACATTTCGCGACTTACAGCAGCCCGAGCGGTGGTCGTGACAGCAAGGCGCGCACCGATACCCAGATTCCTTACCGGGACATGCATGAGATCCTGATGCATCCCTTCGAGAAGGTGATCAAGGAAGCGAAGCCCAAGGGGGCGATGAGCTCCTACAACACCTACGATGGTATCCCCGTCACCGGGAGTCCCTACTTCCTAACAGACCTGCTGCGCGGTGAGTATGGCTTCAATGGCTACGTCGTTTCCGACAGCGGAGCGGTTTCCCGTCTTCACGAGCAGCACAAGACCGCCGACAGCTTCGAAACCGCTATCGTACAGGCCGTAAATGCCGGTCTCAACGTCCGCACCAACTTCAAGCCGACGAAGGATTTCGTGATTCCTCTTCGCAAGGTCATTGCAGAAGGGCGCATCAGCGAAGAGACGATCAACTCACGCGTTGCCGATGTGCTGCGAGTGAAGTTCGAGCTCGGCCTCTTTGACGAGCCATTCGTCGATGCCAAGGCTGCACCTTCCATCGTCCATCAGCCTTCGCATGAGGCGACGACTCTGGAAGCAGCCCGTAAGGCGATGGTGCTGCTCAAGAACGATGGCATTCTTCCTTTGGATCCTGAGAAGGTCGGCACGGTGCTGGTGACGGGGCCGGGAGCCGACGATGTCAAACCGATGCTCAGCCGTTACGGTCCGGGTTCATCCAACGTGATCACGCCATTGGCCGGTATCAAGACCTACCTCGGAGACAAGGCGAAGGTGCTGCACACGGAAGGTGCCTACTATCACGATAAGCGATTCCCGACTTCCGACATCATGCCAGAGCCTCCCAATGCGGAAGATCAGGCGAAAATCGATAAAGCCGTGGAGATGGCCGAGCAGTCGGATGTGGTCATCGTCTTCCTTGGCGACAACGATGACACCGTCGGTGAGTCTCGCTCGCGCACGGATCTCGATCTGCCGGGTTACCAGAATCTGCTCGTCCAGGAGTTGGTCAAAACGGGCAAGCCGGTGGTCGCCGTGCTGATGCCGGGTCGGGCAATCTCGATCAACTGGATCCAGGAAAAGGTCCCGGGCATTCTCGTTTCATGGCACGGAGGTGAAAAGGCCGGTCAAGCTGTGGCGGAGACGCTCTTCGGCGCCAACAACCCCGGAGGAAAGCTCCCGATCACCTTCCCTAAAACGGTCGGTCAGATCCCACTTGCCGTGCCGCATCGCAATGGTGCCTGGGGTACGCAGGGCAAGAGCCACGATCCGAATGGCTGGGGCACTTCGCGCGTTCTCGATCCGCTGTATATGTTCGGTTATGGCCTGAGTTACACCACCTTCGAATACAAGGATCTCAAGATCGAGCCGGCGGAGCCGACCGAGGACGACGAAATTACGATCACCTGCAACGTCACGAATACTGGCGATCGGGACGGGGACTCGGTGGTGCAGCTTTACATCAAGGACGTGGTGGGATCCGTCACGCCCTTTGCTCAGGTGCTGCGCGGATTCGAACGCATTCCCCTGAAGGCGGGTGAGAGCAAGGAAGTCAGCTTCAAGCTGCAACCCAAACGCGACCTGAAGATGCTCGACATCGACAAGAAGTGGATCGTCGAGCCCGGTGTCTTTGAGGTGATGATCAGCGAGGCCTACGGAAAAGACGGCGTGAAACAAAAGGGAAGTTTCACGCTGCGTTGATTGGTGTTAGGCAAGTCGCGCACGACGAATGAAACCCTCTCTCTCACAATTCCTTCTCGGCCTTCTGGTTGGGGCGCTGCTCTGCTGTGTGGGCTTTGCCTGGATTGGCCAGCGGGATGGCAAAGCGGCGGATGGCTCCCGGGTTCGGGAGATCACCGTGGCGCACGGACTTGCGGTGACCCATCCGGTCCACCAAGGGATCGAGGAATTCGGCCGCGAGCTCGACCGGCTTTCCGGAGGGTCTCTGAAGGTGAACATCTTTCCTGGCGAGCAGCTCGGGACTGAAACCGTCTGCCTTGAGAAGACCCAGCAGGGAGAGATCGACATCACCAAGGTCAGCACGGCTCCGATCGGGAATTTCGTGCCTGTCTTCAAGCTCTTCAGTCTGCCATATCTTTTTCGCGATGAAGATCACTACTGGAGGGTTCTCGATGGCGAAGTCGGCGAGGACCTTCTCGATGCCCTGAGCATCACGGAAAGCGGAACATCGAGCGGTCTGGTCGGGATGACGTACTATGATGCGGGTAGTAGAAGCTTCTACGCGACCCGCCCTCTCACATCGGCGGATAGCCTGAAAGGGCTCAAGATCCGCGTGCAGCAGGACCCGGTGGCGGAAGCGGCGGTCAAGTCCTTGGGGGCATCGGCCGTAACGATGGGATTCGGTGAACTTTACACCTCGCTCAAGCAGGGTGGCGTGGACGGCGCCGAGAACAATCCCCCGAGTCTGCTTTCCAGCCGCCACTTCGAAGTCTGCAAGCACTACCTGCTCGATGAGCATTCGCGGATTCCCGATGTGCTGGTCGCGGGATCAAAGTTCTGGGACAGCCTGAATGAAACCGAGCGGGCATGGGTCGACCAGGCGGCCCGGCATTCGAGCAAGTTCCAACGCGAGCTGTGGGCGATCGAAAGCCAGAAAGCTCTGGATGAACTGGAAGCTGCGGGCGTGACGATTCTGAAAGCGGATCCCGAAGCATTCCGCCATCTCACCAAGCCGGTGGTCGAGCAATTTGCTACCGGTGACCGCAAGGAATTCGTCAACCGAATCGGAGCCGTCAAATGAAAGGCTTTGCTTTGCTTCAAAGGGTGCTGGGGAGGGTGCTTGGCGGCATCTGTGTCGTGGTCTTCGCGGTGCTGGTCGTGGATGTGCTGTGGGGCGTATTTACCCGACAGGTGCTCAATGAGCAGCCGGCATGGACGGAAGAGTTGGCCCGCCTGCTTCTCGTTTGGTTGGCAATCTTGGGAGGCGTTCTGGCCTATTCCGGTGACCGCCATCTGGGTGTTGACGTGTTGGTGAGCCACTTTGATCCGGCGACCAGAAAGCGCGCTCATGCGGTGGGACATATCTGCGTCTTCGCCTTTTCCGTCGGGGTGCTTCTGATCGGAGGCATCGAACTTTTTCGCGATCGTCTGAGTTCGGGGCAAATGATGGCGACCCTCGGAATCCGCAAAGCGTGGTTCTATCTCGTGCTTCCGGTGGGCGGGGGGCTCATCGCGCTGTTGGCCGTCGAGAAAACCATCGCCGCTCTCATCGGCCATGAGGGAAAGGGGGAGCAGGCATGAGCGTCGGACTTGCCGTTCTCCTGGTCTCTTTCGTCGTGCTTTTGCTCCTCGAAGTTCCAGTCGCTTTCGTCATCGGGATTGCCACCTTGTTAGGGGCACTGGCGCTGAGTCGGGACGGATCGTTCGTCTCGGTGGCCAGCGATATGGCCAACGGCCTCGATAGCTTCCCGCTGCTGGCGATTCCCTTCTTCATTCTCGCGGGTGAACTGATGGCGACCGGTGGTCTGGCACGTCGCCTGATCGATTTCGCTTCGTCGATGGTCGGACGGATGTCCGGCGGTCTTTCGATCGTGAACACGCTTACTTGCATGCTCTTCGGCGCAGTATCCGGATCGGCGACGGCGGCGATTTCCTCGGTGGGTGCCGCGCTCATTCCGGAGATGGAAAAGAAGGGCTACCCGCGGGAGTTCAGCGTCGCATTGACCGCGACGGCTGCCACGACGGGGCTTCTCATTCCGCCGAGCAACGTGATGATCGTCTACGCTCTGGTGGCGTCGAATGTCTCGGTTGGAGCGCTGTTTCTTGCCGGCCTCATTCCGGGGCTGGTGACGGGCTTTGCCGTGATGGCGGTGGCTTTCCTCGTTAGCCGTCGTTTCAAAGTCGTAGGAACGGCAAATGCGCAGGGTGTGATTGTTCAGGAAGTTCCGGCTTTCTGGCGATCCTTTTTGAGGGCTTTGCCGAGCCTCTCGATGCTCTTTCTGGTGATCGGTGTGATCATCGGCGGCATCATGACGCCGACGGAGTCGTCCGCGATCGCGGTGCTCTGGTCGCTGTTGTTGGTTTGCGTTTTTTACCGCGAGGTGAAGTGGTATCAGCTACCTCAAATCCTGATCAACTCGGCGCGCACCACGGGTATCGTGCTGTTGCTGATCGGCACGAGTGCGGCGATGAGCCGGCTTCTCACCATCGAGCAGGTTCCACAGGCGGCGGCCGATGCCTTGCTCAGTGTTTCGAATAACCCGCTCGTCATCCTTTTGTTGATCAATGTGGCACTGCTGTTAGTCGGCATCTTCATGGACATGACGCCTGCGGTGCTGGTGTTCACACCGATCTTCCTGCCGGTTGCTGTTGGGATCGATATCAACCCGGTTCACTTCGGGGTGATCATGATTGCCAACCTGTGCATCGGCCTCTGCACACCGCCTGTCGGTTCCTGCCTGTTCCTGGGATGCGGGGTCGGAAAGGCAAAGATCGCCGGGGTCTCGCGGGCAATGGTTCCCTTCTACATCGCGATGTTTGCGGCGCTGCTGCTGATCACCTACTTTGAAGACCTCGCGCTGTGGTTGCCGAGGGCTTTGGGGGAACTGGAGTGAGGGGGAGGATGAAGGATCAGGAAGGTCCGTTCAGACGTGCGCTGAAACTTCGCGCGCGATCTTTTTGCCGAAGCTTCTCTCGGCGGCTTCCAGATCGTGGTCGGCCTGTAATCCCATCCAGAAGGCCGCAGAGGTTCCAAAATACCTTGCCAGTCTCAAGGCGGTTTCGGCGCTGATGCCGCGTCGACATTTGGTGATCTCCGTGAGTCGTGATGGCGGGATTCCCGTCGCCCGCGAAACCGATGCTTGAGTCAAACCCAAGGGACGAATGAATTCCTCAAGCAGGATTTCACCAGGATGAATCATGGGGAGCAGGTCTTTTTGTTTCATGGCTTTAGTGATAGTCGACGATGGAAACCTCATGCTTCGAGCCATCTTCCCAGCGGAAGATCACTCGCCATTGGTTGATCCGGACACTCCAGAAGCCTTTGAGGTTTCCTTTCAATGCCTCCAAGCGGTTGCCCGGTGGGACCGATAAATTCTGAATGATTCTCGCCTGATGAATCATCCTGAGTTTGCGCCGTGCCACTGCCTGGATGTCTCCGGGTAGTTTTTTGGAACGCTCCCCTCGGTAGATCCGTTCAGTCTCGGAATCGCCAAAAGTTTCGATCACCAATTCACCCTCCGCCGATCTAGAATTACGGCAAGCGTCATTCCATTCGGACTGGGGAGGCTTCTCTATTTGGTGGGCTTGGGTAAGGCGGAGTACTGGGGTTGCGGCACGGGGGTGTGCCGCTTCCTGGCGACTGAAGTCGCGGCTCCTTGTAGGTGTGCCGCCTTCTATTTGCGGACGCCGTCGGACTCGATGAGTTCGTCGAGTTGCTTGGCCATAGAGGCTGCTTTCTCGGGATTCTGGTCGATGATGTTACTCTGCTCGCTCGGGTCGGTCTCGAGATTGTAGAGCTCGGGTTTGGGTGCCTTTTTCCCCTTGGTCTCTTTTTTCAGCGACTCGTTGGAGATGTATTTCCAGTCGCCGGAGCGGAGGGCGAAAGTGCGGGCCTCCTGAACCATGTAGGGCAGGCCTTTTTCATCCTCGCCGAGGAAGGCGGGAAGCATGTCGCGGCTGTCCTGAGCTTCGTTCTCGGCGAGTTCGATATCTAACATGTTGGCGAAGGAAGCGATGAAATCGATCTGGTTGACCATCGCCTTGGAGGTGCCGGGTTTGATCCTGGCGGGCCAGCGGATGATCAGCGGGACGCGCGTTCCGCCTTCGTAGATCTGATACTTGCCGCCGCGCCAGATGCCGGAGCCGTCGTGGCCCTGGTCCACTTCCTTGGAAGATGTTTTCACCCGGGTGCCATCATTGTAACCGTCGTCATAGACCGGTCCGTTGTCGCTGGAGAAAATAACGATGGTGTTCTCGGTAAGGCCGTTCTCTTCGAGGGCTTTCATGATCTCACCGGTGGCCCAGTCGAACTGGACCATCGCATCGCCACGGAATCCAAGCTCCGTTTTCCCTTTGAAGCGCGGGTTGGGGGCGCGGGGGACGTGGATGTCCTGCGAGGCGAAGTAGAGGAAGAAGGGCTTGTCCTTGTTCGTCGTAATGTAGTCTCTGGCTTCTTTCACGAAGACATCGGCCATCGTTTCATCGTTCCAGAGCGCGGATTTTCCACCCGCCATGTAGCCGATGCGGCCGATGCCGTTGATCACGCTGTCACTGTGCCCATGGGTGCTCTGGTAGTAGGTCATGGCCTCGCGGTCGGTCTGGCCGTCGGGATACTGGGTGCTGCCGGGCTTCTGGACGTCCTTGAGCTTGTTGCCGACGTAAAGCGGGTCATTCGGGTCGAGCCCGACGACGTGATGGCCATCCAGGTAGACGCAGGGAACGCGGTCGTTGGTGGAGGGGAGGAGGAAGGACGAATCGAAACCAATCTCGAGAGGACCGGGTTTGACGGCGCCGTTCCAGTTCGTCGGCACGCCTTTTTCACCGATCCCAAGGTGCCATTTTCCGACGACTCCGGTGGTGTAGCCGGCTTTCTTGAAGAGCTTCGGCAGGGTCAGGATCTCGGTCGGGATGGAAAGGGGGGCGTTCGGCGGAAGAATGCTGACATCGTGGCGGAAACCGTGAACGCCGGTGAGCAAGCTGAAGCGCGAGGGGGTGCAGGTGGCGGCGGAACAATGGCCGTCGGTGAAATTCAAACCACCAGAGGCAAGCCGATCGATGTTAGGGGTCGGGATCAGTTTTGAACCATTCACGCCCACGTCTCCAAAGCCGACGTCGTCACCGTAGATGATGACGACATTGGGGCGATCGGCGGCGGAAAGGGTGCAAAGTCCGCAAAGGAGAGCGGCACTGAGTTGAAGTAGGGTTTTGGGGCGGGTCATGGGGATTATTCGTGAAGGGTCGGAAAAGTGGAACGCGTTGTTCCTCTTGCTGGGCTTTTATTTTTCCGAAGCGACGTTGATGGCCGGAAGTTCCTGCATCGCAGTGAAATGATGGCGCATCATGAAAGGAGTCTACTGAGGAAAGATGGGATTACTTTCGCACCCAGGCTCTCACGTAATCGACTTCCATATGGGTTGGGAAACCATCGGGAGTGGAAGCTTCGGGCACGGGTTCGCGGCCATCGACGCCCGCCCAGCGGATCAGGGGCGGGCGTGGCTCAAGAGTGAGGGTGACATACATCGGGAGGTGCCAGTATTTGTTCTCTGCTTCGGCAACCTTGATGCCGTCGATGTACCAGGTGATTTTCTCCGGAGTATTTTCACAGCCGTAGGTGTGGAAGTCATCGCGCGGATCCCATGGGGCCATGTAGTGGTGCTCGCAAAGGTCGGGAAGGTGCTGAGGACGCTGCCAAATCTCCTTGCCGTCCTTGATGATGCGGGTGTGGAGGTTGCAGTCGATCTTGTTAGGCGGCACCGGCTTCTTCGGGTTGTTGGCACCTTGAAGCATCTCGACGATGTCGATTTCCGAATAGGTCACGTGAGGATAGTCCGGGTTCTTGCCGCCGGAGCTGTAGAGCCAGAAGGCGGGGCAGAGGCCGGGGAACTTGCTGCAGCCCTTGATGCGCGCTTCGAAGTAGCCGTAGGTGGTCGTGGTGTCGGAGCGCAGGATGCCGACCTTGTAGAAGAACTCGCGGCCCTTCCGATCCTTGTGCGGTTCGTGGGTCGCCTTGATGACGAGGGAGCCGTCCTTTTGAAAGACGTTGTCGGGCGTCCAGGCTCGGTCGCCCCAGGGCGCGAGGTCGTTGTCCCACTTTGAGTCGTCGATTTCGCTTCCTTCGAATTCGTCGGTGAACTCCTCGACGAGGACCCATTGCTTCCCGGGATCGGGATCAGCGAAGATCGGTTGCGGAGACGCTGGGGTCGGAGAAGATCCCGTTTCGGACGATTGAGGACTTGTCGGTTTCTTACTGCAATTCGATAGGACGGCGATGGACAGAAGCAGGCAGAGGGCGGAAGGATTTCGGGTGATCACGAGATTGGCTGGGTTGCTTGGTGGCGGAATGAGACGAGGTGAACAACCCTGATCTTTCTAATTGCATACAAAACACTAAAAATATTTGTATGCCGCCGCGATGCCGAACAGGGTGGATCGGTTGGGATCTCAGTCTCGGAACAGCGCTTCGAGATCGGAGTCCTTCACCGCCATTTCCTGGCACGTTTTATCGAGCGCAATGGCCTGATCGAGCAGCTGGCGAGCTTCTTCGAGTTCTCCGGACACCGAGGCGTAGCAGGCCAGGTTGTAGATAATGATGGGCTCTTTCGGATGGGATTTCCGCGCCTCGATCAGGATCTCGCGAGCGGCATCGATCGTCTCCAGACGTCGCACTGCGTAGGCCCAGCTGATCCACCACTGCGGGCTATCGGGGTCACTGCGGGCGAGGCGCTTCGCCAGTTCGCCCATCTCCGCCCACCTCGATTGACGTGAGAAAAGATCGCAGCGGAGGATGTTGGCGATGTCCAGATCCTGATCGATCAGCCCGAGTTCCTCCAGAGCTACGTCGAAAAGACCGAGCTCCGTGTAGCCTTGAACGGCCATGACCTGTCGTGCTGTTTCAGCGTCCATCGTGAGGTGGGAAGCGTCCCGGTGGATGAGCCTGCGGTCAAGCTTGGCGGCTTGGCTCTTCAAGTGAAGCAGTGAATCGATGGGGGGGCAAGCCATTGATGCCGTGCTTGCGGGCATTGTCATCTAACAGGCCTCAGGCGATGAAGCCGATATCGGGTGCGGAGGAGAAGTTGGCGATGTTGGGGAGGACGGCGGACATGTTGCCGGAGGAGACGCCGAACCAGCTGGCCATTTCCTCGAAGTATTTGTCGGTGGAAGTGGTGGGGAGCATGCGTCCGCCGTTGCCGAGATCGTCGCTGCTGTTGAGGGTGAGATCGGGGAAGGTGCCGAAGACCTTGCCGCCGTCGACCGGTCCGCCCCAGACCATCTGGTTGCCGCCCCAGGCGTGGTCGGTGCCGCGGCCGTTCGAGCGCAGGGTACGTCCGAAGTCGGAGGCGGTGTAGGAAATGACGTCGTTGGCGACGCCGAGGTATTCGAGGGCCAGCTGGTAGTTGGCGATGGCGGTGGAAACTTCGTCGAGCATGCCGGACTGGGTATTGAGAAGCTCGCTGTGGTGGTCCCATCCGCCGCGTTGGATGAAGATGGTATTGCGCCGGAGTCCGAGGGCTTCGCGGGCTTTGATGGTCTTGGCGGCGGCCCAGAGTTCTTTGCCGAAATTGCCGGTGCTGTTGTTGAGTGCGTTCTGGACGCTGGTGGGAACGACGGAGACGTCGACCGCGTCGTAGACGGCCTTGAATGCCTGCTGGGCATCACGTGATTCCTTGACGTGCACGGCGAAGGCATCCTGGACCATGTTGTTGTACATGGAGGCGAGGAGCCCATCGACGGCGGTGTTTTTGTAGCCCGCCACGGCGGAGCCGGCAGTGGGAAGAAGCGCGCCGCTCTTGGTGATGGCAAACTGGCTGGTGGCACGTCCGATCTGGAAAATATTGTTGCCAGCCAGCGAGATGGACATCGAGGTGGCCTGGCTGTTGTAGGTCGAGTGAATGAGGTCGGCCATGCGTCCGCCCCAGCCGCTCAGTTGCGAGGGGCCTTCAGGTTGGGATGTCTGCCACTGGTTGATCTGGTCGATGTGGGAGAAGAGCGCCTTGGGAAAGGGAACGCTGCCGGCGTTGTACTGGGCTTTGGTCAGCGGGTGGATGAGGGTGCCGATGTTGGCGACGAAGGCGAGGCGACGTCCGTAGCTGGAGAAGGCACCGGTGCCGTTGAACATCTCGGCGAGCTCGCGGCAACTGGGATGGAGGCCGTAGCCCTGACCATCGCCTCCCTCAGCCTGAGTGAGGGGAAGAAGCGATGCCTGCGAGAGAGCCATGCCGCCACCGCCGACGCCGCCACGGGAGGTGGCGTAGGTGGCATAGCGGCTGTCGTTCGGCACGAGGAAATTGTAGCTGTCGTGACCACCGGCGAGCAGTACGCAGACGAGGGTCTTGCAGTCGGTTCCGCCGGGACCACTCGAGAGGCCTTCAGCAGCGGCTTGGTTGGCGAGCTTGAGGTTGAGGAGGCTGGAGAGTGTGGAAATGCAGCCGATGGATGCGCAGGAAGCCTCACCAAGGAATCGACGACGGGAGATGGGTGGTTTCATGAGGTGATCTAACAGGTCTGATGTTGGATGGCGGGATTACTTGGTGCAGGCTCCTTCGGGTGACATGAGGACGAGGTAGGCTGCCAGCCGGGCTTTTTCGGTGTTTTTGTTGGCGGCGTTGATCGCTCCATTCGTTTCCACGTTCCGCAGGGCGGTGGTGATGATCGCACGGCTCTGGGCACCGAGAGTTCCGCCGCAGTAGAGAATCGAGAGGTGGTCGAGAAGCTCGGGGATGTCTCCGGCGATGGCCGCGAGCTTGCTCAGATCGGGCGGGAAGTCCTTGCCGTCGTACCAGCTGTTGTTGTTGCTTTGATGTTGGAATCCCCGTTCACAAACCCGCCAGAGGTAGTTCGGAAAAGAGATGGCGGTGTAGGAATTGACGATGCCGAAGGCCGGGGAATCGAGGTGGTTCTCGGAGAGCTGGCCGAAAAGACGGTAGTCCGGGCGGTAGAAGTTGAAAACCGAAGGAGATCGCATCGGTTCCTGCAGGGAGATGTCGGCAAAGTAGTCCTCGAAATACCACCAGAGCAGCTCGTCGTGTTCGTCAAGCTCGAGCATGCGTCCGAGATGGACCAGGCGGATGAGTGGTTCGCGCAGGTGCCCGAAATAAGGGGTCTTGAGGTGCTCCATCGGATTGCGGGCCTCGTCGTCGAGAAGGATCGCCTTGACCACCGCCTCGAGATCTCCGGTGACGCCGGAGCCGTTGTCGGTGAAGACGGCGGAAACGCGTGCCACGTAGGCAGGCGAGGGATTCGAGGAGACCAGGAACTGGATCAACTGACGGCTGATGAAGGGCGCGCAGTTGGGGTGGTGGACGAGCTGGTGGACGCAGTCCCTGACGTCCTGAAGCGCGTTCGCATCGTTCGCCGACCTCGCGGGGATGGTGTGATAGAGGCGGTTGCCACTTCCATCCACGCCGATGGGAATGTTCTTTGTCGTGAAGTCGTGGTGGGAGGCGAAGACCTTCATCGGGGTGGTCATATAGCGCCCGCTGCTGTCGCCGTCGTCCCGCCAGCCCCACTGTCCGAAGTGGTTTTCCGAGAAATTGATGCCCGTGAAGACCTCGGCGACGTTGGTGATGTCGGTGGTGTTGTAGGTCTCGATCGGTTCACCGTTGCTTCCGAGAATGCGGGTGCCGTCGGGATTGAGCTCCCACAGTCCGATCGAGAAAAGCTGCATGATTTCCCGCGCATAGTTTTCATCGGGATAAATGCCTGCGGGGACGTTGGCCTTCTGGTTGCCGATGTGGCTGAGGTAGTGGCCCATGAAAGGGTGCAGTGAGACGTCGAGCAGCAGGTCCTCGTAGTTGCCGAAGGCGCCGGTGACGAACATGTCGTAGTAGTTGGCGGCAGCCCGAAGCTGGTGGTAGAGGTCCGCGCCATTGCGCGATGCCACCAGAATCTGCGAGAGCGCGAAGGCGACCCGCTGGCGGAGTTGGTCGGGTCCGGCAATCGCGGCCCTCATCCACGCCGTGGTGTAGTTGCTGCCGGAGACGAAGGGGTTGTTGCCGCCGCCGCCATTGATGTAGTAGCCGGAGAGCGTAGGGTCGGTGTAATCGTACTGAGGCGCGGCCTGCATGTCGGCCTTGATGGCATCGGCGTAGTCCTGATGAATCGTCGGTGTTGCCGCCATCTGCGCATCGATCCAGGCCTCCGCGCCGATGGAGGCGACGAAGTCAACCTGGGACATGTCCGAAGGACCGAAGGTCGTCTGAAGAAGCAGGCGAGCAGCCTGCGCTCTTGTTAGAGCCTTGCCGGATTCCGGCTGGCGGTAGATTTCGTTAAAAGCAGCGAGGTCGCCGGAGACGCTGACATCCGGGTTTGCGTCGCCATCCGTATCGTAAGATTGCGGCTGGAAGGCTGAGTTCGCACTGCCGGGTCCGCTGGAAAATCCAAACAGGGGCTCGAGGTAATCGGCAACGCCATCGTTATCGAGATCCTCAGAGCGGGGGAGGATGCGAAAGAACCCACGTTCAAGATCCTGCGTGGGGACATCCAGTTTTCTCATGCCGTTTTCCAGATAGGGCGTGCCTCCTTGAGGTCCCCATGGGTCTTCCTGGCCGAGATCGGTGGAGCTTTCAATGATGCCGGGTCGGCCGCTGAGGTAAGTCCATGCTACGATCGCGGTGTTCGCATCCTTCACCGCGATACCGAGTCCGGCGTTGCTGTCAGGGTTGAAGGGATCGGTGCCGAACTTGGATTCGCCGAGGTTGCTCAGGCCGTCGCCATCGGAGTCGCCGGCGGGGTCGATGCCTTTCGCACCGTAGAGCGATTCCCAAACATCGGGGAGACCGCTTCCGTCCTGATCATCGTTCTCGGGGTCGAGCGTGATGCCGTGAGGAGTCAGCGCGTTGGGAGCGGTGTACGAAAACCGGAGGTCGAAGTCCCTTGCCCGGGCAAGGGGGACAACGGTCGTCGGCGGCGAGGTCGGGGACCCGACCGGCAAGTAGGAGATGTTGTCGAAAACCAGTGTCAGGCTTGGTGTCCCGAGCGTGAAGTGCGTGGTGGAATGGGTATAGCCAGGACCTCCGTTCAGAAAGACGCTGTGGTTGACCTCGTTGACGTCGCCCGAGACGTGTCCGACGGTGTCCTCGGGAGAGGCGTTTGCGGACGCGAAGAAGCCTGCGCCGGTGAAGGCCTCGAAGGCGACGCTGCCGGCCGTGCCGGGACTCAATTGAACGTCAACGACCGTGAAGGTGAGCGATTCGTCGGGATCGAATCCGCTGCTTCCGTTGTTGGCGACGGCGAGGCCTTCGGAGGTAAAGGCGACCGCGTCCGAAGTGCCGGTGCTCGCACGGATCGTGAAGTCAAAGTAGTCGTCGGTGCCACCCGAGCCATCGAGATCGAGCTTTTGCCAGCGGAAAATAAAGTCGGTGGTCGGCTCGGTGCTCACCGAGGCCAGATTGAAGCCGGGCCTGGCGACGATTTCACCTTCGCTCGCTCCGCCGCCCGTGGGATAAATGCCTCCGTTGCTGCGAAAATTGAAATCATCCGTCGTGAGGGGCCCCGCGGCGAGCAAGGGTGCCATGGTCAAAATGACTCCATGGGCCAAATAGATCTTCTTCATGGGTGGGTTTTTCCAAAAGCGTCCGGCAAGCTAACTAATTGAATTCAGAATACAATCTGTTTTCGGGGTCTTGTGGCTTCGTGTGTTCTGCCAAGGCTGCTTGCAGGTCTCGGAGTCACCCCGTTTTCCGAGAATGATCTCAGAAGCCCGCTATTTGCCGACGGTGACAGCGATGGTGTCCCGCAGGCCGTCGCGACGGAATGTGGGGGCATTTCCGGAGGCCTGGGGCATGGCGTCGTCCCAGGAATAGAGAGTGACCTTTACTTCGCCGGGAGCATGGGCGTGGAGGACGCCGAACTTGTCGACGCTGGCGACCTTCGGGTCGCTGGATTCCCAGATGACGTTCTGGCGGGTTGCGTCGGCGGGGAGGATCTCCCAGGCGAGTTGCTTGCTTTCGTGCTTCTTGAGCTGATGGTTTCCGGTCGTGATTTTGAGGCCTTCGACGTGCTGGAAGTCGTGGGCGTCGATCACTTTTCCGAGGGCCAGGTAGGCGGCTTTCTGCTCCTGATCGAGGGCCTCTAACAGGAGTCCGCTGCTTTGGTAGTGGACCCAGCCGGTTTTGATCTTCTTGTCGCCGGCATCTTCGAGGGGATCGCTGCGGAGGTCGAAGAAGCGGCCCTCCGGGAAAAGTTTGCTGGGGGCGTAGCGTTTGAAGTCCTTGGTGAAGGCATACTTGAGGAGCTTTGTATGGTCCTCGATGGGCTGGTTGCCGTTGAACCAGGTGTAGATGACCTTGCGTGCTTCGCCGGGTTTGCCAGTGGCTTGCGGCCAAAAGCTGATGCCGTCGATCTTTGGCTTGTCAGGGATTTCGACGTCGGCGGCTTCGGCAATGGTCGGGTAGATGTCGACGACGTCGACGAGTCCATCGTACGTCTTCGACTCCGGGATTTTTCCGAGCCATGACAGGACCAGCGGAACGTGCAAGCCGTTGTCCTTGTTTCCGCCCTTGCCGCCGTTGTATTCGCGGCCATCGGGAAGGACGTGGATGAAGGGCTCCTTGGTACCGTTGTCGCCCATGACGATGATGAGGGTGTTCTCACGCAGGCCGTGTTCGTCGAGCTTGGCGACGACATTGCCGATGAGCTTGTCCATGTATTCGATCATGTCGGGGAAGAACTTGTGTTCATCCACCTTCTGGTCCTCGTCGATGGTGTCGAAAATGGAATGCGGTTGGGTGTCGGGCGTCGGCTTGTGCTCGTCGTGGACGAGGATCATCGGGTAGTAGAGGAAGAAGGGCTTGTCCTTGTTCGTCTCGATGAATTTGAGCGCCTGGCGGTTGCAGATATCCGGACCATACCAGCGGCGTCCGGTTTCGGGGTCGAGGTCCTTGCGGCCATTGTAATTGACGGTTTCGCCATTGATCACCAGGTCGGGATTGATGAATCGTTGATTGGCAGTGACGACATCGAAGCAGCAGTAGTCGTCCCAGCCGAACTGCGAGATGTATTTTTTGCCGGGGATTTCCCTGGTGCCGCGGGTTTGCTTCCACTTGCCGTAGATGCCGGTGGCGTAGCCGGCCTGCTTGAACACGTCGCCAAAGGTGATGTCGGATTGGTGCTGGGATTTGACCTTGAGGAGGTTCCGATCGTTGGTCTGCCCGCTCATCAGGGCGATGCGAGTATTTTCACAGAGCGGGTAGGCAAAGGCATGATTGCAACGCAGGCCTTCGGCGGCGAGGCGGTCGATGTTGGGCGTGCTGAAAGGGGCGTTCTTGAACTCCCCTGAGAAATGACTGAGGCGATCGGCACCGTAAGCGGTGACACCGTAGTGGCTGAGGTCATCGATGAGGATGAGCACGATATTCGGCTTCTCCACCGCCTGAACGAGGGTGGGAGCGACAATGGCAAAGGCCGCCAGGATGCCATGAAGTGTGACTGTTAGATTCATGAACTCTTTTTGGTCGGCTTCGCGATGTCGTTCGCTCGGACCAGGATGTAGGACCGCACCCAATCGTAGTAGGTGCTGTTTTTCCCTGGGTCCGCGAGGTCATCGTCCGTGGGCAGACCGGGTTCCCAGTCGTAGGTTTCGGTGACGAGGTGCATGTACATCGGTCGCGAGAAAGGTTGGGGATTGTAGGCGGTCGAAGGGTTGATGGTGAACAGGAACTTACCATCGTAGTAGAATTTCATGGTAGTGGCATCGATCCACCAGAGTCCGTAGGTGTGGAAATCCTCGGCCGAGGGTGCGATTTTTCCTGCGCCTCCCTTCGGTGTGCCAACGCTGGCATTCGGTGGGCTTCCGCTGCCCCGGACATTGATGGAGTAGTGGGTGTTGGCATTGAACTGCTTGTCCCAGTCCTTGAAGCGGGTCGGTGCACCGACGCTTTCAATGATGTCGAGTTCCTGGCGATGATGCTCGCGGACGAGTTCGCCGTTTTCGCCAATGTAGCGAATCTCCTTCGGAAGGTTCTTGAGCCAGAAAGTCGAAGACATCGTGCTAAGCGACGCCTTCATACGGGTTTCATAGTAGCCAAAATGGGCCTGGTCGTTTTTTGAAGCGACCGCCCCACCGGCATAGGAATACCTATCACCGGGTTTGCCATCGTTGCCTTCGGTGGGATCGAGCTTCGTATTGCGGATGCGGAGCAGGCCGTTCTCGACGCTGACATTCTCTGCCTTGAAGGTGGCTGGCGGACGACCGTTGGTCCAGTAGGGGCTTTTGTCGTGCCACTTGTTAGAATCGAGTTGAGGACCGCTGAACTCATCCGAGAAATCCGGGTTCACCGCCCACCTGAAACCTTCTGGAGGCTTCGGGAGATTGGCAATGTGTTCGATGGCGAGTTGGTAGGGTCCGGGCTTATGGGCACTGGAGGCTTCCTTCGGTTCCGCCTGAACGGACGTCACCGCAGCGAGGAGGACTCCGCTTGCCACACGGGCGGTGGCATTGAGCCATGGCGTCAGGTTGGATTGAGTGGGGAAAATCATAGGAGATGTCATACAGGTTTTCGGGATAGGAAATTTCGGGTTTTCGTCAAAATTGCAGAATTCTTTTCGGCTACGGGCTTGGAACGGTCGGGCGACCGGAGTTCAGGATGTCCATGTATTCGGCGAACAACTGATCGACGACTTCCTTGAACTCGGGGTTGTTGATGAGGTCCTTCGACTCACGAGGGTCATGCTTGAGGTGATAGAGCGCCTTGGGTTCGTACTTGCTGCGCTTGAAGTCGCTCTGGATGACAAGTTTCCATGGCATCTTGCGCAGCATCAGTTCCTGATTTGCCCCTGCCTGATTGACCCAGAACTCACGTGGATGGAAGCTGCCTTTGCCGGTGAGAAGTGGCAGAAGGTTGTTGGAGTCCAGAGCCTGTCCTTTTGGGATTTTGGTGCCGACGAGTGCGGCGAAGGTGGCGACCATGTCCTGGTTGACGGCTAGTTCGTCGGTCGTGCCCGGTTTGATATGGCCTGGCCAAACCGCGAAGGTGGGCACGCGGTGTCCGCCTTCGAGAGGACGGTTTTTGCTGCCGCTCCATCCGCCGCCGGGCGCATAGCCATGGCTCTTGGCGGCGGGGCCGTCGGTCAAGCCGCCGTTGTCGGAGCTGAAGACTATCAGTGTGTTGTCGAATTCGCCGCTGGCTTTGAGGGCGTCGACGATGCGTTTCACTTGGAGGTCGAGTTCGACGACCATGTCGAGATGGTGGCTCGGCGTGCTGCCTTTGATCTTATGGCCATCGAATGTGTCGGGAGGGCAGTGCGGCACGTGCACCATCGGCGAGCAGTAGTAGAGGAAGAAGGGTTCATCCTTCTCAGCACCGATGCGGATGAACTCGACAGCTTTCGATGAGAGCAGGTCGCCAATCTTGCGGGTGTCCCAGTTGGAGTCGCCGGGGCCGGTGCCCTTGTCGCTGACGTCCTTCGGATTGATGGCGTTTCTCTCGGTGAGATGAACGATCTTCGAGTCCTTCTCCAATGGGAACCACTGCTCGTTTTCATAAAGGAGATAAAGGGGGCCCTGGATTCCGCAGGGAGTGGTGAAATCATAGTCGAAGCCGCAATCTTTCGGACCGCTGCCCGCCCATCTGCTGAGTTCGACCTTGCCGATGAGGTCACCGCTTTTGGCACCACGGTAGATGGCCTGGCTTCCGGGAATGTGAAAGTCGCCACCGAGATGCCATTTACCGATGAAGCCGGTGTAATAGCCGGCGTCCCGAACCACACTGCCGAGGGTAACCTCACCGGGCTTGAAGGCGGAGGGTGCGAAGCTGCTCCAGACGCCGGGCGGGGCGTAGGAGCGGTAGTTGTTGTTGCCGCTCATGACTGCGTAGCGGGTCGGCGCGCAGAGGGCGGTGGCGGAATGGCCGTCGGTAAACCAGAGCCCACTCTCTGCCAGAGCATCAATGTTCGGAGTTTCAAATATCGGTTTCCTTTTCTGAATGTGACGGGCGTGGTAACTGAGGTCTCCAAGGCCCAGGTCGTCGGCGAGAATGAAGACGATGTTAGGCTTTTCCAGGACGCCTGCCTGCTGACCCTCAGCGGACGAGGCCATCTGCACGAACATCACGGTGGCGAATAGCATCGGTGCGAAGGACTTCTTCGCCGCGACTCGGAAAATCGCGAAACGACGATCATTCGACTTCGATGGTGGTCTGTCTACAATTTCGGGAGATAGCATAAGGTCGGGAGTGATTTTCTGGGGTGAAGGAGGCTGATGGGTGCTCCTTGGTGAGGAGTCGGTTGAGACCCGTCGAAAGGACAACGTGCTTTCAGCTGGAAATGGCGAGCAGGGGGCCGGCTCTCATTGCTGAGGATAGTGACGCTGGTGCCGAGCCTATCTTATCAGGAGAATCAGTGAAGCTCCGTCATCATCAGCTGAGCCGACACCGACAAGGTGGAGTCTGAATCTCAAGCCGTGCTCTGCACAACCACGGGAGGGGTCTCAACGCTGCATTTCAGCGGAGAAAGAGAAAGAGGAAGAGAAAGAAAGAAAGAAAGAAAGTACGCGGACTGGGATTCGAACCCAGGACCGATCGGTTAAAAGGTTTATGTTCCTCCCAGATATTGGCGCAGATGTGGCTTGAAATGGGGGTTTAGGCGTGTGATAACCCTGATTATCACTCCGCGATTAGGTCGCTTTTGGACAATTTCGGGGGTGATATGTCCAAGAAAACTGTCCAGCTATGGCTACCCCAAAAAAGCGAAAATCCCCCTTCCGTGGCCTCGATCGTCATGGCCGGAAATGGCGATGGAGAAAAACGCAGGAGGGGCGGACGGTGACGGTGCTCTTCGATGCTCACTCGGAGCAGGAGGCAATAGCGCGGGCGGTGGAGTTTTCCCGGAATCCTGAGTTGCTGTTGGCGGGAAAATGGGAGCAGGAGGTGGAGGCTTACAGAGCGGCGGCGGTGGCGCGGGGGAATCTCTCGAGGAAGTATGGCATGACCAGGCGGACGGTGTTGCTGAAGGCGGGGAAGGATATGGGGGTGGCGTCTCCAAGTGAGCTGACTCAAGACAAGGTGATCCGATGGGTCGAGGGGTTGCGGGCGAATCGAGCCTCGAAGACGGCGGCAAATTATCTGATCGATCTGCGGGCTTTCACGCGATGGCTGATGCGGGAGCGGCGGCTCTACATCGATCCATGCGTGGGGGTGGAGGCGGAGAAGGTGGACGTGGTGACCAGGGACGTGTTCCTGGAGCCGAAGGAGATTCGGCAGTTGCTCGATGCTGCGCGAGAGAGGAAGGACCCAGAGTTGGAACTGATCATTCTGCTATCGGCTGAGGCGGGCCTTCGCAAGGGAGAGGTGGATGCGGCGCGGAAGGAGTGGGTGGACGTGAAGCGGGGCGTGATCACGATTCCAGCAGCGGAGGCGGATGGGACCTGGAAACGCAAGGGAGCGACGGGGAAGCGGAAAGGTGTGTCGATCGAGCTGGTTTCCGAATTGCGGCAGTGGTTCCAGACGCATGGAGTGCCGGGGCCGTATCTGATCAAGCCGAAGAAGCTGACGTGGGGGCGGCAGGGCTACCGATACGATTTCCGCAAGCGGCTGGATAATTTCCTAGCGGAACAGGGATTCAGTCACGCGGTGTTCCACGATCTCCGGCGCTCGTTTGGGTCTAACAGGGTGAGCGCCGGCGCGTCGATCGAGCAGGTCGCGGCGTGGATGGGCATCGATCCCAAAACGGCGTGGAAGCACTATGCGCGCTTCAAGGTGGTAACGGGTGCGATCGAGAAGGGGAGCGCGGCGCAAGAGCTTGTTGAGGAGCCGCCGGCGACGTCGCCGACTACGGCGCGGCCGTTACGGGAGAGACTGCTGGAACTCAAGGCGCTGCGTGAGGAGGGGCTGCTGACGGATGAGGAGTATTCCGAGCAGCTGGGGCGGGTGATGAAAGATCTGTAATACCAAGAACCGAAAAGAATGAACTACCACTACAATCCGAAATCTCCGGAGCCTACCGATTCCGAGGCGCTGCAACTCCGGGCGGCCCTCATTGAATCGCTACTGAAGCGCCGGCCAGAGATGGCCGGTAAGCTCGATCTGATCTTCGGATCGAGTGGGGCGGCTTCTGGTGAGTCCAGAATGAGCCGCCCCAGAGGTCCGCGCTTTCCTCGATAGCCTCTAGGGGTGCCCCGCGCGCGCGAGAGAGAATCTAATGCGCGCGGGTGGCCGCTTCCTCCGCCAGTCGGAGCCGCGTGGGGTCGATGACGGCGCGGCTGCCTTCCTTGCACTCAGGATCTGGAACGATTGTGACCGGGTGGCCGTGCTTCACTGCTAGGTGTATCCAGCGGAGGCCTCCGGGCATTTTCGGTGCCGTCGGCAGGGCCTTCAGCTCCACCCGGTCTTCTGGTGATCTTAACCCTCGCACGCGGTCTCGATCCTCCCACGCCGCAACCCTCACCAATAGGTCGTTCCTCTGGCGAGGATGCAACCATTCTCCAAGACTCGACTTCCAATCCTTCGCCAGTTGGGGCTTGCCTTCGTTCCACGCGGCCTCTGCCGCCTTCGGTTCGAGCAAGTTCCGTCTCAGTATGTCCTTGGCAGCCACAGCATCAAAGGGGCCGATGTCGGTCCCACTGTGCAGCAGCAGCTTGATAGCGTCCGGGTGATACTCCTTCGGCACTTTGAGGATCTCCCGATAGGCACCAGGGGAAAGTCTCCTGCGATCGTCGGCGGGGAGGATTAGGGCTTGGCGGAGCTCGTCGCTTTCGACGGTGGCAAGGAAGCGGGTGGCTTGGTAGTCGACGAGCTTCATGGCGCGGCTCCATGGGAAGGCGCGGCCTTGGTCAGGAAGGGCTTCGAGGGTTCGTTTTGGTATCGATACTTCATCGGCGAAACGCTGCCAGTTGAGCTTGGGCTGATACCCGGTGCGGAGATGCTGGAGCCATTTCTTGAGGCAGCGGGTTCTCTCGGGTCCTGTGATGGTAGCGGAACCCCCAGCGGTCAAGATGACGAGGGACACTTCGCCGGCGTCATCCGGTGCGATGGCGGCGGAGTTGTCGTCATCACGGGCGATGATGGCGTAGAATCGAGCCCTTCCACGCTCGTGGTGGATGATGTGCTCTGGGAGGCACTCGCCGAAGGGCATTTCTGCGGGATTCATACGCGGCACAGCGTATTAAATTCCGCGCCTGTTTGTCAAATCCTAGGTTTTCCGGCGGTTTCACTAGGTTTCACTGATTTGCCAAGAGGGTGAAGAATTGACACCCGCGCAAAGGCGTATGAGCGAATTCACAAAAGATGAACAACCGATGATGCCGGAGGAGAAGCTGGTCGATGCGAACGGCCTGCTCGATGCCCTATTTGATAGTTCAAGCCGTCCATCGGTCCGGTGGCTCTATGGGCAAAAAGCCTTGGGCCGGGTGCCGTGCGTCCGAGTAGGCGGGCGGGTGTTCTACTCTCCAACTGAGGTCCGAGCGACCCTGATCCGTCGGTGAATCGCCCTGGGTGTGTTGGGTGATGTCTTTCGGCTCGGTGAGTGCCGAGTTGGATCGGGTGTGTGTGTGATGAGGAACGAAACGAACACGAGATATGAGTGATAAAAATAAAGTTCCTGAAGGGAGCATTCAAAATCAGTTGGGACTCGGGGCGGAGGCTGCCGCGATCGGAGTCAATATGAAGTCCGGTGCATCTGCGGCGGTTGTGATGTATGAGTCGGATCTGAACCGCGTGGCGCAGAGGATCGGAGAGTATTGCCGGAAGCTGGACATCTTTCTGAAGGAGAATGGGCAGGTGGTGTATTTTGATCACCGATGGCGTCTTTGCGAGATGACGCCGAAAATCTTCCGAACCTGGATCAATGGGCATGTAGTCATTGCTCACAAGTTCGATGAAGATGGAAAGCCCGTCGTGGGAACTCTTCGGGAGCAGGACGCGGCGGCGGTCCTCGTGAGTGAGAGTTTCCGGATGTGGTTGCGTCCGCTAACAGGGGTGAATGACGTGCGTCTTCCGGTGATTCGTAAGTTGACCGATGGGGAACTGCAGGAAACCGTGCAAAATAATGGTAAGACATTCTATAATTTCTCTCACTGTGAGGAAGAGCTGACTCTATTGCCAGAAGGTTACGACGAGGAGACTCAGTCTTATACGGTGCCTTCTCACATTGAATTCGATCTGGATCTGGATCTGGCAGTCGGCCAGAGTTGGTTTAGGCGGACATTTGGGGAATTTCCAGTTGCTGATGACCGTAGTTTTGCCGTGCACGTTGCAGCGATGCTCGCTCCGTTCATCAGATATCTTCCAGGCGGTTTTGGCTTGAGGCCTGGCTTCCTGTGGGACGCGAATGAATCCGGATCGGGAAAAACTGTAATGGCCCAAGCCGCGCTCTGCGCGGTCTATGGTCACGCGAAGGTGGCGAAGAAGAAATCGGCGGAAGATTGGGACAAAGAACTCGAGGCGTTTCAGCGTAGCGGCCGAGAGTATATCTTGGTCGACAACTTACGAGGTGGACTGAACTCGCCAACGGTGGAGCAGATGATGACGTCAACTGAATCAGTCGGCCGTTCAATGGGTGGCCATGACACCTATGAAGCTGACAACCGCCTCCTGATCTTCCTGACTGGTAACGACACCGAGCTTGAGGGGGATTCAGTTCGTCGGTTTCTTGTATGCTCGCTTGAAGAGCCGGGGGATCCAAATAGCCGAGTAATTACGACGCCGTATCTGACCGATAGTCAGATGAGGTCTCCGGAGTGGCGTGCGGAGGCATTGGCAGCCCTGTGGGCTCTGGTGCGTGTGTGGTGGGCGAAGGGAAGGCCTGCTGGGCCGACTGCGCTAGCATCGTTCCAGCCGTTCACTGAGCTGCTGGGTGGAATCGTGACGGCCAATCTTTTCGAGGATCCATGCGTGAAGTCGACTCGGCCGTGCCGAGCCACTGCTGAGGATCTGGAATTCCAAAAGTTTATCGAAAAGGTCGTTGAGGAGATCGAACAGTCGGGGGATCTCCCTGATGAGGATGGCGTCATTCGGCGGAAGTTTGATAGGCGTGATTTGGCGGAGATCGCGCGGCGGAATGAAGTTTTCCAGGAGGTTGTTGGCGAGCGACAAGATGGGGTGAGTCTCACAATCAGGAAGGAGGGTCTGACCGGTGATCTTGTCCGACATGCTGTGGATAAAGGTTACCTCGATGGAAGGCAGGAGGTAGCCTGGGGTAAGCTCATCAAAAAGCGGATGGGTAAGGCCAACTTCGAGGTTGATGGGAAGCGCGTCCGTTTCGGCGACCGGCGCGAGAAGCACGGGTGGCGCACCACTGTGGAGATTCTGGGTGGTGTATGATCCTTCCCCCCGCGCCCCCCTGTTGGGAACTATACCATACACCGGTGAAGGGTTACCGGGTGGGGCGGGGGGTAGCTGCTTTGATTGGTGTAGCCTATCCCTTCATTCATCGTTCCACCCCTACACCTTCTGACCCTCTTTCTTCTAGGGAGGGTGTAGAGGGTGAAGGGGGTGAAGGGGTAAACGGTGTCAGAGCGGGAAAGCCCTAGCCCCCTAGTGACAGAAGCATGACTGAAAACCCTACACCCCCTGCAAACCCTACACCCAAGGGCCGAAACCCTTGTTTTTGCTGGGGTTGGCCGGTGAAGTTTTTGGGATGGAGGGGGGGTAAGGAATCTTTTGAACAGCTCTACCCCCTGCAGGCAGCGGGAGCTTGCAGCCCAAACGAGCGAAAAGGGTGCAGTTTTTTTTTGGCCCCGTGGGGATTGACATGGCCCCTAGGTGTGATGGCTGAGGAACCCGGAAAAGTAGCAAAGTCCGAACGGACCCTGGAGGATTATTCGGCCTGGTATGGGAAGAGCCAACGGACGATCAAGCGATGGCGCCAGATGGGAGTGCAGAAGCGTGATCTGTGCCCACTGGATGATCCCGCTGCCCTAGTCGGGTGGTGGCTACGTCACCAAAGGCAGCGCGTGCCGGTTGGAATCCTGCGGGCAGCGAAACTGGCCGGCCAGTCACTGTTGAATCGATTCACTCTTGAGCGCTTTGAAGGTGACGGGCCGCCGACTTCTCAAAATGTGCTGGGGTGGCTCGAGGAGCGGTCCGTTTCGTGGAGCATCTCTGGCGACGAGGAGAAGGGGCTGGGTGTCGAAATGCAGCTCGGTAGCCGTCGCTGCCATATCTCTAACATCGAGCCCGATGATGTCCGCGTCATGCTGGTTCGAGCGACGCAAATTTTCGCGGGGGAATCCGCAGATGAAAAATACACAGTCAATCCGAATTTATGGAAACCGCAAACGCAAAACTAGCTAAGAATACCACCTTGGACCGCGCCCGCCAGTCACTCGAATCGCTCATCGCGATGAAGGACAAACTCATGTCTCTGGGCATGGGGAACCTGGCGACCGGGCGGAACAATCGCAAGGCCAAGGCGGAGCTGGGGCAGCTCGAAAGGAAGCTGACCTCCCCTGATCCGAAGGAGACCTCGAAGCCGACACCGGCGGAAGAGGAAGAACCGGTCCTCGATGAACTCCAGCCCGATACTAGCGAGATCTCCCCGCCTAGGAGCCAGCCTGAGAAGGCACCCTCGCTCGCTGCCGGTGCCCGTGCTCGATACCTGGAAGCTTCGAAGATTTCGGCGGCGATGCACACAGCAGCGAAGGCTGAGGCTTCGGCCCGGCAAGCCGTGCTGACTTCCGCGAAGACTGGCGATCTGGTGGCCTGTCTGTCCGACGCTACTCTCACGTCGATGGAGCGGGGCACCGTGACCAAAGAACTCGCGCGCCGCAAAACCCTTCCCGGTGGTGATGATGAAGTAGCGGAAGCCTTCGCGGCCCAGCATGCGCTCCGGCCGAAGGCGAGAAAGCCTCTACTCACGTGGGACACGAGCTTTCCGGCTCTCGTCATCGAGAAGGGCTCGAATGCGAGCCGGGAGGAGCTTAGCCGAGCGATGGCATCGGATGAGACCACCCCGGCCCAGCGCTACAAGCTGGCAGCGGAGATCAACCGCCGTGCGCGATAACAATCTACCAGAATACAAACGCAGACATCATCATGAATCCATTATCTCCACAAACATCCCGGAATCTCGACCGCCTGCAACATATCGACAACGAGCTCGAGAATCGATATCTTGCCGGCGATGACCTCGTCGCGGCTGAATGCGCCGCGTCGTTCGGACTTTCGGACCTGATCCCGCTGGCGGCGGCTGGTGTAAAAGTTCGCCGGGCCGCACTCGAAAAATGGCGTGCCCGGATCGCCGTCTCTGAGGGCACGCAATATTCCCCGGAAGCGTGGAACGCGCTTGATCCTGGCTATCGACTGAAGGCTCAACAGGGGCTCGTGCCCTTGTCGGAGCTCTTCACGAAGCTCCGAGATTTGCGAGCCGCCGAGTTCGACCGTCATCATCAGGAGCGGCAGGCGCTACAGTCTCGTCTCGATAAGGCGATTTCCAAATTTTCCTTTGATGGCACGGAGCTTTCCCGGAGGAATTTGAGCTGGCTCGTAATGAGCGAATCCGGAGAGATCCGCGTTGGTCGGAAAACGGTCGATTGCCGCGATACCGTGCGGGCCTTTCAAGAGGCCGGCGAGGCGTGCATGCAGTTCGAGTTCCGCCTGAAGCGGCAATTTGATCCGATCAGCCAGCCTGAACAACCAGCAGCAACCTCCGTGCTATGACAGACCCCGATCAACTTGACCGGCTTCAACGCATCGATGCCGAACTTACGAATCGGTATCTTGTCGATGATCTGGAGGCCGCTGAAGCTGCGGCCGAGCTGGGGCTTCCGCAACTGCTCGCCGTTTCAGCCGATGGCTTGGAAGCGCGGCGCGCTGCCTTGGCAGAGTGGCGCGGTGGAATCGCCGTCGCCGAGGGCCGGAAGTTCTCCACCCTCGCATGGAATGCGCTCGATCCCGATTATCGACTGACAGCTCGCCAAGGGCTCGTGCCCTTGGAGGAGTTCTTCAAGGTGCTGCGAGACTTGCGAGAAGAGGAACTCGCCCGGCAGCAGCGGGCGCGTGATGAGCTGGAGGCGGACATGGAGGCGGCGGTTTCGATGTATACCGCCGGCGGCGTGGTGATCTCCACGCGGAAGCTTGATTGGCTGGTCATGGCGCAGGATGGCTCAATCCGCGTGGGCCGGAAGGCGGGCAACTGCGATGATGTCGTGCGTGGCTTTAAAGATACCGGCTTGTCGAGTTTGGTGTTTGAGCTTCGATTCAAGGAGCAGTTCGAAGCGCCCACCCCGCCTGAACAACCAGAAGAGGAATAATTATGGCCGAGGTTATCAAAACGGTTCTGACGGCGGACTCCAGCGACATGCGCACGGAGTTCGAGAAGGCATCTTCTGTCGTCAAGTCCTACACAACGAAGCTGGAGGAGTCCCGGAAACGCAATGCGCGTGCCGCGCTCGATGAACTCCGCGCGCTCAAGCTGGAGGCCAATGGCCAGCAGCAGGCGGCGCAGGCAATCCGTGAATCGATCCGGCTCAAAGAGCAGGCGCTCCGCCTGGCGAAGCAGACCGGTCTATCCGAACAGGCGGCAATGGTGATGCTCCGGAAAAAGGCCGAGCTACTGAAGCAACTTGCGCGGCAAGAGGTGGTCCTGGCGAATCAGCGGCAAGCGCGGGCGGCTTTCCAGGCTACCCAAGGTTCGACGAGTGCGATCGTGAGGACGGGCGATGCTGTCCAGGGTGCTGGGAAGAAGGCCGGGAATGCCGGTCTGGCGTTCCTGGAGCTGTCCCGGGCAGTGGAAGATGCTCAGTATGGGTTCCGCGGCGTCATGAACAACCTCCCCGGCATGGTGATGATGATGGGGGGCACAGCCGGACTGGCCGGCGCGGTCTCCGTTTCGGCGGTTGCGGTTTACAACCTCAACGAAGCCTTGGCGAAGCTCCATGAGCGCGGATCCGCGATCCGCGATGCCCGCAATGGTGCATCGCCGTTCGTGACGGTGGGCGGTGGGGCTCAAGAACCTCAACTTGAGGAGGCGGCGGCGAAGATGAAGGACTTCCTCGAGGTGAGCCGAGCTGCCCAGGAGACGAGGCAGGCCCGCTTCACCCTCGATCAGCGTATCGCCGCGCTGCGGCTGGATGGTTCTTCAGCTGCTGAAAAGGAGCTTCAGATTTCCCAGCGTGAGTTGGCTGTGGATCAAGAGCGGGCGCGGATACTGGAAGGGCGCATGGCGGCGGAGGAGAAGACGATGGAGCGCCTTCAGGAATTGGAGGATGAGCGCGTGGCGGCTCAAGCCCGCGCCCTGGAACTAACAAAGCAATTCCGCTCTGAGCGCGAGAAGGCAGGCGTTGAAACCTCTGATAGCATGTTCGCCGGAATGCTGAAGCATTTTGCGGATTCCGAGTTCCGGCCCGATAAGGTCGCGCAACTGGAGGATGCGAGAACGGCAGCGGATCTGGCCCGTGTGCGGATGCGGCTGCTCGATGAGGAACTGAGCAACCTTTACCGATCGACGGACGAGAAACGCCGGGCTCTTAAACTCGAAACAGCAGCCCTCGAAGTGCTCCGTGAACGGGAAGCCCTGGCAGCGAAGCTGGCATCCAAAGATGAAAAAGCGCGAGCGGCTGCGGAGGAAATCCGCGAAGCCGAGGAGGCGCGCCAGAAAGCGAAGGAAGAGTCTGAACGGCGGATGGCTCGTGATCAACGCCGGGGAGATTTCGCTGGTGAAATGCGCGTTTCAGAACTCGAGCATCAAGGCCGAACCGAGGAGGCGAATGCCCTCCGGGAGGAGTTGCGATTGCGGCGGGATGCTGTGCGCCTGGCCAAGGATCTGGAGATCAGTGAGGACAAAGCCCTGGAGATGCTCCGCCGGAAGCTCAGGCTTGAGCATGAGGGCAATGCCGCAAGGAATGAAGGCGGCAGCAAGATCCGCCAATACGCCGGAAGCGTCGGCCTGCGGAGTGGTGCCACTCTGAACTCAGGTGGTGCCTACCTTCGAAGCGAACTCCAGCGCCGTGGGCGGGAACGAAGTCAACGTCCCCGCGATGCCGCTCCAGGGAAAGAAGAGGACTACCTCGCGAAGATGACGGATCTTCAGGAGCGGCAGCTTGCAGTCTGGGAACGGCTCCAGGCGCGATGAAAATTTGACACCACCGCAGGAGCGGATATCTCGTAATACACACCCAAAAACAGGTCGGTAACGACCATCTCGTGTTCTCCCGGCGTAGTTCATCGAGCTACGCCGGGTTTTTTCTGACTATGAGGCTGCTTTGACACTAGCCCAAAGTTAGGTTCGAAAGAGCTTCACACGAAACCGATTGTCTGCGGTTCCAAGAGCCCTCGGGATACGTCCTGAGGGCTTTATCGTATCCCGAGCCCGGCCACGCCGTCGTAAAAATATTGAGGAGATCTGTCCGAAGGGGGACTGGGTCCCATAAAAAGCCGTTCCAAACGCAGGGTTTTGTCCAAAAACCTTGTCCAAGACGAAGGTGAGGAGTTTGTAACTCCTTAAGCGAGAAAGTACGCGGACTGGGATTCGAACCCAGGACCGATCGGTTAAAAGCCGAGTGCTCTACCAACTGAGCTATCCGCGCGTCTTTCGCCGTGGGGCGGGGAGGGGGTAGGGGGGGGCTGAACTTTTGGCAAGATAAAATTCCTATCCTTTTGGAAGAGATTGTCGGACCCACTCAAGAAAGTCTCGAAGATCCGTCCTGGGCCGCTCGATCAGGAAGGCACGAATTCCGGCTTCCTGTGCCCCGATGAGGTCGGCCCCTTTGGAGTCACCCACATGAAGCACTTCTTCAGGGCGGAGCCGCATCAGCTGCAGGGCATGCTCAAAGATGACGGGCGAGGGCTTGCGCGCCCGGGCATCCGCGGAGCTCACCACCTGTTCGAATTCCAGGCCGAAACTTTTCAGGAGGGGATGGAGTCGGAGATCGAAGTTGGAGACCACGGCCGCGCGCAGACCAAGTTGCCGAATTTCCGATAGGCATTCAGCGACTTCGGGAAAAATCCTCCAGGCCTGAGGCTGGGCGTAGTGCTCGAAAAGATGGTGAAAGACGGGGTCGGCGACGGGCTTCCCGACGGTGAGCTCGACGATGTCGCGCCACCACTGGCGCTCGGCCTGGTCGCCATCCGGGTGGCCATCCGGGTGGCCTTCGTATTGCGGAATTCCTGCGGATCTGATGGCTGATCGGAACGAGTGGGCCAGTTCGGCGGGCGTGAGGGTGCCTAAATGAGGGGAAAGCAGCTGGGCGTAGGTTTCGGCGACGGGTTCGGCAGGCTCGATCAGAGTGCCGGCAGCATCAAGGAAGAGGGCTTGGATCACGGAAGGAGCTTGAAGAAGAACAAGTCGCGGGTCGAGTCGGGCGAGGTCAAATCATGGGCTCGTGCTGGTGGGACCTTTCAGGCCGCTGAGAAAAGCGTCTCCTTGCCCCTTGGTATCAGGAGATTGGGCTTGCAACTCAAGGCGTTCCGCAATAGAGCCTCCGGCGATCAAACTTCCGGCGCAAAAGCGGAGTGGGCGAAAACCCACTCTTTTGCGTCTCTAGACATCTCCTTTTCTGCCTCAAGCCAAGCTATGACCAACGACATCGTCGCTCTCATCGATTATTACGAGAAAGAGAAAGGCATCGACCGTGACAAGGTCGTTGCCGCGCTCGAGTACGCCTTCATTTCCGCCTACCGCAAGATGGTTCCAGGCGCTGATGCGATCGAAGTGTTGCGCGCTGAGGTGGATACGAAGCGAGGCGAAACCCGGATTCACGCCACGCTGCGGGTGGTGGCGGACGACGACTATGTCGACAAGTTCAACGAGGTGCCGATGAAGCTGGCTTCAAAGCGTGACCCGGAGGCTCAGCTCGATGGTGAGATGGAGTTCGACGTGACACCGAAGGACTTCGGCCGCATCGCCGTTCAGACCGCCAAGCAGACGATGATGCAGCGTTTGCGTCAGGCTGAGAAGGAAATGATTTACGAGGAGTTCAAGGATCGCGCCGGTGACGTCGTATCCGGAACTGTCCGCCGCTTTGACCGCAGTGATGTGATGCTCGACCTCGGCAAGTTCGAGGGCGTGATGCCATCCCGTGAGCGCGTTCAGACGGAAGAGTACAACATCGGTGACCGCATCCGTGCCTACGTCGTCGCAGTTGAAAACGAAGGCCGCGGACCTGAGATCATTCTTTCCCGCAGTCACCCGAACTTTGTGCGTCGCTTGTTCGAAGCCGAAGTGAATGAGATTTCCGATCACACCGTGGAAATCCGCGGCATCGCCCGTGAGGCCGGCTACCGGACGAAGGTAGCGGTGTGGAGCAACGACCCCAAGGTTGACCCCGTCGGTGCCTGTGTCGGCATGAAGGGCGCGCGGGTGAAGAACATCGTCCGCGAGCTCAACAACGAGAAGGTCGACATCATTCGCTGGAGTGAGGACCCTGAGGAATTCGTTCGCGAAGCCCTCAAGCCTGCGACTCTGCGCAGCATCACCGTTGATGAAGACAAGCGAGTGGTGCTTGTTACCGTCGACGAAGAAGACCTGAGCAAGGCGATTGGTCGTCGTGGTCAGAATGCCCGACTTTCCTCCCGCCTGATGGGCTGGGATGTGCAGGTTCGCAAAGACGAAAGCAAGAAGGAGCAGTTTGAAGCAAAGATTGCCGATGCCGCCCATTCAGTGGCCGAGCAGCTCGGAATCGACGACGAACTGGCTGCCAAACTTTTCGCGGCAGGTGGGATGAGCCCCGAAATGGTGGTCGACATGCCCGTCGAATACATTTGCACCGTTCTGGAAGTTCCAGAAGAGCGCTCGAAAGACATCCTGACACGAGCGCACGGAGTGGTCGGCCGCGAACTGCCTGATTACCTCACTGGTGACGCTCCAGCGGCAACGGAGGAAACTGCCGAAGCCGATGAGCCAGCTGCCGAAAGCAAGGAGGGCTAAAGCCTCTTTGAAATTCTCAAGAAATCCCTTAGTAAGAACGCAATAATACGCCTGATGCCCGAAGATAGCGACAAGAAGCCCGTAAAACGCAAAGCTCTCGATTTGATCGGAGAGAAGAAAGCGCCGTCACGTCGTGAACGGCAGCGTCAGGAGGCATCTCAGGTAAAAACGGTAGAAGATGCCAAGAAGGCCGCCTACGACCCCTTCGCTGAGGAGAAGAAGCCCAAGGTCAGGAAAACCGGCCAGTCGGGTAAGAAGGTTCTTCCCTCAATTTCAAAGTTGCTGGAACCCGACGAGCCCGTCGTGGAGCCGGCACCGGTAGCGGCAAGCCCGGCACCAAGCGCTCCGAAAGCGGATGAAGCGAGCAGCGGAGTCAGCGATGGCAATGTCATCAGCATCAAGCCTCCCATCATTGTCGCCGATCTGGCGGGACTGATGAATCTGAAGCCATTCCAGCTCCTTGCGGATCTGATCAAGCTGCAGGTTTTCGTGGCCCCTCATCAAGCGATCGAGCCGGATATTGCCGCTCAGGTTTGTGAGATTCACGGCTTCGTCTTTGAGCGCGAAAAACGCGAAAAGGGTGGCGGTGTCCACAAGCAGGAGGAGGTCGTCGCCGAGCCGGAAGCTCCGGAAGACGAACCGGAAGAAGTCCTTCATCTCCGTCCGCCCATCATCACCATCATGGGTCACGTCGATCACGGCAAGACGACCCTGCTCGACCGCATTCGTGACTCGCGGATCACTGCGGGTGAAGCCGGCGGCATCACGCAGCACATCGGTGCCTACAAGGTGGAGTATGACGGCAAGCCGATTACTTTCATTGATACGCCAGGCCACGCCATTTTCTCCGGGATGCGTGCCCGCGGTGCCGATATCACGGACATCGTGGTGCTGGTGGTTGCTGCGGACGATGGATTGATGCCCCAGACGATCGAGGCCATCGAGCACGCCAAGCGTGCGAAGAAGACCATCATCGTTGCGATCAACAAGATCGATGTGCCGGGTGCCAATCCGATGAACGTCAAGTCGCAGCTTGCCGAGAAAGGTCTGCAAACGGTCGACTTCGGTGGAGACACCGAGTGCCTGGAAATCTCCGCCCTCAAGGGAACAGGCGTGAACGACCTGCTCGAGCTGCTGGCCCTCCAGGCGGAAGTCCTCGAACTGAAGGCCAATCCGAAGGGCAATGCCCGCGCGGCCATCATCGAAGCCAAGCTTCAGCAAGGTCGTGGTGCGGTGGCATCCGCGATCGTCGAAACCGGCACGCTCAAGACGGGCAAGCCATTCATTTGCGGTCCCTACAGCGGCAAGGTCAAAGCGCTGATCAACGACCGTGGCGAATCGATCAAGTCGGCAACCCCGGGAACTCCAGTCGAGATCATCGGTTTCGAAGAATTGCCACGTGTGGGCGACGAGCTTGTCGAAATGGACTCGGATCGCGCTGCCAAAAAGCTTTCGGCCGAGCGTCAGGAGGAGCATCGCTCCGAACGACTCACGATTCCGAAGAAGAGCCGCATGGAGGACCTCTTCAGCCACGTCACCGACGGTGGTTCGAAGGCTCAGCTCAAGCTGATTCTCAAGACCGACGTGCAGGGTTCGATCGAAGCGATCAAGAACGCCATTCTCGACATCAAGTCCGACAAGGTCACCGCGAACTTCCTCACGGGAGCCGCCGGTCCGATCAGCGAAGGCGATGTGCAGATGGCCAGCTCGTCCGATGCGATCGTCATCGGATTCAACACCAAGGTGGAAGCGAAGGCTGCCCGCCTCGCCAAATCCGAAGGCGTGCAGATCAAACTTTACTCGGTCGTTTACGAACTGATCGATCAGGTTCGTGAAGCGATGCTCGGCTTGCTCGAGCCTCTCACCCGCGAGAAGATTCTCGGACACGCCGAGGTCAAGCAGGTCTTCAAGGTGCTCAAGGGCAAGGCTGGTGGCTGCTACATCAAGGACGGCAAGGTTCAGCGCAAGGCGCACGCCCGCGTCATCCGCGATGGCGTTCCGGTCTACGATGGCAAGATGTCGACCCTGCGTCGCTTCACCGAAGAGGTCGAGGAGGTCAAGGTGGGTATCGAATGCGGTATCCGACTTGGTGACTTCAACGACTATCAGGAAGGTGACATCATCGAGTGCTACGCCCTCGAGAAAATCCCGCAGACGCTTTAAGAGACGGAAGACTGCGAGACATAAGACGGAAGACTAGACCTAGCCTTCCGTGTTGATTCGCAGAACTTCCAGCCTTGCTTCTTTTGTCTTCAAGTCTTTTGTCCTTTTCCCATGTCACTCCGCCTTACCCGAGTCAACGAACTGCTGAAGCGTGAAATCGGCACCGTGGTCCAACGTGACTATGAGTGGAATGGTGCGCTGGTGACGGTAAATGCCGTCGAGACGACCCAGGACCTGAAGGAGGCTGCGGTCTGGGTGGGCGTGCTCGCCGGGGATGTGAAGAAGGTGGTCGAGAAATTGAATCGTGAGCACGGTTCGATTCAGACGAAAGTGATGAAGCGGGTTGTCTTGAAGTCGACGCCGGTTCTGAGATTTCGCCATGACGGATCGGCCGAGCGCGGTGTCGAGATCGTCAACCTCCTCGACGAAGTGGAGAAGATCCCCAAGGCTCTCGATTCCGAGGAAGAGGAAGGAAGCTGAGCCTCTGGAGGCTTCCGTTGACCCCTCGAAATCCTGTGGGTAGGGTTTTCCCGAATGAGTTCGATGTTTGACGCCGGATTTGGGTTTCTGTTTGCCTTGCCGGTTTTGATCGCGCAATGGGTTGGTGTCGTTGCTTTGGCAAAAGGTGGCCGCAATCCCGCATGGTGGTGCATGGCGGCGGGAACGGCTCTAACAACGATTGGATCGGTTCTCAGCTTGCTGATCATGGTGATGATGATCACCAACCTGAGCGAGGTGGGGGGAATGACATCGATCATCTCCATCTATCAGATCGTGGCGGGTTTCTCTGGTCTGGGCTCGCTTGTGTTTGTGATTGGGTTTGCGATGCATGGGATCAGGTCCAAAAAGATTCTGGATCGGGTTGAGGAGTTGGAGAGTTTGATCGCCGCCCAGGGAGAGCAGCTGAATCGACAAAACCCAGGAGAGCCGTCTTGATGGATTCACAGGCGGCATATCTTGGCTGGTCGGATGGCCGGGTGCTGGTGGGTGAGGGACCGTTTGAGGCATTTCCTGCTCCGCCGGAAAGTGGCGTGGCTTTCTATCGGAATGGCTATGGTCTGAGTAATCCAAAGCCATGGTTGGTCCCTTCAAATTGGAAATGGGTTTCGCGTGAAGAGTTTTTCACGGAGCACTCGACGACGATCGATTGGCAATCGCTGGAAGCTTCCGATTTCGCCGGAGTGTTTCAGGAAATTTCGGATTCGATTCGTCGCGGGACCTTTGAAAAGACGGTGCCAGTTGTGGTCGAGAAGGGAAGGGTGCTGGAAGGTGACTCAGGTTCTCTCTTCGGAGCGGGTGATTGTCCTGAGCCCCTGGTTTCCTACGGTTTCAAGGACGGAGCCAATGGCTTTGCAGGTCAGTCTCCGGAGTATTTACTGCGCGTATCAGGCACCCGCGTGCTGACCATGGCCCTTGCCGGAACGGCGCGTGCTGAAGAGCGCGAGGTGCTGGAAGTGGATGAAAAGGAGATCCGTGAGCACGAAATTGTCGCTCAGGCGCTGGTTTCAAAGCTCGGCGACCTCGGCGAACTGCATCGGGGACCACGAGGTATCATGGGGCTGGGATCCATCGTCCATTTTCACACGCCGATCGAAGTGGAGCTGGAGCAGGCCGTCAGCATTCCTTCGCTGGTTCGGCGGCTTCACCCGACACCGGCACTGGGTCCCTTGCCCCGAACCGAGGAAACCATGTCACGCTTGATCGAGTGGCGGAATCGTCTGGGAGCCCCGGATGAGTTTGGTGCGCCCTTCGGTGCTGTGGTCGATGGAGACTTCCAGGCAATCGTCGCGATCCGGGGTGTCTGGTGGAATGACAACGACCTGCGCCTTCCCGCGGGATGCGGGGTGATCGAAGCGAGCCGTCTGGTCAACGAGTGGCGGGAACTCCGGCTGAAACGTGAAGCAGTCAAGGCCCGCTTCGGACTGTGAATTAGCCAAGATCATCCTTGCCTGAGTGCCGGGACATCGGTGCATGATCCCGCATGGCCGGTGCTAGTTTGTTCGCCCTTCTCGATGACATTGCGACGATCCTTGATGACGTCGCGCTGATGACCAAGAAGGCGGCTTCAAAGACTGCGGGGGTCCTCGGTGACGACCTTGCCCTCAATGCCCAGCAGGTGAGCGGGGTGGTGGCAAATCGGGAGCTGCCGGTGGTCTGGTCGGTGGCGAAGGGTTCTTTCGTCAACAAGTTGATTCTGGTGCCGGCGGCACTGGCCCTGAACAAGTTTGCCCCGGTCGCGGTGACTCCATTGCTGATGCTGGGAGGCGCGTATCTATGCTACGAAGGTGTCGAAAAACTGGTGCACCACTTTCTCCACCGCTCGAAAAAAAGCGTCGAGGAAGCGGAGCAAAAGATCGAGAAACTGGCGGCTGGAGAGCTTGATGAAAAAGCCAAAGTCAAAGGTGCGATCCGCACGGACTTTGTGCTTTCCGCTGAAATCATTGTGATCTCACTCGGTGTGGTGGCGGCGAAGCCCTTCGCAACTCAAGCCATGGTCCTTTCCGCGATCGCCCTGATCATGACGCTCGGCGTGTATGGTCTGGTGGCCTGCATTGTGAAACTCGATGACCTCGGACTTTTCCTGAGTCAGAAGACAGGAGCGGTGCAGAAACTCGGGCGTGGGATTCTCTGGGCGGCACCGTTCCTGATGAAGACACTTTCGATCCTCGGAACGATCGCGATGTTTCTCGTTGGTGGGCAGATCCTCGTTCACGGGATTCCGGTGCTTCACCATTGGATCGAACATCTCACTCACGGGATGGAACCGCTGTTAGGAACGCTCCTGCCAATGCTCTTCAACGGAGGATTCGGCATCCTGGCGGGAGCCGTCGTGCTGGCGGTGGTCCACCCGATCACCAAGCTCATGGGCAAGGCCCACTGAAACGGCAAAGCCCGGTGCCTCAGGATTGGGCGAACTCGAGCGCGCGCTGCTTCATCTGAGTAGCCATCAGATTGAGGGCGTTGGCGCGGGTCGGAGCGAGATGCTCCTTGAGACCGGTCTTGTCGATGAAGGAGAGGTCGGCCGTGAGCACCTCATCGACCGGTTCGCCATCAAGCACTCGGACGAAAAGGGCGATCATGCCTTTGGTGATGACCGAGTCGGAATCCGCGAGGAAGTGGATGTTTCCCTCCGAGCTGCTCGCTTCGAGCCAAACCTGGGACTGGCAGCCCTTAATGAGCCGATCCGGAGTGTGGAGGCTTTCGTCCATCGGCGGGAGCTGTTTGCCCAGTCCGATGACGTATTCGTAGCGTTCCTGCCAGTCTTGGAAGAGATCGAGCTCTTCGAGAACCTGCTGCTGTTTGTCCGCAATGCTCATGCCGGGGGGATGGGAAGGCCGGATGGCGGAAAATGCACGCGGAAACTGAAAATTGGCGATCTGTCCGAGGTCGATGCTTTGAGGAGAGTCAGGCTTTCGCGGAACATCGAGCCGATGCCTCGAGCCCTTACTCTGTGAGGGGCAGCAACTCGATGCTCTTGAACTCACAGGGCGCGGTTTCCGCCTGGATGGAGATGTAGCCACCGCTCAGCGGGGTGCCGTCGTCGAGTTGGGGTCTGGCATACTCGCAGACGATCGTATCTCCCGCGATGTGTTTGATCGATCGGTCACCATGAACCTCGATTTCGACGCTGACCCATTGGTCGCCATCAAACGTGGGTCCACCCGTTTCAATCACGTGCTTTTTGGTGAGCTCGCCATCCCAGAATAGCTGGGTGCCGGGTGTGCAGATGTTGAGGGTGCCGCGATCGCCTTTGCCCAGACCACCGAGGAGTTGGACTTCAATGCTGTTAGGAAATTCCTGATCCCTGGCGATCGTTTTGGGATCCTGGCAATGGATCATGAAGCCATTGTTGCGGATCGCCCACGCCGGGCCTCCTTCGACCTGATCGCCGACGAATCGATAGGTCGCGCGGAGGCGGTAGTTCGAATAGGGGGTCTTGTAGAACAGATGGCCGAACTCGCCGTCGAACTTGTCCCATTTGGAGTAATCGATTTTCAGCAGGCCATCTTCCACCTTGAAGGTGTCGCGGAAATTGACGCCGAGATCATGCTTGGTGAATTTCGGGGTCCAGCCTTCGAGATCCTTGCCGTTGAACAACTGAATCCACTCGGATTTGTCCGCCGTGGGATGGCTCGGCTCGTCCGCAGCAGAGATCTGGCAGCCGAAGGCGAAAAGAATGGGTAAAAGGCGGAACAGAATCGGGGAATGAATCGACATGGGCTTTGAATTTCAAAAGAAGCTACTGTCGTTTGCGCGAGCCAACAGGGAAATTTTCGTAAAGTAACGTTTCTTGTGAGATTGCCAATTTCTGCAGAGTAGGTAGGGAAACACCAAGCCATGCGACACGTTTCACGATTGACCCTTTCGTCCCTTCTTTTGATTGGAACCGTCTTTTCAGCGGATCCGGAGGCTCCCTCGACTGCTCAGAAAACTCTTGAGAAAACCGACCAGTTCGAAGTTCCGGAGGGATTCATCGTCGAGCAGATGTATCAGGTTCCTGAGGAATTCGGGAGCTGGGTGGCACTTACGAAGATGGCCAACGGTGACCTGGCCGCAGCGGATCAGTATGGAGGGATTTACCGGGTGATTCACGAGGAGGGGGCGACGCGTGCCGAGCGGCTTGAAATCGCCTTGGAGGGAGCTCATGCGATTCTTTGGCATGGCGATTCGCTCTACGTCACGGTTTCCGAAGGGGATCGCGACAAGAAAGGCATCTATCGGGCCCGCGATCTGGATGGAAACGGTAGCTTTGAAAAAATCGACAAGCTGCGGGCTCACCAAGGCGGTGGCGAGCATAGTGCGCACTCGCTTGTGCCTTCTCCGGATGGGAAGTGGATCTACCTGATCGCAGGAAACATGACCCCTCTTCTGGAGTTTGATCAATCCCTGATGCCTCGCGTGTGGGCTGAGGATCAATTGCTCCCGCGCAATCCCGATGGAAGGGGGCACGCCCGGAACATCATGGCCCCGGGTGGCTGGATCGCGCGTTTCCAGCCTGATGGGTCCCAATGGGAACTGGTCGCCGCAGGCTTCCGCAATCCCTTCGATATGGCTTTCAATGAGGATGGTGAGCTATTCGCTTACGATGCGGATATGGAGTGGGATCTCGGGATGCCCTGGTATCGGCCGACGCGCCTCAATCATGTGATTCCCGGCGCCGAATTCGGCTGGCGGAATGGCACAGGCAAGTGGCCGAAGTACTATGAAGATAGTTTGGGCGCGGTTGTCGAGTTTGGTCCGGGATCGCCGACCGGAGTGGTCAGTGGCAAGGGAACCGCCTTTCCTGCGAAATACCAGCGCGCGATCTTTTGCTTCGATTGGACCTTCGCGACGATTTACGCCGCCCATTTGACGCCAGATGGAGCCAGCTATCGAGGGGAACGCGAGGAGTTCTTCACCGCCAGTGGATTTCCTCTAACGGATGCCGTGGTTGGCGACGATGGGGCCATGTATTTCGCGACGGGAGGCCGGAGGACCGCATCTGCCCTGTGGCGGATCCGCTACGCTGGTGCGGAAGATGTTTCACCCGTCGCACCACCGACACGAAAGCACGTGATTGCGAGTGATTCGGAAAAGCTGGGCTCGAAGGATCGGGTAGAGCGCTTTGCATCGAGAACCGCATTGGAGAATGCAGGGGCCGATGCGGTACGCGCGGCGAAGGCCGGGACGGCAATGGCTAAGATCAATCGGGCCATCGCGCTGAGCCGGGTGGGAGGAAAGGAAGATCGAAGTGAAATCTTCCATGCCCTGATAGATCTCAATTGGGCACAACTCAATGTCGTCGAGAAGCTCGCATGGCTGCGCGCCTGCGACCTCATGTTCATCCGTCTCGGCGAGCCCAGTGCGGAGGAGCGAAGCAGGATCCTGACGAAAATTGACGCATCCTTTCCTACGGAGGAATCAAGGGTGAATGCCGAGCTTTGCCGGCTTCTATGTTATCTGCAGGCACCGAAGATCGTCGAGCGAACGCTTCAACAGATGGCGGAACCGGATTCGACTCAGCTGCCTGACTGGGCACGTCTGGTAACCCGCAACAAAGGGTATGGGTCGACATTGGCCAAAACCCTGCGTGATGCCCCGCCGGTCGAAGATCTTCATTTTGCCTACTGCCTGAGGGTGGTGAAGGGACCATGGACGAAGGGGCAGCGCCGTCAGTTGATGGAGTGGTATGCGATGGTCGAAGGGAAGGAAGGCGGCAAAAGTTATGCCCTGTTTCTCGAGCGCATGAGAACGGACACACTGGATAATGCCACGGAAGATGAAAGGAAGATGATCGAATCGTGGGGACTGAAGGTGGTTCGGAGCCCTTTCGCCAATCTGCCGGTGGCCCAGGGGCCGGGACGGGACTGGACAATCGAAGAAGTGGTCGAGGTCGCGGACAATCTGGAGGGGGCCGACAAGAAGAATGGCAAAAAGATGTTTCAGGCGGCGCTCTGCATGGCCTGTCACCGGGTTGGTTCCGAAGGCGGATCCGCTGGTCCGGATCTGACAACGGTTTCAGGAAGGTTTTCCGCGGAAGACCTCGCCACCGCAATCATCGAACCGAGCAAGGAGGTTTCTGACCAGTATGAGTTTTCGCTGATCACCAGGAAGGATGGATCGACGGTCTACGGACAGGTTCTCGATGAAAAGGATCTGGTTCTCATTGTGGCGACCAGCGCCCTGGATCTGACTCAAACGATCGAGATCGAGCGTGGCGAGGTCGCAAAGATCGAGCCTTCGGCCATTTCGCCCATGCCACCCGGCTTGATCACATCGCTGAACAAAAAGGAACTGCGGGACATGCTCGCGTGGCTGCTCCAGAAATGAGTCCCCTCACCAGCCTGCGTCTGATGAGGGCGCTTTAGTCGTGCTTTAGTCGTGCTGACACTGCGGGTGGCGGACCTGCGATGGATCGCCTGATAGATTTTTCATCATGTCCAAGCTCAATGCACTCATTATTGGAACTGGTGAATACAGCACCGGCTACGTTCACGGCTCCGCGTCGACTTCGGATAAGGGCGCGGGGGTGATTGCCCTTTCACTTTTCGAGCTGAGGAGGCAGGGGATGCTCGATGTGATTTCGATGGCGGGAACGAATGGCACCAAGTTTCCGGGAATTCGCGAGCACTTGGAGAACGGTATCGGAAAGAGGTATCAGGGTTTTGATACGACGCTCGTGACTTATCCGAGCGATGAAACGTCGCGTGATACCGAGGCTTATCTGGTAGCCCTGGATGCCACAAAGCCGGGAGATATGGTTTTCGTCTTCACTCCGGACGACACGCATTTCACCATCGCGATGGAAGCGGTCCAGCGTGGCTGCCACGTGCTGATCGCCAAGCCGATCGTCAAGACGATTGAGGAGCACATCGCACTGAGGGAGGCTGCCAGGGAAAACGGTGTGCTGGTGGCGATGGAGGTGCACAAGCGCTGGGACCCGATCTATGCCGACGCTCGCGATCGGATCAGCCAACTTGGTGATTTCAGCTATTTCAGCGCCTACATGAGTCAGCCGAAGTCGCAATTGAAGACCTTTGCGGCCTGGGCTGGCAAGGCGAGTGACATCAGCTACTACCTCAACGCCCACCACGTGGATTTCAATGTCTGGGCAGCAGGTGCCTTCGCACGACCCGTAGGCGTGCACGCGATGGCTTCCACAGGCGTGGCAAAGGCCCAGGGTATCCCGACCGAGGATACGATCACCCTATCGGTAACCTGGGAAAACATGGCCAGCGGCAACAAGGGCACGGCGATCTACACTTCATCCTGGATCGCGGCAAAGTCGGACGTGCATTCGCAGCAGCGCTTTTTCTACATGGGCCACGACGGTGAGGTGACGGTCGACCAGGCGCACCGCGGTTTTACGACGGCGACGGATGAGGCCGGCTTTGCGTCGCCGAATCCCTTGTTCATGAAGTATGCGCCCGATGGGCATGGCCGCTTCGCCGGGCAGGGAGGCTACGGATTCAAGTCGATCGAAGAGTTTGCGAAAGCGGTTGAAAAAATCGTCGCCGGCCAGGCGGAGCCCGCAGACTTCGATGGGCAACTCGCGACGATTGATGATACCTTGCTCACCACGGCAGTCCTTCACGCCGGCCGCAAAAGTCTCGACGAAGGAGGTGCGATTCAAACGCTGATCTATGATGCTGGCGGTGGATTTGCCGGCTTGGAATCCAGACCAAAGTAGGCGGTGCGCTTGGACCGGGGTTCTAAGAGCTAAGCTTTGTGCGAAGGATGCCCGAGAGGATCGACTCCGACGTCCATCCTGGCTTGCGTCTTGCGGAGCGCTTTGTAATGGCTGCGTAAGCATGCCCGAGTGGATTCGAACCACTGACCGTCCGCTTAGAAGGCGGATGCTCTATCCAGCTGAGCTACGGGCACTTTGTGACGCGGGCGAAGAAATAGCCGGGTCTGAAGCCGGAGACAAGGCTGGATGATGACGGATTGTGATGATTGGATCCGATCAGATGCAAGGATTGCCCCAGCCGCCGGCTTTGGTGCCGCAATACAGCCAGCAAGCGCAGGATGCGGAGCACATCAAGCTTCTGGTCATTTTTCACTATGTGATGGCGGGACTGACCGCGCTCGGGGGCTGTTTTCCGCTGATTTACCTGGCGATGGGGATGTTCTTCGTCAGCGGGTCGATTCTCATGCCGCCGCCAAGTGCCGGTTCGGGACCGACTCCTCCGGACATGGCTTTCATAGGCTGGATGTTCATCGGCTTCGGTGCGCTGTTCAGCCTCCTGATCTGGACCTGTGCGGTGCTTTTTTTCATGGCGGGCAAACGACTTTCCGAGCGTCGCTCGTGGACCTTCGTTTTCGTGGTGGCCTGCATTCTGTGTCTTGCCGCGCCCCTGGGGACGGCCTTGGGGATCTTTACGATCATCGTGCTGCAGCGACCGAGTGTCAGGGCCCTCTTCGGCGGCATGGAGCGACAGGGGATCTCCCTTTATTCGAATACGTAGCGCCCATTTTTGACGCTGACGTCGGGCGGAACCCGCTTTTCTTCGAAGTAGTCGTAACCTTCCTTGAGGTTCGACCAGAAGTCGTGCCACTCGCTGTCGCTGGTGCGGGCGAGGCGTTCGTCGCTCATGCGAAAGGGGAAGAAGTGGACACGGAAATATTTCTGGCCGTTTGTTAGAGCGGCATCGCAGAGGGTGTAGATTTCTTCGATCTTGCTGTCGGTCATGGCCAGGCAGCCGATGGAAACCCGGTTGCCGTGGATCATGATGAAGCTGCCGTCCCGGCCATGATGGCGGTCGTAGGCATTCGGGTAGCCGATGTTGAAGGCGAGATGAAAGGTGGAGTCAGGCTTCATGCCGTCGCGCGGGACGAAATAGAAACCTTCGGGGACCTGAAGGTCGCCTTCGGCCAGTTTCGGGCCGAGCTTTCCGGAGCTGGCGGCGACGGGGTAGCTGCGAAAGAGGACGAATTTGCCGGACTTTCGGTGCTGGATCCAAAGCTCTAACAGTTTCTCCTCCTTGAAGGCTCGGAGGTAGACGGGGTCGCCAAAGTGGAGATCTTTGGCGGTGAGATCGCGTTCGAGATCGGGGCGGACGCGCTTGGCGGCATCGGCGGCGCGGGCGGGTCCGGGGAGTTTCGCTCTGGCGGACTGTGGGGCTTCGGGTTCCACGTTGTTAGAGGGTTCCCCGTCCTGGCCGCGACAGGAGACAAGGGTGAGGCAGGCGATGACGAGGATGCGGCGCATGAGTAGGTTTATGAAACGCCAAGACGCCAATGACGCAAAGTTTTGAATCCTAATAGATGGGAGTCCAACCACCCTCCTTCGCTAAAGCTACGGAAGGGCAGGCGGAATACAGGAATACACGGAGAACGAAGAGCTTGGGAACTTGTTTTTAGGCCGCGAATGGATGCGAGCAGAGAAAGGAATTTGGAGGTTCTGAATTTGGAGAGAGGCACTCTTTCCCTGCTTTTTCATTCCGTGTATGCTGTGTGTTCCGTGGTTCTCGATTGTTTCAACAGGGAGTCGATGGCTTTTAAGATTTCACTCGGGTTGGGGTTTGGGATTTGGGTGAGGAGGGGGTGATTGGGGAGGCCGCAGGCTTTGGTGGCGATGACGGGGATGTTCATGGCGAGGGCGCGCAGGGCAAGGCGTGGTTGGTGCTCGATCCAGGCGGGGAGAATGAGAGCGGTGGCGCGGCTGAGGTCGGCGAGGGTGGCGGGTTGGTGGTCGGTGTCGGCGAGCGGGTCGTGGTCGCCACCTTCGCGGGCGCAGCCAAGAACAAGAAGTTGGATGTCCTTTCCTGTTAGGGCGGCAGCGAGTTCGTGGATGCCCTTGCGGCCGAGTGCGGAGCAGGGGAGAAAGAGTTGTGGGCGACGGCCTGGGGGTGTTTTGCGGGCTTCGACTTCCGGAATTTTCCAATCAAGGAGCCAGGCGCGATCACCAAAGTGGGCGGCGATGGCCTGGTGCGGGGTGATGAGTCGCGCGGCGGCGGCGAGAGCGGCACGTTCCTCGCGGAGGAGTTGAGGGTCGGCGCGGAAGTCACCAAGGGTGGGAGACCTCGGGTTGGCGGCTGCGGCTCGGTCAAGGATGCCCTGGAGTTCGGCGAGCGGCCAACGGTCGGCGAGGACGTCGAAGGTTCTGCCACCAAGGACGCCAAGTCGCCAGAGGTGGGGGAGCAGGTTCATCGAGACAACGAGGTGCCGGCATTCGGGCGAAATACGCCGGGCATAGTAGTTGGCGAGTTGGGCGTCGGCATTGAGGAGGGCTTTCTGGCGGATGGCTCCCTGGGCGGGGAGGCTGCGTTGGCGGAGGGATCGCAGCAGGGTGACGGAGGTCGCGTGGTGAAGTTTGGTTGCCTGCGGTGGCGACCAGGCGTAGTTGGCTTTCTTCCAGCGGGCGGCGTCGAGGGGAAGGAACCAGTGGTCATTTTCCCGCGAGTGTCCGGCGCACCATTCGTCGAACTCCGGCCAGCGCGTATCGAGAAGAAAGGCGGAGTGACCGAGACCGGGTGCGTGGGAGGCGGTGGCACCGGGGTGACGGAAGCAGGAGGTCTGGTTGCAGGTCAGGCAGTCGCCGGTGGTGTGAAGGCGGGGAGATGCGGGTGATTGAAGCCGTTGGTCCTTGGGAGGAAGGGTTGATGCTAGCGACTGAAGTCGCGGCTCCTCGCGGTGGGCGCGAATGCGGACGATGAGGTCGGTGGCGTCGAGCTGGACTTCGAGTCGCCAATCGAATGAGCCTCGGAAGCGGAGGTCGACGTAGTTCCAGAAGACGGTGGCATCGAGGTCTTGCTCGGCGGTGGAGCCGGGGACGATGCGGGAGTGGGCATGTCGTTCGACGATCTCGAGCTGGGCTTTCAGGGCCGTCTGATAGAGCAGCCCGGAGATTTGGCAGAGTCCGCCGCCGATGCTGGGAACGAGGCAGCCTTCTCGGAGTTCGCGGCCGGTGGTGAATCCTTTGGCGCGGCTAGTGCGGCCGAGCTGTCGCCAGAAGCTGAAAGTGGCATCGGCGGGGACTTCGAGTCCGTGGAGGGCGCGTGCGGCGAGACGGAGATTCTCCACTTTTCCGGCGGTGAGGGGGAATTCTGCGGGGCTGAGCTGCGACCACAGCGGCATGCGGAGCTCGGCGGCGATCGGAGCATCGAGGAGTTTGCTGTCGCGTGGATGGAGCGCGGGCCGGGCCTGGAGCTCGATGAGATGGCGCCGGGCCTGGAGAGCGTGGGTTTTCAGAAAGAACGAAAGGGCCTGCCAGCGGCTGGGAAGGTGACGTTCAGCTGGTGGTGCGCTCGGCATTGGTTCAGGAGCTTAGCGGTGCCCGCATGAAGTTGTTTTCAAGTGATGGTGAAAAAGGTGTGAATCGAGTGATGGCTGGACGATCGGGGGCGTGGCGCGTAGTTCCATGACCATGTCAGCAGCGATCGGAATCATCGGCGGGAGTGGTCTTTATGAGATCGAGGGCTTTGAGAAGGCAGAGGAGCGGAAAATCGAGACGCCGTTTGGTGAGCCATCGGATGTGCTGGTAGGAGGGACGCTGGCGGGGCGTCAGGTGTGGTTCTTGCCGCGCCATGGTCGCGGGCACCGGATCATGCCGCATGAGATCAATCACCGTGCGAACCTGTGGGCGCTGCGGAGTCTGGATGTGAGGTTCCTCATCTGCGTGACGGCCGTAGGCAGCTTGCGCGAGCAGTATGCGCCGCGCGACGTGGTATTGCCCGACCAGTATTTCGATCGCACCAGCCGCCGTGAGCACCACACCTTTTTCGGGAAGGGGATCGTAGGGCATGTTTCCTTTGGTGATCCGGTGAGTGCCGGGATGCGGGCGATTTTGAAGGACGCGGCGACGGCGGAAGGGGCGAAGGTTCACGATGGGGGGACCTATGTGAACATGGACGGGCCGGCCTTTTCGACGCGGGCGGAGAGCGAGGCAAACCGTCAGCTGGGCTTTGATGTGATCGGCATGACCAACCTGCCGGAGGCGAAACTGGCCCGCGAGGCGGAGATCGCCTCGGCGACGCTGGCAATGATCACTGACTATGATTGCTGGAAGGTCGAGGAGGAGGCAGTGACGGCGGAGGCAGTGATGGAACACCTGACGGCAAATGTTTCCCTTGCGAAACGGGTGCTGGCGCGGGCGGTGGCTGAGATTCCAGAGGACGCGAAGTGGCCGGAACATCGCTCGCTGGACGGAGCGATCATGACCTCCAAGGAATTCTGGCCGGAAGAGACCGTGGCGGCCCTGAAGCCAATACTTTCCCGCTTTTTGTGAGCTCGTCGGCGCAAATGCGGGCGTGACAATCCCGCCCGCGCCCGCATAGTGCCGGGACCACATCATGCGCACCATTACGGGTTTCCTAATGAAAATTGCTCCTCATATCTTCGTCTTCACGCTTCTCAGCGCTTCTCTAGGAAGCTGCTCGAATGCCGACAAGACGGCCGACGCTGGCATTCCTGAGGGAGCTGCGCCGGTCAAAACCGAGGCGAATACGGCCTACCGGACACCATCGATCAAGGGTCCGGTTCCGCGGAACCCCGACATGAAGCTTTCGGCGAACTTTTCGCCCAATGCCGGCGTCACGATCTCCCGCGTCGCGGTCAGTCAGAACTACGTGGCGATGACCTTTGACGATGGTCCCCACCCGCAGAATACACCGAAGCTTCTCGACATCCTGCGTGAGCGGAACATCAAGGCCACCTTCTACGTGATCGGTCGCAATGTGGATCTCTACCCGGCGATCACCCGCCGGATCGTGGCGGAGGGCCATGAGATTGGAAATCACACTTACACTCATGGCAACATGACCAAAATGAGTGATTCGAAGGTGCGCGAGGAACTCGACAAGTGCCGTGAAGCGATTGCTCGTGCTGCTGGTGTGAAGCCTCGCACCCTGCGCCCTCCCTACGGTGCGCTTCTTCAAAACCAACGTTCATGGATCCACAGTGAATACGGGTATCCGACGATCATGTGGGCCGTCGATCCGAGGGACTGGCAGCGCCCGGGGCCATCGGTGGTGACCTCGAGAATCCTTTCCGCAACCACTCCGGGTGCGATCGTTCTGGCGCACGACCTCCACGCTCCCACGGTGACGGCGATGCCGGCGACGCTCGATGGTCTTCTCAGGAAGGGCTACAAATTCGTGACGGTCTCCCAGCTTTTGGCGATGAAGCCTAAAGAAACGCCTGCGCAAGCGGCGTCCACTCCGGCACCCTGATCTTATAGACACACGGTTTTTTCCCGATGCCAGGTGACCGGTATTTTTCGGGACGGGACAGGCTGCTGGACTGCTTCAAGCGGATCGAGCAACTTGCTGCGGCAAGCGGCATTGACCCTCGAGCTGACCCTGATGATGCGCGGAGACGACTGGCTTCGCCATTACGCATCGTTGCGCTCGGTGAGGTCAATGCGGGGAAGTCGACATTGCTGAATGCCCTGGCGGGTGTGGGGATCTGCCCGGCGGCGCCGTTGCCAACGACTCGCAAATCGATCTTCTATGTGTATGGAGAGCGAGAGCGTGATCTTGAGATCGAGGACGGCTGGGTCCGAGCGGAGAGGCCCTTGGAATACCTGAAGCGTTTCGAGATGATCGATACGCCCGGGTCGAATTCGGGCTGGCGGGATGCCGTGGTGGCTTCGATGCCAAAGTATGAGGAAGCCGATCTGATTTTGATCGTGTTTCCTGCGGCGAATACCTGGACGGCAGCGACCTGGGATCTCGTCTCGATGATGAGTGATGAGGCGTTGCCGAGAGTGGCGCTGATCGTTCAGCAGGCGGACACCAAATCCATTGAGGACCTTCGGGTGATCAAGGGGCACATGCGTGACTTGTGTCTGAAAAAGGTCGGCCGCGAACTTCCGATCCATGCCGTAGCGGCGCAGCTGGCTTACGATGCGAAGGTGTCCTCTCAGACGGCGCGCAAGGGATGGTCGGCGAGTGGCTTTTCGGTCTTCGAGGAATTTGTTTCAGAAGACGTCTGCAACTCGGATCTCCGCAATTTCCTTCTTCAGAGGACCAGTCAGGAGGCGGCTCGACGTCTGCGCGAAGTTGAGGATGGCCTGGACAAGCAGCGGCGGGGGATGGACGACGACGGATGGTTTCTTGCCGGCCTGGAGCGCGAGGCGGATCAGCTCCGCGAAATGGTGCTCGATGCTTCTGGTGAGACGCTTGGTGGTGCCCGTGGCCGATATGAGGCAGAAGTCGGACACCTGGCAAAGCAGCTCGGCCGCACGCTTGGGGTGTTGCCCACCGTGTTTCGATTGTTTTTTGGCGATGCCACGCCAGCAAAGATCGAGGCGAAATTCGCGGCTCGCCTGCAGTCGGCGATTCGTGATTTTGCCCAACTTGATGTTGCCCGTCTCCTCGACGAGTGCGAGGGCCACTGGAATGAAGTGAGACCGCGGGTGATGGACCGGATGGGCATGGACCCCGGAAGTTCGGCGGTGTCCGGAGAGGCACGGGAAGCGGTCATAGAGAAATTCACCGAACGAGTCGGACAGGGCGTGACGGGAGTGCTGGGTCAACTGCGGGTGCGCGCACTGCTCGACAGCTTGGTCCGCAGCCGGAGTGGCCGTCTTCGATTTCTGATGATCCTTGTGCTGCTTTCGCTGACAGGTGCCGGGACATGTGGTGCGCTTGGCATGACGCAGGTGGCGTGGTTCGTGTTGGGAGTGGCGGGAGTGATCGCTCTGCTGGGTGCACTAATCAGTTGGATCAGTGCGCGCGGTGTGGTGAGGGATACGCGACGTCGCTTGCTTGATTCCGTGGGGCGCTTTGAATCGGCGATGCGCGAGGATTATTCCGATGCCGTGCGTGGATTGTTTCTGGAATACTCGAATGGCCTAACGGGAGTGCGGCGCTTGCTGGCAGATCGCAAGGCGACCCTCGAGCCTCGGGCGAAATACTGGGATGCCTTGTATCTCGAATTGAAGTCGATCGAGCAGGATCTTTAAAACGAAAAACGGCCCGGGAATCCCGGGCCGTTTGGTTTGAGTTATATCTAACGGAATACCATATTATTCCTCAGCTCCGCCTTTGCCGGCAGGAGCGCCTTTGCCACCTGGTCCCCGCCTTCCTTCAGGACCGGGCCGACCTTCACGGTCACCGCGGCCTTGGGGGCGCATCGCTGGGAATTCTTCGCCGGCGGCAACTGCAGCCTTGCGTTCTTCCGGGCTGAGCTTGCCGTCCTTGTCGGCGTCGTATTTGGCGAGCAGTGCTTCGTGACGTGCTTTCATGGCTTCACGAGCTGCATTGCGTTCATCTTCGCTGAGCTTGCCATCGCCGTCCTTGTCGAACTTGGCGAGCACGGCCTTGCGCTGTTCTTCCATTTTGGCCCTGCGGTCGTCCATGGCAGCCTTGCGCTCATCTGCGTCGAGCTTGCCGTCGCCATCGGTATCGAATTTTTTGAGCACTTCAGGTGGAAGTTCGCGCTGAGGGCGTTCACCTCGTGGACGTTCGGCGTCCTGGGCGGAGGCGCTGAAGGAGCTCACGGCGAAAGCGGCGAGGGCGGTGTAGAGAATGCGTGTTTTCATGATTTGTCGTTGTTTGGGTAGTTGTTGATTGGATCAACGGGCGGCCGTCCGTGTCTGATTCATGAAACAGGGGATTTGAAGAAAGGTTGCGCGGCGAAATCAATTCCTGTGTGGAGAGGTCGATATTTTCCACCCAGCTGAGAGCCTGATGAATCGACCGTCCGCTGAAAATGCCGGATTGGCGGATTGGCGGGCGCGCTGTCCTGATATGACAATCGCTAACCTGTTAGATTAGACCGGGGTGCGGAGCGACTTTGTTCCCGGTTTGGGTAATCTGGAATATGAAAGATAGAAGTTAGAAGATCGAGGGGCGACTTTACCAAATCTTAACATTTCCCGTTCGGCACGGTGTTGAGATGCGAAATGCAGTCAGGAGGCCGAAGGCATGGACTTCTCGCCGAGGATGCTATTCGCGGTGGGAAGGTTGCGCTTCTTGAGTCCAAACTGACGAACGGCGTGGCGTTGCAGGTGGGCGATGGCTTCCTTGGGGTCGTCGGTAAAAAAGATCAACTCGGGGTCCTCCGGGCTGATCGTGCCGGCTTCGGCCATTTTGTAAACGAAGTCCATCAGGGGCTGCCAGTAATCCTTACCCATGAGAATGATGGGGAAGTTGCGGAGTTTCCCGCACTGGATGAGGGTCATGGTCTCGAACATCTCATCCATGGTGCCGGCACCACCGGGCAGGACGATGAATGCGTAGGAATACTTCACGAGGATGGTCTTGCGCGTGAAGAAGTAGTGCATGTCGACGGAGCGGTCGACGTAGGGATTGATATGCTGTTCGAAAGGGAGCTCGATATTAACTCCGATGGAACGTCCGCCCGCTTCGTGGGCACCACGATTTCCGGCCTCCATGATGCCGGGTCCGCCGCCCGTGATGACGGTGAAGCCGAGCTTGGCGCATTCCGAGCCCATGGTGCGCGCGAGTTCGTAGTAGGTGGTGCCGGGTTTGGTGCGGGCGGATCCGAAGATGGTGACGGCGGGACCGGCGAAATGAAGGGTGCGGAAGGCTTTTACGAAATCCCAGGAGACGCGAAAAATGGTGGTGAGTTCTTTGAATCGTGACTTGGGCCCGGAGAGCAGGGAGCGGTCAGGAGATTCGAGCTCGAATTCAAGCTGCTCGCGGATCGCGGCTTCGTCGATGTCGTGTGGGGTGGTTTCTGGGAAATCCGGGCAGTCGGGAACGGTCATTTCCTATATTCCTAACACAAGTTGAAGATGCTGCCAGTGCGAGTGTGTGGCTTCGTGCGGACTCTCCAAGTGAGAGCTTTGGCACCTGGTACACGAGGACGGGATCGAACCGCCGACCGCCCCGGTGTAAACGGGATGCTCTACCGCTGAGCTACTCGTGCTTTCAGTCAGGCTGCGGGGGGAAATGAGCCGGATCAGGAGGCTTGGTGCAAGCGCGAAAGTGAGCGTTTTTTAGGAGAACCGGGAGGAAAGGCATGGTGAGCCTCGCTTCCCGGGGTGAGTCGAGCTTGCGGCGGCGGGCGGTCGATGCTTGTTTCCGGGTCTCATGCATTTGCGCTTCACCGATAAGGAACTCACCACTTTGGTGGAAATGGTCAGCCTCGCGGCGAGTGTGGCGATGTGGAACCGCAAGCCAGGTTCCGAAGAGGGAATGGCAGCTTTCGAGTCGCTGGAGCAGAAGATCCTCGGCAAGGTGAAACATTCGGGCCAGGGCGAGATGATCGAGTTTGATGAAAGCAAGCAGATGCACCAGATCACGCTCGAGTACCAGGAAGGTTCGTATTTCCAGGAGTGCTACGATGAGTTCCGGAATGAGCTCTTCTGGGAGGAAATGGTGATCCGACTGGCGGACCGGGATCTCGCAAGGGTGATCGGGAAGGTCGCGTGGGAAAAGCTGAGCGAAGAGCAACGTCGGGAGCGCACTCAGGACATCGAGAAGCGCTATTGGGAGGAGTTCACGAAAAATGGCATCGAACGAGTGGCGGTAATCTTTCCTCCGGAGGAAGGGTAGCACGCGCCGACCGCCACGGCATGGGAATGAAAAAAGCGCGCTCCTGTTAGGGAACGCGCTTTTTTGAATGGAATCCGACTGGTTGTTAGAACTCGGAGGGCCCTGCGGTGCCGCCTGAGGCTTTCTCCGGGGTGATCGTCAGCGGTTTGTAACCGCCGATGGCACGGAAGTAGAGCATCAGCAGGAGGTAGATGACGGCCATGACGGCTGGAATGAACGAGTCAAACTTGAGCACCTTGCGGTTGCCCTGGATGTCGGACTTGGCGATCAGTTCCTGTTCGGCGGTGATGGTTTGTGCTTTGGCGACGACGTCTTCGGCCGCATTTCCGCGTTCCACGGCGACCTTGGCGGCGAAGGCGTCCTTGGCGGGATTGAGAACCTTCGGATCGATCGGCTGGACAGGCTCGAATCCAAGGAACTCGCTCGCAGGTCCGGCGCTCTTTACTTCGGCGTAAAGGGCGGCGTCCGCTTCGCTGAGTTCGCCTGCGGAGAAGCGGTCACGCGCGTAGCCGAGGCCCGGGCCGCCGAGGAGGCCAACGGAGAGCATCCCGATGCCACCCATGAGGCTCATCGCCACAGCGCCGGTTTGCGGGAAGCGGTCACCGATGACGGCAAGCATGGTGGGCCAGAAGAAGGTCTTGCCCAGGGCGTAGACGAGGAGGGCACCAAATGCCGCACCGAAGGAGTCGACCGCGCTGACGAGATTGAGTCCGGCGACGGCGAGAACCGAGCAAATGAAGAGCAGGCCGATGGGTTTCACGCCGGCTTTCTCCTCGATGAAGTGGGCACAGAAGCGCAGTGCAAACATCACCAGTGAGGTGAAGACGAAGAGGATCTTGCCCTGTTCCGGATTGAGGATCGTTCCGGTGATGTTCTGAATCCATCCGTCGGTGCCAAGTTCAACGCTGCCGACGAGCGCGTGGGTGATGAAGAGAACGAAGATCAGCCAGTGGCCGATGGCGAACTTGGTCAAGGTCGCGACCCATGCGAGCAGTGCAAAGGAGACAATCGCAGAGAGGATGTTAGACGGCATGGCCTCCATGCCGATGAGGCCGCCGAAGAAGTCACGACGGAGGAAGAAGAAGAGTAGGACGGAGACGATGAGGGTTCCGAGGATCCCGACGTCCTTGAACATTTCTCCGAGCTTGAGACCTTTCTCGGAAGCTTCCGATTTGGGGTATTTCTGGCCGAAGAACATGATTCCGTAAATGACCGTCGGGACGAGGTAGAGGGCGAGTTGCCACTTCCAGTCCCACGCGTTTTCGCCGGAACCGAGTGTCCATCCGATGAGTCCACCGAACACCATCCCGAGTGGCCAGGAAGCGTGCAGGATGTTCAGGTAGTGGGTGCGGTTCTTCGGATAGAGGGTCGCGACCAGTGGGTTGGCGACGGCTTCAAGGGTGCCGTTGGCCAGACCGAAGAGGAAGGTGCCCCAGTAGAGGAAAAGGTAGGCTGTCTCACTGGACATCCCCGGCTTGGCGGCAAAGGTGACGAAGGCGGAAAGGACGTGGAGGAGGAAGGCGGTGAAGACCAGTTTGCCATAACCGATTTTGTCGACGATCACCCCGCCGATGATGATGCCGAAACAGAAGCTGATGAATCCGGCTCCGAGGCTGATCGCTCCAAGCTGAGCGCCATTGAGATTGAAGGCGGTTTCCCAAGTTCCGAAGAGGCCTCCGCGGACCCCGAACCCGACCCCTGCGGCTAGAATGGCGGTGAAGCCTGCCCAAAGGAGTCGGTTCGCGTTGGGCGCGATGGATTCGTTGCTGAGTTTTTCTGTCATGGATTTGTATGTTGAGAGGGGAGTATCTAGAGTGCTGATCGAATGGTGGCAAGCATCCGTCTTGGCAGTGACGATTTGCGACTTGGGGGCTGACTACGGGAAAGGGACGGGGGATCTAGCAGAGAATTTCCTGGGAATTCACGGGGGTGGACGGCTTGGGCGTTGGGGAGGAAACGGTGGTGGGGGAGGAATGACCCGAAACAAGTCTGTCCCTGCTCACAAAAAAAAGCCCGGGCCTCTGAAGAGGTCCGGGCTTTGGAGATGATAGAGGACAGGGCAATCGCCTTCTTCCTTACTTGGAAGCGGAGACGTAGCTGGCCTGGGCTGCACCCTTGGCGAGCTTCTTCTGCTTGATCCAGCTCATCGTCGAGCGGAGACGCTCACCGACTTTTTCGATCTGGTGCTTGGCTTCCTCCTTACGGATCTGATTGAAGTTTTTGCAACCGCTGTCGGCTTCGGCGATCCACTGCTTGGCGAACTTGCCGGATTCGATTTCCTTGAGTTGCTTGCGCATGCGGTTCTTGACCGACTCGTTGATGATCTTCGGTCCGACGGAGACGTCGCCCCACTCAGCGGTCTCGGAGATCGAGAAGCGCATGCCGGCGATGCCGGACTCGTTCATCAGGTCGACGATGAGCTTCAGTTCGTGAAGGCACTCGAAGTAGGCCATCTCAGGCTGATAGCCGGCTTCGACGAGGGTTTCGAAGCCTGCCTTGACGAGGGCGGATGCACCACCGCAGAGCACGACTTGCTCACCGAAGAGGTCGGTGACGGTCTCTTCCCTGAAGTCGGTTTCGAACACACCGGCACGGGTGCAGCCGACGCCGCGGGCCCATGCGAGGGCGATTTTCTTGGCTTTGCCATCGGCGTCGTTGTGCACGGCGATGAGGCCGGGAACACCCTTGCCATCGACAAACTGCGAACGAACGGTGTGACCAGGGCCTTTCGGTGCGACCATGATGACGTTGACGTCTTCAGGAGTCTCGATGGTCTTGAAGTGAACGGCGAAGCCGTGGGAGAAGAGGAGGGTCTTGCCTTTGACAAGGTGAGGCGCGATGTCCTTGTTGTAGACTTCAGCGATCTTGGTGTCGGGAACGGCGACGAAGATGACGTCGGCAGCCTGAACGGCTTCAGCCGTGTCCATGACCTTGAAGCCGAGCTTCTTGGCGACTTCGCGTGATTTGGATTTGGCGTAGAGGCCAATGATGACATTCATGCCGCTATCCTTCAGGTTGAGGGCGTGGGCGTGTCCTTGGGAACCAAAGCCGATGACGGCGAGGGTTTTTTTCTTAAGCGTCACAAGAGAGGCATCCTTGTTGGTGTAGATCTTCGCGGCCATGATGGTCTTGATATTTGATTCGTTTTTCCCCCGCATTTCGGCGCGGCGGGGCGGCAAACTGGAGAAATTGGGCGGAGTTTCAAGTGTCAAGTTTAAGGTTCCCTGATTGGGCCTGATGCGAGAGTTTGTGGAAGTGATGATTGAGAGACCGACAGCGGCGGCTCACCGGATGGTGGCGGAGGTGGTGAAGGAGGGGGATTTGGCGGTGGATGCGACCGCTGGAAACGGGCACGACACCTTGTTTTTAGCGGGTTTGGTTGGTGAGTCCGGGCGGGTTCTGGCATTCGATGTGCAGGAGGCGGCGATCCTTTCCACGCGGAAAAGAGTGAGCGATGCGGGGGTCGAATCGCGAGTCGAGTTGCGCCATGAGTCGCATGGGAAATTGCTGGAACGGGTGGGACGCGGGGGGGCGTCGGCCGTGATGTTCAATCTCGGATACCTACCCGGTGGCGATCACGCGGTGACCACGGAGGTGGGCGAGAGCAGCAAGGCAGTGGTGCAAGGATTGTTTGCGCTGAAGCCGGGTGGGGTGATGACGATTGTTTGCTACACCGGGCATCCGGGTGGGGCGGAAGAGGCGGCCGTGGTGGTCATGGGACTGGAAAGGATTCTGGAGGAGGGAACCGCCGGAGCGTTTGCGCTAGTGGTGGGGGAGCCGTCGAGGGACAAGGCTCCCTTCCTGGTGGTGGTGAGGAAGGAAGGCTGAAACGAAAAACGGCCGCTTCCGGATGGAAGAGGCCGTTGGAAAAATGAGGGAGCGATCCGTTAGATGATCTCGCCTTCGTTGAAGAAGCGCTTGAGTTCGGCTTCAGCGGCTTCGGGTCCGTCGGAGGCGTGGCAGATGTTGCGCATCTTGGAGTCTTCTCCCTTGTCACCGAAGTCACCACGGATGGTGCCGGCGGCCGCTTCTTTCGAGTCGGTCGGGCCGAGGAGGTCGCGGACGCGGGAAATGACGTTTTCACCTTCGAGGGCGAGGGCGACGACGGGGCTTTCCTGCATGAATCCACGAACGGATGGGAAGAACGGCTTGTCGGCGATGTGCGAGTAGTGATCAGCGAGGATTTCGTCGCTGAGGGCCATGACCTTGAGGCCGCGGACCTTGAAGCCTTCCTTTTCGTAGCGGGCAAGAACGGTGCCGACGAGGCCTTGGGTGACGGCGTCGGGCTTGAAGAGAATCAGTGTGGTCTCGGTTGACATGGACGCTGAGGTAGGCGGGAGAAACGGGTTAGGCAAGTATTTCCGAGGATTTGCGGGGTGGATCGGAATCAGAGCGATCTCGCGATTTCGGCGGCGAGCCGGGAGAGCAGGCGGGATTCCGCGGCGGCGAGTTCGTCGTAGCCATCGACCGTCATCGGCTCGGTGCCCGTCCAGGATTTCGAGGCGATCATGCGGCGGTCGGGCAGCGAGTAGACGCGCCAGGCGGCTTCGATGAAGGCATCGCCATCGGCCGTGCCGTGGAGCTGGCGGACGTCGATGCTGATCTGATAGCGCAGATCGCCATCGTCGGCCCACGGATAGGTGCGGACGTTTCCGGTTTTGAGCTGGCGGCCGAGGTTGGTGGCGAGGACCGATGAGATGTTGTCTTCGAGGTCGCCGGCCCAGCGGTGGGATTCGGCGACGGCGAGCCGGTTGCCGGATTCCTGGAAGACGAGGTTTTCGCGATCGAGGTAGGCGGCGATGCTGACCGGGCCGACGCCGATGCCGCTTCCTCCGCCGGATGGCGCGGGACCTTCCGGGGTGAGGATGTAGTAGGAAAGGCCGCTCGAGCAGGAGGACAGGGTCCAGGCTGCAAGCGCGAGGACCAGAAGGGAGAGGACTTTGGAAAGGAAATGGTGCATGAAGGTAGGGGTCTGTTAGCGGCGAGCCTTGGGGGTGGGGTTGCCTGATGAATCGCGACCGAAGAGCAGCGAGTTGGGTTTCTCGTCGAGGCTTCGGGAGAGGGAGTCAAACGAGCGCAGGGCGGAACGAAGTTCGTCCAGGGTGCGGCGGAGGTCACCTTGCATGGCTCCGGCAGGTCCCAGGGACTCGACGGATGTGCGAAGCTCGGCGAGGGTGGCGTTGAGTTCCTTGGTGACGTTCTGGGTCTCGTCTGAGCCAAGGAGCTTGGTCATTTCATCGAGGGCGGATTCGATGGAGCCCATGGTGTCGCGGGCATCGGCGACGGTCTTGGCGGTCTCGTCGGCGGCGTTGCCGAATTTGGCGAGCGTGTCGTCGAGTGGCAGGGCCTGAAGCTTGGCGAGGAGGGCGTTGATCTTGGCTTCCAGCTGGGCAATCCCGGACGACTCGGTCGGAATGACGTCGAACTCTCCAAGTTTACCCAGAGTCGCAGGAAAGGCATCGGGAACGAAATCGATGTCCACGAACATGGCGCCTGTTAGAAGCGATCCCGTGCCGAGTTTGGCTCTCAGTCCTTTTCTAACAGCTTCTGAAAGGAGCAGGGTGCCGTCGCTTTCATCCTCGGTGGCACGGCGCAGGGTATTGGTGTCGAATTCGATGAGCACCGGGACGCGCGAGTCACCGGGAGGAGAGTATTTGAAGGTGACATCGACCACGCGGCCGATGGGGATGCCCCGGAACTCGACCGGTGCCCCGCGATTGAGTCCACGCACGGAGTGGTCGAAGAAAAGCAGTGCCTTCCGGTCGACGTCGAACGAGGCGTCGCGCGCGGCGGATTCATCTTCATAAAGCGTGAAGACGGAGCCGTCTTCGGCAGGCTCGCCGGAGACAACACCCTTGGGCACGGCGAAGGAAGCGCCGCCCACGACCATTGCCTGGAAGGATGGGGTGCGGAACTTGAAGCCATCGGCACCGGCGCTGACATCGATGCCGCTGGTGTTCCAGAAGCGGGTGCCGGAATTCACGAGATCGGCGTATTCGTCCTTGATGAAGACTTCGTAGCGGATGCGGCGGGCCTCGATGTCGAGAGTGCGACGCTCGACTTTTCCGACTTCGAAACCGCGGTAGTAGATGGGCGCTCCGGTTCCAAGCGATCCGGCATCGTCGGCGATGAGTGTCAGGCGCAGACCGGGAACATTGGCGGAGGTGACGGGGGGCTCCTCGAGTCCGATGAAGTGGCTTGCCGGCTTCTTATCAGATCCGGGTTCCAACTCGATGTAGGCCCCCGTGATCAGGGTGCCGAGTCCGGAGATGTCGCTGGCTGTCACGCGGGGGCGAACGACCCAGAGCCGCGAGTTGCTGCGCAGCAGATCTTCAGCTGTCGGAGCAATGCGCAGGTCGACGGTAACGGATCCAATATCATCTGCGAGCGATACTTTCTCGACCACGCCGATGCGCACGGAGCGGCAGCGCACTTCGGTCTCGCCGGCTTTGATGCCGTCGGCCGTTTCGAATTTCACGGAGACGAGCGGACCTTTGTCGGAGTAGTTTTTCCAAATCAGCCAGCCGGCGAGCAGGAAGGCGACGATCGGAATGATCCACACGTTGCTGATGCGACGACGGTGGCGGACGGTGGCTTGAAATTCAGCGGGGTCTTCGCTCATGGGGTGGGGAAATTTTTGCCACGGCGGTGGTCCCAGATGAGTCTGGGGTCGAATGACATGGCCGAGATCATAGTGAGAATGACGACCAAGGCAAAGGCTAGTGCGGCGGGGCCCGGGGTGATGGTCATGAGGGCGCCGAGGCGCACGAGGCAGGCGAGGATGGCGACGACGAACACGTCAACCATCGACCAGCGGCCGAGGAGTTCGGTGATGTGATAGGTGACGGCGAGGCTGCGCGGCGGGGCGGTGTGTTTGCCGGAGGCGGCAAGGCAAAGCCAGATCAGGGCAATGACCTTGAGGATCGGAATCAGGACGCTGGCAGTGAAGATGATGATGGCCACGGGATAGGACCCCATGTTCCAAAAGGTGATGACCCCTCCGAGGATGGTGCTGCCGCCGGCACCGCCGGAGGCAGAGGTGCCGAGCCCGCTGACATTCATGACCGGCAGAGACATGGCCGGCACATAGAAGGCAATCGCGGCGATCAGGAATGCCCAGGTGCGCGCGAGGCTGTGGGGCTTGCGCAGATGAAGATGGCTGTGGCAGCGGGAGCAGTAATGTTCGGCAAGAGGCGTGACTTTCCCACAGGTGTGGCATGAGGCGAGGCCTTGATCGGCAGCAAATGTTCCCGTGGCTTTGTTCATTCCTGCTGGGCGGCTTCGCTGTTAGGGACTTCCTGTTCGTGCTTGTTGTGAACCGCGAGCTCGAGGCGATCCCAGAGTTCGCGGCGGTCGATGCCACCCATCGCGCCGGCGATGCACAGCACAAGTGCGACGAGCGCCCACAGGCCGATGCCGAAGTGGAGCTCAGCAACGTGTCCGAGCTTGAGAAGCGAGACGAGGAATCCAAGCAGGAAAACCTCGAGCATCGACCATGGCTCGGAGTGTTGGATCAGGCGGGCCAGCTGGATCGAACCCGGAAGGACTTTGCCATAGCTCAGGGGAGCGGCAAGGTAGAGCAGCCCGCCGGTCAGGATGATCGGGGCGAGGATGGTGAAAAAAACGGTCAGAGCGGAGAGGATGAGGTAACCGTCTTTGACGAGCACGCGGGAGGCTTGCATCAGGCCAAGCTCGGTGTGGTTGCCGGCTGCTTCCATGGTCAGGAAGGGAAAGCTGTGGACCAGACACATGAAGATCAGCGCGGCGGTGCAGAAACCGGTGGCCCGGGAGAGCGAGCGGGGACGGTTTTGAAAAAGGACTTCGCCGCAATTGCCACAGAGGGCCGCATCGCCTTCGGGAAGGCTGGGTGCGGTCTGCAGGGCGTCGCATAGATGGCAGGCAACCCGGTCATTCGGGTCGAGCCGTGGCCATGCGAGACCGGGATGGTGACGTTTACGCTGCATGAGGCCGAGATGCTCAGAGGGTTGACTCTTTTAGGCTGGAGGCAAGCTGAAGTTTCGGGCGTGGCTCTGGATCCGAGTCTTTTTTGTCCGGGGGGGGAGTCTGTTTCGGCTGGGTGTTGTCATTGTTCGGGATCACTGCCAGCTTCGCCTCAGGGAATCAGTGGCAAGGCTGGCATGCATCCGGCTGCCACGGGATCGCAGGGATTCGGAACGAGACGTTTGGCATGATTGAAGCAAAGGAAGATGAGGAGTTGATGGAAGCGGCGCTTGAGTCGCTCGAGCAGGCAATCGAATCAAAGGATGGAGCGGCGGCGCTGGCTGTCCTGAAAACGATCGACTGGGAAGATCAGCGGTGGGTGGTTTCACAATTGTCGGAGGATGAACTCGGGGTTCTGGTCGGAATTCTCGGCGCGGAAGATGCGGCGAAGTTGCTGAGTCACCTGGCCGAAGCCCAAGCCGTCGAGATCCTCGAGGAACTGGACAGTGCGGATGCCGCGGAGGTTCTCGCTTTCCTGCCTCTGGAGATGAGCAGCAATCTGCTGCGCGAGCTCCACGAGGAAGATGCCGAGGAAATCCTCGCAGTCATTGCCGACGAGGAAGACCGCAGTGAACTGGAACGCAAGATGGCGTATCCGGAAGGCTGCGCTGGAAGCCTCATGCATGGCGGTGCGGTGACTTTCCCGGTGGCGGCGACGGTTGGGGAAGTGCTCGCGGATCTCGGTGAGCATGCCGAGGACTACTCGGATCGTGATGTGCAGTATTTGTATGTCGTCGAGAAGGACGAGCGTCTCGTCGGTGTGCTTCGCTTGCGTGACCTGGTGCTTTCAGTTCGGGCGAAGCCGGTGAGGGATCTGATGATTCCGGATCCTCTAACAGTTCGGGATACGATGGAGCTGGAGGAGCTTGCGGAAATTTTCCAACAGAAGAAATATTTCGGTCTCCCGGTCGTGGACGAGGCCGGGATTCTGTTAGGGGTGCTGCCGCGGGACGCGGTGAGGCGGGAGGCGGCTGAGGAACAGGCCGACATGTTCCTGCAGGCGAGTGGCATCGTGAATGGTGAGGAGATCCGCAGCATGCCTCTGATGGAGCGCTGCTGGAAGCGGCTCGCCTGGCTGGGACCGAATATCGGGCTGAACCTGGTGGCGGCGAGTGTGATTGCGGCCAATGAGTCGACCCTGCGCGAGGTGATCGCGCTGGCGGTGTTCCTGCCGATTGTTTCCGATATGAGCGGTTGCTCGGGAAATCAGGCGGTGGCGGTGAGCATCCGCGAGCTGACGCTCGGCATCCTCCGTCCGACGGATTACCTGCGGGTGATTCTGAAGGAAGGCGCGGTGGGGATGATCAATGGCTTCGTGCTGGGTTGCGTGCTCGGCTCGATCGCCGCCTTGTGGAAGGGAAATCTCGTTCTCGGGCTGGTGGTGGCCGCTGCCTTGATGATGAATACCATCCTCTCGGTGCTTCTCGGAGGACTGGTGCCCTTGTTCCTCAAACGGATGAAGGTCGATCCTGCGCTGGCAAGCGGTCCCATTCTAACAACCTGCACCGACATGTGCGGCTTCTTCCTCGTGCTCACCTTTGCTTCGGCGATGCTGAGTCATCTGGTGGGAGTGTAGGAAGTGCCGGGTGAGGTGTGCCGGGTGAAGTGTGCCGGGTGAAGTGTGCCGGGTGAGAAGTGAAAGGCCGTTTTTCGAGGCGAACGATGCGGCGGAAATCTGATTACAGCGGTCTCGCGTAGGTGTTGCAGCGGTTGAACCAGCCTTCGCGCCAGCGGGATTCGCCACGGTCGGGCGGGGAGTTGTCGATGCGGCGGCCGAGCATGCGCTTGGCGCTGGCGGCGAATTCGGCGGCAGCGGGTTGACCGGATGGCACCTCCTTCATGCTGCCGAGCACCTGCAAGAGACCCCAGCCCTTGCCGTTGTAGCGTTCGGAAGCCTGGGTGCCGTCGCCTTTGAAATTCACGTAGTCGATGAGCGCGTAGGTGCCGTTCGGGGTAGAGGCGACCTTGTTGTAGTTGTTTTGCAGGCGGGCACGGTCGGAGGCGGGGGCGGCAGCGAGGATTTTCGGCAGGGCACCTCGGGAGCGGGCGATGATGAAGTCGGTTTGAAGCGAGACCGTGTTAGAAAGCCAGCTGCGCAAGCTGTTCATTTCCGCGCTGCGGAAGGCGGACTGGAATTGCGCCTTGCTGGTCCATGGCGAGTGGCGTTGGAGGGCGACGGTCGGTGGGTTTGATCCCTGCTGGCGAGCGAAGGCGATGAATTGCGGGAAGCTTTCCTCGAAGCGGCCATTGAAGCCGGCGGGATACCAGATGAAGTGACCGATGCCCATCGAGGGGAATTCCTCGCCAGCATTCCAAGTGGTGAGCCCGTCCACCGTGCCGCCACATTCGTTCTGCCAGATCTTTTTGCCGATGGCCGACTTCTGAGCAGGGGTGAGATTGGTGGCGGCGACCAGTGAGCCGGAATTCCCTCCGGAGGCGGAGGGTCCGCAGGAGGCGATGGAGAACACGAGGAGGGCGGCGAGACAGCGGGCTTGCATGAATGAGCTTTATCCGCTCAGTAGTGGGCTCGCAAGCAGGACCATGAGTAAGATTCCTTGGAAAGAGATTCTCAGTTTTTCACCTCAGGATGTCGTGAAGCTGGTCGTGACGGCGCTGATCATCGTGGTGGTGACGAAGGTGCAGGTCTTCAGCGACAAGCTTTCGGCACTGCTGATCGCGCTGCCTTTCACCTCGCTGATCGCGATGATCTGGATGAACCGCGAGCGGCCGGACGAACCGGAAAGGATTGCGGGTCATGCGGAGGGGACATTCTGGTTCGTGCTGCCGACGCTGCCGATGTTTTTGATCCTACCCTGGATGCTGCGACATGGCTGGAGCTTCTGGGCAGCGCTCGGCGCCAACTGCGTGATCACTGTCGTCTGCTTCTGGCTGACGGTGGTGATATTGCGTCATTTTGGCACAAATCTGATGCCATAAAGCGTCGCGAGGCACATTTGGCTTGTCAAAGATCGAGATCCCTGTTTTCTCCCGCCCTCCGGTCGTATAGGCCGGGCGGCACGGCATGTCTGAAGATAATATTATCCCCTTCGAGCAGCCGAAGCCTCATTCCCGGTTTGCAGGCACACCCATGAAAAGCGATCTTGTTGAAAAAGCAGCGGAAATTGTGACCGATCCCTTGGTCCTGGTAAATATGGTTTCCAAGAGGGTTCGTCAGTTGAACAGCGGCCGTGCGCCGCTTATCCCTACCGTCCCTAGCATGGGCGCCGCAGACATCGCTCTGCAGGAAATCATCGAGGGCAAGATCAAGCTCGTCGGTGAGCAGGTGAATAACTAAGCTGCCTTTCGGCGCCGCATTTCTTGTGGCGTCAGTGCCGCCATGAGTTCGGAGATCGCCAATAATCGGAAGGCCCGCCGGGACTACCATATCGGCGATACCTATGAAGCCGGGCTGGAGTTGCGCGGCACCGAGGTGAAGTCGATCCGTGCCGGAAAGATGAACATCGCCGATGCGTTTGCACGCGTCGAGAACGGTCAGGTTTTCCTCTATGGCTGCGATATTCAGCCATGGCAGACGGCGGGAGTCTGGTTCCAGCATGAGTCGAAGCGGCCACGGCGGCTGCTCCTCAACAAGAAGGAGATTCTCAAGCTCGAACATGAGTCGGCCGTCAAAGGCTGCACGCTTCCCTGCCTGCGGATGTATTGGAAGGATCGCCGTGTGAAAGTTGAAATCGGCGTCGGCAAAGGGAAAACCCATTCCGACCAGCGGCACGACTTGAAGAAAAAGGTCGAGCTGCGGGAAGCGCAGCGCGAGGTGTCTCGATTCAATCGGCAGTGAGTTGGCGGCGCGGGTTCACTCGGCGACTGCTGTTCTTTGATGGCCGTCGGAGATGACGGCTTCCTGAGCTCCGTTTTCCGCGGCGATACTGACAGGTGTTTCACGTTCCTCGAGGCCAGCGGGAATGATGACATCGAAGCGGATGAAGGCTTGCGGGTATCCGGCATTCAAGCGGACGCTGAACGTGCTGGTGTTGTCTGTTAGAATGCTGCTGCCGCTATTGGCGCTGCCGGCAGGTCGCCAGCTTTCCAGAGTCAGGCTGCTTTCTGCGATGTAGGAGAAACCATCGGCAAGCGCGTCGGCTGACTTGGCGAGATTCCAGGTCAGTCCCTGGGCGTTGATGCTTGCGGCGGGATGGGGGGTGAAGGCGGTGGGAGAACTGCCGTAGAGGAATTCGAACGCGTTGCTGAGCGTGTCGAGGTCATCATCATCCTCGGGTCCTCCGCTCAGGTCATGGAGATCTGCCCAGGTCAGGTAATGGGATTGCGGAGGGAGGGGTTGGAGGAAGTCGTAGCCGTCGGTGCCGTAATGATTGGTGAAGATGGTGGTCGACTGGGAGGCGACGAGCATTTCGCCATACGGCGTTCCGGAAGGCTCACTGCCGGTGCGCGAATACATCAGGTTGGTGGTGCCGTTGGAAAAGTGATCAAGACCGAGGTTGTGGCCGATTTCGTGAGCGATCACGCTGGCCACGACGTCGCGTCCGCTGGTGAAGGTCAGCAGGCTGGAACCGACGTAGATGGTGGAGCCGTTCCTGTCGATGTAAGCGAGGCCGGCCGAGGTATTGCTGTTCAGTTGGCTGAAGCCTGCCGGAATGCGGACGAAGAAGAGGTTGAGAACTTTCGGATCCGAGCTGCGGGGTGGAGTGCCGCTGTTGTTGACGATCGTGTTGAGGTGGCTGGTCGGCCGGGATCGGGTGGTGTAGTTCGCCGGGGATCCGTCGTAGGCAAAGTCGCTGGTGTAGTCGACCGGGGCCAGCCAGTCGATTCGGACGCCGACCTGAGCCCAGATGCGGTTGATCTCGTTTTTGATGTAAGCCTCTGAAGACGCAGTGCCCATGAAATCGGCGATCGAGCCATCGCTTTTTTTCACGCGGATCGGCTGAACCACGACTTGGTGGGTGATGGTTTGAGGAGGGTCCACGGAGACGGCCGCCGGAGCGATCGAAGCCAGGAAAATGGAGGTCAGAACTGGGAAGATGCGGAGAATGAGCAGCCTGTTCCGACTGGCGTGGTGATCTTTCAGCATGGGTTTGATCGTCTTGGAGGACACGGCTGAGAAGAGACTCCAGCTTTCAATGGTGCGAGCGGTGAAAGTAAGCAACCCATCGGACTTCGCAACGGGGGATTCTGCAGCAGGAGATGAACGGGCGGGGAGATCTCATGGCATGGCGGGTAATCAGGAATCGCAGAAAAATAGGTGCGGGATGCGGAAATGATTCGGGAGCTCGAAATATCCAGCGATTGGGCAAGAGCGATCAAGTTAGGGAGAGAATCGGCTCCCGCTGAAATTTTTCGGACCAAGATGGATAGGATCCTCCGTCGCCAAGGCTATGGCGGGACAGGTGGGTAGGATATTGAAATCATGGTCCTCAGTTCAGGCTAGAATCGAGGTTCAACCAAGACGATCATCACCAGGATAATTGGATCTCGTTGCCTTCATCCTATTTTTCCCATCCATCCTGGTCCAATTCCTTCCCTAGCTTGATCGCCCTGAGCGATTGGGAATGAAAATTTTGTGTTATCGGTGCCCTGAACTTGTCGGCAGGGGATTCACGGAGCGGATCGGCCGGATTCTCCTTGCAAATCCCCGGATTTCCGCTTTCCTCCGCCGTCCCGACCAAGGGCAGACCGGCTAAGGTGGCTGGACTGAACAAAACAAATACATGAGCGAAAGCACCATCAATCCGGCAGACTTCAAGATGCACCCAACCGACACCGGTAGTTCCGACTATCAGGTTGCCCTCTTGAGCCAACGCATTCTGCATCTCACTGAACACCTCGGCACGCACAAGAAGGACGTTTCGTCCCGCCGCGGTCTCCTCAAGCTGGTTGCCCAGCGCCGTAAGCTTCTCGACTACACCCGTGGCGAGTCTGAAGAGCGCTACCAGAAGCTGATCAAGGGACTCAACCTTCGTCGCTAACAACTTTCCCTCGATGCGGCCACGGATCAATCCGTGGCCGTTTCGTTTGAATGCGGTGGGCTGGATTTCTGATTGCCAGCCTTCCGTGGACAGACCCTCAACCTATTTTCGGGCTGTCTGAATCCACTGAGCTTCCGCCGAGTTGGCGGGGGCATTTGAAGAACGTAACATACGACAATGAACATCCATACCGTAACGAGTCAGGTCGGCTCAAACCCCATCACCTTCGAAACCGGCAAGCTGGCAAAGCTGGCTGACGGCGCCGTGGTGATGAGCTCCGGCGAAACCGTCATTCTGGTGACCGCCGTTTCCCAAACCAAAGTCCGCGAGGGCCAGACATGGTTCCCGCTCTCCGTTGAATACAAGGAAAAGGCATCCGCTGCCGGTCAATTCCCTGGTGGCTACTTCAAACGCGAAGGACGCCCTACCGAAAAGGAAATCCTGACCTGCCGCATGACGGACCGCCCGCTGCGTCCGCTTTTCCCGAAAGGTTATCTTTATGAAACTCAGATCGTCGCACTGCTGCTTTCCGCAGACCAGGTGAACGATTCCGACATCCTTGCAATGAACGGCGCTTCCGCCGCTCTTGCGATTTCCGACATTCCATTCGCGGGCCCCATCGGTGCCGTGCGTGTGGGTCGTGTGAACGGCGAGTTCGTCGTCAACCCGACCTTCGATGAGCGTGAAGAAAGCGATCTCGACCTTGTTTACGTCGGCAACAAGCAGGACGTGATCATGATTGAAGGAGCAGCCGATCAGCTCCCTGAAGACGAATTCATCAAGGCTCTCCACTTCGCCCAAGGTGAAGTGGCCAAGCTCGTCGAAACTCAGGAAGAGCTCGTCCGCCTCGCCGGCAAGCCGAAGCGTGAATACAAGGTGACCGTGGCCAAGGAAGACCTCCTTGAAGTCGGTTACCAGATCGCCGGCGACCGCATCGAGGACGCGATCTACGCGCCTTCGAAAGTCGAGCGAGGTAAGAAGGTTGGTGCCCTGCGCGACGAAGTCGAAGCCGCGATCAAGGAAAAGTATCCTGAGACGACCGACTTCGAAATCGAGCAGGTCTTCGAATACATTCAGAAGAAGGCATTCCGCGTCGCAATCATGGAAAAAGGCGTGCGTGCCGACGGTCGTTCGATCGAAGAGCTCCGTCCGCTGTTCGCCGAAAGGGACTCCCTGCCACGCGTTCACGGTTCCGCGATTTTCGCCCGTGGCGAAACTCAGGCGATGGGCATCTGCACCCTGGCTCCTGCTGACGAGAAGCAATTCTTCGACAACTACGCCGGTGGTGAGGACAGCAAGCGCTTCATCCTCCACTACAACTTCCCTCCATTCTCGGTGGGTGAGTGTGGTCGCATGGGTGGCATCAACCGCCGCGAAATCGGTCACGGTGCCCTCGCCGAGCGTTCGATCGCTCCGGTGATCCCTGACGAAGAGGACTTCCCCTACGCAATGCGTGTTTCCTCCGAAGTGTTTGAGTCGAATGGCTCGACCTCGATGGCAACCGTCTGCGCCGGAACGCTCTCGCTGCTTTGCGCTGGTGTGCCCCTCAAGGCACCTGTCGGCGGGATTTCGACCGGTCTGGTGACCGAGTGGAACGAAGACGGCACGATGAAGGCGCACAAGGTGCTCCTCGACATCATCGGTTCGGAAGACTTCTACGGTGACATGGACTTCAAGCTCTGCGGCACCGACGAAGGGGTCACAGGCTTCCAGCTCGACCTCAAGCTTCCCGGCCTGCCGCTTTCGATCCTGGAAGAAGGCATCCGCCTCGCCAAGACCGGCCGCACCGCTGTCATCGCCAAGATGAATGAGTGTGTGAGCGAAGCTCAGAACATGAGCGAGCACGCCCCACGCATTGTTTCCGTCAAGATCCCAGCGGATCGCATCGGTGAACTCATCGGACCTGGTGGTAAGAACATCAAGGGCATCCAGGCGGAGTCCGGAGCTGAACTCAACATTGAGGACGACGGCACCGTTCACATCTACGCTTCCAAGGAAGAAGGCCTCAACCGCGCCAAGGAACTCATCGACCGGATGTTCCAGGAGATCGAGGTTGGCAAGGTTTACACCGGCAAGGTGGTTTCGATCACCAACTTCGGTGCCTTCATGGAAGTGCTGCCCGGTAAGGACGGCCTCGTTCACGTCTCGGAGTTGGCCGAAGGCCGCACTGAGCATCCTGAGGATGTCGTCAAGAAGGGTGAGATGATCACCGCCAAGTGCGTCGGCGTCGACGAGAAAGGCCGCGTCAAGATGAGCCGTCGTGCATGGCTCCGTGACCAGAAGGCTGAAGCCGCTGAAGCCGAAAACGCTGCTGAGCCGGCCAACGCCGAGTAAGCAGCTCATAGCTATTCCAAAGCCCGCCACTCTGAAAAAGGGTGGCGGGCTTTTTCATGCCCGGGCCCACCGGCTTCAGAGGGGGGAATACCCGCTCATTTAGTCAGCAAGTCAGCGGTCCTCGTGCCTGGGCGGGGAGCGGACGCAGGAGAGGTCGATGAGGAGATCCAGAGATCCAATTGAAATTGTTCACGGTCTCAGCGGTCTCAGCGGTATCCGGCGGGGATCCTGCCAATCGCTCGCAAGTGCCAGATGTTCGACGGCTGCAGCCTCAATCCGGGTTTCAACAGACCCGGGTTTATCGGAAACAGGGGGCGAGACGCTCGATAGCGTGGCGCCCGTCTGGTTTCTGAAGTCTGGTTTCTGAATCGCCTTAATTCTCTACGGGTTTGGGGGCCCTGTCCTGGAATACCTTGAATTGAGGATACTTTACCCCAGTCGGCTTGGTAATCAGAACCACTTGTCGTGATAGCGGATTGTGCTGCCAGTTCGTGCGGGCAAGCGGCTGAGGCTTTGGATCGCCCTTCATCATGAAGTCGACCATTACCGGATAGGCTCCGATGTCCTTCATCTGGGGCTTCAGATTCTCGATCTTTCCAGGAGGAATTGTGATGATGTCTTCCCCGAACTTCCCTTTCACCATGGCGAGGGAAAGGTTGACGATGCGCGAGTGCCCGACAGGAAAATTGTTGAGCGAGCCGTCGATGGGAATGGCCTTGAGTGGAAACACCTTGTTCTTCGTGTCGACGGTGAAGAGAAGGTAGCAACGCGACCAGCCCTCAGGAATCCTCACCGTGGGAGCACCCTTCGGGACGGCTTCTCCTTCTGCCAAGGGCCGAGGGAGAATTGCGAGGACGAGATCGCCCTTAGGAAGTGCCAGATCTGCGGAAAATGCCCGGGATTGCAGGGGCACTTCGACAGCGTCCTCCTCTGGTGCGACCAGGAAGACCTTCTCAGGAGCTCCCTTCGGTGGATCAATGAAGACAGCTTTGGCAATCCGGTCGGCTCCGAATGACTGACTTGAAACACTCACTAGCATGAGCGCGAAGAATAGTGCCGTGTACTTTAGCCCGGAGAATACGTTCATCATGTCGATAGAATGCTAGGACAGTGAATTGGAATGCGAAAGCCCATTATTAGACCTCACTCTCATTCAGCCAACGGAACGACACGAGTTGATAACGACGGCCGAAGAGGCGGTTCACCTCGGAACTCATGTCCGACGATTGTGGGATGACGACGGCGTCGTCGGTCTCATCGACGTAATTGGGAGTCCGTTGGACCACCACCTCACACCACGCACGGGCCTGGATGGTTCCCGAGGGATCTCTCGAGTCGCCGTAAGTCCGAATGGTGAAGGTGTCGTCGCGAGCCGACATGATCGGAGCAAGTGGTCGCAGAATGTCAGCCTGACGCACCCAGCCTGGAACACCGAAGTTGGTCGACCCAAAGGCGGCTTCGGGGAATTTGTAATCGGTAGCGCCTGGGGGCACGTTGGTCACGAACTCACCTGCCTGCATGAGCGCTTGGAAAGGATTCTTCGCGGAGCTGGAGCTCTCCGAGAGAATATCGAGGGCTCGTTGAATCGTGCCGGCGAGGGCCTTATCCGTGTCGCTTGAAAGCTGGCGGTTGACGAATTCTCCCAAGGAGAGAAACGGTCCCCGTGAGCGGATCTGTGAAACGATTTCTTCGGCCAGAGCATCGATCTGAGTATCCGTAAGGGCTGGATAGCCTCCAACGGCAGCCGAGTGCGGGTTTCCTCCGGTGACGGTATTCCCAGTCGTGCTGACATCGCTGGCCACCGTTGTCCGTGGGAACGCTGGATCCTTCGAGGGTTCGGTGCTGACCGATCCGGAACCGGAGAAATAAGGAACTTCGAGATCTCGGTTGCGGCGAAGAATGGCTCTCCAGGCATCGACCGAGACGGAGTTGATGTTGAACATTCCTTCCACCTCCATGAGAGAGGCGACCGTTTGGAATGGATAGAGACCATTATCCCGGTTGACCCGGCCACTCATGTAGGCTCTTGCGATCGTATCGGGATCGTCGTCGTTGGCCAGGATGCTGGGAAGGTAGAATCGGTTGGGCAGGTCCCGGGTCCCCTCGAGGAACTCAGTCATGACCTCTTGATCCGAGCGCTCTTCCCGGGCTGAGAAGTTCTGGGTGTCCGGCGCGATCGAAGAGATGAACCAGTCATCAAACAGAACATGGTTGAGGAGGTAGGAATCGTCATTGGACAGACCGGCGAAGGGACCCGCTGTCGAAATGGATACCTGGTCTGGTCCGAAGATTGGGTGGGCAGATGAGTTGCCGATCAGGTTGAACTGGAACGGAGGCATCTGGTTGTTGTTGCGAACATCGAAATGCTGCAAGTCAGCCAAGCTCTGCAGGGGTCTGGTCGGAAGCTCTGCAATGACGCAGCGGTTGACTCCATCGATCGAGCGAGTTCCGGAGACGATGTAGCCACGGCGAGTCGAGGCATCGAAATCAACGGTGACCGCCGAGTCGTTCCAGTCCTGAGCTTCCTGGATGATGAAGTCGTAGGGAGCGTTGATGGTATGATAGGCACCGGAACCGGCGAGGTTGACGATGGCGTTGCCATCATTTCCTGCGCCCACTTCCGCATAGTGCTGGAGGGGGTTGGCTTGCAGGATTCCCTTCGTGCGGAGGTTCTGGAAACGGGTATCCGGCGGCGGAGGGCTGATCATGCGAAGTCCAAGGGTCGCAGTCGTGAAGGGAACATTCCGCGAACCGGTGATATCGCCAACCGTGACAGGCAAGGGAGCCGTGATCGGAGGATAGAGTTTGCTGATCACATCGTCGCCTCCCATGTCGTTCTTATCGTAGCTCATCACGATGATCTCCATCGAGTTGGCGACCTGGCTGTTGACTTGGAATCGCACACCGATGCCTTCGCTGGCGCCCACGCCTTCGAGGCCGTTGGCCGCAAATTCCACATTGGTGACCTTGAACGAGTCGGTGGCGGTCGCGGAGATGGCAATCGGAGCCGTGCTGGGATTATTGTCGTGATCGTTGAGGCGTGTGAAGATCGCACCGCCGTTTGGTCGATAACCCTCGGCGAGTTGCATCACCTGGCTACCGGTGTTGGTGACCGGGGTGGTGTTGTTCATCCCGTAAACTTTGTTTTCTCCGGGATCTAGGGAGATGGTGGGGAAGTTCGCACGGATGTTGTTGTTAACGATGCTGTTCATCGGCCGGTCCACATAGGCCTTGCCAGCGACTTCAAAGTCCATGCGGAGAGGGAAGACCTCGTCAAAGTTGATCTGGAAACCCTGAACGGTCAGCGCAATGTTGTAGGGGTTCCACAGGGTGATGATCGGGGTCACCACGATCCCAGGATTGTACTGCTGGCCCACCTGAACGGCTCCCAGAGAGAAGACCCACTGGATTCGAGCTACCTGGGGGTGGATTCTGATTTTTTCCTGAAAGTTATAACGTCCTTGAGTGCCACTTGCCGACACCGAGCCACCGTCCGGGCTCATGACGATGCTGCTCGTCGATCGCGTCCTCAATGACTTGTACTGCGTCATGTAGTTCGCAAGAGCCGTCCATGAGCAGACCGGCGGGGTCTGTTTCCAGGCAGGGTTGCCGGAGGCGCCGAGATAATCCGCCCAATGATACATCAAGGCATTGCTCGGGCGTGAGCCGGTAGATGCCCGGCTAAATTCGAGGTCTTGGCCAGGAGCCTGCGCGAAAAGTGGAAGACGCGAACTCGAAAGCTGGTTGTAGTATTCAGAGAAAATGGACAGGTCCTTTCTCCAGCCGCCGGTGGCGACATTTGTCAGGAGACCTCGGCTGTAGGTCGTAATATCATAGAATTCATCGCCGGTCAGTGCGGCGCTGGAAACGAGTTCCAAGCTGCGGCGAGTAGGGATATAAACATCCTCGGTGGTCAGTCCGTCGAGCTCTGGAAGCCCGAAGATGTCGGGGTCGGGGAGCAGGTTGCCACGCAGGCGCTTCTGCCAGTCGGACTCCGAGCTGGCGGTTTCTTCCGAACCGACATTCACGAGCGCTTTGGTATTGTCACCTGTCGTCCACCACGAAAAGGCTCCGGACTCCTTTCCGTCGGCCGACTTGATGATGGTTGGTTCGATGTAGACCTCGTCCGCGGTGTCGAGGGTTCCGGTCGAGACCATCTTGATCATCTCGCCACTTCCGGTGGTTGCGGTCCCCGGGACCTCACTGGTGCTTCCCGTCTTTCCAAACGCTGTCGAAGTGAGCCAGCCCAGGAAGCGTCCGGAGCCACTGCTTCCGACCGGATCAGAGGGATCGCCTGCCTGAGTCTTCGTGCCATAATCTGGCGGAATCGGCATGCCATCGGAGCCATGATTGGTTCCTTCCCAGCTACGCCAGGCACCGGCAACCTCGACATTGCTTTCGTCGAGAAGTTTCGCGCTGGCAGTCACCCGGGTGTCGAGTCCCGTCAAACCCTGAAGCTGGCCAATGGCCATCATCGCCGCCATCTTCGCGTTGCTTCTCGCTTCCACCAGTGCCTGCCCTTGATTGCTTGCACGGAGAGAGACGCTCGATAAAGTGAGCAGGCCGACAGCTAGCAAGGCTAGGAGGATCATCATGCTGATGGTAATGATCAGTGCAAATCCTCGATTTTTGATAGACTGCTTCCTGGGCCTTACATGCATTCTTGGGTTCTTTTTCACGGTGATGATTGGGTTAGTGGATGGACGGATTCTTCACGCGGCCGCATCCAAATTTGAGATAAAATGAATGCACAGAGTGAATACGCAACTTGTAAGGTTGGTTTCTCTGTAAAGCAAAGAATGAATGGGAGGAGGCTTGATCGTCTATCCTCATTTCTTGTGATTATGGCGCAAAATTATGCTTGGTAGGTCGCAAATCGTCAGTCCGGCGTACGGGAATGCGAGGGGATGTGGCCTCCCGAGGGTGTGCGGTGAATCGATCGAATTTGATGGAATTCCGCGACTGGTCAGGCCGGGAGGATAGGCCCAATCTGTTCAACCAGCCCCAAAGGAGAGAGGGAGCCGGGGATGCCGCCTGAGAATGGGGAACCAAAGGGCGCTAATGGGCGCCGAATGTCGAGGCTATCTCGCCGGAGCTTCGACTCGTTCGAACTCTGCGGTATCGCTGAGATACCAGATGCCGACGGCTGCACCGATAACGGCGATCAGGATGATCAAGGAGATCAGCATGCCAAAGCAGGACTTCATGGCGGGGAGTGTTTCGATTTCAGGCGTTTGTGACAAGCAAAGCTGCATAGGCACCGTCAGTGCCGTCAGTGTGTGGGAGTGCTTGGTGCTGCTTCTCAAGTTTCAGCTGAGGATGTCTGGCCAGAAATGAGGCTACCAGATCCTGATTCTCTTCAGCTTCGATGGAACAGGTGGAATAAACAAGGCGACCGCCGGGTTTGAGACAAGGAAGAGCGTTTTCGAGGATCGCCGTCTGAGTTCTGGTCAAACGGGTGATGTCTTCGGGCTGCAAACGCCAGCGGACGTCCACGCGTCGACGGAAGACGCCGGTATTTGAGCAGGGGACATCAAGGAGGATGGCGTCGAAGTGACCGTGCCACTTTTCAGGGGCGGGTTTCGTCCAATCGTGGGCTTCGATGCCGGCGGGAATGATATGCAGGCGATCGAGATTCTGTTCCAGTCGCGGGAGGCGTTTCTCGTTTGAGTCGGTGCAGGTGAGGTTCTTGCCGGAACCTTGAGCGGCAGCGATGAGGAAGGCTTTGCCGCCAGGAGCGGCGCAGGCATCGAGGATTTTCTCACCGGTTTGGGGGGCGAGGAGGTCGACGCAGTGACGGGTGGCGGGATCGGTGATGTAAATCTGGCCCTTGGCCAGAAGTTCGGCAGGGACCTTTCCTTCGACTTCAAAGTAGCCGGTTGGAAGCTCAAGTTCGGAGTCTGATTCTGGAACTTCCGGTCGTTCGGTAAGGGGATTGAGGCAGGCGATCGTTGGCGCGGGGGCGTTGTTGAAGGCCATCAGGCTGATGACTTCATCCTTACCGAACGCTTTCTTCCACCGATTGTAGAGCCAGTCGGGATGGGAGAAGGCCACGGCAGGCGGTAGCTCAGCGGTGTCGAGCAGCTTTTGTCGCGAGCTCGCAGCCCGGCGCATCACGGCGTTGATCAGTCCTCGGCCTCTGGATTTGCCGAGTTCGACGGTTTCGAAAACGGCGGCGTGGTCGGGCAGGTTGAGGATGAGAAGTTGGCAAAGTCCGACCCGGAGGATGTCCCGAGTTTCGTGGTCGAGTTTCCCTTTGCGCAGTTTGCCGATCCAATGATCGAGGAGTCGGCGGTGGCGCAGGACGCCGAGAACGATGGCATTGAGCAGTCCGCGATCAGCGGAAGAAAGATCGTTGCGTGATGCGTGACGTTCGATCAGGCCATCGGCATAGACATGGCCCTTCTCCCAGGCACGAAGGATGGAGACGGCGGCGCGGCGTGGGGATTTAGACATGGGTTCTTACGCAAAAGGCCGGGTGCGGAGAATATCCGGCCCGGCCTGTGATTGATGGTCGAATCGAGGGCGGTTTAATCCGTGCCCCCGGTTTCGTCGGCCTGTTTCTCGATTTTACCTCCAACCTTCTGAAGGTCTTCACCGAAGCCCTTGGTCGTGTTGCAGGAGGAAATGATGCAGCTACCAGCGAAAGCAAGCAATGCAAGTCGGATGAAGTTCTTTTTCATGTCGCAAGGATTATCGAATGGCCCGATCAGAGTTCAACCTCGAATCTTCAAGGAATGCGAGCTTGGAGCAAGCGGTCCTCAGCCCTGCGGCAAGGCCAGGGAGGACGGGTCAGTTAGAGTCGATCGCTGGTCGACCGATGGAGTAGTACTCGAGTTTGGCGGCTTTGACATCTTCAGGGTCGAGGAGGTTCCGGCCGTCGAAGACGAGCGGGGTGCGCAAGCGTTTGGCGACTTCGCAAAGATCCGCTGCGGCGAACTGAGGCCACTCGGTGGCGATGATCAGGGCGTCAGCACCATCAAGCGCGGCATACATGTCCTCGGTAAAGGTGATGTCGCCGGTGAGATTCGAGAACTTCTTGGCGGTAGGGATGCCTTGAGGATCGGTGGCGATCACGCTGGCGCCTTCATCGAGCATCTTCTGCGCAAGGGTAACGGCGACCGATTCACGGACGTCGTCGGTGTTCTGTTTGAAGGCGAGTCCCCAGAGAGCGATTTTCTTTTCCCGGAACACCCACAGCTTTTCGCGGATCTTGTTGAGGAAGCGATCGGCCTGATCGAAGTTGATGCGCTCGACTTCCTTGAGCAGTCCGAATGGTTGGCCGAGGGTCTCGGAAATGTTGATGAAGGCCTTGATGTCCTTCGGGAAGCAGGAGCCACCGTAGCCGAGACCGGCATTGAGGAACTGGCGGCCGATGCGCTTGTCCATGCCGATACCTTCGGCAACCTTTTCAACGTCGGCGCCAGCGGCTTCGCAAATGTTGGCGACGGCGTTGATGTAGGAAATTTTGAGCGCCAGGAAAGAGTTCGCGGCGTGCTTGATCAGCTCGGCCGAGTTGATGTCGGTGACCAGCACCGGCGCTACGAATGGCTCGTAGAGCTTGTGCATGTAGGTGAGAGCCTTTTCGTCGTTCGAGCCGATGACGATACGGTCGGGATTGAGAAGATCGTCAACGGCGCAGCCTTCACGCAGGAATTCCGGATTGGAAACCACGCCGAACTGAACTCCCTCGGGGGCGTAGCGACGCACCGTTTGTTCGACCTTGTCACCTGTTTTGACGGGGACGGTGGATTTGTCGACGATCACGCGATAGCCGTGCTCGGGGGTGAGGCACTGGGCGATTTCGCGAGCGACTTTCTCGATGAAGGACAGGTCGACCGAGCCATCGGCTTGCGGTGGGGTCGGGACTGCGATGAAGATGATATCGCCGTTTTTAACGCCTTCCTCGGTGGAGGTGGTGAACTTCAGGCGACCTGCAGCGACGTTCTGTTTGACGAGGTCGGCAAGGCCGGGTTCGTAAATAGGGATCTCGCCCTTGAGCAGGGTTTCGATTTTCTCAGGATTGTTGTCGACGCAGGTGACGTTGTGGCCCACTTCGGCGAAGCAGGTGCCGCTGGTGAGACCGACATAGCCGGTTCCGATGATCGTGATATTCATTGAGCTAAGGATTCCCTATTCGGAATAGGCGCTGCGTGTAGCAGGTCGTTTCCGGGCAGGCAAGTCCCGGTCTGCCATGCGTCGAATTCGTCAACAAGGAGCTCGAAAGCGACCTTGCTTAGTAAGCGATCAGCGAAACCAATTCGGCATCGGTGAAATCGGCAGGATGGTCAGCCGCGACGAGCAGAGCCTCAGTGCGCAGGGCTTCATCAAGGGCTGCGAGCGGAGAATCGGCGGGCGTGGTCTCAACGATGCTGGACTCAACGGCAGGCTGCTGAACGATCAGCACGATGGCGATGACGGCGCTCGCTGCCGTGCTCAGTCCGCCAACGGCGATCGGCAAGGCGAAGCGTTTCCACCAAGCTTGTGGAGCGGGCTCCAGGCGGGCGGCACGAACGACATTGTCGGCGAAAGAAGGACGTGCCTCGACGCATGGGCTCTGCCGGAGCAGGTCCCAGACTGGATCCTTTTCCCATGCTTCGGGGTTGGATTCGTGATCGCGTTTCATGGTCGGCTTGGACTGTTCGCTGGAAGGAACCCGAGGGCGAGAGGAAAGTTGCGTAAGATTTATCGACGGTTAGACGCCCCGTTTGTCTCCCCAGAGTCGGACGTGGAGCCGGTCGCAGAATCTCCAGCCACGGGCGAGGGCTTCCGCAGCGAACCCGGCGCTGTGACGGTCGAGTTCGGTGGCGGTGCGACCCTCCGGCATGAGCAGGATCCGCTGGGAAGGGATCTTGAAGCGTGCGGCGATGGATTCGATCTCCGCGACATCGGCGTCTGAGCTGGCGACAAATTTGAACCAGGCCTTGGGATTGTCCGCAAGGTGAGTGAGGACTTCGGGGATGAGCCGGGTGGATTCCTCCATTCCGGAGTTGGCGAGTTTGGGAGAGATGTTGAGCTGGTCGATGGCGGCTTCGAAGTCCGGGGTCGGCATGCGGGTGCCATTGGTTTCGACCTCGAATAGGTAGGCTGGGTCGGCTTTTCGGAGGAGGGTGATGAGTTCCAGCCATGCGCTTTGCTGAAGCAGGGGTTCTCCTCCGGTTAGAACAACGCGCCGTGTCGGGAAGCGGAGAACGTGCTCAGCGATCTCCGCGGGGCTGAGCTCGATGGTGACATCTGATTTACGATGTTTGTGGTAATTGGGATCGGCGTCGAAGTCGTGAGGCCACGGAGTGCCTTCGAAGTTCCAGGTGTAGTCGGTGTCGCACCAGCGGCAGTGGAGGTTGCAGCGGGAGGCGCGAATGAAAATGGCGGGAAGCCCGGCGGACACGCCTTCCCCCTGGATGGTGTGGAAGATTTCCGGTCCGTCATTGAGTTTGGCGAGCTTCATGGGGCTAGGAAGTCTGAAGGCTCGTAGGTCGGGAAGCCTAAAAGTCGGAACTGGAGAGCCCTGCTTTGAAGCCGACCTTGGACCATTGGGCGTTCGACGTTATGACCTCTCGCATGAGCATCATTACGGGACGTGGGGATTCAGGAGAGACCGATCTGCTTTTCGGCAGGCGAATCGCAAAAACGAGCACCAGGGTCGAATCGCTGGGGGCGGTGGATGAGCTGAATGCGGCGCTTGGTATGGCGCGCGCCTCGGGGTTGACGGAGGAGATTGAGGCGATTGTCGATCAGGTTCAGGAAAAACTCGTAGGGCTGATGGGGCAGCTTGCGTGCCTGTCAGAGGACGTGGCACGCTATGATGCGAAAGGCTACGCGAAGGTGCAGGAGAAGGATGTGAGCTGGTTGGAGGAAAAGGCCCGCGAGTTCGAAGAGCGCGGCATTCGCTTTACGGGCTGGGCTCGCCCGGGAGTCGAGCATTCGGTGGCAAGGGCCGGATTGGACGTGGCGCGCTCGGTGGCGCGTCGGGCAGAGCGACAAATTTGGAGGCTTCACGAGGCGGGCGATGAGGTGCCGGAATCGGTGCGTCTTTATTTCAATCGCCTCTCGGACCTGCTTTGGATTCTGGCGCGTGCAGACGCACCCAAGTAGCGCCCCATCCTCCCGAACCTTCACCGGCGGGGTAATGGAAGTCGGCGACCTGCGGCAGGCGCCGGAGCAGCGCATGGACTCCTTCGCGCAAGCTGCCCGTGCCTTTTCCGTGAATGACTCTGACGCTCGAAATGCCGTTGGTCAGGCATTCGGTGAAATATTCGGGCAGCAGATCGCCGATCTCCGACGGGCGGAAAGTGTGCAGATCCAGCTCCGAAGTGATCGGGATGCGGTGCGGTTCATCGTCCACGAGGGGACCTTGGAAAAATTCATGACCATCGAACATCATTTTTCGCTTTGCAAAACGGCTCGGGGGGCTTAGGTCTCCCCGCCTCCGGTAACGGTGGCCGTAGCTCAGTTGGTAGAGCCCCGGATTGTGATTCCGGTTGTCGCGGGTTCGAGCCCCGTCGGTCACCCCACCTTTTTCATCGGGGAGTGACGTACTCCTGGTTATAAGAGATGGGTTCCGGACTGCTAGTCGCCATGGAAAGTCTCGAAAGTCGCTTGGATTACAAGTTCCGCAATTCGCTTCTATTGGCAGAGGCGATGACCCATCCGAGCCTGGCATACGAGTCCCAGCGACCGCACTTCGACAACCAACGACTGGAATTTTTAGGTGATGCGGTGCTTCAGTTGATTCTAACAGAAGACCTCTTCAAGATGTTCCCGGACTTTCCGGAAGGCAAGCTGACGAAGCTGCGATCACGTCTGGTATCGCGGCGGGCACTGGCGCGGTTCGCGTTGGCGATTGATCTGGGGTCCTATGTGCTTCTTGGAAAGGGCGAGGAGGCCACGGGTGGCAGGCGTCGCGTCTCGACCTTGGCGGATGCTTTTGAGGCCCTGATCGGCGCCGTCTATCTCGACATCGGCTTCAATGGGGCTCGCGAGCTGGTGTTGCGACTCTTTCAATCGGAGATCGAGGCTCTTTCCGGAAGTCCCGAAGAACGGAATCCCAAGGGGGAGTTGCAGGAGTGCCTGCAAGCCATCCAACCGGAGCCGCCCGAATATCAAATTCTCAGTGAGACCGGTCCGGATCATCGCAAGGTGTTTCAGGCACAAGTCGTTTGGCGAGGCATGGTCCTCGCTCTCGGACGGGGGAAAAGCAAGAAGGAGGCAGAAGCGCGGGCGGCGGGAGAAGCCTTGAGAGCGCGTGTTTGGGAGCGGGAGTCCGAGATCAAAGGCGGCGGGTAACCCGACCGGACGAAACCATTCATGGGTCGATTTGGACCTGAGTTACGAGGCTCCTATTGACCTGTGATGGGCTTTTTCCCTGAGGCGCCACGGCGAAAGCGCGATTGAATTCATGGCTCCACGAAATGGCGGTCCCGCTCGACGGTGCCTCACACCAGTCGCGCGCTCTAACAGTGCCTCAGGAATCCACCGATTCGCCTTGCATGATTGATCTCCCACCCACCAAGCAATCCGACTGGAATCGCCCTCATTCGGTCAGATGGGCGACGTGAAGGTGACGGCGCGCCTCAAGTGCCGGGGCTCTCCCTGGCACAAACCACAGCGTGAGATGAAGGTTTTCGATCGGAAGCTGATCTGTAGCCCTAAATAGCAATCACCCCTGACCAGAAAAGCTGGGCAGGGGTGATGGCGGACCGGGAGGGATTCGAACCCTCGGTACCCTTTTGAGGTACGCACCTTTAGCAAAGGTGTGCTTTCGACCACTCAGCCACCGATCCGTTGGAGACTCGCGTCGGGCGCAGGTTGAACCAGAATCCTCGGAAGTCGTCAATGACTCCGATATAAAAAAGTGAAGTAAAAGCGAGACTTGCACGGAGTGGCCCGGGAGTGTCGCTTGGGTTGGTATGAATTGGTATCGAGTTGCGCTGCTCGCCTGGCTCCTGACTCTGGTCTCGTGCGGGCTTGGTGATGGAGAAGGGGAAGAAGAAAAGGAAGTCTCAGCGACGGCACCAAGACTGGTGGGTCAGATCGCATCGATCAATGAAGGTCAGCGCTTCGTGCTGGTTGAAGGATACGGCGAATGGAAGCTCGGCGAAGGACTGCTGCTCTCCAGTTTCGGAGGGCAGAACGAACGTTCGGCGACCTTGATCGTCAGTGGGGAAAGAATGGGAAGATACACGGCCGCTGATTGGAAGTCAGGAGAGCTGAAGCTTGGAGATCAGGTCTACGCGAGACCGCTCAAATCGGAGGCACCCGAAAGCAGCGAGTTCGTCTCCACGGAAAGCGAGCCCGTCGTGGAAGCTTCGGGCGAAAATTTCGAGAAAAGCGACGTCGAGGGTGATTGAATTCCGCTTTTTTCAAAATTAGCCGACCGCCATCAGGGGTTCTTTTTGTAATTTAGGTCTTGTTAAATGTCTGGTCTCCTTGCTAGCTTGGTCCCCGCAATGGCTGTGCTCCCTTACATGTCCCGAAAGATGAACACTACAACCAGCCATGAAATTAACAACCCCAGGTCCTAACGGACCAAACCTGCATGCAGATGCAGACCGCCTCGCTGACTTCGTCCTGTTTACGCAACGTAGTTGCATCCTAAACCTCTCGACGGAACTCAATAAAGGCAATGTGTCGTTCCCTCAGTTCTTCCTACTGGCCTATCTTTCCAGCGAAGAATATCTGACCATGTCGGATATCGCGAAGAAGATGGGTCATTCGACCGCCGCGGCCACGGGTCTCGTCGATCGATTGGAAAAGTTGGGTTACGTCGAAAGAGTTCACGCCGCCGAAGACCGTCGCAAGATCATGGTTCGCATTACCCAGAAGGGGATCGAACTGGTATCGAAAATGCGCTCGGAAATCGCGTCGGATCTCGCTGGCATCTTGTCCGAAATGGATGAGGACCAGGCGGAAACCGTTGAGCACACGAAGCGGGCCCTCAAGAGCCGCGCCATCGCGTGAGCATCGAATCCGCTGACATAGCCCCCGATTGCTGATTCGCTTGCGCCCCCGTTACCTTAGTGCCGTGACGGGGGCGCTCTCATTTTTAGACCCATTGAACCGGATTCCGGGTTTGCGGGCGGACTTCGTGCATCGTGTCGATGGAGTCGACGTGGATGCGGAGCGTGACGTGGTGCTGGAGCGCCTGTTGCCGCATCACCATTCCACGCTGCGTGAGAAATTTGGAAAAGCGGACTGGTGGCGTGCGGAGCAGGTGCACGGAAATGCCGTCGCGGAAGTGAAGGGCGAAGTACCCGGTGAGATGCCGGAGGTGGACGGTTTGGTGACGATCGAGACCGGTCAGGTGCTGGGCATTTATGTGGCTGACTGCGGACCGATCTATCTGGCCGATCAGCGGAGCGGGGCGATCGGCTTACTGCACTCCGGAAAGAAGGGGACCGAACTCGGAATTTTGGGAGAGGGTCTGAAACGCATGGCAGAGCTTTACGGAACCCGGCCGGAAGAGGTGGTGGGGGTTCTGGGGCCGTGCATCCGTCCGCCGGACTACGACATCGATTTTGCTGCCGATATCGTGCGTCAGGCGAAGGCTGCGGGGGTTGGTGAATTCATCGACTGCGGAATAAACACGGCATCCGACCTGACGAAGTACTACAGTTATCGGGTCGAGAAGGGACGGACGGGGCGGCTGCTGGCATTGCTGATGCGCGAGGCTCCTTGATCCGGTAATTTACCACCAGGACTCCATCTGAACACCCCAGCTGAGGCCTGAGGTTTCATTCAGGTAGTCGGGGCCGCCGACGGTGCCTTGCATGCCGTCATTCCAGAACGCGTAGGTGATAAAGGCGCGGAGCACGGGGCGCGAGAAGAACTGGTCACCCAGAGCAACCTGCGGGGCGATGGTGATTTTTCCGAGTGACCCGGAGTTGCCGTTAGGTGAGTTGGAGATCCAGTCGAAACCACCTTCAAAGGCGAGCGATGCCCACTCATTGAAATGCCAGATGGGGCGGACTCCACCGGAAAGCCAGTGCTGCTCCGGCAGGTCCGAGCCGAAATCGGTGTACTGATAGACGAAGGCGGTGCCAAGCGAGACGCATTCCCAGGGTTTGACGACCCAGTGGTCGGTGGCACGAAAACGCCAGGATTCGTTCGGGTCGGGGCGGATGTAGGTGCCGGTCGCATCGGTGAAGGTATCAAAACCCGAGGTGAAGGTCTTGGCGGGACCCGTGGCCACTTGAAGCGAGGTCTTGTGGATGCTCTCGGGGTCGTAGAAGCCTTCCTTGGTGCGAACCAGGCTCAAGGCGAAGCCTTCGGAATTCTCGGCCTTGACCCCGGCGGAATCGACCCCCGAATCGGCGATCGAGTAGGTCAGGCCGACCTCTCCCTTCCCGCCTAACAGCGCCCAGTCGTAGTAGCGCAGATCGAAGTTCGTTTTGCTGAATCCAGCGATGTTGAGTGGATCGGGAGTGCCGACCCGATCGTAAATCGCGCTTTCCGCACCGTCTCCGATCCATGCAAAGGCGAGTTTTCCTGCTCCGAGTTCAAAATCCTCGATGCCGGCACCGCCGCCGCTCATGTCCCAGAAATAGTAGTCGTTGATATGAATGTCGTGACGCCGGTAGAAGCGGCTACCTGCCCAGAACTTGGCGTCGGGCCGCCCGGGGATGACGTTGCCCACAGATGCCCAGAGTTCGGGGAGGGCGATCTCGGTGTCGTTGGCGGAGCCGTAGTTGTCGTAGGGATTGAAGAACGACATCCGGGCATTCATTTGTGCAACGGGTCCACTGATGCCGCCTGAGGGGTTGCTCAGCGAGAAGGCTCCGGGTTGGAAGAAGGTCTTGGAGAAAGCAAGCTCTCCATAGTTCTCGGTTTCGTTACCGAGTCGGTATTTGGAAACACCGGGGAGTCCGAAGGCTCGTTGAGGGCCTCCGTTGTCGCCACGTCCGTAGCCTGCCCGGAAGTATCCGGTGATATCGATGTAGTTGTTCAGGACGTCCTCGATTCGCTCGTTGAGGGCTTTCTCGACATCCGGTCGACGGCTGAGTTCGCGCGTTTCGGTGTTGCTGCGGAACGATTCGCGAGTTTGTTGGGCGAGTTCGTGCGAGAGATCTTCATCGGTTGGATCGTCTCGCTCATCGTCGACGTTGGACGAGGCGGCTGCCTGCATCGACGGGCTTGTCGATCGATTTGGTTTCGCCGGGGCCTGTTTGGGGGCGGGCGCGGGTGTTGCGGCAGATTCGGTGGATTTTGTCTCGAGTTCCTTAATGCGGGCTTCCAGCTGATCAATGCGTGTTTCGTAGGCATTGCGAATCTCATCGAGTTCCATTCTGAGTTCCTTTGCGAGATCTTCGTCCTGAGCGAAGCCCTGGGTTTGAAGGAGTAGGAAAGAAAGGATGGCTAACAGGGTTCCCGAGACGAGTTTCACAGTAATAAGGTCGCGATTCCGTGGCTCGATGGTCAAGGGGCATCTCGGATGGTGAGGGGAGTTGCGTGTCAGCGCACGTCGATGAAGGGTTGCTCAATGGGTGAAGAGTCCGGATGATCGACAGAACTTCCATGAATGCCTCCATCGACGTCACGGCTCCGGCCAAGCTGAATCTATCACTGCGGGTGCTGAAACGCCGCGATGATGGTTTTCATGAAATTGAATCACTCATGGTGAGGCTGCCTGGTCTGCATGACCGGCTGAGCTTCCGGCGCGCGGAAGAGGATGGGTTTACATGCAACCGGGAAGGCCTGCCGCTGGACGAAAGCAATCTGGTGATCAAGGCGCTGTCGGTTTTCCGTCGCGAAACCCGCATGTCGACGCCTCTTGCCATCCACCTTGAAAAAGTCGTGCCGCATGGGGCGGGGCTTGGGGGAGGGAGCAGTGATGCGGCTGCAACCCTGAGTGCCCTCGATCGCATCCATGGCACGGGTCTGGGTCACGATCGCTTGTGCCGGATGGCGGCGGAAATTGGATCAGACGTCCCATTTTTTCTGGGCTCGTCCGTAGCTCGGGTTGGTGGTCGGGGTGAGCGTGTGGAGCAGGCTGCGGATTTGCCCAGGATTCCGGTGCTGCTGTTGAAGCCAGATTTTGGTGTGTCGACTCCGGATGCCTACAAAGGCTGGAAGGACTCAAAGGAGTTGCCCGGCGTGAGTTACGGGGCTCAGCATTTTGAATGGGGTGAACTGGTCAATGATCTCGAGCGTCCGGTCTTCCAGAAGCATCTCTTTCTGGCGGAAATGAAGATGTGGCTGTTGGGGCGGGAGGGGGTCGAGGGCGCATTGATGAGCGGATCCGGATCCACGATGTTTGCCCTAGTCGACCGTCCGGAGCGGGCGGATGAAGTCGTTGAAGCGGCTCGAAACGAGCTGGATCCGAAGCTCTGGGCGTGGATGGGTGAGCTGGGGGGTTGAGTCCTGACGGATTGTGGCTAGGATTGTTCTAATGAAGCGTTCTCTGGTTCTGGCTCTCTTGTGGTGGGTATTGCTTCCGCATGCATCTGCGCAGATCGAGTCGATGCCAACGGCACCTGTCGCGGCGGAGCGGGGAAAGGAGATCGAGCGTTTGCGCATCCTGGTTCCCGCCCTGGTCGCTGCGGAAGAGGATTTGGCGGAGGCGAAGGCTCGGCTTGCGGCTGCAAGTACCGAGGAGGAAAAAGCCGAATTGGGCGAGGAACTGGATGCACAACGGGAACGTTATCTTCAGCTGCGTGGAAACTTCCGAACGCTCGCTTCAGGAATCGAGGAGAGCAGTTATCAGTCGACGGCAAAAGAGAACATCTCCTGGCAGGAAAATTTGGAGGACATCATTGCGCCGATTAGTAATGGCGTTCGCGAGCTCACGTCAGGACCTCGAGAGATGGAGGCCCTGAGGAATGATCTCAGGCTCTGGAGCGAGCGAAAAAAGATGAGTGACGCGGCGCTCGAGCGGATCGGGAAACTGCAGGCGGTAGCAACTCAGTCGTCGATTGAAGAAGAGCTGAATTCAACGCAGAAGATCTGGGAGGATCGGGCTGATGAGGCAGCGAGCCGGGTTCAAGTACTCACCCAGCAGATCGAAGAGCGCGAGAAGAACAGCCCCACCACCTGGAATGCGATTTCCAGTGGAATCAAGGGCTTCTGGAAGAGCAAGGGGCTGAACCTGGTGATTGCCCTGGTCGTCTCCTTGCTGGTGTTCTTCGGCGTCAAGGGGCTCTACCGCCAGCTCATCCGGGTTAGTCCGATGCATCGAAAGAAGAAGAACGGTCTGGCGGCCAGAGGTGCTGATCTGATGGTGGAAGCTGCTTCGGTGCTTTTGGCGATCCTCGCCGCCGTGCTGGTGTTCTATCTTCGCGGAGACTGGCTGCTGTTGGCAATTTCGATCATCTTCATGGTGGGAATCGGATGGACATCGAAAAGAGCGATCCCGCCTTACGTTGAGCAGATCAAGATGATCTTGAATATCGGATCTGTCAGGCAGGGAGAGCGCCTGGTCTACGATGGGATTCCCTGGAAGGTCGATCGATTGAACTTCTACTGTGACTTTAGTAATCCCGAACTTGCAGGAGGTAACCTGAGGTTGCCGGTCCGGGATGTGATGCCGCTGCATTCCCGAGAGGCGGATCCGAAAGAGCCGTGGTTTCCAACCCGTTGCGATGATTGGGTGAATCTCAGCGATGGGGTCTACGGTAAAGTCGTCAACCAAACTCCAGAGCAGGTCGTGGTCTTGATTCTGGGGGGCAGTCGGAAAACCTACGAAACTTCGGCATTCCTCGAACTTTCTCCTGAAAATCTATCACGGGGCTTCCGGGTGAGTACGGTATTTGGAATCGATTACAGCCATCAGAAGATCGCTACCACGGAGGTTCCGGAGTTATTCCAATCGCGTATCGAGGAGGCTCTTTATGAGCTGATGGACCGTGAGGTCGTGAAGTCGGTGAAGGTGGAGTTTTCAAGTGCGGGCGCCTCTTCGCTCGACTATCAGGTCATGGCGGATTTCACCGGCGAAATGGCGTCGCGACTGAATCTCCTGCGTCGATTGATCCAGAAAACCTGCGTGGATGTGTGCAATGAGCAGAGCTGGGGAATTCCATTTACTCAAATCACGGTGCATCAGGCTCCGGCGGTGAGCGGGTGAACTCACGGAGGATGGGGGGCGACCTGTTAGGACTCCCTGAATGGATCAGAAAAAAAGCCGCGGCTCACGCGTGGTGCAGCAGGATCGAATTCGCGGTGAATTGATCAGAAAAGATGTCGGAGACAATGACCAGTGGAGTTCCGGGGCGAACGAGGCCTTGTTCGCGGAGGTACTCTGCGGCTCGTTGAATCGTTTCCTTGATGGTGGAGGCAAAAGGAAGGTGGAAGGCTTCAATGCTACGGCTCAAGGCCAGCTGGCGGCAGACCCTCTCGTTCGGAGCAAAGGCGTAGAACTGCGAAGTGCGGGGGCGGAGCATGGCGGTATGGTTGGCCATGATGCCCCGACGGGTAAGCACGACCAGGCGTCCATCCGGGAGCGAGTCGACCAAGGTGATGGCGGCTTTGGCGGCCTTCTGTCTCTCATCGCGCAGCATGACGTGCTGACCGTAGCCGAGACCGCCGGAGCGTTCGATCCGTGTGCTGATTTTCACCAGTGCCTCAAGGCAACGGTGCGGGTGAGCGCCGATGCTGGTCTCACCGGAAAGCATGAGCGCGTCCGCTTCTTCGTAGGCGGCATTGGAGACGTCGGTGACCTCGGCACGGGTGGGTGTCGGGTTCTGGATCATCGATTCCAGAAGTTGCGTGGCGACGATCACGCGCTTGCCGAGTTCGTGACAGCGCTTGATCAGGCGGCGCTGAAGGATCGGGAGTTCCCAGTATTCGACCTCGATGCCGAGGTCGCCGCGGGCAATCATGATGGCATCTGAGGCCTGAATGATGGCGTCGATGTTCTTGATCGCCTCCTGATCTTCAATTTTCGCGACGATTTGGGCGTGGCCTTCAAGGGCCTCGATCGCATCGCGGAGCTCGCGGACGTGCGCACCATCGCGGACGAATGAACCGGCGACATAATCGGCATCGCACTCCACGGCGAGGGCGAGATCCTTGTGGTCTTTCTCTGTTAGGGCGGGAAGATTCAGTCGGGTTCCGGGGAGATTGATGTGACGGCGGGAGCCGAGGATGCCGTTGTTCTTCACTTCGCAGACGATGCGGTCGTCCTGACGCGATCGGATCTCCATGAGGAGTGTGCCGTTGTCGACGACCAGCGTGTTGCCTTCGGAAACATCGTCCATCAGGCCGTCGTAATTGACGGTCGTGGAGATGTCGGTGCCGGGCTGGGCCGTGCTTTTACGGAACTCGACGAGGTCACCAATCTTGAGCTCATGAGGCTTGTCGACATCGCCGGTGCGGATCGATGGACCGGTGAGGTCGAAGAGCACGGCGGCATGGATGCCACGGTCAGCGGAAAGCTTGCGGACGCGTTTCGCGGCGAGCTTGGCGACGTCATGGGGCGCATGACTCATGTTCAGACGGAAGACATTGGCACCTCCATCAAGAAGTTTGCCGATGGATTCTTCGGACTCGGTGGCGGGACCGAGGGTGACAATGAGCTTGGTCTTGCGAGGCATGGCGATGGGAGAGTGGAGGTTTTCGCGAGAAGGGAGGAGTTGGAGTAGGAGGCCGGTTTCAGGTGGAAACGGCCGCGATGACGGACTGTGCGGCCTGGTGAAATGCGAGAGAGGCCTTGCTCTGGTCGCGGGGAGTAAGAGCAATTGGCGTGCCGCCGTCGCCGCCTTCTCGGACGGGGACTTCGATGGGGATCTGGGCGAGGACGGGGACCTTGAGTCGCGCGGCTTCGCGGATGCCACCTCCGTCTCCAAAGAGCGGATAGCGGGTGCCATGATCGCATTCGAACCAGGCCATGTTCTCAATGAGGCCGATGATCGGCACGTTGACCTTGGCAAACATCGAGACGGCTTTGCGGGCGTCTGTGAGGGCGACTTCCTGGGGAGTGGTGACGATGACGACGCCATCGACGGCGACCGTTTGAACGATGGTGAGCTGGATGTCGCCAGTGCCGGGCGGGAGGTCGAGGATGAGGTAGTCGAGTTCGCCCCATTCGACCTGGCGGAGGAATTGCTGGGTGTAGCGGGTGGCCATCGGGCCGCGGACGATGACGGGGGAGCGGTCTTCTAACAGGAAGCCCATCGACATGAGTTTGATGCCGTGGGCTTCGATGGGAATGATTTCCTCACGTTCGTTGGCGGACGGTCTTTCGCTGCTGCCAAACATCATGGCAACGGAGGGACCGTAAAGGTCGCAGTCGCATAGTCCGACCTTGGCGCCGGTGGCAGCGAGGGCGATGGCGAGGTTCGAGGCGACGGTGGATTTGCCGACGCCACCCTTTCCCGAGGCGACGGCGATGATCTTTTTCACGCCGGGAATGGACGACTTGCCGGTATTGGCCTCAGCGGCACCGGTGGGAGCGTCCTTGATTTCGATGTTGATTTTGACTTCGCCGACATCGGGGAGCGCGTCGAGAGCGGCGTGGCAGTCTTTGAAGATCTGCTCGGGGACTTTGGGGTCCTTGGTTTGGATTTCAATGTCGACCTGGGTCACGCCGGGCTCGCAGCGGACATTCTTAACGAGTCCGAAGGAGATGATGTCGCGGGAGAATCCGGGGTATTTGACCGTGCGGAGAGCTTGCTTGATGAAGTCGGGTGTCATGCTGGCGCGCCGATGATCGACGGGAACGGGCGAATGGCAAGAGTCGTCGAGTCTTTAAGAAAAGCTGCGGCGGAGGTGGGAGGGGAGAATGTCGAGTTGTTCTCGGTACTTGGCGACGGTGCGGCGGGCGACGGGGATTCCTTGGGCTTTGAGGGCCTTGGCGATGGCGTCGTCGGAAAGCGGTTTCGACGGATCCTCTTTGGAAATCAGATCCTGCATGGCTTCGCGGACACCGGCGTTCGAGACCTGAGTGCCGTCGGCGGTTTCGTAACCCGCGGCGAAGAAGGCGCGCATCTCCATCAGGCCGTGGGGCGTGAAGACGTATTTTCCGGCGACCGCACGCGAAATGGTGGTGGCGTGCAGATTGAGCTGATCGGCGATGTCATTCATCGTCAGTGGCCGGAGAAACCGCGGGCCTTTTTCGAAGAAGGCGGGTTGGTGTTCGATGAGCTTCTGGGCGATGGCGAAGATCGTTTCCTGACGAAGTGAAAGCGAGCGAATCAGGGTTCGACCTTCACGGATGTTGTCCTGAAGGAAGTTCCTGGCCTTCTTGTCATTGGCCGTGGTGCCCAGCATATCCTTGTAAAAGTCGCTGATCTTGAGCTTCGGCAGGTACTCGTTGGTGAGGCGGGCAGTCCAGCCTTCGTCGGTTTTTTCAATGACAACGTCGGGCTGGATGTAGGGATTGCCCGTAGGGTTGTACTCGCCGCCGGGATTGAGGGTAAGGCGTCCGATGCGGGCGGCACCTTCCGAGATGCGGTCGACGTTGGTGCCGAGTGCCTTGGCAATCTGAGGATAGCGCTTGCGGGCAAGGTCGGCGAGGTGGTCCCTGACGATCTTGTATTCGAGGCTGTCCTTTTCTCCCGCGTGTTCGAGCTGGAGAAGAAGGGAGTCGGTGATGTCGATGGCGCCGATGCCTGGGGGATCAAAAGATCGGATCAGCTCGAAGGCGGCATCCATGTCGGCCTTCTTGATTTCGAGTCGTGTCGCAAGTTCGCGCGGCTCCATGTCGAAGAACCCACGGCTGTCGAGGTTTCCTAACAGGGCGTTGGCGGCGACCCGCACTGAGGGGTCGATCAGCGAGAGTTCGAGCTGATTGGCGAGGTGCTGCTGGAGGGTCTCGGGGGCGACGATTGAGTTGTACAGGTGCTCGCGGCGCTCTTCATCGTCGGCGCTCCAGTTTTGAGAGCGGCGTTCGAGAATTTGCAACTCGCGCCAATCATCGTCGGTCTCATTGAGGGATTCGAGCGAGTCCGCCTCATTGGGGTCAGGACCCAATTCGTCGAGCGAGATGACTTCCGTAATGTCCTCCAGGACCGGATTGGTCTCGAGGGCGGTTCTCACCATTTGCGTGAGTTCCATCGAATTGGCTTGGAGGATTTCCAAGCTTCGCCGCATCTGAGGGGCGAGGGATTGCTGTTGGGACAGCGATTGATGGAGGGATGCGTCTGCCATGGCGTCGCGGAGTTCGCCGCGAAAGTGGTCCCTTCTGAAAAAAAAGCGAGTTTATTTAGCAAAAATCGTGCCAAATGACAGTCTTTTTTATCGCTAGCCCTTGATCCTGATTGATTAACGATTGCGCGTGACCTTGGGATGGCTGTGGATACAGCTTCTCACAGTCCAATTCAAGCAATCGATGAGCCAAGGAAACTTTACCCCATTTGAAGAGAAGATGTCGGAAGCTGGTGTCATGGACGCCGCAATTCAGGCATTTCGTCGGAACTACGAGGCACTCTGTCGCAATGAAAGCGGGCTGATTCCCGAAGAGGAGATCGATCCGGCAAAGGATCTGCCTGTTTATGAGGACAAGGGGGCGGACTTTGATCCGGAACTGCTGGCGAAGACCGTGGTGATCAAGCTGAACGGGGGGCTTGGAACGAGCATGGGCTTGGAGAAGGTGAAGAGCTTGTTGGAAGTTCGACCGGGCGTGAATTTCCTGGATTTGATCGTTCGTCAGATCAGCTCGTTGCGGGAGTCGACGGGGGCGCCGGTCAGGCTCTTGTTGATGAATAGCTTCAGTTCCAGTGATGATACGCTGGGGCATCTGGCAAAGAGCGCGCCAGAAGGTTTGCGGGAAGCTTCCGAAGTGGAGTTGATGCAAAATCAGGTGCCGAAGATCGATGCCGCCACCCTGGCTCCGGCCGAGTGCCCGTCTCACCCTGAGCATGAGTGGTGTCCTCCGGGTCACGGCGATCTTTACCCGGCGTTGATCGGAAGTGGCTGGCTGGACCGCTTGCTGGCTGAGGGGGTGAAGTATGCATTTGTTTCCAACTCGGACAATCTGGGTGCGGTGCTTTCTCCCGAGCTCCTGTCATGGTTCGCGGAATCAGAAGCGCCCTTCCTGATGGAGGTGACCCGCCGGACGCCGGCGGATCGGAAAGGCGGGCATCTCGCTTTGAGGAAATCCGACGGTCAGTTGCTGCTTCGCGAAGTGGCCCAGTGTCCTGAGGGAGATCTGGAAGCCTTTCAGGACATCGATCGACACCAGTATTTCAACACCAACTCGATCTGGCTGCGTCTCGACGTGCTGAAGAAGCGCCTCGAAGAAGGTGGCGGTGTCTTGCCGCTGCCGATGATCCGCAACCGGAAAACGGTGGATCCGCGGGATAAGGAATCGACCCCCGTGACTCAGCTCGAGACCGCAATGGGGGCTGCCATCGAGTGCTTCGAGGGAGCTCAGGCGATCGAGGTGTCGCGAGCACGCTTCGCTCCGGTGAAGACAAGTGGTGACTTGTTTGCGCTCAGGTCGGATGCCTACGAGGTGGGCGACGACGGCAGGGTCTCGCTGATTGCTTCGAGAAAGGGGCAGCCGCCGGTGGTGGCGCTCGATGAACGCTATAAATTTGTCGATGCGCTCGATGACCTTGGAGTGCCTTCCCTCGCGAAATGCGATAAGTTGGAGGTGTTAGGTGAAGTTATCTTTGAAGATGGAGTGGTGATCGATGGGGTCGCTTCATTTGGCGGGGAGGGCAAGACGGTCGTCAGTGCAGGAGTCTATCCATGAGTGAGTTCTGTCATCTGAGGATGAAGGTGACAAAAAAACCTCAAGATGTGTCCTTGTTTTCCTCGTGCGTGCTGATACTTCCGCCGCGAAATGGCAACAGTCGGACCCCTTGAACTTCCTTTGGACGGCATCGAAGCCGTGATTTTTGACTGCGACGGAACTTTGGTGAATTCCATGCCGGCTCACTTTGAAGCCTGGTGTGAGGCCCTGTCCTATTACGGAGCGGCGAACGTCTTTCAGGAAGACGTGTTCTACGCGATGGGTGGTCGTCCAACCAAAGACATCGTCGTGGATCTGAATTCAGACTACGGTCTGAAGCTGGATCCCGATGCCGTGGCGATGAAGAAGCGCGAAGCTTACCTTCAGCACCTCGGGGGCATTGAGCTGATCGAAGAAGTCGTCGAATACGCTCGGAAGCTTCGCGGGAAGCTTCCGATGGCGATCGCAACCGGCGGAACTCGCATGGTGATCGAGAAAACACTTCAAGCGGTGGGTGTGTCCGATCTGTTCGATGAAGTGGTGACCGCAGAGGACGTGGCCCATGGAAAGCCAGCACCGGACATCTTTCTCCACGCCGCCAAATTGCTGGGCGTCGCTCCCGAGAAGTGCCTGGTGTTAGAAGATGCTCCCGCCGGAATCATGGCCGCTCAAAAGGCCGGCATGACCGTGGTGGCCATTCCTGCTCCGCTCGATTTGGCGACCTCCTGAAGAAGTCGCGTCGGGTGCTGACGCCGCCGGGTGGCCTCATCGCCAGTGATGTCGCTGCTTGTCGAAGGGATCCGGCTCGAGAGCGCACATGTTAGCCTGAGGTGTGTCAAATTGACGCGCATGAATGATTTGCCGATTGCCAAGGTCGGAGTGATTGGGTAGCAAGGCCGCGTTGAGGGGGCGTGACGATCACGCCCCTTCATAGTCTCCGGACTCCGCCTTAGAAACACCCTTCAGCCTGTGGGATTTTTCGATGCTTTCAAACGCTGGCGACTAGCCCGGAAGGGGATGTCGTCAGGAAAAAAACGCCGTGTCCAAGCCGACGACAGCGTCGCGAGTTCTTTGGACCGCTCACCGTGGGTGCGTTATGCCCTCTACCTTTGCTTCTGTGCGGCAGCTGCCGTGCTGGTCATGCGTGGCGTCGCGCAGGCCGAGGGGCTTGAGGAGTTCACGATCGAGACCAAGCGCCTGAATTTTGCGCTCTATGCATTCTTTATCGCGATGAGTGGGGCGGCTGTGCTGGAGCTCAATCTCGAGCTGGCAGCGCGGAGAAATGGGCGGGTGATTTTGATTCTCGGAGGGGTGCTGGTTCATCTCGCCTTGATGCGGGGCATCGAGCTCTTTTCTGAGCTAATTCGCATGCCGGTGGAGTTGGGCTTCCTTCTGATCCCCTTTGTTCTGGCACCGATGGTTCATACCGTCTTGCTCGGACGGGCGCTTGGAATCTTTTCCACGATTTACGTCTCCTTGCTTGGTGTGCTGCTCATGCCGGATAATGAAATGGGGATGTACCAGGCGGTCAGTTTGCTCTGTGGACTGGTCGCGGTCCAGGCGCTCCATCAGACGCGTCGTCGGGTGCAGCTCTTGCGGGCGGGCTTTTATGCCGGATTGATGGCCCTGGTGCTTTCAGTGATTTTCGGTGCGATCGATCTTGGCTCGGTCATGCAAGCCGATGCATTGGATGAGTGGAAAATGGTCGGGATGGCATCGGCGACAGCCCTTGGAATGGGGATCGTCATCGCGCTCCTCGTGAGTGGATTGCTACCGGTGCTTGAGGGCTTGTTCAAATTGACGACGGATATCAGTTGGCTGGAGCTCAGCGATTTGAATCACCGCTTGCTGCGTCGTTTGCAGCTCGAAGCACCGGGCACCTTCCATCACAGCCTGGTGGTGGCATCGCTCTCGGAAGCGGCGGCGGAAGCTGTCGGAGCGAATGCGGCGATGTGTCGGGTCGGGGCCTATTACCACGACATCGGGAAGCTCAAGAAGCCGGAGTATTTCATCGAGAACCAGAATGATGGTGCCGAAAATCCTCACGACGCGCTGACTCCGACGATGAGTGCCTTGATCATCACAGCCCACGTCAAGGATGGGGTGGATCTGGCGCTGAAGCATAAGCTCAATCCGCGGGTCATCGATGTGATCCGCGAGCACCACGGCGATTCGCTAGTGAGCTTCTTCTACCGCCGTGCGCAGGAACAGAAGCGTGCGGAAATGGAGAAGATCGAGAAGAAGCTCGAGAATCCCGAGGACCTGCCGAAGATCGACGAGAAAAACTTCCGTTATCCGGGTCCGACACCGAGGAGTCGCGAGAGCGGCATCATCAGTCTGGCAGACGCGATTGAGAGTGCTTCCCGAACGATCAAGAAGCCGACGCCGGCAAAAATTCGTTCGCTGGTCGATGACATCGTGGCCTCGCGGATCAATGACGGGCAACTCGACGAGTGTTTGCTGACGGTTAGAGACCTTTCCCGCGTGAAGGATGTGTTCTGCAAGACCTTGAGAAGCATGCTGCACAGCCGGATCGATTATCCGAAGGACGACGACAAGAGCCGCAGCAAATCGGATCTTGAGAAGCGGGCTGCGGCGGAGAAGAGGAACAATGGAGCGACGGCTCCAGCCGCTCCCGAGCCAACGCCGACGGCGGAGCTCAAACCTGCGAAGCGATAATGAAAACGGAACTTATCGTTGGCGACCATCAGACAAAAATTCAGTTGTCTGAGCGCATTTTGACCATGCTTGAAGAAGCCGGAGCTGAAGCGGCCCGGCTGATTGTGGCGGGCGATATGGCCCATCATGAAGCTCCTCTGGCATCGTTGGAGTGCGTGGAAGTCGCGCTGGTGGATGATGAGACGAGCTCGCGAGTGCACGCGCAGTTCATGGGCATCGAAGGCGAAACGGACGTCATCACATTCGAGCACGGCGAGATCGTCATCGGCGTGGAAGTGGCACGGCGCCAGGCGGTCGAATACGGCGAACCAGAGCAACGGGAGCTGCTACGCTATCTCGTCCACGGACTGCTCCATCTGGCTGGCCACGAAGATGAGAAGGATGAGGACCGCAAGGTGATGGAAGAGGCGCAGGAGCGACTGGTAGGCGAGCTCTGGAAGACCATCGAACCCTGAGTCCGCAGGCTCGTTCGTCACCCTACTTTTTGTTGGGATCGTAGAAGATCCGAATGTCGGCCTTTTCTCCGCCGAGAAGTTGCTGGGCGCGCTTCAGGGCATCGCGGGTGGCGATGTTTGGATTGCTGGCCCGGTAGAGGAAAATGTTGCTTTCACCCTTCGATCGATCGGCCCCCTCCTGAACGATTTCCAACACGCCGGAGTTCTTGAGGACCTTGTAGACCTCTCGTGGTGCGCCGGAGATGAGCACATGACGACCGTCGGAGCGCATGAATTTGATCAGTTCTTCGAGCGCCAGCACGGAAGTGGCATCGAGGTGGCGGGCGTTCTTAAGACGCAGAATCAGAATGTGCAGCGAGGGGTCCGCTGCCGTTCGCTGAAGCTGGTTGCGAAACAGCTCAGCAGCTCCGAAGAACAGGTCGCCTTCGACGTGGACGATCGAGATCGCAGGATTGGGACGCTTGCGCTTTTCACCCAACTCACGGAGCTCGCCTTCATCGCTGAATTCGTACTCCACGAGGTGAGGACGACTGGCACGGCGGAGGAAGAGGGTGATGGAGAGGGCGACGCCGATGAAGATGGCAACGTGGAGGGGGGCGATCAACGTGGAAATGAAGGTGGTGACAAGCACGACGGCGTCGTCGGGCGTGGAGCGCAGGCAAATTCGGATGTTGGCGGGATTGATGATGCCGATGGCAATGGCCACGATTAAGGCAGCGAGCGCGGATTTCGGGACGTAGTCGATGAGGGCGATGCCGAAATTGGGCAGCCAGGCAATGATCAGGGCTGCAACGAGCACCATGAGCCCGGAATAAATTGATGCGAAGCGGGTGATGGCTCCAGAGGTGTAGTTGAGGACCGAGCGGGTGAGCGAGCCGGAGGCGGGCATGCCTCCGGTGAAGGCAGAGGCCAGGTTGGCGGCTCCAACGGCGAACATGTCCTGATTGACCTCAGCTCGGTCGCCGGTCCGCGAGGCGATGGATTTGGCCATCACGGTGTTCTCAAGGCAGGCAAGGAAAGCGATGGCGAAGGCGACGGCCATCAATGAGGAGACGTCCTCGAAGAGATGACCGCTTCCGAAATTCGGAATCCTTGGAGCAAGGTCAGCGAGCGAGAAGGTGCGGAACGTCGCGGTGTCGGCAAACACTCCGCCTGCGTGAATCAGGTAGCCAAAGCTTGCCGAAATGACGACAAGGGCGATTGAGAAATTCGGCCACTTGGGACGGAATTTCTGAAGCGAAAAATAGAGAAGGAGGCTCACGAGACCCACCAGCAAGGACTGCCACTGGGTAGCGGTAATGCTTTGGGCCAGCGCTCCGACCAGACTCACGAAGTTTTTCGGTTCAAACACCGCCACTTCCGCGGAGATCCCGAAAATGTGTTTTAACTGGTTTGCGATGATGAGCACCGCGGCTCCTGTTAGGTAGCCGACGAGGACGGAGCGCGAGACGTATTGAAGCAGGTCGGCGACCTTGAAAACGGCGCCGATCAGGCAGAAGATCCCGACGAGCATGACAAGCAGCGGGATCAGCTCGGTTTCGCGTGCGGCGAGTTCGGGCTGGGCCGCGAAGAAGCTGAACAGCATGAAGGCCGTTGCATTGGTCGGGCCGAGGATGGTGTGGCGGGAGCCCGCAAATACCGGTGCCACGATTGACGCAATGGCAGAGCAGATGATGCCGAAGGCAATCGGAAGTTCGGCGATGGCGGCGTAGGCGATCCCCTGGGGGATGGAGAGCAAGGCGACATTCGGCGCAGCTCCCATGTCGGCGCGAAACTTCTCGCGAGTGTAGCGCTTGATCGGCCCGACGACGGCGAATAGATCGATGCTATCTCCCTCGAAGTACTTCCGGATCGGCCGGAAAATTTTTGATGGGGAGAATAATTTGCTCATCGAGCTCAGATTAGCGGAAACGCGCGCGGCGGAAAAGGATGATGCCGAGTAAGACGCAGGCGATATTCGGGATCCATGCCATCCAGGGAGCGAGCCCCGAGTCACTGATCATGTTGCCACCGACGAAATAGCAGGCACCAATGACAAGGCTTAGCACCAGGCCGGTGGAAGTATCCCGACGTCTTGCCTTGATGCCGAGTGGCACTCCGATGAAAGCGAAGGCGAGGCACGCGAAGGAGCTTGCGTAGCGGCGGGCCGGTTCTGCTAGAGCGCGGGCCCTGGCTCGCCGCATGGCCTCGACTTTCGCCGGGCGGGCATCTGCCGCAGGCTCCGGCCAGCTATTGACGAACTCCTTGATCTCCCCGTTGCTCATTTCACCGAGCTTCGGTTTCTCGAGTCCATCATCGGAGTAGTCGATGACCATCCACTCGAGGTCGTCGGAGAGCATGATGAATTCGTCTTCTTCGTCACTCTGAGCTTCGGCTGCCCCATCCTTTTTCCCCCGTTGCCCTTCGATGTAGGCATTGGTCAACCGGAGATGGATCTGTTGCTTTTCCTCGTAGACGACGGCTTCCGCACGATCGGCGTGAATGTAGGCGCCGCCCATCCCCGGGCTCTGGTTGAGGAAGACATGGAAGTTCTTGAATCCTTCTCCTTCGGTGAAATCGGTATCGACCTTCACGTCCTTGAGGTAGGTCTGATTAACGCCCGCCATGAGGAGCTTTTGAGGCTCCTTGATCATCGAGCGCGCGACGTGAACCGGGATGTTGTTCACCTTCCCTTTCGCTCGTGGGGCGACACTGACGTTCAGCCAGACGCAGAGGATGGAAAATAAGAGGCCAAGAAAAAAGACCGGAGCCGCAATTCTAACCAGACTCATGCCCGCGACGCGGAAAGCGTTGAGCTCGTTGTCTGATGAGAGCCTTCCAAAGACGAGCAGCACCGCGGAGAGAAAGGCCCATGGAACGGTGAAGATCAGCGAGACGGGTAGCACGTTGATCGCAAACTCGATCAGGATCGAGATGGGAGCCTGCAATTCGACCAGCAGACTGCGGATCTTCTGGAAGATATTCCCCAGAACCAACAACAGACTCAGCAACACGATGGCGAAGAGCGTGCCGGACAGAATTTGCCGTCCGATGTATCGGTCCGAGATCCACATGGAATGATGGGTTCAGCTTGGCGCGGTGGCGGCTGGCTGTCGAGCGATCATCTAGAAGATGATCGCCTGCCATGGATGACAACAAACACCGTTAGGGCCGTCGCTGCCGTGAGGGTCGATACGCCAGCAGGGAGACCGATGGCCATGAGAAGGTAGGCCAGGGAAGCCGCCGAGGCGGCGGTGAGAGCGTAGGGAAGTTGGCTGACGACGTGGTCGATCGGTCGGCAACCCGAGGCGAGGGCGCTGACCACGGTGGTGTCGGAAAAAGGGCTGCAGTGATCGCCGAACACCGCCCCACCGAAGACGGCTCCGATGATTCCAGGGGCAAGGGAAAGCGCTGTTTCCGAAGCTTCCGAAGCTTCCGAATTGCTTAGGACATTGAGGGCGAGGGGCATGAGCAGGGCCATCGTCCCCCATGAGGATCCGGTGGCGAAAGCGGTAAGAGAGGTGACAGCAAAGACGGCGAGTGGCAGCCAGTGCGGCGTAATCTGATCTCCGAGAAGAAGCTGGATCTGCTGGGCCGCACCGGATTCCTGAAAAACACTGCCGAGACACCAGGCAAGAATCAGGATCAGGACAGCGGGGAGCAGTCCGGCGGCTCCCTGAAACATCGCGGGGCCGAACTCGCGACGACGATCAGGGGGGTAGCAGGTCCACGCGACGAGTAGCCCTCCGAGGGCTCCGCCGACGAGCGCGAATGGCGTTCCGCTACCGCTTGCGGCCACTCGCCATGCTTCAAGGGAGAGCAGGTCAATCGGCTCGCCCGACCAGATTTGCAGGGAGATCATGATGGAAACGCCGAGCCCGCCGAGGGGAACCAGCACACGCCATGGGGCGGTGGTGGCTCCGGTGGAGTCGTCGCTGTTTTCGGTGCTTCTCGTGAAGCGTTTCATGGCTCCGGGCTCCCAGTTCCGGAAAATGGCGAGCGGCACGAGAAAAAGCGTGAGCAGACAGTAGGGGTTGGCCGGGATGGACTGCAAATAGAGGGCATAGGCCTCGCCGCCGGGGAGATTGTCACCGATGAGAGTGAGCTGAAAGGCGATCCAGGTGGAAATGAAGGCGATGCAGGCGACCGGTGAACTTGTTGAATCGACCACCCAGGCAAGCTTCTCGCGTGACACTCCGATGCGATCCACGGCGGAGCGGGAGATGCGACCCATGAGCATGCTGTTGGCGAGTCCGTCGAAAAAACAGAGCAAACCGAGCCCATAGACGGAACCTAACACCCGACGTTCGGGCTTTCTGCTGCCCGCGAGCATCGTCTTGAGGAGCGCGGTAAATCCGCCGGAGGTCTCCAGAGTGCCGGCAAAAGCCCCTAACAGCAGGGTGAATATCAACGCGCTAACGTGCCAAGTGCCGTCGAGAGCAGGGAAAAGATGCTCGGCAATGGCGATGCGAACGGCTTCCACGGGCGACCCGCCAGCTAGGACCAGGCACCCGGCGATCACGCCCGCACCGAGTCCGGCTGCGGCATTTCGAGTGAGGAGAATGGTCGCGAGAGCAACGACAACCGGCCAGAAAGGAAGGAGTTCGGTCAAAGCTGGGACGAAAAGAACCAGCCAGCTTCCAGCGATAAGCCCGAGTCCAAGCAACCATTGCCGCATGAGAAAGGGTTCCCGACCCTAGCCGTTCTTGCAAGCATTGGGCGAGCTCGGGCGCTGGGAGACTCTCTCCAACTCTCGGGTAGGGAATCACCGCACCGACCCGCCTTGGCTTCAGCGACCCGTCTCGGTCCAGCTGATACTGGAAAGCTGCCAGTGGTTCTCGGGCTTCTCCCAGGTCATGTCCATGACTTGGATGCCGTCGACCGGGCGGCGGTCGGAAAATTCGACGATGATGTCGACCCTCAAGCGGACACGGGCGGTGTTGCCGTCGATTTCAATGCTTTCGAATGTGGGTGCCTCGATGGAGATCTGGCTGCAGCGTCGGGCGACGGCGGAGTAGATGCCAGCGAGGTCGTCGTGGTGATAGGAGTCGCGAAGTCGGCTATCGACCTGGTCTGGAGCACCGACGTCGATTCTTTCCGAAAGGTACTCGGCGACGTTCGGCCCGCGGCTGCTTCGCGATAGCTCGCTCATGGTGATGGGGACCTCGGCGGTGTCAAAGAGGCTGGCGATGCGCCGTTTGAGGACATTCTCCGGTTGGAACCACCAGCCGAGGAAGAGCCCTGCGAGAATGAGAACGGCAAGCGGCGGGAGGAACTTTTTCATGATGGAAAGCATGGCGAGCAATGGGTTCTGGGCAAGACTCATTCAGACGGCTTGTCAGCAGGCGGTCGGGGACTATGGTCGGCGGGCCGGATGACACCGCTACTGAGAAAACTGCTGGGAATGAACTGGGCGCTCGTGCTGACGATGTACGGGTTGCTGATTTTCGGTGTGTTTTCGATCGAGAGCGCGGCCCGGCATTTGTCGGAAGGTGGCGAGGCTTTTGCGAACAAGCAGAAGATGTGGATCATGATCGGCTCGGCGGTCTATCTCGTGACCTCACTGCTGGATTATCGCTGGTTCCGCTGGCTGGGACTGCCGATGTATGTGATCGGGCTGGCCCTTTGCGCCAAGATCATGAATTCGGATGCCGACGTTCACCAGATCGAGCTGGCCGGAGGATTGAGCTTCCAGCCGGCGCAGCTGGCGATTGCTTCGGGGGTGCTGATGCTGGCGTGGCTTCTTCAGGATTTGCCGAGATTGGGAAGCCTGATTCCGAAAGTCGGTTGGCTGCTGAAGGAACCGATCGTCAAGGTCGGTTTGGTCGGGATCATTACAGGCGTGCCGTTTTTACTGGTGGTGAAAATGGGCGACATGGGTTCCGCGCTGGTCTGGATCCCGGTCGCGGCGGTGGCGCTGATCGTGAGCGGCGTGCCATTCCGCTATCTGACTTTCATGAGCCTGGGCGCGCTGGCGGCCTTGCCGTTGATGTACTTTGTCGTCCTACCAATCGCTTCCGAGCGTGGTGCGGCGCGGATTGATCTGTTCCTCGACATGCTGCAAAATCGCGAAGTCGACATCAGTGGTGATGCCTGGGCGCCGTATCACATTTCGATCGCGGTCGGCCATGCCGGTTGGCGGGGTACGGGATGGATGGCGAATGCGGAAAGCGGATCGATTCACGATCGTAAACTCATTCCCTTCAACACCGCGCACAACGACTTCATTTTTCCGGTAATTGCCGAAGAGCAGGGCTTCCGAGGAAGCATGCTCCTGATTACCGGCTTCGCGCTGCTGCTGGTGCTGTGCCTTTTTGTGGCGACCTATGCGCGAGATCCGATGGGGCGGATGATCGTCGGGGGAGTCGTCGCGCTGTTTTTCGCGCACATTTTCGAGAACATCGGGATGTGCATCAAGCTGATGCCGATCACTGGTATTCCGCTGCCGCTGATCAGCTACTCAGGCACCTTTGTGGTGATGTGCATGTTCCTGCTCGGGCTGGTGCAGAGCGTCTGGGTCCATCGCAAACCGATCAAGGTCGAGGTCGTGCGAACGGAAAAAGAGCATCAACCTTCGGGATTGATGCTGCCGAGTAGCAACCGATAGGACTTCTCGTCGAACTCACGCTTTCCACGGAACATCGCGTCGCTTTCTTCTGCGAGGCATTCGGCGATCATTTCTTTCGCTTCGTCTTCAGAAACGCCGGCCTTGATCAGGCGCTCGTAGGTTTGTTTCACGTAGGGCGTGGCGGGGGAGTTGAGTTGCTGCTCCACGGCGGCGATGAGGTCGCTGAAAAAGGAGTCGGCGGATGAGTCTTCGTCGAGGTTCATGGGGTGGGTGGGAGTTGAGATTTTAACCGCAGATGAACGCGATGGACGCGGATATTCTTTGAGGGGGAAAGGCAGGTGCTTTGAAAATTTTGGACCAGGATGGATGGGATGGATGGGATGGGTAGGATATTGGAGTCAAAGTTTTCTACCCAACGTTCGTGTCAGAAGCCTTTCATTCATCTGATCCATCCTATCCATCCAGGTCCGATTCTCTTCCGTGCTACCAAGAGGGAATTGTTAGACGATTCGGTTGAGGTTTTCTCCGGCTTTGTAGGAGCGGATGTTGGCGATGATGCCCTCGAGCAGACGGCTGCGGGCTTCGCGGGTGCTCCAGGCAGTGTGGGGGGTGATGAGGAGGTTGGGAATGCCTTCCTCTAACAGCGGGTGATCGGCGGGTGGGGGTTCGACGGCGAGGACGTCGAGTCCGGCACCACCGAGCTGGCCGCTGCGGAGGGCGTCGGATAGCGCAGCATCTTCGATGAGCGGTCCGCGGCTGGTGTTGATGAGGAGCGCGCCGGGTTTCATCGCGGAAATGCGGGCGGCGTTCATGAAATGCTGGGTTTCCGGAGTGAGCGGGCAGTGGAGGGAAACGATGTCGGCTTGGGAGAAGAAGTCGCCTTCGCGGATGCGGGGAATCGATTCATCAGCTGATGATCCTTCACGAGCGTAGGCGATGACTTTCATGCCGAATGCGCTGGCGATGCGGGCGACGGCGCGGCCGATGGTTCCGAGACCGACGATCCCGAGAGTCTTGCCGGCGAGCTCGAAGGTGGGATGATCGAGTCGGGTGAAAATCGGGGAGGCGGGCCAGTCCTGGCGGACCTTGGATGAGTAGGTTATGGTCCGGGTGGCGAGTTCGAGGATCAGGGAGAAGGTGTGCTGGGCGACGCTCTCGGTCGAGTAGCCGGCGACGTTGGCGACGCCGATCTTGCGGTCACGGCAGGCATCGAGGTCGATCTGGTTAACGCCGGTGGCAGCGGAAACGACGAGCCGTAGGCGTGGAGCGGCGTCGAGGACTTCGGCGGTGACGGGAACTTTGTTCGAGATGATGACTTCGGCATCGGCAACCCGGCTGCAGGTTTCTGCAGGGGCGGTGGTGGGATGCAAAGTGAGGGTGCCTTCCTTTTCAAGCTGGCTGAAATCGATGTCGCGGCGGTCGAGGGTCGAGGCGTCGAGGAAGACGAGGTTCATGAGATGGGTGTTTCTAACAGTTGGAGCCAGGGGGTGTATTCAGGCGGGATGGGAGCTTCGAAGGCGAGCCTTTTTCGGATCTCGGGGTGGTCGACCTGAAGTCGCCAGGCGTGGAGCATCATGCGGCCGGTGGAGGCGGATTGTCGCGCGGGCTTGGCGTAGATCGGGTCGCCAATGATCGGGCAGCCGAGGTGATGCATGTGGACGCGGATCTGGTGGGTGCGCCCGGTGTGCAGGTGGCAGAGGATGAGCGAGGTGTTGTTGGAGGGATCCGTGACGAGAACCTTGTAGTCGGTGATCGATGGCTTGCCGCCGGGCGGATTGAGGACCGCCATTTTCATGCGGTTGACCGGGTGGCGTCCGATGTTGGTGAAGACGGTGCCGCTTTCCTGCAAGGGTCTGCCTTGGACGACGGCGAGGTAGCGCTTGTCGGTGGTGCGTCCGGCAAATTGCTCGACGAGTGAGCGGTGGGTGGTGTCGGTTTTTGCGACGATCAGGCAGCCGGAGGTGTCCTTGTCGAGACGGTGGACGATGCCGGGGCGTTCGACGCCGCCGATGCCGGAGAGCTGGCCTTTGCAATGGTGGAGCAGCGCGTTGACGAGGGTGCCGTCGGGGTTTCCGGCGGCAGGGTGGACGACCATGCCTTCGTCCTTGTCGATGACGATCAGTGAGTCGTCTTCGTAAAGGACGCGAAGAGTGATGTCCTCGGGCTGAGCGTCGGCGGGGACGGCCTCGGGGACTTCGACCTGGATGCGGTCGCCGAGCGAGACGGAGTCGCGGGGTTTCGCGGGTTGGTCGTTTTTGCGGATGTGCTGCTCGCGGATGAGTTCCTGAATGCGCGAGCGGGAAAGCTCTGAGAGACGAGAGGCCAGCCAGGCGTCGAGCCGGGTGCCGGCGTCCTTTTCCACGAGAATTTCCATCTGGGGCGGAGGTTCGCGGGCGAGGGATGACGTGTCAATGCGGGGTGCGGCGGTCAGTGAAGCTGAATTGGAGAAATTTCAACCGCAGATGGACGGGATGGACGCAGATTGAAGAGAGGAGAATGGCAATCCAGGGTCTTGCTGTCTGAGCTGGCCTGGGTCTTCCGAGACCCTTTAGTTTGATTCTCGCCGGGCTCTCTCTCGCCACTTCTTCGCTTCCTCGAGGCTTTTGGGGACACTTCTGCCATTTTCGTAAAACCAGACAAGAGATCCTGCCGCGCCCTTGTGACCTGCTTCTGCAGCTTTGAGATACCAGGTAACACCTTCGCTCTGGTTGGCGGGTCCGCAATTACCTCCGACGTAACATTCACCTAGTCGATACATTGCGTCTCTATCACCTGCTTCTGCGGCTTTTCGGAACCACTCCAGGGTCTTCTTGCCGTCGCGCTCAACGCCCGTTCCGTATAGATAAGTGAACCCCAATTGGTTCATCGCAGTAACATTGCCTGAATTCGCTGATTGGAGAAGCCATTCTTCCATGACGCGACCGTCTTCCTCATCGTAATAAAATAGGCCCAAGTTCAGCATTGCATCGGTATCTCCCATGGACATCGCTTTGCTGTACCATCGCAATACCTCCTTTTTTTGCCCATATCGGCCGATCTTTCAAGCTCTCGGGCCACGCGGTTCATTGCTGTGGGGTTTCCTGCTTCCGCAGCTTTTCGGTACCATTTCATCGCTTCCTCGCGATCCTTGGCTCTGTCGAGAATGCCAAGATAGAATTCTCCGGTATCGTAGCTGATTCCCAGAGCTAAAAATGCATTTGCCTTAGCGGTTTGTTTGGCTTTTTGATGAGCTAAGATCGCTTGAGCTACTACCGCACCGATTAAAAGAATGATCGTCAGATAGAGTAATTTAGGATTCATGTTCGGAGATGGTATTTTAGCGGGCGAGAACTGCAGATGATCGAGCTTCGCTGAGTTGGTCAAAGGACTTGAGGGCCCTCGATCTCGACTGCTGTGGCGAGGCGGGTATCGGAGCAGGCGGACGTGAATTCGTTCAAACCAACCTCTCCGAGAGCGAGGGCGGCGGCGAGTTGGAGTGCGTCGACGGCGCGCAGCGGATGGGTGCGGAGCAAGCGCCGGGAGAGTGGGCCCACGGCGACGACGGGTGAAACCTCATGCCAACTGTTAGAGGTCTCGGCCAGACGCTCGCGGGCGAGGCCGGTGCCGGCGTCCTTTTCCACGAGAATTTCCATATGGGGCGGAGGTTCGCGGGCGAGGGATGGCGTGTCAATGCGGGGTGCGGAAAGGAACAGTGCTGTCGCGGGTCATCAGGGCTTCTCTTCGGGAAGATCTGCCTGCAGCTGGCTTCTCAGCAATGGATCGGCGACCAGCTCGGTCCATCCATAGGCGCCTTCTGGATCGCTATGGCTGAGTATCGGTATGAGCTCCTTAAGCACTGTGTCTCGCCGGGGGCCCTGAGGTGATTCCGCAATTCGTTCGGCGATCTCGTTGGATCGGTCCCAAAACCAGGCGGGATCCTGAAACCACTTGGAAACGAGCTTCTCATGATTTCCGCTCCTCCCTTCCTCGGACAGATAAAGACCAAGCGCCTCCTCGCGATAAATTTGGTGTCTTGCGGAAGTTTCCATGACTCCTTGTTGGATCTCCGTTCTTGTTTCCAGAGGCATCCCGTCGACCAGCTCTGCATAGGAATCCTGACCAAGGACAATCATCTCAGGGATGAACTTCATCTTGAACATCGTCCCGCTTTCAGTATCCGGGATTTTTTCGATTCCTGCGATCATATCGATCCCTTGCTGCTTCGCCCTAGAATACAGAACACCTAGAAATAGCTCCTCATGAGTTTCTCCGTATGGAGTGCCAGCTCCTAAGCCTGGCTGGATGCTGGAGTAAATCGTCGCGAGCCAATGGAACGGATCGGGATCGTCTGGGTCGATTTCGGCGAGCTTGTTTTCCAGCATGCCCTCCATCGCCATTTTCTGTAGCCCGTTCATCGAGGCGTGGTCGCTGAGAAACTCTGTAATGATTCGATCGGGTTGATCACTCGCAGCAAGATCAGCCTTTAAACTACTTAGTCTTTGCAACAGGTTGGTCCGCTGCCCCTGTTCTGTCATTTCGGAAAACCTCAGACCACTCCCATCGCTTCTCGCTTGATCAACATTTCCGGAGTCCCGGGTTTCGTCTTTCGTGGAAGCTCTTGAGGCGGGGTTTGAGGATGACTTCCGGGTAACTTCTTTAGAATTCGATCCGAGGTTGTCCTCAGTGATATGGGACTGATAACGCATTCCGAGTAGGAATGAACCGATCAGAAGGAGGCAAAAGGCAGCTCCCTTAATCCATACGTGGGAGATCATCAGTAGTGCCAATTTACTCTTCGTAAGTTTGGAGTTGCTTTCAAAAGCCTGGGAGAAGTGCGCCACATCGGGTCGGGCGCTAGTTCTGCCCCGAGCCACGTGCCGGCGTTACTTTCCACGAGAATCTCCATCGGGGAGAAGGTTCGCGGGCGGGGGATGCTGTGTCAATGCAGGGCGCGCTGATGGCGCCTGAGAAACCGGGCCAGCAGTGGGAGGGCTTCGGAGGCTTCAGAAATGTGACAGGCTTGCCATCATTCTTGTCGATTCCATCATCACCGAAGCTTCTGGTGGGACCGCGACTCGGTGAAGCTGACGATGCGGTATCGTCGTCACGCCAGGTTGTGGGAGAGGATGCCCTTTTGGCTCCTTCAACTCGCCTCAGTGGCCGTGTCGATGATCGTCGTGATCATGGGCTGCGTTCCTCCAGCTGTCGGGGATATGATGAAGATCCGGCGGTAGTCATCGAGGAACTGCAAGCGCCGTTCGGTGAAGGTGACCCACGAATCCTCAAGCTTGTAGTAAAAGTTCGTCTGCGCCATGTTGTAGTCGTCGAGCTTTTCCACCGCTGGAATCCTGCTCACCTTGCCGGGAAGGAGTCGAACCTTATGCTCTCCAGCTTCCACCCCTGCCTCCACAGGGATCAGGCTGAGCACTCGCGATTCGCCCTTTGAAAACTCTTTGGAAGAATCGGGGATCAAAATCGCCTGAAGTGGAGACTTTGACTTTGGCGGTGCGGGTACGAGAATTACGATGGCGCTCTTCAGGTTGTCAGGCACGCGGAGAGTTGCCACCCGACCCGCCAGGGGATCTTCCGGGTCGACGATGTCGTTGCTGAAGAAGTAGAGCTTCCCGTCAATCGATTTGGTCTTGGTGGACTTTGACAGTCCGCCAGTAACCATATTGAGCTTCACTCGACCATCGGTCTGATCGGATACGAAAATATGCCCGACGGGACGCGAGGGGTTATGGAAAACAGCGCGGATACTGATCCGGACCTCTTCGCCCCAGCTTTCGGTGGAACAAACAAGGCAAACCAGTATCGTAAGCAGGGATCGTAATGTCATATGAATCAAATCTCGTTCGAGGTCAGCCAACGGAAGGAAATGATATTCATGCGGCGTCCGAAGGTCTTGTTGACTTCTTTAGCGTCCGTGTCCGCGTAAGGATTGACGAAAGGGGAGTCGCCTGAGTCGACATAGTCAGGCATGCGTTGGACCAGTGCTTCAGCGTATGCTTTTGCCTTCACCTTGCCTGCGCTGTCTCTTGATTCTCCGTAGGTCCGAATAACAAAGGTGTCGGACCGCACGGTAGCGGCAGGTTCCAGAAGTCGCATGATGTCGCCTTGAGAAACCCATCCGGGTGCCCCACTGGCAGGGTTTCCCACCGAAGCCAGGGGGGTATTGAATGGATAGATCGACTTGAGGGACAGGTCGGTCTCCGCAATCGGAACCTGTTCCGTGTACATCTTCTCATTGATCCTGGAGTGGGTGATGGCGGCCTCCAGCGCGCCCATTCGGGTGAGTTCGGAGTCGGGTCCGATCCGGCGGTTGACGAATTCTGACATGGACAGGAAGGGTCCGCGCTTTCTGACCTCGTCCACAATTCTGGTTGCCAGCAATTCCAACTCTTCATCAGTGAGTTCCTGATGGCCGTTCCAGTCATTGGTCCTGGTGTTGTCGATCTTTGCCGCATCGACGATGGCCGACCCGGCAACGCCGCCATTTGTCAGAGACATGGGGAGAATCGGAGTGTTTTCAGCGGTCACGATCTCAAGTCCGCCATTCTTGGCCCAGAGGGTGGCGATTTCAGAGTGGTTCATCGAGGCCAGCTTGGCCTTCCAGGCTCGAATGCTGGTGGAATTTACGTTAAAGGCGCCTCGAACCATTTGGTAACCTGCGGCCTCCTGATAGGTATGGTTCATCGGCACCCCCTGTTTGAAGAGTTTCTCCGAGGCGCTGGCACTCGTTTCGCCGGGAGGTAGATAGGGCTGGAAGGCCTGGGAAAGCAGTCGTGACTCTCCGCTCATGAAGCCATCGAAAGCCTCACCAGGATCCCGGTCTCCATCGCTTGCGAAGGTCGAGAAATAGAATCGATCATACAAGGCATGGTTCGAGAGTGTCGAGTGATCGAGGAGCTCGTAGGAGGCGATCGTGGGGTCGCTCATCGTCACCTTGTCCGTGGACATCAGCGGGGAAATGCGAGAATTTGAAACCGGCTGGACGTAATTCGGCAGATAGGATGATGTGAGCGCATTCGATCGACGGAAGTCCGCGATGGTCTGCATGGGCCCGGTGGGAAGTTCGAAGTAGCTTCCCGACTTAATGCCCCGTTGAGTTGAATTGCCGGTGATGGCTGCGGTGCGATTGGTGACGTCCAGGTTGAAGTAGTCTTCCGCCTGACCATTGGAAGTGAAGCCCTGGAAATTCAGTTCGTGAGATTGTGCGGCAGGCGCGACATTTCCCAGGTCGATGTTGACGACCTTTTGTGCGGGATTGTGAAAGAGATAGGGCATTCCGGCAAGGCGTCCATCACGTTGGAAGTTCAGGGCACCTTTGGTAGGCGTACGCGTCCCATTGTCATATACTCCGCCGCTGGTTGTGCGGGCATAGGCTGAAAATACCCCGAAGGTGAGGGCTTTCGCATGATTGGAAAGCGCCTCGGTGTTCGGGACATACGCGGACATCGCCTCGAAAGATCCATCCTCAGGGTAGCTGAAGATTTCCGGATAAAGCTTCTCGAGGTTGGCGTCGTCGTTGTAGGTGAATACCAGACCGCCATAGCTCTTCGAGGTGCCTTCTGTCGTCACTTTGGCGGACACCTGGAACGAGTCCTTAACCCCGATGCTGGGCTGCCTGATTGCGTATTCGATTTTAACCGAATCGGTGTCCCTCAGTCCCAGCACTCCAAGCTTCCCGTCATTTTGAGTGGCAGCGCTCAGGCCATTGTGGATCGGAGTCAGCCAGTCCACATCATAACCCATGCTTCGACCGGAGTATCCGGGCTTCGACTTGATGGTCGACGTCAGGTTGTTCGTATAATTGAAGAAGCCCGAGCGGTTGTTGAAGGTGGCGTCCGGATCAAGATATGGTGAACATACCAGGGTCTGCCCTGGTTTCAGTGTGATCGGTTCGGACGTCGATCCGCTTCCAGGTGATTCCCAATTTGCGATTTGGATATTGAAAACGACTTCTTTCCGGAACTGGCTTTGGAAAAACAAGTCGTTCATGGAAACGAGCTCCTTGTTCTGAGGGGAGTCATTCACGCTGAATCTGAAGGCGACCGGTAGATTGGCCATTGATATGTCCAGCTTATCGAACGAAATGCTGATGTTGTAAGGGTTGTGAAGCGTGACCAATGGAGAGAATACCAGGTGCCCCATGTAGGCCAGGCGTGGATTGACCGCCGCCAGATCGCGGGTCCAGCTGGCGTGTGAATCCCGGGTCACATACGTGAAGAGCATTTCGACCTTCTGAATGACGGGACCGGGGGTGAAGGTTTTTTGGGGACCGAGGTCGGTGAGGGAAACGGCCTGGGGCAGTTGCGCGGCGAAGGACGGATCGGTGTCCGGCTGGGTGACCCCACGAAAGATATTGTAGTAACTCGCTAGGGCATCCCAGTAGGGATCCGAAACTCCGGAGACGCCGTGGGTCGAGTCGTACAGTTTCCTGTCTGCGAACTCGGATGGTAGCGACGTGGAGGTCGCCGAGTTGCTCATTTCAAAAATCGATGACAGGTCCTGTTTGAGCCCCCCGTTTCGGGCGTCCGTGAGGAGGCCGAGAGAGTAAGGCGTCACATCGTCCCGGTATGCCTTGATCTTTTCCGGGGAGTTGCCATTTCCCGGGAGAAGTCCGACCTGATTGAGGCTGATCACCTTGCTGGTCGTGGCTTCCGAGTCCAGGTAGTCGGCAGCGGTCAAATCATTGGGCAGGAAATCCAGCTTGCCACCATCGACCCCTTTGATCACGGAAACATCCGGACGGTGGCCTGCCAGCAAGGCCCGCTTTCTGGATAGCGTATCGTTCAGGTCGGGATCGCGGTAAAGATTGATGCGTGCCTTGGTGGACTCGTCGGATACGTGCCAGGCAAATGCTCCCGACGAGGTTCCGTCAGACACTGGAACCAAACCGGCTACGATCGGCGATTGGCTGGAGCCACCGTAAGAATGGTCTCCGACGAGTTCGACGGTGGGTTCGTTCCAAGCCGCATTGCCAAAGTCCTTGGTTTCTGCGTCGTTGGGGGATGCGGTGGAAACCAACCACTTGCGGAAGCGGCTGGATTTTTCGGAGTCGTAGTCCAAAGACGAACTCGAGATGTCGTAATCCCACGAATCCCAGACGCCGGTGATATGGTTCTTGGCTGGATTTTCTGAGAGGATGCCCGATGTGGCGGTGATCGCCTTGTCGGGGCCGAGGGTTTTCTGCAATTCGCCAATCGCAAGCGTCAGGGCCAAGCGTGCATTCTCCCGCGCCTCGGCCATGGCACTCCCTCGTGACGCGGTGCGCAGAGAGATGCTTGAGAGAGACAGTAGTCCCAGCGCGACGAGCGTCAGGAGCATCATCATGATCAGGGTGGCAACCAGGGCAAACCCCTTGGGTCCACTTTTTTGCATCTTAGGCGTCATAGCACTCAATGTTAAATTGCGGATGCTTCGTGATTAAGAATTTTGCCGTCAGGTCAGAGTCGATGGTGGTCGGCTGATCGCTTGGGCAGCTGCAGGAAACATGATGGTGCAGCACGGATGCTTGTGAGCGCAATTCGTGCCAAGCCGAGTGACGTTATTAGCGTTTTTTTGGCAGGCGGGCGAGTACTTTAGATGGGGGGGCAGGGCGGGGGGCGTCGCCCTACCGAGGCCAGGGCGGCCACTTCATTTAACAAAAGTTTGAAGTATTGGCGGGGATTGTGCGTTATGGTCCCACGAATGCCGGACGGGAAAGCAGAGATCGCCTATTGTCACGCTTGCGGGAGTCCGATGGACGTTTCGGGGGTTGGGCCGTTTACGAATGTGGAGTGCCCGAGCTGCCGAAAGCACACGCGGGTGAAGCGCGAGTTCGGGCCCTACACATTGCTGCGTCGGCACGCGATTGGTGGGATGAGCATGGTGTTCGTGGCGCAGGACAACACCTTGCATCGTGAGGTGGTCCTGAAGATTCTCAGCGAGGAATTTTCGGCAGATGAGAAACGCATTGCGGCCTTCGAGGAAGAGGCTCGGATCACGGCGGCGATCGGTCACCCGCATGTGGTCCGCGTGTTCACCACAGGGCGGGCTTTTGGACGGTTTTTCATCGCCATGGAATTTGTCCAGGGCGGGCACTACGAGCATCACATCAAGGAAAAGGGATCGATCCCTGAGGAAGAGGCGCTGCCACTGATGATTGAGGTGGCGGAGGGGCTGAATGCGGCCCACGCCGCGGGTCTGATCCACCGCGATATCAAGCCGGGGAACATTCTGTTGGATAGCCACGGCAAGGCAAAGATCGTGGACTTCGGATTGGCGCTGCTGACCCAGGGTGGCATGGCGCAGGCTGAGGAAATTTGGGCAACGCCGTATTATGTGCCGCCGGAGACGATCGAGGGGCTCCCCGAGGATTTTCGCTCCGATGTGTATGCCTTTGGAGCGACCTTTCATCATGCCCTCGCGGGCAAGCCGCCCTGCGGCGAGGAGTCGATGGACACCAATCGTCTGCGCAAGGCGAAGCAGAACATCCCGCCTTTGGCGAGTGTCGCGCCGTGGTTGAGCGCGGCGACCTGCGCGGTGATCGATCGCTGCATGGCCTACAGCGCGGCGGATCGATTCGATTCCTATGAAGAATTGATTGCGGCCTTGCGTGGGGCTCAGTCGCAGCTCGGTTCCGAACCGCCGGCCCCCAAAGGGGAGGATCGGCGGAAGAGAAGTGGCTCGAGTCTCGGCGAGAAGGCAGCGCTGGCCTTCGCGGGTTTGTTGATTTTACTGGCTGCTGGCTTTGCCTGGAAGTGGATCAATGAGGAGGACGATGAGTTGGTGGAAGAGCTGGATGAAAGCTCGGAAGTCGTAACTTCTCCCGACCCGGTGCCCTCGACCGATGGCGGAGGAGGATTGCGGGTGGCGAGTGCCTACCGCGAAGCCAGCGAGGCGCTTGGAAGTGGCGATTATGAGAGGGCTCGAGTGCTCTTCGGAGAAGTGCGCGACGATCCTGATGTTTTGGAGCCCACGGGTTCCTGGGCCGCATGCGAAGTCGTGGTGGCGAGTTATTTGGATGGCCGCTCCGAGCAGGCCCGCGAGGATGCGAGGCGGGCACTGGATCATGTGCGATCGGCGAAGGATCTGCCTTCAGGAATTGGCAACATTCTGGGAAAGGTCCTCGAGCGACTTCCTCAAATGGAGCCCATCAAGCCCCCAATGAACTTTGATAGCGGTGCCGGTCCGAGATATCTGGGCTGGTTGATGGTGGGGCTGAAGAGCTGGGAACAGGGCATGCCGGAGCTGGCAATTCCGTATTTCAAGGCGGTGGCGGAAGCTCCTGGAAAAGGAAACCATGCCTGGTTGGCTCCCTATTCGAAGATCGCAGGGGATTACCTGACAGATTACAGTCGGCTGAAAAAAGCCGAGCCGAAGAGCTTCAATGTCGGCAAGGCTGAGTCCGCGAATCTTCTCGATGACCTCCGGGCGCTGGATGCCACCTTGCGGACGAAAGGACGGGCCCGCTTCAACGTCCGCGTTTGGCAGGCGGAACTGGAGAAGTCCTTGGTGGCTCCAAAAGAAACTCCGGGTCTGGCGGCGAAAATTGACGATGCGACGGCATTTCCCGACAGCGCGATGGTGGATCTGTCGTCCTGCCGTTTCCCGACCGCCATCAGCAAGCTGAAGGCGTGGCGGCCGAGCGATGAGGATGGCGAAAAAAGGCGCGAGGCATTGCTGACCCTTGCTGAGGCGGCGACGACGTTTTTGGCAGAGTTGGGCGAGCGCACGGCGGGGAGGAGCGACCTCGAGTTGCTCAGTCGGGATGGACGGAAGTTCGAGGGAATTTTGAAAGGAGATGTCTCGCGCCCGCTGCTGAAGTCTTCGCATGGCGAGGTTTCACTTTCCTGGAGCGAGATTGACCCGAGCAGCCTGATCGAGCTGCACCGCGAGCTGTCACAGGACGAGGATCGTGAAATCGACAAGCTGCGCCGTCACGAGGAGGCGATCGCCTTCGACCTGCTCGCGGGCGATCGCGAGCGGGGAAAGGACGCCGGGGCTCGGTTGGCGGAGGTTTCGGAGCCCTTCGGACGGCGTTGGATGGTGGTCCTGCCGGCTCTGGATCACTGATTTTGAAAAGAATCCGCCGGATTTCAGGTGCGGGCTTGCCAGTCCGGGGCGGCATTTCTTAAGAGACCTGAAGCATCCTCATGGCCGCGAACTACACCGAAGCAGACATCAAGTCCCTCGATTGGCGTGAACACATCCGGCTCCGGCCTGGCATGTATATCGGCAAGCTGGGCGACGGATCCTCTCAGGACGACGGGCTCTACATCCTGCTCAAGGAAGTGATCGATAATGCGATCGACGAGCACATCATGGGCTACGGCAAGGAGATTCGGATCGACATCGATGAGGCGAGCCGGGTCGAGGTGCGCGACTACGGACGCGGGATTCCGCTCGGGAAACTTTTTGACTGCGCGGCGCAGATCAATACCGGGGCGAAATACGACAGCGAGGCCTTCAAGAAATCGGTCGGCCTGAATGGTGTCGGCATCAAAGCGGTCAATGCGCTTTCTGGATTCTTCGAAATCCAGGCTTGGCGCGATGGTCAGACGAAGGCGATTGAGTTTTCGAAGGGCGAAGTCGTCGAGGAGATGAAGAAGCCCCGCAAGGAAGAGCAGGCTTCGGGAACCCGTCTGGCCTACGACATCGATCGCACGATTTTCCCGGCAAAGGCAAGGTATAAGGACGCCCTCGTCGAACGGATGTGCCGCTATTACAGCTACCTGAACCCGGGGCTGACGCTGGTTTTCAACGGCAAGAAATTCAAATCGAAGAATGGTTTGCTGGATCTCCTTCAGGAGGAAGTCGAAGGTGAGATGCTCTACGAACCGATCCACTTGGTGGGTAAGGACATCGAGATTGCCTTCACGCACACGCCGGAAAGTGGCGAGGAATACTACACCTTCGTCAACGGTCAGAACACGACGCAGGGAGGCACGCATTTGGCGGCATTCCGCGAGGCTCTGGTCAATGTGGTGCGAACTTTCTATAAAAAGCAGTATGATCCGAGCGACATCCGCGCAGGAGTTGAAGCGGCGATTTGTGTGAGGATCGAGGAGCCGGTATTCGAATCGCAGACGAAGACGAAGCTGGGGTCGACGACGGTTTCGCCGGATGGCGAGACCTTGCGGACTTTCATCGGAAATTTCCTCAAGCAGCATCTCGACAACTACCTGCACAAATATCCGCAAGTGGCGGAGGCCTTGCAAAAGAGGATCTTGACCGCCGAACGCGAGCGCAAGGACCTGAAAGGCATTAAGAAAATCGCTCGCGATCGGGCGCGCCAGGCAAAGGTGCACAACAAGAAGCTGCGCGACTGCCGGGCCCATCTGGGGACCAAGCACAAGCAGGCGAAAGACAGCACGCTTTTCATCACTGAGGGTGACTCGGCATCGGGATCGATCACCAAAAGCCGCGACGTGGAAACGCAGGCGGTCTTCTCGCTGCGGGGCAAGCCGCTCAATACCTTCGGGCTCGCAAAAAAAGTCGTTTACGAAAATGAAGAGTTCGCGCTTTTGCAGGCGGCTCTGGGAATTGAGGACGGCATCGAAGGCCTGCGCTACAACCGTGTGGTGGTGGCGACCGATGCCGACGTCGACGGCATGCACATCCGCCTGCTCTTGCTGACCTTCTTCCTGCAGTTCTTCCCGGAAGTGATTCGTGAAGGTCACCTGCACATTCTCCAAACGCCGCTTTTCCGCGTGCGGAACAAGAAGGAGACAATCTACTGCTACGATGAGCAGGCGAAGGAGCTTGCCCTGAAGAAGCTGGGCAAGACCTCAGAGATTACTCGATTCAAGGGTCTGGGTGAGATCTCACCCGACGAATTCAAGTTCATGATCGGAGCCGACATGCGGCTTGATCCTGTGGAGTTCGAGGAAGGGAAGGGCGTCAAGGAACTGCTCGCCTTCTACATGGGTAAGAACACGCCGGATCGTCAGGAATACATCATCGAGAATCTTCGCGAAGACGTCGATCGGCAGATTGGCGACGCTGCTTGATTCTCCAAGCGATCAGCCCAAGGTCCGATCCTTCCGGGATGGGTGCTCCATTGATGATCGATTAGGGATGATCCGCATCTATCAACACGGGGATCATCATTCGATTGCTCGGATTTTTTCCCGGGCAGTCCACGAGATCGCCAGCGAAGTCTACTCGCCCGAGCAGTGTCTTGCATGGTCTCAAGTCGAGCCGCAGCCCGAGCACTGGGAAAAGCGATGCGAACTCAAGCGACCTTTCGTCGCGGTGAAGCAATCACAGATCGCAGGTTTTCTTGAACTGGATCCGGATGGTCACATCGACTATGCCTACGTGAACCCTGACTTCAAACGACAAGGAATCATGACAAGACTCGTCACCCACGCGGTCGACGTGGCCTTCTCCATGAATCTGCCTCGAGTTTATGTGGAGGCGTCGATTTGCGCAAAGCCGCTGTTCGAGCGTGCTGGATTTTGCGTGATCGCGGATCGCGGCGTTGATCTCTCGGGGATTCACCTGCAGAACTATGAGATGGAACTCAAGAACGCCCATGCCTAGGGGCGCGCGGGCGCGATGCCGGACTTTCAGGATTCGCTGCCCGGAAGTGCCAATGGCAGGGAGGAGCGATCGCGCTTTCCGTCGCTTTGCCCCTCGATCTCCATCGCCTCGGTGCCGGAAGTCTGGGCTTCACATCCGCTCGTTTGGCTTCATGGCCCCTCTCATCCACGATTCTGTCCGCTTCCGACCCTTTTCGCGGTTGTAAGAATCGCTCGGCTCTGCTTTCTCCGTGGCCGCATGTCCGAACGTAAGACTCTCGATGAACGCCAGCAGATGACTGACTTGGAACGGCTCCGCCATTCCACCGCCCACGTCATGGCCACCGCGATCCTCAGAATCTGGCCGGATGCCCAGTTCGCCTACGGTCCGCCGGTGGAAAATGGTTTCTATTACGACTTCGACATGAAGCACCGGATCACGCCGGATGATTTCGAGAAAATCGAGGCGGAGATGCGCAAGGTGGCGAAGGAGAACCAACGCTTCGAGCGGGTGGTGATTTCCCGCGATGAAGCGAAGGCGATGGCGGAGAGCGGTCGTCTTGGGGGCCTCTCCGAGCGCCCGGAGAATCCGAGTCGCTTCAAGCTCGACCTGATCGACAAGATCCCGGAAGGCGAAGAGATTTCCTGTTTCCAGAATGGTGAGTTCATCGACCTCTGCGCGGGTCCGCACGTGGGATCGACGGCGAAAACGAAGCACTGCAAGCTGATGAGCGTGTCGTCGTCGTTCTACATGGGTGATGAGAAGAAAGGTCAGCTTCAGCGCGTGTATGGCACGGCTTTCCCGACCAAGGACGAACTCATGGCCCACCTCGAGCGACTTGAGGAAGCAAAGAAGCGCGACCACCGCAAGCTGGGTCGCGAGTTGCAGCTTTTCCACATCGATGAAGCGGTGGGCCAGGGGCTGATCCTCTGGAAGCCGAAGGGGGCTTTGGTGCGCCGCGCGCTGCAGGACTTCATTACCTCGGAGCTCGACAAGCAGGGCTACTCGCAGGTTTTCACCCCGCACATCGGCAAGCTCGATCTGTATCGCACGAGCGGACACTTTCCCTACTATCAGGACAGCCAGTATGCGCCGATTCCTGAGCGCGATACGCTGGAGAAGCTGGCGGATGAGAACGCGACTTGCGATCAGCTCATCAACGGATTGGAGAGTGGTGCCTACGAAGGCTACATGCTCAAGCCGATGAACTGCCCGCATCACATCAAGATTTATGCGAGCGATCACCATTCGTATCGCGACCTGCCGGTGCGCCTGGCCGAGTTCGGCACGGTGTATCGCTGGGAGCAGAGTGGTGAGCTCGGGGGGATGACCCGCGTGCGCGGATTCACTCAGGATGACGCCCACCTATTCTGCACGCCGGATCAGGTCGCTGCGGAAGTCCAGGGCTGTCTTGGCTTGGTGAAAATCGTGCTCAAGACGCTCGGCATGAACGACTACAAGGTGCGCCTTTCGCTGCGTGATCCGGATAGCGACAAGTATGTCGGTTCGCCGGAAAACTGGGACAAGGCCGAGGCCGCGCTGCGCGAAGCGGTGCAGGTGCTGGGAGTCGACTACACCGAGGAGCTTGGGGAAGCGGCCTTCTACGGTCCGAAAATCGACTTCGTGGTCAAGGACGTGATCGGCCGCGAGTGGCAGCTTGGAACCGTGCAAGTGGACTACAATTTGCCCGAGCGCTTCGATCTGGAATACATCGGTGCCGACAACAAAGCGCATCGCCCCGTGATGATTCACCGCGCGCCCTTTGGTTCGCTGGAGCGCTTCACCGGACTGCTCATCGAGCACTTTGAGGGCAAGTTCCCGACCTGGCTGGCGCCGGAGCAGGTGCGGGTGCTGCCGATTTCGGACAAATTCATGGAGGCGGCGGAGGAAGCCACGGCCAAGCTCGCGAATGCGGGCGTAAGGGTCTCGCTGGACCGGAGTTCCGACAAAGTGGGTGCCAAGATTCGTCTTGCTCGATTGGATCGGGTGCCTTATATGCTCGTCATCGGCGCGCGCGAAGTGGAAGAAGGCACTGTCTCCATCCGCCACCGCGACCGCGACGACCTCGGCTCCAAGCCCATTGATGATTTTGTTGAAACGATACGTGAGGAAATTGCAAACCGGTCCCTTTGAGATGACCGGTCCTCTCGCTGCTGTGTCCGTATGATTGAGAATCCGGATCATCGTTTCCTGACCCCCTTCGCGGATTGGCCTGTGGACCTTCCACAGGCATCCGTGTCGCATTGAACACCACGCCACCTACTGCTATCGCTAAGAAAAAGAAACGCTACAATCGCGCCCCGCGTGACACGACCCGAATCAATGAACGGATCCGCGCTCCGCGTGTCCGCGTCGTTCTTCCGGACGGTCGCCAGCTCGGCATCATGACTCCGATGGAGGCATTGGCTAAAGCCAAACTGGTCGGGCTCGATCTCGTGGAAATTGCGGAAAAAGCGGACCCGCCGGTTTGCCGCATCATCGACTACGGCAAATACAAGTACGAGCAGGCGAAACTTCAGAAGCAGCAGAAGACTTCGAAGAATGCGACCCGGATGAAGGAAATCAAATTCCGCGTCCGTACCGAGCAGCACGATTACAACATCAAGCTCGGACGCATCGAAAGCTTCCTCGACGAAGGTCACAAGGTGCGCGTCGTCCTCCAGTATCGTGGCCGTGAGAACGCCCACAAGGAGCTCGGTTTCGACAAGCTCAACCGGATCATCGGCGACCTCAAGACCATGGCCAACGTGGACCAGGAGCCTCGCCTCAGTGGTCGTGCTGTTGGCATGCTGCTCTCGCCACTTCCAAAGGCCCAGCGCCAGCGGAAATTCCACCTCTATCATGGTGAGCTCATCGATGAAGATGAATTCGCTGCTGAGGAGGAAGAGGATGACGAGGAAGTCGACTTTGATTCCGATGCCGATGAGGCCCAAGCCGACGGCGAGGAAGATCGCGCTGAGGCGTGATGGAGGGAATCCGATTGTGGCTCTTCGATATCGACGGCACGCTCGTTGATACCGGAGGAGCTGGTCTGCTGGCTCTCAAGGAGGCGGCAACCGAGTGCTTTGGTGGCGAAGGTCCTGAGTTGGACCTCGCGGGCAGCACCGACTCGGGGATCGTCCTCAACATGTTTTCGCACTTCGGTCTGCCCCACTCGGACGATCAGGTGGAGCGCTTTTATGAGTTCTATCTGGGGCGCCTTGAGTGGAACCTGGCCCACGCGGGATTCGAAGGGAGGGTTCTGCCCGGAGCCGTGGATTTGCTTGACCAGCTTGCGGCCGATGAGGACGCGACGGTTGGGCTTCTCACGGGAAACATTGCCGGTGGAGCGGCGCTCAAGATGCGACACTACGGGCTGGATCATCACTTCGCCTTTGGTGCCTACGGATGCGATTTTGCAGATCGAAACCTGCTTGGCCCCATCGCATTGGACCGGGCGGCGAAGCACTCAGGTCGCTCGTTTTCTCCCGAGGAGACTTTGGTCATCGGCGATACGCCGAAGGACATCGCCTGCGCCCATGCCATGGGCTCGAAGTGCCTGGCCGTGGCGACGGGGAAATTCAGCGTCGATGAGCTCCTCGAAGCGGGCGCTGACTTTGCGCTGCCGGGCTTGAGTGAGTTTGGGATCTGATTTTTTTCAGCCAGTGAGGTTTGCAGATCGGGCGGAGGGCTTTCTCGAAAGAACCACCGGGTGGGGTGGGTAGTCGGTCTAGCCTGATTTGTCTCACCTTGAAATGACTCACTGGATCGCCACGAAACAATGCCGCCTTCAGCTGATCGTCTCTGCTGCCATCTGGGTTTTTGCAGTGGCTGCGGGTTCACTTCAGGCGAAGGGACGCCCTAATATCCTGTGGATCTTTTCTGAAGACCTATCGCCCTTCATGGGCTGCTATGATGATCCGATCAACAGGGGCCACACGCCTGCAATCGACGAAATGGCGGCGAGTGGTGTGTTGTTCAAAAGGGCTTTTGTTACCGCACCCGTATGTTCCGCCTCACGTTCGGCAATCATTACCGGAAAGATGCAAACGAGCACCGGCACTCACCATCATCGGTCGAGTCGGGCCCCTGAAGGTGAACAGGTTCCCGAAGAGCTAAGGATTCATCTGCCGGATGGGATGATGACCATTCCCGAACTGATGCGAAAGGCAGGCTACTTCACCTTCAACATCGGGAAGGACGACTACAACTTCCACTATGATCGCCGCGCGCTTTACTCGGTTGGCACCAAGGAGAGCTACCTTGCCGGGATGAATGGCTGGCAGGGGAACTCGGCTGAAAAGATCAATTTATTCCGATCTAACAACTGGAACGCCCGCGAGGACAAAGCTCAGCCATGGTTCGGACAAATCATGATCTGGGGTGGCAAGGCTGAGGCAAAGCACGTCCGCAAGGGCGAGGTGCTGAAGGCCCATGAGCTGCCTTTGCCGCCTTACTTCCCTGATACGCCTGCGCATCGCAAGGCATGGACGGCTCATTACAATGCCGTTCGTGGAGCCGATGCTCAAGTGGCGGAAATTTTAGCGATCCTTGAGGCGGACGGAGAGCGGAACAACACGCTGGTGTTCTTCTTTTCCGATCATGGCAGCAACCAGTCGCTTCGGCATAAGCAGTTTTGCTATGAGGGAGGAGTTCATGTTCCGCTGGTGATGATGGGAAATCATCCGGCTCTGAAAGCGGGTACCATTCGGAACGAACTGGTCTCAAGCCTGGATATCTCCGCGACCACGCTAGCCTTTGCCGGTGCAAGATTGCCGGACTATCTCGATGGTCGGGATCTTTTTGCGGCGGACTACGAGCTTCGGGATCATGTGATCTCGGCGCGCGACCGCTGTGATTACACGATCGACCGTATCCGCAGCGTGCGGACAGAGAAGCTTCGATACATCCGAAATTACTATCCGGACCGTCCTCTGCTCCAGGCACAGTATCGAGATAACCAGGCGACAGTAAAGGACCTGAAGCGTCTGCATGAAGAAGAAAAACTGACCGCCTATCAGGACTCACACTGGTTTGGCCTTCGGCCGAGTGAGGAACTCTACGACATCGGAGCGGATCCGCATCAGGTTCACAACCTGGCAGATGATCCGAAGTTTGCTGGCGAGTTGAAGCGGCATCGGAGAATCCTCGAGAACTGGATCAGGGAGACCGATGATAGAGGTCAGTATCCCGAGTCCGCCGTCCAGCTCAAGGGCACCTATGAACTCTGGAAGGAAAGGCCAGTCTTCAGAGATGCGAAGGTGAATCCTGAGTATGATCAATTCCGGAACTGATCCCGACTGAAAGGGCCGGATCTGAAATGGCGGATGCTCGCCTTCGCCGTTCTGCGCGGTATGATGCGTCGTTCAGGTTGCGCGGGACGGTCGGGGAGTTTCGCAGGTGGCTTGCTTGACCTGCCTTGGCCGAAGGAGTGAAGTCAGGGCATGACGGTCGTCACAATTATCGAGTATTTGGCGGTCATCGCTGCGGCGATCTATGGAATGCTTCTGGCATCGCGCACCGGAATGGACTTCGTGGGTTCGTTCGCGGTGGCGTTTTTGGCGGCCTTCGGAGGTGGCACCCTGCGCGATCTCTTTTTGAACCGGGATGAGCTATTCTGGATCGTCAATCCGCATTACCCGATCACGGTCTTCGTGATTTGTATCATTGGTGCCTTCACCATCGATCATTTGCCCCGCATCAAACCATTGCTGCTTCTTCCCGATTCACTTGGCATGGCGTTCTTCACGGTTGTTGGAACCGTGATTGCGCTTGAAGCGCAGGATTCGTGGTTCATCGCTGCGTTGATGGGCGCCATCACCGGCACCTTTGGCGGGGTGCTGGCAGACGTTGTCTGCAACGAGGTCCCAAGTCTCTTCACTCCGGCACCCTTGTGTGCCACCTGTTCATTCACCGGAGCGTGGGTTTACATCATCGGTGACTACTTCCGGATGGAACAAGTGAGCTTGATGATCGCAAGTGCCGCGGTGGTCGTGGTGTTCCGGCTGTTAGCAGTGCGCTTCAACTGGCGTTTTCCACCTCTGAGAAGTGCCTAGGGGAGGCGGAGAAAAACCTCGGGGCCGTCGTCAGGGAAGGTCTAACAGAGAAGCGCATGCTGTTGGAAGTTCCGTCAGCCTTGTCATTACCGGAGCATCATGGCGGCTCGCTTCACGGATTCGATGAGTCTTTCGACGTCGGACGAGGTGTTGTAAGCGGCAAACGAGGCGCGGGTGGTGCCGGTGATGCCGAAGCGGGCCATCAGCGGCTGGCAGCAGTGGTGGCCGGTGCGGACGGCGACACCCATCTGGTCGATGAGGGTGCCGAGGTCGTAGTGGTGGATCCCCTTGATGGCAAAGGAAAGCGCGCCGGCTCGGTCGTCGGGGCCGTAGAAGTGGATGCCGTCGATGACGGAGAGGCCTTCGGCAGCCTGGTGGATCAAGCGATCTTCGTGGGTGTGGATATTCTCGATGCCGAGTTCGTTGACGAAATCGAGTGCGGCAGCGAGGGCGATGGCGCCTTCGATGTTGGGGGTGCCGGCTTCGTATTTGAAGGGAAGCTCGTTGTAGGTCGTTTTTTCAAAGGTGACTTCCTTGATCATTTCACCACCGCCGCGCCAGGGGGGGAGGGATTCCAGGAGAGCGCGACGTCCCCAAAGTACGCCGATTCCCGTAGGTCCGTAAACCTTGTGACCCGAGAAGGCGAGGAAGTCGGCTCCGAGCTTTCGGACGTCGATGGCGAGATGCGGGACGGCCTGGGCGGCATCGATAACCACGATGGCTCCAGCGGCTTTGGCAGCGGCCGTCATTTCGGCGACGGGATTGACGGTGCCGAAGGCATTCGAAACCCAGGTCAGGGAAAGGACTCGAGTTCTGTGGGTGAGCAGCGATTTGAAGGCTTCCTGATCGAGGACGCCGTGTTCGTCGCAGGGGATGACTTTCAAGGTGGCCCCGCTGCGTTCGCAGAGCATCTGCCAGGGAACGATGTTCGAGTGGTGCTCAAGGGTGGAAATGAGGATTTCGTCCCCGGGGCCGACCTTCGCAGCGAGGATGTTGGCGACGAGGTTGACGCCGTCGGTGGTGCCCGAGGTGAAGATGACTTCATCCGCCGATTCCGAGTTGAGGTAGGCGGCGATGGTTTGGCGTGCCTTCTCGTGGGCCTCGGTGGCGGCGCGGGCGAGATGGTGGGTGCCGCGATGGATGTTTGAATTGACGGCCTCGTAGTAGTGGCGCGAGGCCTCAAGCACGACCCGGGGGCTGTGGGACGTGGCGGCGTTGTCGAGGTAGACGAGGGCTTTCCCATTCACCTCGGTGGAAAGGATGGGGAACTCGTGGCGGAGCGTTTCCGGGTCAAAGGCCATGTGCAGGGAAGGGAAGGTGGGAGCGGCTTGGATGCACGCGAAAAATCACTTTGTCTCGGATGAGCGGTTCGGTGGAGAGGGGCGACCGCCGAGTCGACGGAAGGCGCCGGGGCTCATGTTTTCCATGCGACGGAACATGGCGTAGAAGCGCTCGACGCTGTGAAAGCCTGCCTCGCCCGCGATGGCGGCAACCTTCAGCCGGGAATTGAGCAGCAGGTCACGGGCGATGGCGAGCTGGCGGGAGGTGATCTCATCTTTCGGGGAGCGCCCGAGGTGTTCGCGGAAAAGCCGTTCGAGGTGTCGGCGTGAGCAGCCGAGCTTCTCGGTGACCTGGGCGACGTTCACGCCGCTTGAGATCTGCTCGCGGATGAGTTCGAGGGCACGGGCAACGAGCGGGTTTTCGACGGCGAGGACGTCGGTGGAAAAGCGCTCACCGATGGTGCCGGGCGAAATGATGCGATGCTCGGCGGGCTCACCGGCAAGCATCTTGTCAAGGATTCCCATCAGCTCGAAGCCGAGCCGTTGCCAGGGGATGCGGACGGAGGAGAGCTGCGGTTGGCTGAGGGAGCAGACGAGCGGGTCGTCATTCACGCCGAGAACCGCGACGTCGCGCGGGACATCGATTCCGGAAGTGGCGCAGGCCTCAATGAGCGCACGGCCGAGCGGGTCGTGGGCGGCGAGGATGCCGCAGGGCTTTGGAATCGCGTTGAGCCAATTCAGCAGCTCGGGCGTGGGAGCGGGCCAGTAGTCGTTGTACCGATCGTGGCCGGGACGACGGTCGATGAAGGTGGTGAGATCGTGCCCCTCGGCGATCAGGGATTCACGCATGCCGGCGAGGCGCTGCTCGGACCACTGCGATTCAATGCCGAAAAAGCCGAAATGCTGGAGCCGTTTGTCGGAAAAGAACTGGGCAGCCTGTTGGCCGACCTGGTGGTCATTGACGTCGACCCAGCCGAGCTCGGGGCGATCCTTGAAATCGTAGTGGACGGTGACTTTCGGCAGGTCGAGATCGAGGAGTTCGTCGGTGATGCCGGGCATGTGCTCGAGGATCATGCCGGCGGGCTCCCACTCGCGGAACATGGCGAGAAGCTGCTGGGTATCGTGTCGCGGATCGAGCTGCCAGACGCTGGTGTTAGGACGACCATAGCGCACAATTCCCGGGACGTAGCGACGCACGCTGACCGCGGAAAGCACGGCGACAATGCGAGTTGGTGGACCGGTGGGATGGCTGGACATCTTGGAGAAACTAGACCGCATATTCGCTGGCCGCACTGTTAAAATACGGCATGGGTGGCAGACTGGCCGAGTGGGGGTTTATGGACCAAGAAGGATAGGATCCCCCGTCGCCAAGGCTATGGCGGGACAGGTGGGTAGGATTTTGGAATCATTGTCCAGGGCATCTACATTTGGATCTGGATCGCTGATTGAAGAAGTAGCAAACCGCAGATGGACGGGATGGACGCAGATTGAAGGAACGGTGGTCTCAGCTGGGCTAGCAAAGCTCTTGGCATTCTTCTAGGAATTCAGAATCTAATCTTCTTCATCTGCGTCCATCCCGTCCATCTGCGGTTGAAAAATTCCTCATGTAGATCCTCTGAATCATCATCCTATCGATCCTATCCATCTTGGTCCGATTCTTCAGTGACTTGAGAAAGGTCGCGCTGGGCGCAAAAAAAAAGGCCGGGCTTGTGGCCCGGCCTTCTTTTGAAAAGCGATCTTCGATCCGCCCCGATTACATGCCGGGGAGTTCGATGAAGCCTTCGAGCTTCCGGATACGGGTGGGGTGACGCATTTTCCGCAGGGCCTTGGCTTCGATCTGACGAATCCGCTCGCGGGTCACCTGGAACTGACGGCCGACTTCTTCAAGCGTGCGGCTGTAGCCGTCCTTGAGACCAAAGCGCTGTTCGAGCACTTCGCGTTCGCGCTCTGTTAGGGTGCAGAGCACGTCGCCGATCTTTTCCTTGAGCATGGCGAAGCCAGCTTCTTCCATCGGGTTTTCGGCGGCCTTGTCTTCGATGAAGTCACCGAAGGAAGTGTCGTCCGAGTCACCCACAGGTGCCTGAAGCGAGATTGGCTGCTGGGCCATCTTGAGGACGGCGCGGACACGCTCGACGGGAAGGTGAATTTCCTCAGCGATTTCTTCCGGCGAAGGCTCACGACCGTATTCCTGAACGAGCTGCTTCTGCACGCGCATCAGCTTGTTGATCGTCTCGATCATGTGAACCGGGATACGGATGGTCCGTGCCTGGTCGGCGATCGAGCGGGTGATCGCCTGACGAATCCACCAGGTGGCGTAGGTCGAGAATTTGTAACCGCGACGGTATTCGAATTTTTCCACCGCCTTCATGAGACCCATGTTTCCTTCCTGAATGAGGTCGAGGAAAGAGAGACCACGGTTGGTGTATTTCTTGGCGATCGAAATGACGAGACGCAGGTTGGCTTCAACCATCTCGGTCTTGGCTTTGAGCGCTTCCTTGAGCCAGTGACGGAGCTGCCGGTTGGTGACATCGAAGTCATCTTCGGTGTGCCAGGCGAGCTGCTGGATTTCGCGGAGCTTGGTCTCGAATTCCTTGTCGTCCGGGTTGCTCTTCACCTTGCGGCCGTACTTCCAGAACTTGCTTTGATAGTCCTCGACCTGTTCGCAGAAGTCTTCCGTGACCTTCTGTTTGAAGTAGAAGCGGATGTACGTGCGGTGAAGGGTCTGGAGGTTCTTCTCGAAATTCTCCTGAAGCTTCTTCTTCCCGCGCGGTGCTTTGGACGAGAGCTGACGGAAGATGTTTTCGTTCTCGGCGTGGAGCTGCTTGAGCTGATCGCAGAGCTTCGGCAGGGTCTTCATGTAGCGTTCGCGTGACTCGATTTTCTTGTCGAGGATCACCCGGTCGAAGCGCTCCTTGCCCTTGGTGAGCTTGTCGGCGAGTTCGAGGTAGCTGTCTGCCACGAAGCCGAAGAGATGAAGCTGCTTGGAGACTTCGATCTCGGCATCTTCGATGCGCTTGGAAATTTCCACTTCCTGCTCACGGGTGAGCAGCGGAACCTGACCCATCTGCTTGAGATACATGCGGACGGGGTCGTCGAGAATGTCGAGCTTCTGATCCTTGGTCTCCTCCGGCTCGTCGTCGCTGTCTTCCTTCTTCTTGTCCTTGAAGCGGTCGACTTCCGAGGCGTCGATGATGTCGAACTCCATGTCACGGAGCTGCTGCATGATGGCCTCGACGTCGGATGGTTCGACGAGATCGTTCGGCAGGATCTCGTTGATGTCGTCGTAAGTGAGGTATTCCTGCTCCTTGGCGAGCTTGATCAGTTCGCGGATCTTTTCCTGGATTTCAGGAGTATCGATGCGGCGCTTCTTTTCGCCCTTTTTGATAGGAGCGTCGGCTTCAGCGGCTTTGCTCTCAGATTTGCCAGGAGCCTTTTTGGCGTCGGACTTATTCGAAACGGCAGCTTTCTTGGCTGGGCTTGCCTTTTTCTCTGGATCGGCCTTGGTCGTGGCTTTGGCGGCTGGTTTTTTCTTTGTCGCAGTCTTCTTCGCAGGGGCCTTGGCCTTTTCTGTAGGAGTGGCCTTGGCCTTTGGGGTTGCCGTCTTTTTGGCGGAAGCTTTCTTGGTGGACATATGAAAAATAGGCGGAGATTGGCGGGGTCGGGACAGACCTCACCCATTAGTGGGCCAAGCGACCTGAGGTCGCGAGGCGGGCGGGACGATTTATGCGTTCCCCTTGGTCGTCAAGGTTTTCTTTATTCCTTTCTTATTCCTTGGAGCCGTAGTTTTTCCATGGCTTCTGCGGCTTTTTGCGGCGGGCATTCGGCGCGAATCGGTCCGTGGTAATCGCGCGGTTGGTAAGTGATCCGAGGAGGTCGGCGATTTCCTTGGCGCGCTGGAGAAGCTGGAGTTGCTTCTCAAATGCGATGTTTGGCTCGGCGAGGGCGGCTTTGATCGAAGCGTCTTCGCGTTCGAGAGCAAGGGCACTGGCTTCCGCAAGTGCCTGATGGCTGGCTTCCAGCGGGTTCTCGGGAAGGGCGATGGAAAAGGTGGCGTCGGAGTGCAGGGCGAGGCGCTCGGATTCCGGAAGGCTGGCAATGAAGCTGTTGACCGAGGCCGGGTTGTCGGACTCGCTGCGCTCGGTGAGGATTTTTTGGAGAATGGGGACGCCCTCAAGTTGGTCAGCGATCTCATGGAGGGTCTCAAACTGCTCAGATAAAAACTGGCGAACTTCAAACGAATGAAGGGATAGGGCGCAAAGATAACCCATGGTGGGGTCGAGTGGAGCAGGTTCTACCGACTGGGTTGATTCTTGTTCGTCGTTGTTCCTTCGTTCGAAGCGTCTAGATTTAGGTCGTTTCGATTCTTTGATTACGGCCTCGAATAGTTCAGGACGCCCAATTCGGAGTCTAGTCGCCACGTGATCAATCATTGAACCGCGAATTACTGAATCGGGAAATAGGGAAATCAATTCAGCACATTCCTTTGCAAATTCTGATCTGCCTTCTGGCGAATTCAAATCACTAGATGACTTTTTCTTGTCGATTATGAAATCAAAGAAAGTGGGAGATTTTTCGATTAGCTCTTTGAATGCATCCACACCGTTTCGTTGCATGAACGAATCGGGATCTTCTCCCGCTGGCATTTGAACCGCTGTAACGGTTATTGAACCGGCAATTAATTCACGGAAAGAACGTTCGACTGCTGTGAAGCCAGCGCTATCAGCGTCAAAGCAAAGAAGTGCGCGTTTGGTGTAACGGCCGATGATTTTTGCGTGATTGGCTGTAAATGCAGTGCCTAGTGGGGCTATAGCATTGCTGATTCCTTGTTCGTGACAGGCAATCGCATCGATCTGGCCTTCGCAAATGAGCACGGACTTGGCGTCGAGAATCCCTTTGCGGGCACGGTCGAGGCCGAAGAGGACGTTCGACTTCTTGAAAAGCGCGGTCTCGGGGGAGTTGATGTATTTCCCCGAACGTGGATCCTCGCGCAGCTGGCGTCCGGAGAAGGCGATGACGTCGCCGTGGTCGTTGCGCACCGGGAACATCAGGCGGTCGCGGAAGCGCAGGTAGAGCCCACCGGTTTCACGTTGGATGGCGAGGCCGGAGTTGCAGAGGTCGCGGCCGCGCAGGCCTTTTTCCCGTGCCCAATCGAGAAAGACCTTCGGGGTGTCCGGGGCCCAACCAACTTCCCAGCGCTCGGCCATTTCCTTGCCGAAGCCACGCGACTTCAAGTAATCGCGCGCGTGAGCGGCGGCCGGGGACCTGAGCAGCAGTTCGTGGAAAAAGCGGGAGGCTTCGCGTTGGAGGTCAAGCAGGCGGCCACGGTCGCGGCGGGCGCGCTCTTCTTTTGGGTCGATGGCTTGCTCGACAATCGTGATCCCAGATTTTCCGGCGAGTCTTTTGACCGCATCGACGAAGGTCAGGCCCTCGTAGTCGCGGACGAAGGTCAGGGCGTCGCCGCTTTTCTTGCAGCCGAAGCAGTGGAAGAACTGTCGGGCGGGATCGATGCTGAACGAGGGGGTCTTCTCGTTGTGGAAAGGGCAGTTGCAAACGTAGCGCGTGCCAGCGCGCTTGACCGGGATGTACGAGCCGATCAGGTCCACGATATCCGTGGCGGCGAGGACCTGTTCGACGGTTTCCCGGGGGATTTGTGACACGCCGAGTGATGTAGGCGGCGAGAGGAAAGATCCAAGGCCAAAGGTGAAAATGCGCGGCTCGACGAAAACTGCTTGCGCCAGAATTTTGCGAGCTGAGGGAATAAGGGTAAGGCTGCGAGGCTCTTATTTACCGCAATCCCGTATCATCATGAAAATCGTCAAAAAGAACACCCGAGGTGAAACCCGCGAACTGTTGCTGAAGGAGTATTTCCTCAACGCTTACCTGATCGCGATGCTGAAGAGGGTGGGCGAAGAAGCCGGGAATTTCCGTCGCCGGGGTCAGGAGGCTCGTCCACAGTCGGAATTGGAGCCTGCGCCGGTCAGGGTGCGGTGACTCGGCGGAAACCAGGAATTGCGTCGATCGGGATTTTCCCATAGCTTGGTCCTAATGGAGTATGTCCGGACCTTGGAGACGGCACTTGGTTGGCTCGAGTTGGGGCTTCCCGAGGATACCCTTCGTGAACTCCAATCGCTGAATGCCCGCGACCGGATGCGGAGGGAGGCTCTGGAAATGAAGCTCTCTGCGGAGATGCAGGCCCAGCGCTGGAATGCCGGAGCCGATACCGGCCGCTTGCTCTGTTTGCGCGAACCGCAGGAGCCCCGGTTTTTCATCAATGCGGCCTTTTGCCTGCACGAAACCGGCGACACCCTTGCCGCCCGAAATTGCCTGATGACGGGACCTTCGGAGCTGATAGAGGATCCTTTGTTTCACTATAATATCGCCTGCTACCACGCGGTGCTTGGTGAGCAAAGCCAGGCGAAAACCCACCTGGATCGGGCCATTTCGATGGATGATTCCTTTCGCGCGATGGCCGACAAGGATCGGGATTTGGCGAGTTTGAAGTAGGAATGGCAAGCGGGGTTGGCTTCTCGGAGATCTTGGCTTAGCCTTATCGAGCGCTTGCGCGGGATCAGCCGAGGTGGCTTTCGCGATGGCATGTTTCCTGCGGTCATCCCGCCAATCCCCCCATTTTTCCTGACGATTATTTTCGATGCATCAACCAGTCCAAACTCCCACTGCCAAAGAAAGCTGTCTGTCGCTGAATCGTATTTTGCCGCGCTTGCGGAACTCCTTTCCTGAAGAAGTGGGATCCGCGGATTGGCAGGCATTCGAGGATCGACTCGATGACCACTTTCCGCAGTTGTTCGATTTGTTGTGGCGAATCTACGGGCCGAGTTACGACTTCTTCTTCCATATCGAGGCGATCCTCCAGACGGCAGTCCAATCGTGGCTCGATCGGCCGGCTGACCTGAAAAGTCTCGATGCGATTCGTGAAGGCCACCCGCACTGGTATCAGTCGAACCGCCTGGTCGGGGCGATGGCCTACGTCGATCTCTTCGCGGACAATCTCGAGGGGATCAAGGAGCGCATCGGATACTTGAAGGAGTTGGGCGTGAGCTACCTTCACCTGATGCCGCTTTTCAAAAGCCCCGAGGGGGACGACGACGGTGGCTACGCGATCAGCAGTTATCGTGAGCTTGATCCGGGCATCGGAACGATGGACGAACTGCGGGATCTGTCATCGGAGCTTCGCCAACAGGGAATGAGCCTGGTGTTAGATTTCGTGTTCAATCACACTTCCGACGAGCACGAGTGGGCCCAGAATGCTTTCCAAGGGGACGAGGAATACATGGCTTACTACCGGATGTTTCCGAATCGCACCGAGCCGGATGAGTATGAGCGGACCTTGCGGCCGATCTTTCCCGATGCTCATCCGGGATCATTCACCTATCGCACCTCGATGGGGAAGTGGATCTGGACGACCTTCAACAACTTCCAGTGGGACCTGAACTATGAGAATCCATCGGTCTTCAATGCGATGGCGGGCGAGATGCTCTTTCTCGCCAATGCGGGTGTCGAAATGCTGCGCATGGATGCGGTGCCGTTCTTGTGGAAGGAGAAGGGGACTTCATGCGAGAATCTGGAAAAAGCGCACTTGTTGATTCAGGCCTTCAATACGGTCGCTCGGATCGCCGCTCCGGCCCTGGTCTTCAAGTCGGAGGCGATCGTGGCACCAGACGAAATCAAGAAGTACGTCTCGGAGAAGGAGTGTCACCTTTCCTACAATCCACCGCTCATGGTGCAGTTGTGGAATTCGATCGCGACACGCGACGCGAGGGTTCTTTCGCACTGTTTGCAGAAGCGTTTCCAGCTGCCGGATGGTTGTTCGTGGGTGAACTACGTTCGATGCCACGACGACATTGGGTGGGGCTTTGAAGATCGGGATTTTCACGAACTCGGAATGAATCCGGCAGACCATCGCTGGTTCCTCAATCGATTCTTTTCGGGTGCCGAAGAAGGGAGTTTTGCTCGGGGATGCCTGTTCCAGCACAATCCCGTGACTGGCGATGCACGGATTTGCGGCACCGCGGCGTCGCTCTGCGGTCTCGAGAAAGCGATCGCGGAGGAAGATGAGCATGGCATCGATTTTGCGATCAAGAGGATCCTTCTTCTGCATAGCATTCTGTTCACGGTCGGGGGCATTCCGCTGATCTATCTGGGCGATGAGATCGGGCAGCTGAACGATCATTCATACCATGCCGATCCCGGTAAGGATGGTGACGATCGATGGATGCATCGTCCGAAGTTTGACTGGGAGCGGGCGGAGAAGAGAAAGGATCCGGAAAGCATCGAAGGACGCATCTTCAATGGCATCCTCAAGCTATCGCAAATCCGGATGAACAATCAGGCATTCCACGAGTGCACGACGGAGTTTGTGGATGCGGAAAATCATCACGTCTTCGGGTATTTCCGGACCTACAACGGTCAGAGCATCCTCTGTCTTGCGAATTTCTCCGAGCATCCGCAGGACCTTTCGGCAAAGCGATTGCGTCAGCTCGGCATGCGGAAGACGTTTACGGACATCATTGCCGGAAAGAGTATCGTGGCGACGGAGAAGCTGTCGCTCGAGCCCTTGCAGTTCGTGGCCTTGTTGTAACGCTCATGGAAGAGACGCCGGAAAAGGAGGATACCCGTTGTTTCCGCTGCGGTGCGCCGACAGATATTCAAATGGGCGAAGTTTGGATTTGCGAAACGTGCTACCAGGTGCGCTCCGCGTGCTGCACGGAGTTTGAGGATGATGATCCGCCGCGAGATTCGGAGGAGCGGCCATGAAAAGGCGATCCCGAAGGACCGCCTTGTGATTGAAATGCCCGACGAGGATCAACCCAGGGCCTGATCGATGTCGGCGAGAATGTCGTCGATGTGCTCGATGCCGATCGAAAGTCGGACGAGTTCCGGAGTGATGCCGCCGGCGAGTTGCTGCTCGGCAGTGAGCTGGCTGTGGGTCGTGCTGGCCGGATGGATGGCGAGGGTTTTGGCGTCGCCGAGGTTGGCGAGGTGGGAAATCATCTTCAGGGAATCGATGAACTTCGCGCCTTCACTTGCACCACCTTTGATGCCGAACACGACGACTGATCCGCCGAGCCCCTTGAGATAGCTTTGGCTCTTGGCGTATTCCGAGTCGCCTTCGAGACCGGGGAAACGCACCCACTCGACTTTCGGATGGGCCTTGAGGTGCTTGGCGACAGCGAGCGAGTTTTCGCAATGACGCTGCATGCGGAGGGGAAGGGTCTCAATGCCTTGGAGGAGGAACCATGAATTGTCAGGGCCGATGCAGGCGCCGAGGTTCCGCAGCGGCACGGTGCGCATGCGCAGGATGTAGGCGAGCGGGGCGAGCATGTCCGGAAGATCATGACCCCAGCGGAGACCGTGGTAGGAGTCGTCCGGATTGTCGAAAAGCGGGTGCTTGCCGCCAGCCCAGTTGAACTTTCCGGAATCGATGACCACACCGCCAAGTCCGGCTCCGTGACCGCCGAGCCACTTTGTTAGAGAGTGGATGACGATGTCCGCGCCGTGGTCGAGAGGGCGGGTGAGGAAAGGGGTCGAACATGTGGCATCAACAATCAGCGGAAGTCCGTTGGCGTGCGCGATGTCGGCGACGGCCTTCAGGTCGGTGATTTCAAGCGCCGGGTTGGAAATGGTTTCGCAGAAATACGCTCGTGTTTTGTCGTCGGTGGCTTTCGCGAAATTTTCCGGTTCATTCGAGTCGACGAAGCGGACTTCGATGCCGAGAGCCGGGAGGATGGAGGCGAACTGGGTGTAGGTGCCGCCGTAGAGGTTCTGGGCTGAGACGATGTTGTCGCCGGCCTGGGCGAGGTTGATGATTGAGTTGAAAATGGCGGCGGTGCCGGAGGAATGGCCGAGTCCACCCATTTCAGGAGCGCCTTCGAGCAGGGCGACACGCTTTTCGAGGACGTCGGTGGTCGGGTTCTGGAGACGGGAGTAGATGTTGCCGAGTTCTTTGAGGGCGAAGAGGTTGGCCGCGTGCTCGGTGCTGTTGAATTGGAACGCGGAAGTGCGGTAAACGGGAACGGCACAGGAATTCGTGGCAGAGTCAGGCTTGTGACCGCCGTGGACGCAGAGGGTTTCGAGTTTCATAACGGCGGTTAGTCAATAGCGGGAAGTCCGGCGATGGAACTTGAAAGTTCGATGGAGGCGACGAAGCTCATCGGCGTGATGAATGTGAAAGAGCTTCGGATTGGCATTGTTGGAGTGGGGCGGATGGGCGCGAATATGGCGCGTCGCTTGAAGGACTGTGGCTATCAGGTGGCGGTCGTGCAGGATGTGGCGACGGATCTGGCGAAAAGCTTGGCAGAGGAGCTTGGTTGCGAGGCGGCCGGCAGTCCTGCAGAGGTGACGGCGGGCGCGGATTTGATTTTGACGGTGGTCACGGACGAGGCCGCGATGCGTGGAATCTTCTCTGAAGACGGATTGCTCAAAGGAGCGGAGGGCCGGATTTTCCTGAACTGTGCAACGGTGAGTCCCTCGGTGCATGAGGACGTGGCGGCAGCATGTGAGGCGGCGGGTGCCAAGGCGCTTGAGGCGTGCATGGCATCAAGCATCACCCAGGCTCGTGAGGGCACGCTCTATCTCATGATTGGCGGAGATAAAGAAGTCTTCGATCAGGTCGAACCGCTGCTCAACGAGCTATCGAGCTCGCTGCGCTACGTTGGTGGCACAGGACAGGCAGCGAAGGTCAAGGCACTGGTCAACATGGTCATGAACATCAACACGGCGGGACTCGCTGAAGGCTTGGGTCTTGGCTCGGCGCTGGGGCTTGACCTGCAAATGCTCAAGGAGGTCTTTTCTCAAACAGGTGCGAATTCGCGAGTATTGGAAACCGATGGCGACGACATGATCATCCGCGATCACGATTGCTTTTTCTCTGCATCCCACGCGGCGAAGGACAGCGGAATTGCCAATGCATTGGCCGCGGAAGCCGGAGTGGCGGTGCCGCTTTCTGATTCCACGGAGAAACAGTACCGGAAGCTCATCGAGTTGGGTCGCGGTGAGTTGGACAAGTCGGCCGTGGCAGAACTGACCTTTCCGGGTCGCAGCGAAGATTGAGTGATGGAACTTCCAAATTTTAAAAACCGCCACGGCGAGAGGATCAACAGCGCGTTTCACCCAGGCAAACGCGAGGACTTGTTAGTGGTTCTCGGCCATGGCGTGACGGGAAACATGGACCGGCCCTTGATGGTCGCCGTGGCCGAGCAGCTTTCGCAAGCGGGCTGGCCATGTTTGAGGATCTCGTTTTCGGGAAATGGCGAGTCCGAGGGCAAGTTCGAGGACTCGACGGTTTCCAAGGAATGCGAGGACCTGAGTGATGTGCTCGATCAGCTGCCGGACGGAGTGCGGGTGGCCTACTGCGGTCACAGCATGGGAGGCGCGGTCGGTTTGAAATCGGCAGCGGATCCCCGAATCGAAGTGCTGGTGTCGCTGGCCGGAATGGTCCGCACGGCATTGTTTTGTGAAACCGAATTCGGTGACCAGACCCCCGGAAGTGGGTTCATGTGGGACGAAAAGGACTGCCCGCTTTCGCAGGCCTTTGTCGATGACATGAAGCAGATCGGTGATCTGCTAGATGAGGCGGGCAAGCTCACGAAGCCGTATTTGCTGATTCACGGCACCGCGGATGACGTGGTGCTCCCCGCGGACAGCATCGATGCCTTTGAAGCAGCTCAGGGTCCGAAGCATCTTTTGGAGATTGATGGAGCCGAGCATTCCTTCGATGATGAGAGCTACCCCGAGTTGGTGAGCGCGATCGACGAATGGCTGTCCGAGCACCTCGAATCGTCTTCACCTCGATAGACCACATTTCCCTGAACGTAATTCCTGATCATGAAAACCAAGCTGTCCCAATTTGTCCGCTTTCTCCCTGTTGCGGTGACACTCCTCTGCGTGAGCGATGCGCAGGCTGCCGAGAAACTCAAAGCCCTGATCGTCGATGGTCAGAACAACCACGAGGTTTGGCCGAAGTCGACCATCATGATGAAGCGCTATCTCGAAGAGACCGGGCTTTTCGAGGTCGACGTCGAGCGGACGAAGTTCCTGTGGAAGGCGGGTCGCGAGAAGGATTTCCTGCCGCTGGCAGGTGCCGGGGAAGGGGAGGACAAGAAGAAGCCACAGGCCGATCCGGATTTCTCTCCGGAGTTCGACAAGTATGACGTGGTGGTCAGCAACTTCGGCTACAACGCCGCCGATTGGCCTGAGGAAACGCGGAGGAATCTCGAGAAATTCATGAAAGAGGGCGGCGGGCTGGTGGTGGTCCACGCGGCTAACAACTCGTGGGCGAAGTGGCCGGAGTTCAACAAGATGATCGGCCTTGGCGGATGGGGCGGACGCAACGAGAAGAGCGGCCCGTATGTTTACATCAATGACAAGGGCGAGGAGGTCCGGGATCCGGCACCGGGGCCATGCGGCAAGCACGGTCCGCAGAGCGAGTTCGTGGTGACGATGCGGGTGAAGGATCACCCGATCACCAAGGGCATGCCGGATTTCTGGATGCACGGTCGGGACGAGTGCTACTCGATGCTCCGCGGTCCTGCGGAAAACATGACCATTCTGGCCACCGCTGCCGACACTCCAAAGCTGAAGAATGCCGGCCGGAACGAACCGATGCTGATGGTGATCGACTACCACAAGGGTCGCGTCTTCAACACCACGCTGGGCCATGATACGCCGGCTTTCGAGAGCGTCGGTTTCATCAATACCTTCACGCGCGGCACGGAGTGGGCGGCGACCGGAAAAGTGACCATCCCGGTGGCCGACAACTTCCCGGGGCCTGATAAGCCGGTGCTCGAGAAGTTCGAGGTGAAGAAGTGAAGGTGATCTGGAAGCTGCCGCATCGCGAGATCCGCTTTCCCCGCCGCCCGCTGGTGATGGGAATTGTCAATGTGAATGACGATTCCTTCTCGGGCGACGGCACGCTTGAAATTGATGCCGCGCTGAAACTGGCGCGGCGGCAGGCGGAGCAGGGCGCGGACGTGATCGATGTCGGCGCGGAAAGCGCACGGACGAATCGTCCGGCGGTGGCGATCGAGGAGGAGGTCCGGCGGTTTTCGGAGTTTTTGGAATGTTGGGTCGAGACGATGGCGGAGGCCTTGCCGATCGATGACCAGCAGGTCTGGCCGCCGGTGCTTTCGGCGAATACCTGGCGACCTGAGGTGGTTGAACAGGTGCTGCCAATGGGCGTCGAGCTGCTCAATGACATGAGCGGTTTGCCGGATGATCGGAATGCGAAGCTGTGTGCGAAGCATGGAGCATCCCTGCTGATCATGCACTCGGTGGGTGAACCGAAGGTCCCGCATTTTCATCAGCAGTGGGCGGATGTGATGGGCTCAATGGAGCGCTTCTTCGAGGAGAAGATCGATATGGCGGTGAAGGCGGGCGTTTCGCGGGATGGCATCCTCCTCGATCCGGGAATCGATTTCGCGAAGCAGCGGGATGACAACCTGCAGGTGTATCACGAGCTGGAACGGCTCCAGAAATTCGGGCGGCCGTTGCTGGTGCCGGTGAGCCGGAAGACGGTGATTGGGGAGGTGTTAGAACTGCCCGAGCCGAGGGATCGTGATGCGGGGAGCGTGGCGTGCATCAGCGTGGCAGTGAGGCGTGGCGCGCAGATGCTGCGGGTGCACGATGTGCGCGCGGCGTGGCAAGCGGTGAAGGTGCTGGATGCGGTGGCGGGTTAGGTGGGGAGTTGGGGAGTTGGGTTTTCATCCCGGTAGGGATGTTAGATCGTAGCCCCGGGTTGAGGAGCTTGGCGACGATCACCCGGGGAATGAGTGATGAGGGGATTCGACTCCGGTAGTGGGTCGCAGAACGTGCAGGCATCTGTGGCGGGTTGAGCATGTAGCACGCCTTTCAGGGTGCGGAATATCGGAGCGGCTAACCCGGGGTATCGTCGCTTGGGCTCCTCGACCCCGGGCTGTTACCTGTAGTCCCTTTCGGGACAAAGACGTGGGAGTCGGCGATCCGGGATTAGGCTGTTAGGAGCTGCTTGTAGGTTTCCAGCGACTCGGCGTAGGTCTCCTTTTTAGAGGTGTCGGGCTCGATGCGGGAATCGGCGGCGGGTTGGCAGAACTGGGTGTTGAGGTCGGCGAGGTTCTGGCCGCAGGCGTGGGCGGCGCGGAGGGCGGCTCCGAGGGCGGCGCCGTTGGCGACGGCGAAGCGTTCCACGGGGGCTTGGAAGATGTCGGCGATGAGTTGGGCAATGCCGTTGTTTTGCGAAGCTCCACCGGTGAGACGGATCAGGGTCGGTTGCTCGCCGAGCCAGGCGGAATGCAGACGCATGTTGAGGAACTGGCCTTCCAGCAAGGCGCGGACCTGGACTTCGGCAGGGGCGTCGACAGGGAAATTGCGGACGGGGGCGCTGAAGTCGCGCCGCGGGGTGATCTCCGGGCCGTAGAAGGGAAGCATCACGCGGCCTTCATTGCCGGCGGGTGTTTTGGCGAGACCGGCGACATCGAAGTCGTCCCAGCCCAGGCCGAGTTCATCGCGCAGGGCTTCGCGGGAGAGCGAGCCGTTGCGGAAGCAGATCAGCGACATGAAGCCACCGGCGGGATTTCCAAAGACATGACCGAATCCCTGAGGGTCGGTGACGGCATTCGACATCGCGGCGAAGAAGGTGTCGCTGGTGCCGAGCGAGATGACGAAGGTTCCGGGCTCGGTCGCGCCCATGCCGACGAGCGATGATGGGTTGTCGCCAGTGGAGAGAGCGACATCGCAATTACTAGAGAAGCCGTACTTGTCGACGAAGTAGTTCGAGATCTTTCCGGTGATCGATGCGGAAGGTTTGGCGCGGGGGAGTTTGTCGCGCAGGTTGGGCGCGGTGGCTTCGAGGAGATCGGGATCCCAGCTGAGGGTGTGGACGTTGAGCAGGTTCATGCCGGCGCCGTCGCCGTGGTCGATGTCGATCGACTTGCCGGCCATGATCGATCCGATCAACGAGGAGACGAGGTGGATGGTGCCGGTGTTCTCGTAGGCTTCGGGGTCCTGCTTGAAGAAGCGGCGGATCTGCGGGCCGGTGAAGCGCTCGATGGCGATCGAGCCGGAGAGCTTGCAGACCTCCTCATTTCCGCCGACGGCGGCAGCGATCTCGGCGCACTCCGGGCCGCTGGCGGTGTCCATCCAAATCGGCGCGGTGGCGCGGGTCAGGGCGGGGGCGAGTTGTTCCTTGAGCGACTTTTCGGGGGCAAGGGTGCTGAGCCGCTGGACGAGGGTATTGTCGAAGTAGACCGAGCCGTGCTGCTGGCCGGAGGCGGCGAGCGCGGTGATCTGCGACAGGTCGAAGCTTTCCGCAACGCGGGAAAAAAGCAGGTCGATGGCCTCGATCCACATCAGGGGATCGGCGTGGACTTCCCCATCGGCACCGCCGGGAATGAATCCGCTGGGTGACTGGTAAGCGGGGAGGTCGGCGCCGAAATTGATCGAGGTTTCGTGAACGACGGAGCCACTCGCGGGATCAATGACGAGGGCGGAAAGGGACTGGGTGGACGAGTCGAGACCGAGGAACATGCCGGGAGACTCCCGCTTCACGAATGATGAGGCCAGACGGAAGCTTGGCAGCTTGGCCCATTAGCAGGCCAAACTGCTGTCGAAATGCGGTGAAGGCCTCTTATTTCGATGGGTAGCCCTTCGTGAGCTTTCCTGCGAGCAGTCTTGCGTCGTGCTCTGCGAGGGGTTGGGGGCGTTTGTCGTCGATGACAATGACGGCACTCGATTGCCAGACGACCTTGTCGGTCTTGGCCTCAGAGATGAGGAAACGGACGCTGGTTTTGGTGTTGTCGGTCAGGTATCCGGTGCCGCCGAGCCACTGGGAGGCGGAATCATCGGGCTCATAATAGGGAGGATAGATGGCGGCGCTATCAACGGTCGGCGAGGTGCCGATCGGGCTCACTCCTGCCATTCTCAGACCACTGGCGTAGACGATCAGATCGGACTTTCCTTGGCCGACCAATGTCAGGCCACGGCGCTTCAAAATGCTGTCGACTTCACTCTTGAAGGCGTCGCGAAGGGCGGCTTCATCGTCGGTCAGATCGCCGGCAGTCTTGCGGTCGAGAGGTGCCCACTCGTAGGTGTTGTAGGCGGCGTAGTTGACTCCTGCGACGGGTTTGACGTCGACCTGCATCGAGGTGTCGCTGCAGGAATTCAACGCAAGGGCGGTGGCGGCGGCGAGAAAGAGGAATGTTGTTTTCATGAACAAACCGAAGCTATGAACGACATCTGGGAATGGCCAATACAAAGTGGGTGTCCTCACCGGTCATTCAGAGCGCTGGGGGACCGTCGTTGCGGGAGGCTCGCGCGCTCGCCGTGTCGATCGGTCGGGCGGGGTGATGGTCGGCTTGTGGCGTTTGTCCTTGCCCCCTAGGGGATCATCGGGAGAATCCGCGCCCCCGCAGGCGGGTCCGCTCTATGAATCCATCATCCACTTTCCAGGAAATCGGCGCTTGGCTCGATCAATACGAGTCCTTCGCCCTGCTCAGTCATGTCCGTCCGGATGGTGATGCGATCGGTTCGCAAATTGCGCTCGGCTTTGCGCTGGAGGCGGCGGGGAAGAAGGTCCGTCTGATCAATGAAGACGGACTCCCTGACAACTTGGCATTCATGGCCGGGGCGGATCGGATCGAAACACCACCGGCCGAGCCGCTCGAGGTCGACGTGGTGATCGCGCTCGATACTGCGACCAAGCCACGACTTGGAGCGAAGGTGCTCGACGCCGTGGGCCACTGCGAGCGCTGGATCAACATCGACCATCACAAATCCAATCCAGGATACGGCAATCTGAATCACATCGATGACAGCAGTCCGGCGACCGGACAGATTCTCTATAATCTGATCCAAGCTCTCAAGCTGCCGATGCCCGACGAGACCCGCGATGCGATCTACGTGGCGGTCTCGACGGATACCGGATCATTTCAATATCCCGGAACGACGGCGGCGACTTATGAAATGGCTGCCGACCTCACCCGCAAGGGGCTTGATGTGGGGAAAATCAACTCGCTGACCTACGACAATCACCCGATGCGTCGCGTTGAGTTGATGCGTTCGCTTCTCAATACACTCGAAGTGAAGGCGGACGGCCGTCTTGCTCACTGGGAGCTGACATGGGAAACGGTCGAGCGTCTCGATCTCAAGCCTGAGGACAGCGAAGGACTGATTGATATCGTGCGTGCGATCCAGGGGGTGATCGTCGCGGTGTTCTTTGAGGAGCTTCACGACGGGAAGATCCGGGTTTCGATGCGTTCGAAAGATCGCCGGATCGATGCCTGCAAGGTGTGCATGGAATTCGGCGGTGGTGGCCACTCGCTGGCGGCGGGTATCCGCATGGCTGGGCCACTTTCCGATGCGAAAGAAAAAGTTTTGGCCGCGGTTGAACGCGAGCTGGCGACCCTTTGATTTAGATTATTATTATGAGCAGACCCAATCCTGCATCCGGAGTTCCCAGTGGCGTGCTACTGGTGGACAAAGCGCCCGACATGACTTCGCACGACGTCGTCGCCATTGCACGCCGTGCCCTCGGCACCAAAAAGATCGGCCACTGTGGCACGCTGGACCCCATGGCCACCGGCCTGCTGATGCTGGTGGTTGAGCGTGCGACCAAGATCCAGGACCTGCTGATGAGCGAGGATAAGGAGTATGATGGCACTTTGACGCTCGGAGCGACGACTTCGACGCAGGACCGCCAGGGTGAAGTGCTTGAGGAAAGGGAAGTCGCTGCGTTTTCAGCGGAAGACATCGATGCGGCATTCGCTGAGTTCACCGGGAATTTCGAGCAGATCCCGCCGATGGTATCGGCCATCAAGAAGGACGGCGTGCCGCTCTACAAGCTGGCCCGCAAGGGGCAGGAAGTGAAGCGTGACCCGCGTCCGGTGGAAGTGACGAAGTACGAGATCTCTCGTATTGAGCTTCCGGAAGTGGATTTCAAGGTCTTCTGCTCGAAGGGTTTCTACGTCCGGACCTACGCCCACGACATCGGAGCGAAGCTTGGATGCGGTGCTCACCTCAGCGCCCTGCGCCGGGTGAGAAGCGGCCGCTTTGTGCTCGATCGCGCGGTCACCGTCGATGAACTCAAGAACGGTGATCGCGAAGAGCTTTTCAAGGCGATGGTCAGCCTCGCCGAGATCTCGCTGATGCGCGGAGCGTGATTTGAGTCCTTCATCCGTCTTGGCAAGCGGGGCGGATGAAGCCAGCATTCTGGCCGGATGAGTGAGAATCCCTATCAAGCTCCAACGGTCAGTGAAGTGGCAGCCCCAGCGGAGGCACTACCCGAGGTGGTGCAAATTCGGCAGGCCCACCTGAGGCACGAAGCCTCTCTCAAGGGGATGGGAAGTTTGTTTTTTCTCGGAGGAGTCCTGGTGATTATCAGCCTCTTGCCTCTTTTGACGATTCCGTTTGCGGGCGAGTTTCATGGGGTTGGATGGGCAGAGGTTCTGATCATCATGATGTTGATCACGGCCTGTGTCGTTCAGTTTGTGGCATGGTCGGGGCTCCGCAGGCTACGTCCGTGGTCTACGGTTCCGGCGGCAATTCTTTCCGCGTTGGGACTGCTTGCGATCGGTCTCGGAACGATCATCAGCATCTACTTCCTCTACATTTTGTTTTGTAAGAAAGGTCGCTTCATCCTGTCTCCCGCCTACCAGGAGATCGTCGCGCAGACGCCGGGGATGAAATACAAGACACCGCTCTGGAACTGGATTGTGTTAGGGGTGATTGTGCTTCTTGCCATCGCGGGAGTGGTCTATGCGGTCTACTATACTACGCCCTACTGAGATCGTGCTGAGACTTGATTCCATCTCCAAGCTGAAGGACTTCGAGGCCCCGGTGCATCTCGCGCTGGGGGTCTTCGACGGGGTGCACCTCGGTCATCAGGAAGTGATCGGACGCGCGGTCTCCGCAGCCCGGGAGCAGGGCGGATTGGCGGGGGTGCTGACTTTTGATCCCTATCCGCTGAGAGTGCTGGCGCCGGAGAAAGCGCCAAAGCGTCTGCTGGCATCGCTCGATCACAAGGCGCGCTTGCTGGAACCTCTCGGTGTGGATTTTCTCTTGGCGCTGCCATTCGACCAGGAGCGGGCGCAGGTGGCGGCGGAGGATTTTGTGGCCGAGCTTGTGGCGGCGGGAACGCAGACGATTTCAGCAGGCGAGGACTGGCGCTTCGGTCATCGCCGGGCGGGCGATCGCAATCTCCTCGGGCGACTGGCGGACGAAATGGGGTTTCGCTTCGAGGCCGTTTCGCCGGTGATGATGGAAGGAGAGCGAATCAGCAGCACGCGGGTGAGGCAGGCAATCCGAGACGGAAATCTGGCGGCGGCCCGTGAAATGCTCGGTCGGGCATACACCGTGGCGGGGAAAGTCGTGGAAGGTCGCAAACTCGGTCGGCAGCTCGGATTTCCAACCGCAAACCTCGATCGAGGTGAGGAACAGTACCCTCCCGATGGCGTTTGGGCGGTGCGTGGGACGGTAAAAGGGCAGCTTCGCGACGGTGTTGCGAATCTCGGCTTGCGGCCGACGGTGGACGGACAGTCCCGAATTCTGGAAGTGCACTTTTTCGACGAAGTCGGCGATCTGTATGGGGAACTCGTTGATGTCGAGTTTGTTCGCTATCTTCGCGATGAGCAGAAATTCGCCAATCTTGAGGATTTAAAAGCCCAGTTAGGGAAGGATGTGGAGCTCGGACGGCGGGTGCTTCGGGGAGGGGAGTAAAAGCGGACACAATTTCGGGATTTTCGGCTTACCCTCCGGCTCTGGCCTCCCTATAAGCCCTTGCAAAACCGCATGCTTTTGACTGATTTACCGACCTCCCGTCGATCCCTGAGGGCCGCACTTCTCGCGATTGCGCCTCTCTGTGTATTGGCTGCACCCCTTGCCGCGCAAAGCGGGCACTCGGATTTGGCTCAGGCTGAGTTGCAGCGCCGTTCGGCCGCCGCATCCGAAGCCCATGAGCTTTTGAAATCGGGTGACGAAGCCTATGAGGCCGCCCGCTACGAAGAGGCAGCGACTGCTTATCGTGGAGCGCTGGACCTTCTTCCTGCCGGTGCTCCGGCAATTAGCGAGCTGCGCCGTGAGGCGGTGGAGCGCTACGCCCAGGCTTCCATCGAAGTGGCGCGCAAGCAACGCCGACTTGGCGATGTGGAAGGAGCCGAGACGACCATCAACCAGGTGCTGGTGGACGAGATTGCCCCCCAGCATCCGGGCGCGACGGAGACGCTCGAATGGATCAATGATCCGATTCGCACCAATCCTTCAGGAACCAAAGAGCATACCCGGGACATCGAAGAGGTGCGTCAACTGCTCTACAGTGCCGAAGGTGCCTACAATCTCGGCAAGTTTGATCAGGCGAAGATGGTCTATGAGGACGTGCTGAAGGTTGACCCCTACAATGTCGCGGCACGGCGTGGGATGGAGAAAGTCACGGCGGCGCAGACGGATTACTACCGTGCCGCCCGCGACGAGGCTCGCTCGAGCATGCTGGCGGATGTCGCTGAAGGCTGGGAACTCAAGGTCAATGACATCGATGAGATGGGAACCGACTTCGATCCTCTGATCGAAGGAGGCCAAGGGGTGAACATCGCGACCAAGCTGCAGAATTTGGTCATTCCCATGATTTTCCTCGAGGATGTGACCATCCAGGAGGCGATGGATTACTTGCGGCAGCAGTCCGTCGCGCTCGATACCTCAGAACTGGACCCGACTCAGAAGGGAATCAACATGGTTCTGGATCTGGGTTCGCCGGACTCCGAGGTCGGAAGATCCATCCGCGAGATCCGCTTCAATCTCAACCTGAGAAACGTTCCCTTTAACACCGCGCTCGATTACATCACTGAGGCGACAAAAACGGTCGCGGTGACGCAACCCTACGCGTTGGTGATTCGTCCTGCGGGGTCGGATGCGACCGACATGCTCCTCAAGTCGTACCGTGTGCCGCCCGATTTCCTGACTGCCGGTTCTTCCGGTGGAGGTGGAAGCGACGTTGCTTCGAACGACCCTTTTGCTGAGCCCTCTGACGATGGGCTGATTGCCAAGAAGTTGTCAGCGCGCGAGATTCTTGAAACCCGAGGCGTGTCCTTTCCTGAAGGTGCCACCGCCATGTTCAATTCGGGAAACAGCACTTTGCGGGTCCGGAATACGGCCGTGAATCATTCAATCGTCGAACAGATCGTGGAGGCGATGGCCAACACCGAACCGACGCACGTGATCGTCGAAATCAAGATGATCAAGACGCAGAAGAAGCGTCTCGAGGAATTGAGCTTCGATTGGCTACTCAGCGACTTCGGTCTCGGTGGTAACGGGATTGTTCCTGGTATCGACAGCACCTATCTAACTGGCGGAACCCAGGGCAATGGGGGAGATCTGAGCGATGTGGCCCTTCCTCCCGGTCAGTTTTCCGGTAATCCGATCACCGCCGGCAATCGCAGCGGATCGGAGGCGATCGGTGCGAACGCAATCGATGAACTGATCCTGGCGGGAAGCACCGGCGGTGGCCGGACCACTGCCAGGGCTCCAGGTGCACTGTGGGTCAATGGCGTGATCAACGATGGCAACGTTACGATGTTGATGCGGGGTCTCGACCAAAAGACTGGAGTTGATCTCGCGGCAGTACCATCCGTCGTGACACGTAGTGGACAGGCAGCGTCGATTCGTGTGACGCAGGAATTGACCTATCCCACCGAATACGAGCCCCCCGAATTGCCAAACTCCGTCGGTGGCGGAGGCACCGTCGATCTCGGAACAGGAGCGGTCACTCCGGATGCCGCTGGCGTGTCGCCGGTGACCCCTGCGACCCCGACGTCCTTTGAAATGCGGGAAACGGGCATCGTCATGGAGGTGCTACCGACCGTGAGTCAGAACAAGAGATACGTCGACATCACCCTGGCTCCGAACATCACGGACTTCGACGGCTTTCTGAACTATGGAAGTCCGATCAATTCATCGGCTCCCGGAGGCTTGGGCGGCTTCGGCGTCCCCGTCGAAGTGGAGATCACCCCGAACCGCATTCTGATGCCGGTGTTTTCCGTCATGAAGACGGGAACCTCGCTGACGGTTGCCGACGGTCAGACGATCGTCATCGGTGGTTTGATGCAGGAGAAGACCCAGAAGGTTGAGGACAAGACTCCAATCCTTGGAGATATCCCGGTGTTTGGTCGTCTGTTCCAGAGTCAGGCTTACTCACCGGTTCAAACAGCGATTGTTTTCTTCGTCACGGTGACGGTCGTGGATGCAGCGGGTCGTCCATTCAATCCATAAGGCGACTTCTTGCCCTTGCACGGCTCGATTTTCGAGCCCATTCCTTTTGCGCTGATGTCAGATTCCGACCAGGAGAAATATTCAATCGATGAGATGATGGACCGCCTTCGCACGCGTGGCGAGGGGAGTTCCAATGGCGAACCCCAGCTTGTGACCCGTGAAGACGGGACGCAGGTGATGAAGGTAAGAAAGCGGAAACGCCGGTCGCGCCAACCTCACAAGGAAGCTGAAGCGAAGCAGCGCAAGCGCAGTTTGGTGATGGCGGCTCTTGTCACGGTGATGGTTATTGCTCTGGGAATCGGTGCCTTGGCCTGGGTCTTTTATCTGAACAGCAAGGGATACCGCGAAGGGATTGAAGCGAAGATTGCCGAATGGACCGGTGCGGAGGTGAAGACCAAGCAATTTCGCTCGACTCCTGTGAGTGTGGGTGCCGGCAGCATCGAGCTCAGCTGGCCCGAGGATCAGCCGGCGGCCCGGTTGACGCTTCACGGGATCCAGGGCGACGTGAAGCTCTCGAGTTATTTCGGCGACGAACTCCGTGGTCAGCAAATCTCGGCAGCCAACGGAGGTGAACTCGTTCTCCGTGCAGCCGCACCCAAGATCGAAGACAAGGCCGGTCTTCCTGCGGGTCCATGCCCGTTCGACTTCTCCTATCGATCCAAGAAGTTCAATGTGAAGTTTGGCGAAGGTCAGGCGCCGGCAATGATGCTCAGCGGTTCGGAGGCCTCGTTCCAGGTTCCCGATGCCAATCGTGCGATGGGCAACCTCGTGCTGCAGGGAGGAAAGACGCGCATCATGGATTGGGGTTCCTTTGATTTGGAATTCGCATCGCTGACGCTTTCCAGTGAGGGAGTCAAAGTAGGGAACATCGAGCTGGCTCCTGAGGGGGCACCCGATGCCGAGGTCCGCCTGCGTGGTGATCAGTTGCCTCCGATTCTCACCAGGGGAGGGGAGAGCGAATTGCGTTTCCAACTCACGGAAATGCCCTCATTGGCGCTGTTCGGTAGTGGCTTGGGTCGGATCATCGACGCGAAGTTTGAGACTCCCGATCACGAAGTGAACACCGGAAGGGTTTTCTTCGACGTAACGAAGCCGGACAGCTTGCGCATTGATGCTCCGATTCACGCCACGCTTTCCTCCATTCTCACCTTGCACAACCTTGAGTTTTTCAACGTGCTGTCCCTTGAAGTGGGGAATGATCGACTGGCACAGGCACGGTTTGAGTCTGAAGCTCGTGCCCATTTCAAACGCAGCCCCAGTGAGACAAAGCTCGAACAAATCTCATTTGTCTCGCAGAGCTTGATTCGTATCGAAGGATCACTGTCCGAGAAAAAGGGCGGCGCACTGGATGGGGTCCTGGACGTCGGCTTGCCGGATTCGACAGTGCTGGGCACCGCCTCGCGGGCGCTCCCGGAAGTCTTCAACCGCCGCAGCAACGGCCATCACTGGGCGCGCATCAAGATTTCTGGAACCACCGCCAAACCGGCTGATGACTTGGCCGAGCAATTGCGAAGTGCCCTGCGGGGAACCTCGCCTGCCAGCGGAGGATCGAGCGGTTTGGAAGACGAGTTCCGCGACCTCACGACGCCTCGGTAATCCAGCGCCGAGTGTGGAGCGCTTTTTGAACCAGCCTCTCTCTGAAAACCGTAGCGACCTCATCGAGTGAGGAAGCAACGTTCTTTCCTGGTCCGTCAGGATTTCTCGGACCGGGTGCGTCCAGACGCAGAACCATGGTGTCGAATCACTGGCTTCCTCACGGGTCACCTTCGCGAACCCTGGTCAAGCATGAGCCTGACTGCGTTTCAGCTCCATCAGGAGATTGGGCCGCATGAAATCATCTGAAGGAAGGGATCCGACGGCTCGATTGACAGCGATGGGAGCTGGTTCCCGGGACCTCCTCGAAAAAATTTGGGAAATGTCGAACAAACGAGGCATTTTTCACTTGCCTCCACCCCGGTGTAGAATCCATCTTCCGCCCGCCTCGCAAGGGGCGATTCAAAATATCAATCCGGTGTAGCTCAGCGGTAGAGCGGGTGGCTGTTAACCACTAGGTCGTAGGTTCGAACCCTACCGCCGGAGCCATTTTAAAAGCCTAACCATCAAGGGGTTAGGCTTTCTTGTTTTTGGGGTTGGGGGTCAGTGTGAACACCCATTGTAGACAGTTCCGCGTTTCTTGAGACGGAAGATGCCAGTTCGCAGTGGTATGAAAACGCCTATCCGGGGAGATCCTGAAGCTTTGGGGACTCGGTGGCGGCTTCGACTTGCTTGATTGTGCTCCGAAGCAATTCAAGGTTCTTGTCGGGTTTCTTGCCCTTGCTTCTTTCAACCAGGAGCTCTTCAAGCCTGCGGAGTTCGGGGAGTTGGGATTGCGCTTCTTTTCCGTAAAGGAGGAGCGCTTTCAGGCAGGGGGCGAATCGTCTTCCCTGGCCCCACCGGTCGGGCTCGATTAGGGCGACCGTTAAGGGCAGTCCTTCTTTGATGTGGTGCTTTGCAAGGTAGTTCATGCCATTCAGGCGGATTAGATCGCCGAACATGATGCCGCTCGGTGCTTGATGGGCCACGGCTTCGTAGATGGCTGGCAGAAGTGGTTCAATTTCCTTGTAGCTGAGATTGTCGAAGATGCTGGAAACCGCACCGCGTGCCCGGCCGTCCTGATTGCTCAGGATGGAGGTGACGGCTTCCTTCAAGTCCTTTTGATCCACCCCATCAAGGGATCTGGATAGCAGTCCCGCGCTTCTTCCGCTCATCGGCTTCTGGAAAAGGATGAAGGCGAGGTAGCGTTGGGTCATGCCACGGGGATCGTCAGCGATGTCGCGTGAAGCGAGCCGCAGCAGATCGGGAATCGCTGCTCTGCCTGCGGGGCCGATCGAGGCAAGTGCTTCGGCGGCTTGAATGCGCAGCCACATGTCATCTTCCGAAAGCATCTTTCGCAGAAGCTTTGCGGCGGGGGCTCCTCTCTGGCCGGATCTCTTCAGGCCGGCACAGGCACCGAGTCTTGAGTTCATGTCGTCGGATTCCAACAACTCGATCAGCCGGGGGACGATGTTGGCTTGGCGCGAGGCAAGCTCGGCAGCGCAGCGTTCCCTGAGGGTCGGTGACCAGCTGGAGAGACCAGCCATCAGGGACTCGACGTCGTATCGCGAGTAGCGCTCCGTTCCGTGCTGCTGACTCCAGTCCTTTCCGGCTGCGATGACCATGGCGGCTTCACTTTGATCCGCTGGAGGAATGCAGCTCGGCTTTTTGCCGGTCAGGCGGAGTGACTTCAGCGGTAGGGCATAGCTGAGGAGATAGGCACCCGTGCTGTCCCAGCCGGCGTAGGCGTGGTTCTTCTTATTCATGCCCGGCTCTCCCTGATAGAGGAAGGTGCCGTCGTGGCGGCGCGCGAAATCAAAGTACCAGCCGAATTCCTCGATCCAGGCTCCGGTGGCATGGGGACCGAGGCGGGATACGCCGGGAAGCGCCCAAAGGATGTTGAGGAAGTTGCCGGTGTGGCCGCCGTCGCGTTCGCCGTTGTGTGAGGCGGTGGCCATTCGGGAAAAGAATGCGGTGCCATGCGGATCACCCATGAGGTCGAACATGACGGCTGCGGCGCTGCCTTTTCCGTTGTCATCGTGGGTCTTCGTCCAGGGCTCGTGATCCCCGTAAGGGATGGCTCCCTTACCGATGTAGAAGGAGAGCAGAAGGTCGCTGTTTTCAATCGCTCGGTCGATGGCGGGGTCGGAAACGCCGGCCTCGCGGGCGAGGACGAGTGACATGGTTAGACTCAGTGCCGGTGCGTTCATGGCGCCGTAACCCATGAGAATGCCATCGACCTTTCGAGCAAAGGTGTGGCCCCAGGTGCCGACTTTGCTTTGACCATGGGCGATTTCCAGACTCATGCGTTTCATTCCGGGAACGACGGATGGGTCGCCGGTTGCGAGCACGTATTCCGCCAGGAAGAGATTGGCATAGCCGTAGTACCACGATTGGAATCCTCTCAACTCGGTGATCCTGTAGTTGGCGGCCCACTGGGCTTCTTCCCTGATAAGGTCGCGGTATTTCCGATCACCGCTGGCGAGAAGCGCCATGGCGTTGAGTGAACGAGTGATCGGGTTGCCGCGGTTTTTCTTCGCCCGCATTTGCTCGGCCAGTGCCTCGCAGCCATTCTCAAAAATGGCTTTGGATTTCGGGCAATCGTAGGGGGCGGTCGCGGAATAGCTTCCGAGGACCGGCAACTCGATGGTGACTGATTCTTCTTTTCCGTCCCGCCAGCGGAGCAATGTGAGGTCGCCGGTTCCTGCCTCGGCAGTGGTAATGGCTTTTCCGAAGGCGACCCGGGCGTCGCTATCGAAAGGTTTGGAGGATACCCCGAGAATCACGTCTCCCACTTTCAGGGCCTCTGAGGCCGGTGAGTTCCTGGCCACGGCCGTGATCAAAATCTGGCGAGCGTCGCAGGTGTCCAGGTTCCCTGCGTGGATCCATCCGCGTGCGCCCGTTGGACCCAGAGTCCAGTCGTGGTTCTCATCGCAATGTCCTCCCGCAGTGAGATCGGGAACCTTGGGCGCAGGTCCGGAATTTCCCCCCGCAGCCAGGAGAACGGGCCCGAAGTTGAGAAGCAGGGATCCGATAAGGGTGAGGAGACGGGAGAGGCTCAGTGTCATTGGAATGGTGGTCACGGTTGGGTTTGGCGGATCGGGTGCCGATTTCGCATCGGAGTGCTGAGCTTACGTGGCATCCCTCCTCAGCCTGTCGCTCAGGAGAACACGAGTGAAGTCGCGAAGATTGTGGCATTCCGGTGAGTGGAATCGATGGGAAATGTTCCCATTGCAAGGTCCGGCAGAAGAGGCATGGTGGCGAGGTATGCCGGAAACGATCGAAGCGGAAGTCATCGAGATCGATGGTGTCGTGCCGCCAAAAGGACCCCAGAACGGAACGGAGAGAAGCGCCGGTCCGCATTCGGCGTGGTCTCGTGAAGGGATGCGCGGACGGGTGATCAATCTCGATCGGAGATGGTGGCCGCTGTGGGTGGTGCTCGGAATTGTGGCCGTCGTCCTGGCGGCGACCGTGGGTCTGCTGCTGGGGGTTTGCTATCTTGTCTTCTCGGTCATCCGGATGATTCTTCGCGGTTTGTTCGGAGGGCTTTCAGATGGGGGAGCGGGCTCCGGCGCTTTGAGAAAAGGGGGTTGAACGACTTTCTCCCAAGTTATTCACATCATCTCCCTAACGTTCTTCACCACCCCTTTTCTGCTCGCCATTGGCGGCTTTTTGATCCCCAGAGGTGGGGGGTCTCTCCTCATTTCCCAAATGTGAATAACATGGGAAGATCCTCGAATAAGGTTTTTGGTGGAGTGCAAGTCGCTGACGTTGAGCGAGTGGAGTCGCTTGTTCGCGGCTTATTCACAGAGCCTGGTGTGAATAAGTGTGAATATTTTCCCAAGCCCTGAATCCTGGGGTCCCAGGAGGATGAATCGCCGCAAGGTGCTTGTTTCAGCCCATTTAGGGCAGGCGACGGCGACTGTGCATATCCTCCAATGGGAGTTATTCACATCCTGCTCGCATTCGGTCCCAGCCTAGCGCAGGAAGTTCTCAAGCAGCCGAAGCCCTGCTTTCTGGCTCTTCTCTGGGTGGAACTGGGTGGCGAGCAGCTTGCCGCGACGAATGGCGCTGGCGAAGCTGAGTCCTTCATAGTCGGTGCGCATGGCAACCAGTGACTGATCCTGAGGCTCTGGGTAGTAGGAGTGGACGAAGTAGAAAAATGGGGAAGCTCCGAGGCCGTCCCACTCGGAGTCGGACTCGTTGGTGGCGACGGCGGCGTTCCAGCCCATGTGAGGAATTTTCCGGCCATCTTCCGGGAAGCGGCAGACGTTGCCCTTGAAAACTCCGAGACCGGCGATGCCGGGGCTTTCCTCTCCGGACTCAAAGAGCAGTTGGTAGCCGACGCAGATGCCGAAAAACGGCTTGTCCTCAGAGATCCATTTCCGGATCGGCTCATCGAGGCCGCGGCGGGTAAGTTCTTCCATGCTGTCGCCGAAGGCACCGACGCCGGGAAGAATCACGTGAGTGAGGCCATCAAAGCCGTCGGGTGTGGAAAACACGCGAGGCTCGATGCCGAGGCTTTGGACGGCGTTGGCGACGCTGCGGAGGTTTCCGGCGCCGTAGTCGATGATTCCCACTTTCATGGCGGACTCAGAGCGCTTCTTTCGTGCTTGGGATCCCTTTCACGCGGGCATCCTTTTCACAAGCTTCGCGCAAGGCGCGGGCCAGGCCTTTGAAAATGGCTTCGGCGATGTGGTGTCCATCGCGACCATAGAGCAGCTCGACATGGACGTTGGCACGCAGGTTCGAGGCAAGGGCACGGCAGAATTCCTCCACCAGGGTGAAGGGCAGATTGGGCGCCGAAGGGGTGTTGGCTGGAGCGCGGAACTCAAGGTGCGGCCTATTGCTCAAATCGACCACAACGCGGACCAGCGTCTCATCCATCGGCAGGTAGCAGCAACCGTATCGACGGATCCCATGCTTGTTGCCGAGGGCCTCGCGCATGGTATCGCCGATGACAATGCCGGTATCTTCGACGGTGTGATGAAAATCGACTTCAAGATCGCCGTCGGCTTCGAGTTCGAGGTCGAACAGCCCGTGCCTGGAAAACAGGGTGAGCATGTGATCGAAGAAGGGGATGCCCGTGGCGATCTTCGAGCTGCCATCGCCGTCGAGGTCGATGGCGAGTTCGATACGGGTTTCGGCGGTGGAGCGACTACGCTTTGCGGTCCGGCGTTGCATGCGGCTGCATTGACGGCGGATGAAGCGCCGCTGTCAACGCAGGGAACGTGCTTTCTCGGGTGAAAGGGTGAGGGGGCCAGCCGGGGGAGCGGACCATCCCGCGGAGATCGACCTGCTATTCCGGAATTTTCGCCTCGAGAATGGTGATGTATTCCGCCGGCAGTCGGGCGCTGCGGGCGGCGGAGATAGCGGTGGAGGCAGCCTGACGGTCGGTTCCGCCAGAGCTCAGGACGGACCAGGCGTCATTCCATGCCTTGTCTCCATCGGGGAGCTTTGAAGGGTCAAGCTTGTCGAGCTTGGAGAGTTCCATTTCAAGAAGTCGCTTGGTTTCCATCATCGGACCTTTGTGATTGGGGTCGAGGGACGGCCACTTGACGTTCTCTTCCTTTTCCTTCGCGACTTTTGCGAGGTAGGCGGCATTCTGTTCTTCAATGGCTCTTTTGGTCCGGTCGCGATCGCGCTCGTCGATTCGCGCGAGCCCTGCTTCTCGGTCCTTCATACGTTGGTCATAGGAATCGAGGCTTTTCTCGATCGCCCTGAGGTGGGTCAGCATCAATTTCCGGGCGTACTCACGGGCATCAAGGTAGGCTTTGCTCGAGCCGTACTTGGATTCGAGTTCCGTCCAAGCGCGCAACGCCTGAGTAGTATCGGGAGCATTGACGACTTTGGCGGCGGCAATCCGGGCATCGAGGGGATAGGCATGAGCGGCGCGGTCACTGGCCTGAACCATCTTTCCCTCAAACTTCAATCCGCCTTCAGCGATCACTTCCCGTTCCGCGTCGAGCGTTTTGAGGAGAGCATCCGCGTCCTTGAGGAGACGGGATTGAGGAAACTCCTTCATGAAATTTTCGACCTTTGCTGTTTGCTGGTCGTACTGTTCGAGAGTGAGAAGATCAGGTGTCGGCACCAGGGATTTGATTTCCTCAAATGCCAGCAGGTCTTTTTTCTCGGCAACGATTTCAAGGATGTCCTTTTTGGGAATCTTCCTCTCGTCACGGATCGTTTTGGTGACCTGGACTTTGACCACGTAGTGATCGTCTTTTTCAGTGACGACTTCGCCGGTGAGCTCGGAGCCATCGCGCATGCGGATGGTATCGGCATGGGCCATGCATGTCAGAATCGGAAGAAGGAGAAGGGAAATGGGTTTCATGTTCTGCTCGGAAGATCGACGAAAATTTATTTTTGTCACGGTTTCTGAATGAGATTCTTGATGTCTTCGGCGGTGTTGGCACTGATTTCAGTGTCATTCTGAAGAGTAATCGTCACGCCATCAGAGCCCTCCCGGCGACGCACAAAGAGTTGCAGGGGAAGCGTGCGGACGGCGTCAACCAGCTCTTGAGGAGATTCACGGCCGAGTTTGACCGTAAGGTGGTTCCACTCGTGGGCGGTCGCAATCAAGGAGTCGGTGAAGATAATCGGGAAATTGTCGATCGGTGGCAGAGAGTTCAGCCATGCCGAGAGGCTAGGGGGTGTTTGGAATCCGAGTGCAAGCAAGCGCTGAAGGTTGAGCCGCAACTGGCCGGCGGTCGAATCGTCGAAAACCATCATGCGGTCTTCATAATCAATCTCGACGACTTGTGAGACCTGGCGAACTTCGAGGAGGCGACCTTCTTTGGTGACGAAATTCTCGGCGAGCAGGGTGGTGAGGTCTTGCGCCCACAGGTACCAATCGTCTTCGAGGGTGATGGCACCGAGATCGAGCCCTGCCTGGATGGCGATGGCATAGCTGAAGGCGCGCCCGTCGCTCGCGCCCTCGGGCTCACCATCGGGGCGTTCGTTGAGGAATCGGTTTTTGAGGAAATGCTTGCGCGACGCTTCACCGAGTTTGACGGCTTTCTCGAGGTAGCTGGCATCACCAGTCGCTGTGTAGAGCGAGGCATAGGCCGAGACCATCCTGAAGCTGGCGAGTGCCGAGGGGCTGTGATCGGGGGCTGGCCGAGGGGCGCGGCTTTCCCGCGATTTCCTCAGTTTTTTCCGACCTGATTCGATCAGCGATTTCACCTCGGCGAGATCAAATCCGGTCACTTTTGCAACCTCTTCGGGCGGGACCGCAGCGGCCAGGGAATTCAGACGGAAATAGTTCCGGTTGGGGTCGGCTTCCGAGGGCAGATTGCCGATGTCATTGAGGGCTGAGTAGGTTTTCCAAACCTTGAACTCATCGTCACTCAGGACGGATGAGACTTGGTCAACGGTCCAGAGCCAGCTCTTGGTTTCCATGGAGTCAGGTTTCTCGCTGAGGGAGAAGAGTCCATTGGGAGTCTGGTAGTACGTCTCGGCAAAGCGGATGGCTCCGACTGCGGCTTCCAGCGTTCCAGGGTAGCCGTCGAGTTGGTGCATGCGTGCAAAGATGCGGGCGGCCCGGGCTTGGGTGGAGCAATCCCGGCGGCCCATGACGAGATTCCAGGTCGACCCTCGACGTGCCGGGTGGACGCCGCCATCGAGGGGGTCGACCATGGCGCTGCTTAAGAGCGTCTGGATGAAGCTATCGAGAGTTTCGCCGAACTTCTGTCGCTGGGATGGAGGGAGGGATTCGTCGTAGCGAGCGAGTGCGAGGGTGTCGAACACACCGAGAGGAAAAAGCCCGCCGGAGCCCGCCAGGGAGGTGAGGTCTTCATCGTAAAAGCTTTCGAGTCTCCTCATCGCCGCCTCGTAGCGTCGCTGACGTTCTTCCATTTCCGGCACTTCCTTGTCGGGATCGGGAAGGCTGTCTCTGCGCAGATCGGCTTTGAGTGCGCTGTCGTTCGTAACGTAGTCGGGGTCATCGGACCAGAGGCGGCTGATGACCTCGATGCTGTTGTCAAAGAAGGCCAGGGTTTCGCGATCGCTTTTGTATTGGATAGGATGCCAGGTCACCGGGTTTCCCTCGGGCGAGAGGAGTATGAGAAAAGGGAAGGAAACCGAGGCCTTTGCTTCCGAGCTGAGGTTGTAGGCGAGTAGGCCGGTCTCTCTTGTTAGATCGATGTCGGTAAGAACGGGCACAAAGTTCCGATTGATCCGTTCGACCATGGTCGGATTCCGATCGAGGGCTTCCAGCGTTTCGAAGCAGCCATTGTAGCGGGCGGTTCCGATCAGGACCAGAACCATCCGTTGAGAGCGTTTGGCAAAATCGAGGACTTCCGGGCTCCATGGTTGCCAGTTGATTTTGGAATCCGCTGCGCTCGCCAGGAATGCGCTGGGCTCTTCACCGAGGCGGTTCTCCTGGATCTCGGGAACGACTTCCGGGGGAATTCGGTTTTGATCCTCGGAGGTGGATTTGGATTTGCAACAGATGAGCGATATCGAAATGGCGGCCGCAAAGATCGGGGAGGTGAATTTCATGGAACAGGGGAATGGCGGGGAGGCTGGAAACGTCTCTCCTGAGACAGCGTGCAGAAAAGACTTTCGCCCCTACAAGCTCAAGCTACGCTGCGGCAGCGATTTCCTTAAGTAGATAAAGCGTGATCAGCATAGCGGTTTCCAGTCAAAAAGGAGGGGTGGGTAAAACCACCGTCTCAATTAACCTCGCCCATGCCTTTGCACGTGCGGGTCTCAAAACCTTGTTGGTGGACGCCGATCCTCAGGGTTCGGTTGGCTTGTCGCTGACTCGTCAATCGCGCTTGCTTTCAGGATTTTATGACTATCTGGCGGATCCGGGAATCCCCTTTGAAAAGCTCCTTGTTCCCACGAGACTGGAGACCTTTTCACTGGTGGCCAGCGGTCAGGCGAGCGACTACGAGGTGGGCGGAGCGCCTACCGGAGCGCACCTTCCTCGTGTCAGAAGTTTTCTGCGTGCGGTCGAGGCCAGGGACTTCGATGTCTGTCTGATTGATACGCCAGCGGGGCTTTTCGGGCTGACGGCTGACGTCATTTGCTCCTGCGAGGCGGTTCTGGTTCCCCAACAGGCTGAACCTTTGGGGATCCGTTCGATGCCCAAGATGCTCGAAGGACTGAACCGACTGCGGGTGATTCACCCGAGGATGACGGTTCTCGGGGTGCTCTTGACGATGGTTCAGGAAGGGATGGCGGAGAGTCGCGAATCGGTGGAGGCCCTGCGCGGACTTCTTCCCGAGGCATTGGTGCTGCGGACGACGGTGCCAAGAGATCCCCTTTTCTTAAAGGCAAGTGCGCGTGGCCTTCCTGTTGGAGTCATGGAGGAAGGTGGCGCTGCTCTGGCGGTGTTCGACTCGCTGCGGGCTGAGATCGAAGCGAAATTGAGAATTCCGGGCAGGCAATCCCAGATCGACTGACCATGGACCCGGTCGAGCCATGGATCGATGGAAATGCTGTCCGCCGGCTGGCGGCTGAGTTGCTGTCGGCTCCGAAAGAAGCGGAGATCTCTGAGAGCCCGGATGCTGGCTTTGGTCCGGGATTTGAAGGTTTCACCTCGAACGCCGCTGAAGCACCGGTCGAGCCCGCTGCGCCGGTCGTCACGCCACCTCCGCTGCCCGCTACGGCGGTGAGGCCGGAACGGGTCGAGGTGCCTAAAGAGAAGGCGCCGGAAAAGAAAGCCCTTCAAGAGAACGCTCCGTCTCCCGCTCCGGAATCAACTGAACCTGAAGGGGCGGAAGCCTCGCAAGGGGAGCCTGAGGAGAGACGGGAGCGGGAAAATTCCGCAGCGCAGGCATTTCGCATCGAATCCGGGACCCGCGACGATCGAGAGGGTGAGGGAAGGCGAGGTCCGCTCATGGATCGGATGGAGCGTTTCCGCGATTGGCTGATTCATCATACCGGCGCACGCTCGGTCTTCGTGTTGGATCGCGAAGGGCAAGCGGTGCTCGATGATCGCGCTTATGCCAAACTTCACTTTCTGGCCCGCAGTCTTTCGCAGGCCTACCGTCCGGTCCCCGGGCAGCCGGGAAATGTCCACGTCAAGGTCGGCTCGGATGCCTTTCTGGTAGTGATTCCAGTCGAAACCGCCATTGGATATCTCGTCCTCGGAACCGTCCTTCCGAAGCCGCTGGATGCTTCTTCCGTGGAAATCGTGGCGAAGGTGCTGGTGGATTCCGCCCGACAGGGAGGCGCTTGATCAGTCCTTGCCGTCAGCCCCGTAAAGGTCGGCATTGGATGCCTGGAACTCGGCTTTCAAGCGCACCTTCAAGGTGGAGAGGTCGACGATTTTTGTTTCACCGAATGTCCATTCACCGCTTTCGCCATCGTGACCGATGCCGACTAACAGATGGACGGCGTGGTCGTTGATCTTGAGCGTCTGGTTCTTCGGCTCGAAGTAGAAGCTGCGGAAACTGCTTTTCCACGAGCTATCTTCGACGAGCTTCGGATCGAGGTAGAAGACGTCTCCGCTTGATTCATCGACGACTTTCAAGTCCGGGTAGCCACTGCGCTGCCGCTCGCCTTCGCGGGTCGATGGGATCTCGCAGCTCAGTCCGGCGGTGGCGTTGATTTTTTCTAACAAAGCTTCTTCAAAGAAGCGGGATCCTTCGTTGATGCGGCGCAGTTCACGGACCGGTGAGTCGGGCTGGCTGAGTTCGGCGGTGGATTCCACGAGCGCTTTTTCGATGGCGGCGATGACGCGCTGATGGGATTCGCGCTCCGGATCGAGCGGGATGACTTTTCGGTCGGATGTGGCGAGAACGATGGTCGGGAATGAGAAGCTCCGATCGCTGAGGTCTTCGTCGAGCAGCTGACGGACGAGTTGGGCATCGGTTCGTTCGCGGCTGTTTTCAGTGATCTGCTGGAGTTCCTGCTCGGCATGAATCAAACGTCTGCTGGCCGGGGTCTTCGCCGGGCGTGTGAAGCTCCACGCGAGCAGTGCGGCGAAGCCACAGAGAATGATCATGCCGATGATCCTGCCGGCTTTGGAGGGGGAGTGACTCATGGCTCGATCTTGAATGCCTTGTCGAGCAGGGCTTCAGCCATGTCAAAGTCGATCATGTTCTCGGCATGAATTCGGCACAGCGGCCTGCCCTGGTGGACGCTTTCACCGCACTTGACGATCTGATCGAAGCCGACGGCAAAGTTCACGGCATCGGTGGCACGGGCACGGCCGGCGCCGAGTTGAAGGGCCGCCTGACCGACGAGTCCGGCATCGACCGCAACGATCGTGCCGGTATCGGGTGAGGGATACTCGCGGATGACGGGGGCTTTGTGGATCTCGGCGAGTCGAGGCAGGTCGTCAGGATTCGCTCCGTGCGCTCTAACAATCTCGTCGAACTTCTTTCGAGCGGTGCCGTCGTTGAGCAAGGCTTCGAGTTCGTTGCGGGATGCCGGGCTGATTTTTTCCGCGAGGTCGAGGACGAGTCTTCTCAAATCCTCGGGACCGCCGCCTTCGAGGCATTCGATCGACTCGATGACTTCGAGCGCATTTCCGACGGAGCGGCCGAGCGGTTCGTGCATCGGGTTGAGTATCGCATGGACTTCAACTCCCATCTCCTTGCCCACCGCAATCATCGAGTCCGCGAGCTTCTGCGCATCCTTCTCGGTTTTCATGAAGGCACCGCTGCCGAACTTCACGTCGAGTACGAGTTTGTCGAGCGACTCGGCGAGCTTCTTCGACATGATCGATGCGGTGATCAAGGGGATGGAGGGGACGGTGCCGCTGACGTCGCGGAGGGAGTAGAGCTTCTTGTCGGCCGGGCAGAATCGCTCGGTCTGGCCCATCATCACCACGCCAATGTCGGCGAGTTGTTTCTCCGCGTCTGCCAGCGAGATGTTGACCTTGAAACCGGGAATTGATTCGAGCTTGTCGAGCGTGCCGCCGGTAATGCCGAGACCACGACCGGAAACCATCGGCACCCACACTCCGGTGCAGGCGACGAGCGGGGCAAGTGGCAGGGAGACCTTGTCGCCGATGCCGCCGGTCGAATGCTTGTCGACAACGGGTGGGTGGCCTTGTGGGTGTTCGAACACATCACCGCTATCGAGCATCGCCTGGGTGAGCGCTGCGGTTTCTCCGGCATTCATGCCTTTGAAAAAGACGGCCATCGCGAAGGCGGACATCTGGTAGTCGGGAACTTCTCCGCAGACATATCCATCAATCAGCGCGCGGATCTCTGAAGCAGGCAGATGCTCGCCATCACGCTTGCGGCCGATGAGGGTGGGGATGTGGAGGTTCATGCGATGGGACTTGTGTTATCGCTCAGCCATTGGGCGAACTCGTCTTCACTTCGTTCTCCCGACGCGAGTTGCAACATTGAGAGATAACGTTCTGTTTTTGATGCAGATAAGGTGAATCCGTTTCTTAGCAAAAACAGCCGATAGACGACGAATGCCGTCCGTTTGTTGCCGTCGACGAAAGGGTGATTTTTGGCGATGCCAGACGCATAAGCAGCAGCCAACTGGAAGAGAGTGGAGGTGGGTTCGTCGTGAAGCCTCTGTTGTGGCTTAGCGATTGCCGAAGCGAGAAGCTCAAACTCCCTTACGGCGGAATCGCCTCCATGTTCGGCGACTTGCCGAGCGTGAAGGGCGAGGGCGACTTTCACGCTGATCCAGTGGGGCTCGGCCATGGAAATTATTGGGCGAGTTTCCGGAGTACGTCTCGATCTTCCCGCATGATCTGTTCAGCGAGTTCCATTTGGAGCGAGAACTCCTCGTCATACGGCGTCAGTTCGATTCCATTGGGAGTCTCTGTGACGAAAAGTTGATCGCCCTTTCCTACTCGAAGCTTCTCGAGAAGCTCCTTGGGAAGGATGATCCCCGCCGAATTGCCGATGTTTGTAATCTTCAAGGTCATGAGATTACGTTATAACAAATGTTTTACGTGTCCAGTTGGAAGTATTTTCCGACCAGTGTGGCCACTTGCGTAAAATCGGGTGAGTGAGTGGGTTTGCTCGGTGGATTCAGGGTGAGAAGGGGAACTTGCTCACGGGTGTGGTCGGTGCCGGGGTGGTAGGGGTCGTTGCCGTGGTCGGCGGTAATGAGGAGGAAATCGTCGCCGACTTTCGGGAGAAAACTGCCGAGCCAGACGTCGAACTCACGCAGGCAGTTGGCGTAGCCTTCGGGATCGCGGCGGTGGCCGAAGTGCATGTCGAAATCGACCAGGTTGGCGAAGATAAAGCCGACTTTTTGCGCGGCCCAAATTCGGTCGATGGTGGCCATGCCATCGCTGTTAGATTTTGTGGGGTGGGATTCGCTGATGCCGGATCCGGCGAAGATGTCGGAGATCTTGCCGACGCCGACGCTTGGGATTCCCGAGTTCTGGAGGCGGTTGAGAATCGTTGGAAGCGGTTGCAGCGAGTAGTCGTGGCGATTGGAAGTGCGTTGGAAGCTGGTGGCGTCTTCGCCGATGAAGGGGCGGGCGATGACGCGACCGATGCGGATGCCTCTTCGGTCGAGGACGTCGCGGGCGCTTTGGCAGAGCTGATAGAGCCGTTCGAGTCCGAAGTGCTCTTCGTGCGCGGCGATCTGGAGCACGGAGTCGGCGCTGGTGTAAACGATCGGCTTTCCGGTGCGGATGTGCTCCTCACCGAGTTGCTTGATGATTTCAGTGCCGGAGGCGGCGAAGTTGCCGATGAAGGAAGTGTCGGCGGATTTGCCGATCTCTTCTAACAGGTCATCGGGAAAGCTCTCGAAGGTGGCGAAAGGTTCGTCGAGAACGTTTCCCGCAATCTCCCAGTGGCCGGTGGTGGTGTCCTTGCCGACGGAGGTCTCGCACATCGAGCTGTGGGCGGCGTTTTCAAGAACAGGCGAGCTGAGCGGGAACTCGGGATCGAACGAACGCATGACTTCGTAAAGACCGAGCGAGGCGAGGTTCGGGAGCTCGAAATCAGGGATGCGCGCAAAGAGATGGCCGAGGGTGTTCGATCCGGCATCGCCGAAGTCGGCGGCATCGGGCGCATGGCCGCAGCCAACGGAGTCGAGGACGATGCAAAGGGCTCGCGGCATGGGATGAGGATGGCATGCGAAATGCCGTCCGGAAAGCCACAAGGAGCAGCGACTTTAGTCGCTGGTTTTGGATGGTTTCAGCGACTGAAGTCGCGGCTCCTTGGCTTAGAAATTCCCGTTCAGTTTCCGTCCTGTCCAGAAGATGGCGAGGAGGAGAATGAGCAGCGTGACGGTGATCCAATGCGACCACAGAGCCAGACGGTTCTCGATTGGACGAGGCTCGGGAAGAGCGCGGATTTCACGGATCAGTTCGGGAAGCTGGATGGAAGTGAGCATCCGGCCACGGGCGATGCGCGCCATTTCCTCAAGCACGTCGGGCCGTGCGGGTTGGCCGACTTTTTCGAGCTCGATGCCTTGGGCCAATAACGTGGCTTCGACGGCGTCATTTTCGCTGCCTTCGATGCGTGCGACGAGCTTCCATTCGCCGGGTTGATCGATCTTGATGCGTCCGGTGAAGGAGCCCCAGGCGGTGTCGTTTTTCTCAAGACTGATGCGCTGCGAACTGCCGTCGGGAAGCAGCGCGTCAATCAACACGCTGCCGTCCTCAAGCGGCGCACCATTTTCGTCGAAGGCGTTGGCATTGAGAGTGACGATGTCGCCGGGGGCCGGGCGCTCGGGGGAGAAGTAGAGGCGGACGCGTTGTCCTGCTGCCATGTTCCGTTGATAGGACATCCAGCGTGCGACCTGGCCCCAGAAGCGGTAGTGGTACTTGTCCTCCACGCCGCGCCGCCAGCGCCAGGCGGAGTCGATGCCCATGTAAAGCACTTTGCCATTGCCGGCGGTGCTTGTGACGATGATCGGTGTCGGACCGAAGTTGGTCCGACGGTTGGCGTGGACGGCAAGAACTTCAGTGCCGCCTTTGGCTTTGAGTGCGGCGGCGTGCCAGTAGAAGCCGGGGAGCGACCGCCAGACCTGCGGGTTGGTTTCCTCGGTATCGGCGAGCAAGGTGAGCAACGAGCCGCGTCCTTCGCCCGTGAGTTCCAGAGGAGAAGCCACGGGATCGACGATGCCTTCCGGCTTTTCTGCATCGAAAACCACCGGAATCAGTTCACCCAGCGGACTATCTAACAGGCTCCGCTGATTTCCTTTCGACCCGGGAAGAAAGACCACGCCGCTGGCCTGGCTTTCGACGAGTCCCTTGATGAGTTCGCACTGGTCCTTGGTGAGTTGACCGGGCTCCACTCCGACATCGCCGAGGATGACGACGTCGTACTTCGCCAGGTCTTCAGGTTTCTCGGGGAACTCCTGAATGTAATCGGGACCGTCGCCCATGCCGAGTTGGGGATGGAAGAGCAGGCAGGAAAGTTCGACGCCCGGATCGCGGGAGAGGGCGTTGCGGAGATAGCGGTATTCCCAGCGGGGCAGGGATTCAATCACCAGCACCTTGATCGATTCGGGTCGACCGGAGAGGGTGAACTTGCGGGCATTGTTCGCTTCGACGCGTTCGCCCTCGGCAACAGGGAGCGAAAGCTCCAGGGTAGAGGATCCCTCGGAGTCGATTTGCCAGAGAATCGACTCGTAGGTTTCTTCGCCGGGGGGAAGAACGAGTTCTTTGGTCTTCTCGCGACCGGCTTCGTCCCGCAGGCGGACAATGGTCCGGACCTCGCGATCCAGCGAGGACCGCACGGTGAAAGGGATCTGCACTTTTTCACCGACGATGCCGTAGGTCGGCGCGGTGACGGATATCAGATCGAGGTCTGGCAATCGACGGTTGCTGCCGACGGGGATGGTGAATAGAGGAACGCCACGCTGGAGAAGTTTTTGGGCTGCAACGACCGGCGGTTGACCGAGATTGAAATCGCCATCCGACCAGAGCACGACAGCCCGCAGGTTGCTTTCGCTTTCCAACAGATCGATGACGGGTTGCGAAAGGTCGGTGCCGGCAAGCTTCGAGTCATCGCTCGGCGGTGCGGCGATTTCACGCGTGAGGATCTCGTTCGAATCGTCGGCGCTGAGTGAGTCGAGAAAATCGTCATTGATGACTGCGTCGACCCATTTGCTACGGGTGACGACCGTGCGCTGGGCATCGATGTTTTCCGGAAGTTCGGCGTCGAGCGTGCTCATCGAGCCGGACGCGTCGACGAGCAGGGCGATGCGTGGCTTGGTGTCGGGATCGACGACGGTCAGCCATTCGGGTTTCCACAAGCACAGGACGACGAGCAAGGTGATGAGGAAGCGCAGAGCTTCTAACAGGCCGGTGCGGAGCCGGTGGGCGCTGCGTCGCCAGGAGATCACGCAGAGGACGCCGATGGCGATCAAGGCAATCAGGCCGAACGCCAAAGTCAGCGGCGTGGGCGAGAAGTGCAGGTGATGGAGATTGAATGACAAGGCGTTGTCAGGGATGGAAGATTGGAAAAAGGCGGGAATCAGCGGGCGTGTTGAACCGGTGGACGTGGGCTCGTGTGGGTGGCGACGGGTTTACCCGGCAGGCAGAGGAGCGCTTCGGAGAGCAGGAAGAAAAGCATGGCGATGAGGAAGCCACGCCAGATGCCTCGCGAAACGTTCTCACGGCCGGAGCTGCTGGTGTCTTCGAAAAGCGAGAAGTCCGTGCCTTCCATGAGGCCTGTTAGGGCGCTGCGCTCGATGACGTCGGGGATGTCTTCCGAGGCGGGGCGGTTGATGGCAAGTGTGCGCTCACCGAGCTTCTGGATGCCGGCCAGGTACTCCGGCTCGGCTTTGGCATCGCTGCCATAGTCGTCGAGACGTTCGCGAATTTCATCAGCTTTCACTTCGGCGACGGAGCTTCCCACGGTGGCGAGGTAGCCGGAATCAAAGCGCTCGGCACCGGCGAGGACGGCGCGCTGAACCGCAGGGAGAAGCACATCGGCATCGCCGAGGTTTGACCAGGTGTAGTCGGGTAGTGACCCGATGAACCAGGCGGTGCCGCGACCGACGACGCGTCGGACGAGGAAGGCCTGGGTGTCGTCCCAGCGGGCGAGCACGGAGGCTTCACCTTCCGGGATCCGGCGTTTGACCGCGCGGAGACGGTCGGCGGGGACGGGCGTTCCGTCGATGCCATCGCGGAGGAGACCATCGTCGTGGTCCCAGCTGTCGAGGATGAAGAACTGGTCTCTTTCGGCGACTCCCACGGCGGACCAACTGATGTCGAGGAAGCTGTTGTCCGAGTCGGCGCTGGGGGGAAAGAAAATGACTTGGCCACCTTCGCTGAGGAAGCGTTCCAGTTCGGCGGCGATGGGGCCGCTGGGGAGAGGTTCCGCCCAGAGGATGGCGGACTGGTCGGCGGTAACGAGCGAGGCGGCGGCAGCGCCTTGGATGGTATCCGCGCTCTGTCCTCCGAAGCCATCGGGGGCGGCGGCGAGGTCGAGGTAACTTGCGGCTTCCCCGGCAGCGACGACGCTGGATTTGACCGGTCGAGCCGGACCGTAGGCGTAGAAGGCGACGTTGTCGCGCGGGTTGCCATCGCCGGGAATCGAGACCCAACCGTGTCCGTGGTCATCGGGAGAGGGCAGCGGAATGGTTTTGATGAAGCGCATTTCCTGACCGGGGATGGTAACGCTTTCGGTGGTCCGGGCACCATTGATGTTGATGGTGACAGGAAGATTAAGGGGGCTCCTGGCATCGCCGCCACGAGCGATGCGCAGGTCGAGGAGGAGGTTCGTGCCGGATCTGCGGGACGAGAGGATCTGAATGGTTTGATTGTCGGCGTTTTCTCCGCCGAGCGCGAGAACGCGGACACGCGGCTGCTGCTGCAGGGATGTTAGAGAGGCGCGGACGGAATCCCAGCGGCTGTCGTTGGCCGACCAGTTGGTGCTTTGCAGATCGGAAGCGACCCAGATTTCGGCGCGACCCGGAGTCTCCGCGAGAAACTCCGCAGCGGTGGAAAGAAGGCCGGGGAGGTCGGCTTTGGTGTCGGTGACGGCGGTCGCGGAAAGCTCGGCAAGAACATCGGGCGAGGGGACGTCTTGAGGAATGCCGGAAGCACTGTCGATGAGCACGAGTCGGGTGCCTTCGAGATCGGCAAAGGCGTCGCGGAGGCGCTGGAGCGAGAGTTCGCGACGCGGGATGGTGCCATTTTTCGGATTGGCTTCCATGCTGGCCGAGCGATCGAAGATGAGGACGATGAGATCGGGCTTTCCACTGCCGAGTCCGAAGAACTTGCTGACCACCGGGACAGCCGCCGCAAAGATGAGGGCGGCAATGCCGAGAGCGCGGCAGGTGAGAATGAGGATGTGGCGCAGGCGCTTCTTGCCGCGGGACTCGCGGGTTGCCTTCAGCAAAAACTGCATCGCCGCCCACTGGACCGTCCGGTGGCGACGGCGATTGAGCAGGTGGATGATGATGGGGATCGAGACTGCGAACAGTCCCCAGAGCATCGCTGACTGTAGGAAGAACACGTGAGGCTAGGTGAGAGGGCGGGTGAGGTGGCGGGAACAAATTCCAATGATCAATTTTCCAATGCCAAAACGGAAATGTATAAAGTGCGGGGTTTCATTGAGAGGAGCCGTGGATTTTCGAGAAGATGCGGACGAGTTCGTCGGCTTCTTTGAAATGAATGCGGAGATCGGATTTGGCTTCGGTCGTAGTACTGGTCGAGCCAAGAAGTCGTAGCCAGAGCTTCGATTCGCCCGATTCCTTTTTGCAGATTCCGATTCGGTGGAAGAAATCGGCTTTGGAGAATGCGTTGTTGGCTTCGGTGTAAATGGCCGCGACGGAACCCGATGAGCGTAGGACTTGCTTGATGTCGGTCCACTGGTCCGGCGTCCATTTGTGCCTCGCGATACAGAGTCGGATTTGCAGCGCGAACTGGAATGTACGTTCCTCAAGGTCATATTTGGGATCTTCTTCCATCTGAACTCATCCGTTTTGGCATTGGAAAATTGATCATTGGAAATTGGCTTCAGCGCCCTCCCTTCTTCGGCAGGCGCGCTGTTAGGAATTCGCGGAGGAGCGGCTCAAGAGCCGTGTCGGTCGGGACAAGTTGGTAGTCCGCATTGGCGTCGTGGCACTTGGCACGGACGGAGCTCATGAATTCGTTGAGGGCCTGATGGTATTCATCGACGACGAGGGTCGGTTCGACGACGACCGAGGTGCCGTCTTCCATGTCGACAAAGCGGTGAGGGCGCTCGAACTCAAAAGAGAGTTCCTGCGGGTCCATCAGGTGGAAGACGGAGATGTCGTGCTTTCGATAACGGAGGTGCTGGAGCGCTTCGGAAAAGCCCTCGGGTTCGGTGAAGAGGTCGGAGAGGATGACGACAAAGGCGCGCTGGCCGATCTTTTCGGCGATCTGATGAAGAGCCGGGACGAGTCCGGTTTCGCCTTCGGGTTCGAGGGTGCGCAGCGTTTCGAAAATCCGCTGAAGGTGGGCCGGGCGGCGGCTCGGTGGGACTTCGAGGTGAAGCTTTTCCGTGCAGACGGAGAGTCCGGCGGCGTCGCCCTGGTTGACTAACAGGTAGGAAAGCGAGGCGGCAATGCGGCGCGCGAAGGCGACTTTGGATTCGCCCTGGCCTGCGAAATTCATCGAGCCGGAGGCATCGACGACAAAGTAAGCGCGCAAGTTGGTGTCGGCTTCGAATTCCTTGATGTAGAATCGATCGGAGCGCGCGAAGGCTTTCCAATCGAGGCGGCGGGTGTCGTCGCCGGGGACGTATTTCCGATACTCGGCGAATTCGACCGACGAGCCACGGTGTGGCGAACGGTGTCGGCCGGCCATGCTTCCCATCATCGGGACACGCGACTCCACCGGCAACGCGCCGAGGCGTGAGAGGAGCTCGCTATCTAGGAAATCGTAGGTCATGCGTCCCGCATTTCCGATATGAGACGTTCGACGACTTTCTTGGAAGTCATGCCCTGGGACTCGGCGGCGAAGTTGGTGATCACGCGGTGGCCGAGGACGGAGGGAGCGACGGCTTCGAGGTCATCCATGCTGGCCATGTAGTTTCCTCGCAGGGCGGCTCGGGCTTTCGCGCCGAGGATGAGATACTGGACGGCACGCGGTCCGGCACCCCAGGCGACGAGGTCGCGGACCCATTGGGGCGACTCGCTGGCGGCGGGGCGCGTTTTGCGGACGATCGAAACGGCGTAGTCGTAGAGATGCTCGGGCACCGGGACACGGCGGACGAGGGACTGGAAGGCGAGCACGCGTTCGCCATTGAGAAGGTGCTCAAGTTTGGCGACGGCCGAGCCGGTGGTGGCACGGGCGATCTGCTTTTCTTCCTCGGCACTCGGATAGTCGACTTCGATGAGGAACATGAAGCGGTCGAGTTGGGCTTCGGGAAGCGGGTAGGTGCCTTCTTGCTCAACCGGGTTCTGGGTCGCGAGGACAAAGAACGGCGGCTTGAGTTCGTAGGTGCGGCCGAGGACGGTGACCTTGAGCTCCTGCATCGCCTCGAGCATGGCCGACTGGGTCTTGGCCGGGGCGCGGTTGATTTCGTCGGCAAGGACGATGTTGGAAAATACGGGTCCCTTGACGAATTCGAACTCCCTTTTGCCGCCGACACCGGATTCCTGGATGATGTCGGTGCCGGTGATGTCGGCAGGCATCAAGTCGGGAGTGAACTGGATGCGGTTGAAGGAAAGATCGAGTGTCTGGGCGACCGACGAGACGAGCAGGGTCTTGGCCAGACCGGGAACCCCCATCAGCAGGGCGTGGCCACGGGCAAAGAGGCAGATGGCGAGGCGTTCGATAACTTCCTCCTGACCGATGATCGCTTTCCCCAGTTCCGCCTTGAGGGCGGCGTAGGTTTTCCCGAGCTCGTCGATCGCAGCGACATCATCTGGAGGGAGTTGATTTTCGGAGGTGGCGGGTGCGGGCGGGTCGGCGAGAGTATCTTCCATGTTTTGGGGACTTACAGACTGCAAGCGAAGCTAGAGCTGGGCTTTGTTTTGTCGAGTCGGATGAAGGACAGGAGCCGAATCGGCGGGGGGATTGGGGAAATTAGGAAAAATCGTCGGTAAATTATCGATTTCCCACTTGTCAGCCCCCAATCCTCTGCTAAACAGCCCGCCCGCTCCGCTGTAAGCAACGGCTACCTGCCGTTTTTACCGTGATTGCGGAACCGCTCACACAAAGAGTCCCATGGCACGAATTTTCGGTATCGAAATCCCCAACGAGAAGCGCATCGAGGCGTCGCTCCACTACATCTATGGAATCGGACACAACACAGCTGTCCGCATTCTTGATCAGGCTGGCATTGACCCTAACCTCCGCACAGGTCAACTGAGCGAAGATCAGCTGGTGAAGATCGGCACGGTTATTCAAAGCGAAGGCATCATCATTGAAGGTGACCTGCGCCGCGAAAAGCAGTCGCAACTCAAGCGTCTCACTTCCATCAACTGCGTTCGCGGAATTCGCCACAAGCGTGGTCTTCCAGTTCGTGGCCAACGCACTCGCACCAATGCACGCACCCGTAAGGGCAAGCGTCGCACCATGGGTGTTAAGAAATAATCAGGACTAAGATCCAACTAATCATCCAAGATGGCTGACGAAGAAACGAAGAACGAAACTCCGGCTGCAGAGGCTCCGGAAGAAACCGCTGCTGCCGCAGCTCCTGCTGCGGAGTCCACCGAGACTCCTAAGGCTGCTGAAGCTGAAAAAGCTGCTGAAGCTCCCAAGGCTGAAGAAGCTGCAGTCGCTGAAGGCGGTCACAAGAAGGAAGAGAAGCGCGACATTTTTGCTGAGATCGCTGGTGCCGAAGAGGGCCAGATCAAGATCCACAAGGCGAAGAAGTCGAAGAACGTCACCAAGGGTATCGTTCACGTCACCGCCACTTTCAACAACACCATCGTCACCGTGACCGATGCGACCGGCAATACGATCGGTTGGTCGACCGCTGGCAAGATGGGCTTCCGTGGTTCACGTAAGAGCACTGCCTACGCCGCCCAGGTGGTATCGCAGGATGCTTGCCGCCAAGCCATGGGTCACGGCCTCAAGGAAGCTGAAGTCCGCGTCAAGGGACCTGGTTCCGGTCGTGAGTCTGCCGTCCGTGCCGTCCAAGGTCTGGGTGTTGACATCCTTGCGATCAACGACGTCACCTCAATCCCACACAACGGCTGCCGCCCGAAGAAGGCCCGCCGCGTATAATCTACGAACTTTTCTGACTCATGGCACGTTACACAGGTCCCCGCGCAAAGATCAGCCGCCGTTTTGGTGTGGCTCTCTTTGGCTCATCCAAGGCGCTTGAACGCCGCAATTTCCCACCGGGCCAGCACGGTCTCCGCGCAGGTCGTAAAAAGAAGAGCGATTACTCGATCGCCCTCGGTGAAAAGCAAAAGCTTCGTTTCCAATACGGTGTGCTCGAAAAGCAGTTCCGTGGATACTACGAAGAAGCAGCAAGTCGCCGTGGCATTACCGGTGAGATCCTTCTTCAGTTGCTCGAGACTCGTCTCGACAACGTTTGCTACCGCCTCGGCTTCGGCAACACCCGCGCTGCGGCTCGCCAGCTTGTCAATCACGGCCATGTGCTCGTGAATGACCAGAAGGTCGACATCGCCAGCTATCAGGTGAAGCCTGGTGACAAGATCAAGATCGGTGGCAAGCCATCCGCTCAGCAGCTTGCGCTTCGCATGATGGACCTGACTCAGTCGGTGCCACTCGTCGATTGGCTTACCCTTGATCGCGAAAGCATGGTCGGCGTTGTCGAGCGTGTTCCAGAGCGTTCCGACATCGATCCGCTCGTCAACGAGCAGCTCATCGTCGAACTTTACTCGCGTTAATCGGTTCTCCGATTTCAGATTTCAAAGACGCCCGGAGGAAACTCCGGGCGTTTTTGTGTTTATGAGGCGTCGCGTCGGGTAAAAGGCTGCGCCTCAGGCGATGGTTCGAAGAGGGTGATGGAGATCTGAGGTCTTGAGGAGAGGGTGTGCTGGGGTAGTGCTGAGGCTGCATGGTGGCGGGTGACCAATTGGTGACCCGTTTTTCGTCGGGATTTCGAGGGGTGGCGGGCTTCATTGTTGCTGTGATCGAAATTCATGCCCATTTCACTTCCACCCAAGGCTTGGATGAGGCAAACCGCTGGTCCGCAAATGAGTAATCCTTTCCGCGAAGATCTGGTCTCCCGTAGTCGTCCTCAACCCTGCACCGTTGTCATCTTCGGTGCCACCGGGGATTTGACCCACCGCAAACTGGTTCCGGCCCTTTACAACCTCGCGGTTGATGGGGAACTGCCGCCAGGTGTGAAAATCCTCGGCTTTGCCCGTCGCGACAAGAGCGACGAGGAATTCCGTAGCGGTCTGGAAGAACTGAACCGAAAGGTTTCTCGCAGCGGTCACGATGAAGAGCTGTGGTCGAGCTTCGTGCAGAACATTCACTACCATCAGAGCGAGTTCACTGATGCCGAGGGCTACAAGCGCTTGGCGGAGCGGCTCGATGAGATCGATCGCGAACGCGGAGGGAAGGGCAATCACCTGTTCTACATCGCGAGTGCTCCCGAGTTCTTTGACGACATCCTCGAGCAATTGAAGGCCGCCGGTCTGAGCAAGGCGGCGGAAGGATGCTGGTCGCGCGTGATTGTCGAGAAGCCGTTTGGAACGGACCTCGCGACCGCCCAGCATCTGAATCAGGTGGTGAATCGGACGTTCGAGGAAAAGGACACTTACCGGATCGACCACTACCTTGGCAAAGAAACCGCTCAGAACCTGATGGTGCTGCGCTTTGCGAACGCGATTTTTGAGCCATTGTGGAACAGCCGCTACATCGATCAGATTCAGATTACCTGTTCGGAGAATCTCGGCATGGAAGGTGGCCGCGGCGGTTACTACGACAAGGCCGGAGCGCTGCGCGACATGGTTCAGAACCACTTGTTGCAGCTCTTGAGCTTGGTAGCGATGGAGCCGCCGACTGATTTGAGTGCCGATGGGGTGCGGGATGAGAAGGTGAAAGTGATTCGTTCGCTGCGCCAGTGGGATACTCCGGAAAAGGTTGCCAAGAATGTGGTGCGTGCCCAGTACACGGCGGGCCACGTCGATGGGCGATCGGTGCCAGGATACCGCGAAGAAGACCGGGTGGATCCCGAAAGCATGACCGAAGCCTACGTGGCGGTGCGCTTGATGATCGATACCTGGCGCTGGAGCGGCGTGCCGTTCTACATCCGGATGGGCAAGCAGCTGCCGAAGAAGGCAACGGAAATTTCGGTGCACTTCAAGGCGCCCCCTTGCGTGCTCTTCAATGCGCTTCCCGGGGGCGTTCCCGGCGGCAACGTGCTGGTGATTCGGATTCAACCGGATGAAGGGATTTCACTTCGCATGGTTTCAAAGATCCCGGGCACGAGCCTGCGGCTGGAGCCGGTGAAGATGGATTTCCATTACTCGACGAGTTTTGGAAAAGGCAGCCCGGAGGCCTACGAGCGATTGCTACTCGATGCCATGGCGGGGGACGCGACCTTGTTCGCCCGGCGCGACGAAGTGGAGGAAGCCTGGCGCTTCATCGACCACATCGAACACGCCTGGCACCAGAGCGACAATCCACCTCCGATGGCCGAATTCGTGGCCGGAACCTGGGGTCCGAAAGAAGCGGATGATCTGCTGAAGGAAGATGGTCACGAGTGGCGCCGACTTTAATTTCCCAGAGCGATGAACGAAACGTTATCCATACACCCCGAACTCGGCCGCGAGGTGCCGATCGGTGGCATCGATAAGGAACTGCACAAGCTCTGGGCCGAGGACGATGCCCGGACCAATGCCTCGCTGGTGAATCTGGCCGTCTACTCCGAGAAACCGGGATCTCTCGTGGAAAACTCCGAGGCGATGCGCGAACTGACTCGTGAGCACGCCTGCCGCGCCTTGCTGGTCGGCATCGACCGGAGCGTAGAGGAGACTTCGATCAAAGCGTGGATCACCGCGCATTGCCACCTTTCCCACGGGCAAAAGTCGGTTTGCTGCGAGCAATTGTCGTTTGCTCTGACAGGGCGCGCGACGGGTCGTCTGCGCAACACCGTATTTGCTCACCTGAACTCGGATCTGCCGCTGATACTCTGGTGGCAGGGTGAGTTGAGCCCCATTTTTTCCGAACGCTTCTACAGTTTGATCGATCGGTTTGTTTTCGATAGCTCCGAGTGGTCAAATCCTCAGGAGTCGTTTGGAAAGGTGGCCGAAGCGATGGAGGGATCGAGTCGGATTGTTCCTCAGGACCTCTCCTGGACGCGGAGTTTTCAGTTCCGCGTCTCCGTGGCGGCCCTTTTCGATGATCCTGTCGCTTTGGATGCTCTGGACTCCGTCGAATCGGTCGAGATTCGCCATCACCCCGCGAACCGGATGACGGCGCTGCAGTTGCTGGCGTGGCTGGTGGTGCAGGCAAAATGGCGTGATGGACTGGAACTCGATCTTGCCGACAAGCGTCAGGACGAAGGTGCGAGAAGCTATTCTTTCGAAACCTCAGCGGGCAGCGCGGTCAGGGCGATCCTCGTGGCGGACGAGTCTTCGTCGCCGCTGGGTTCCCTGGTGATCCGGGCGGGAGACGTCACCATCGAGGTCATCCGCGAGACGGGTTCGAGCCACCTGCTTCGCCGCGTCGCCGCTCCCGGCCATGTCTCGGAGTCCCCTGGACCGGTCGATTCCGACAATCCCGTGGAATCCGTGGGCGAGCAACTATCGCGGGGAGGAAAAAACTCGCTCTATCGCAAAATTCTCCCACGATTTCAGCAACTTCTCGCGGATTGATGGGGCCTCATGAATGCCATTCAGGTCCCAATCGAGCGAAATGCATGAATTCAGCCCCTGTTCTGGCGTGAAACGCGCTTGAACGGTCAACCCTATAGTCCATTGTCCGCGGCCCGCCGCCGGTGGTTTTTTTTCTACTAAAATGATCAAGCTTCCAGAAGACGCCCCATTTTCACCCGAACAGCGCGCATGGCTTGAGGAATTCCTCAGTGAGGCCCTCGCCGGTGGTGCTACCGCATCGGCTCCAGCCGGTCCAACCGTGCCCGTAACCGTCCTCTGGGGTTCCCAGACCGGGAATGCCGAGAGCTTGTCCAAGCAGTTGATGAAGCGGATGAAGAAGGGCGGTTTCGAACCCGAGGTTCACGACATGGCGACCTACGATCGCAGCCGACTTCCTCAGGAAAAGAACCTGCTGATCATTACTTCGACCTATGGAGACGGTGAGCCGCCGGATAATGCCGAAGAACTCTACAACTGGATCCTCAGCGACGAGGCTCCGAAGATGGAAGGCGTCAGCTACTCGGTGCTTGCCTTGGGCGACACCAACTATCCGGATTTCTGCAAGTGCGGCATCGATTTCGACCTGCGTCTCGAAGCGCTCGGCGCGAGCCGGATCTCGGCACGGGTCGATAGCGACGTCGATTTCGATGATCCCTTCAAAGAGTGGTCGGATGCGGTGATCGGGGCCTTGGCTCCAGCGGGTCAGCCGTCATCAAGCAATGGAGAAGTTCTTGATCAAGTCGAAGAGGGCTATTCCAAGAAGCATCCCTTCCCATCGACGATTCTCAAGAACTACAACCTCAACACGGGTGGTGAGAAGGAGACCTACCATGTGGAGATCTCATTAGATGGCTCGGACTTGAGCTACGAGGTGGGTGATGCGCTTGGTGTCTTTCCGACGAATCCCCCTGAAGTGGTCGACGAGATCCTTGAGAACCTTGCTTTCCGCACCAATGCGGAAGTCGAGCTTCCCGATGGCCGCGAGGTTTCCCTGCGCGAGGCTTTGATTTCGTTCTATGACATCGGCACGATCAACAAGTCGGTCATCCAGAAATGGCAGCCGAGGAGTGGTTCGCCCTACCTTCGCTCACTTGTCGAAGCTGATGACAAGAAAGCCTTCGAAGACTTTTGCTGGGGTCGCGACCTGATCGATCTCGTCGTTGATCATCCGGCGGATTTCTCGGATGCGGATGAATTCGTCGGCATCCTGAAGAAGCTCCAGCCACGCCTCTACTCGATCGCCTCCAGTCCGAATGCCCATCCGGGTGAAGTGCATCTCTGCGTGGGTATCGTGCGTTACGATTCGCATGGCCGGAAGCGTGGCGGGATCTGTTCGACTTATCTTTCCGATCGTTCCGATGGCACCAATCCGGGCGTATTCGTTCACTCTAACAAGGCCTTCCGTCTTCCCGAAAGCGGGGATACTCCGCTGATCATGGTCGGTCCGGGGACCGGCATCGCGCCTTTCCGAGCTTTCCTCGAAGAGCGCAAGGTTTCGGGTGCCAAGGGTGGCAACTGGTTGCTCTTCGGCAACCCTCACCAGGCGACCGATTTCCTTTATCAGGATGAACTCACCGCCTTCCAGAAGGACGGCACGCTTCAGCGCCTCGACCTGGCATGGTCACGTGACCAGAAGGAGAAGGTCTACGTGCAGAATCTGATGATCGAGCACGGTGCCGAGATGTGGAAGTGGCTTGAGGACGGCGCGGCGTTCTATGTCTGCGGCGATGCGTCACGCATGGCGAAGGACGTGGATGCCGCTCTTCACAAGATTGCCGAAACCCATGGCAAGATGAGTGAGGATGAAGCGAAGGAATTCATCTCCAAGCTGAAGAAGGACAAACGCTACCAGCGGGACGTTTATTGATGCCGCACCCCGTCGGGGTCGTTGATTTGGCCGTGGGCTGAAGTTGAAGTCCACGGCTGCCATGAACCATCCCAAACGGGACGGCGATTGGATTTAGCAGCGCTCCGGGAAGAGGTGTCGCCACACTGCCAGCGCCTCGCGGATCTCAGCGGATTTGCGTGTGGGGGAGAGCTCCCAGGTGAGGGGGCAGTCTTTGGGGAAGTATTCTAACAGCTTCTTGTAGTCCAGTTCACCGGTGAAGGGAACCCGGTGATCGCGGGCGGGCCATTGGACGTCATGGACGTGGGCGCCAATCGTGTAGGGCTGCATGCTTTCAAGCCACTCGCTGTGATCAAGGAGACCGAGGTTGTGCTTGAGTTGGACATGACCGAAGTCGTGCCAGTAGCCGATCCACGGGTGATCGGCGAAGTGCTGCTGGAGGCGCAGCATTTCCCGCTCGGTCGGCATATCTTCGAAGCGCGAGCGGGATTCGATGGCGAGCTTCACCCCGTGCTTTTTGGCGAGTTCGCCGAAATGCTCGAGGGCATCGATGGCGCGCTGATAGTAGAGAGGAGCCACCTTTTCGCGCTTTCTGACGAAGGCAAGCCGCTCAGCGGCGTAGCCGGGAGTGTCGCGTTGACCGTCACCTACCAGGTTCGTCAGCGGTTTGGTCCACTTGGATGATTTGAGCGGCACGGAGCCCATGTGGAGGACGAGATACCTGGCCTTGAACCTGCCGGCGACTTCGAGCGTGCGCTCGGTCATTTCCATGGCGCGTTGACGGTCGAAAGCCCGGTGAGAGGTGAACTCGTAGGCATCCGGCGCGTCGATCATGACCTCGACGGGTGAGGGAAAGTAGTTGTGAACGCCGACGCAGGTGAACTTGCCCTCTTCGAAAGCCTTCTGGATTCCCGGCAGCTTGGTGATGGTCATCCCGTGCGAGAGCTCCAGATGATCGATGCCGAACTCGAGGATCTCGTCGACCATTGCCTCGCCATCGGAGTGGCGGGAGTTGTTCCAGCAGGTTGAGAAAGCGAGCACGTGATGAAGGATTTGGGAGATTTGGAAATTGGGGGCTTTTACTTGCCGGTGATCAGAAAGACAATCTCGCCTTTGGGTGGGTGGCTCCTGAATTGTTCTAACAACTCGCCGGCGGTGCCCCGGTGGTAGGTCTCGAACTTCTTGGTGAGTTCGCGGGCGACACAGCAGCGGGCATCGGGATGGGCTCCCGCAAGGACTTCGAGGGTGGAGACGATGCGATGCGGCGACTCGAAGAAGATGGTGGTCCCCTCAGCCTCGAGACCGGCCTCCATGGCGGCGAGACGTTTTCCCTTTTTTACGGAAAGGAAGCCGTGGAAGTGAAAGGCATGGCAGGGAAAGCCGGATCCGATCAGGGCTGTTAGAACGGCGGAGGGACCGGGGAGGACTTCGAAGGGGATGTCGTTTTCCAGGCACGCCTGGACGAGCCGGTAGCCGGGGTCGGACACGCCAGGCATGCCGGCGTCGGAGATGACGGCGATGGTTTCACCCGATCTGGCAGCTTCGATGAGTTCGGGCAGGCGGCGTTGCTCGTTGTGCTCGTGCAGCGAGATGAGCGGCTTGCCGGTGATCCCGAGGTGGGAGAGCAGCGGGCCGGAGTGGCGGGTGTCTTCGCAAGCGATGCGGTCGGCGGACTTCATGACCTCGACGGCACGCAGGGTGATGTCGTCGCGGTTGCCGATGGGCGTAGGGACGAGGATGAAAGGCATGGGAACGTGCTGGTTTGAGCGGGTCCGGGCCCGTCTCCTGGTTCAGAAGCCGTTGGCGAGACGTGAAACCATTGCTTGGCTGGCACGTTCAAGCGCATCGGGGAGGGCGTTGTTCCGCGAGGTCTGGAGGTTGGAGTCGACGAAGAATCGCGAGACCCCGACGGAGGAGCCACGCGCAAGCACGCGGTTGGCATCGCGGGTATCACGCAGGACCCAGACAATGGTGACGGAGTTCTGGAGCTCTTCAGGACGAAGGGTATCGAGACGCGTCGAGCGAATCTGGGTGTAGTCGATTTCGTGAAGCGTTGCTTCGAGAATGGCGTCGGCATCAGCGCTGGTAGCGATGCGGTAGGTGCCATCCTGCACGAAGGCATCGGTGGCTGCGCTGGTGGCCAGGGTTTCCGCTCTCGGGTGGAGGGTGTCGTTTTTGAACATCGGGATGGCGATGGTCTCGACGTCACGCATGATGGCGGGTTTCACCCCGCCGAGTTGGTAGCCTCCGCAAGAGCTGAGGAGAAGGCAGAGAAGCAGAGAGAAAAAACGCATGGTTGGAGGCATCAATTAGTTTCCTCCGAGGGCATCGAGACGAGCCTTTGACTTGTCGTAGTATTCGCCCGACTTCGAGATGCGCACCACTTCCTGATAGTAGAATTTGGCGGAAGCGATGTTGCCTTTCTTCTCGTAGAACTGAGCAATGTCGTAGGTGTTCTTGATGTCGCGGCTGCCGAGGCTTTTGATCAGGTTGCGTGCTTCGGCGTTGCGTTTGTGTCCGGGGAACTGGCTGAGGTAGTCTTCAAATGCTTCGCGGGCACGATTGAGATTCGCCTGGTCCTGATTTCCCTCCTGGGCCTGCTTCATCAGAATTTCACCGATGCGGAACTGAGCTTCGGGAGCGAGCGGGGAGTCGGGGTAGCCTTCGACCACGCCACGGTAGGCGAGAACGGCTTTGTTGATGTCCTTCCGCTCGGCGTAGATGTCGCCCATCTTGTATTCAGCCCGCGCGCCCAGTGCGGAGCGTGGCGCATTGTCGGCGACTTTCTGAAGCATGCCGGCGATCTTGTCGGGGGCGAGTTTCGATTTCAGGCCGAGGAAGCTGTTCTTGATGTCGCCATCGGCTGCGGCAAAGGCCATTCTTGATTGGGCATCGAGGGCTTCCTGATAGTGACCGCTGCCCTGGTAGCGGGTGATGAGCTCCTGATAGGCATCGAAGGCCTTGAGGGTTTCGCCTTCTTCTTCGAGAAGTTTGGCCTGACGGTAGCGGGCTTCGGAGGCTTTGTTGGCGAGCGGAACGTCGTCGGCGAGTTTGTCGTACTGCTTGATGGCCTTCTTGCGCTTGCCTTGCTGTTCATAAGCTTGCGCCTTTTCGTAAAGGGCGTCGGCGTAGCTATTGTTGACACCACCACCGCTAACCATCGGCGGAAGATCGGAATCGTCGCCACAGGAGGCGAAGAGAGCTGCGGCGGCGAGGAGAAACAATCGGGAGCGCATGGCGGGAAACTAGGAAGTGAGAGGGGAGTCGGAAAGCGAAAATCAGCCCTTTCCGAGTTCGGTGGCTCGGGCGGTGGCGGCGGCCACGGCACGGATTAGTGAGTTGCGGAAGCCGGTCTTTTCCAGCGAGGCGAGTCCGGCCACGGTGGTGCCACCGGGCGAGGTGACATTGTCGCGGAGCTCGGCGGGCGGGCGGCCGGTCTCGAGCACCATGGTGGCGGCGCCGAGCACGGTCTGGGCAGCAAGTTGGAGTGCCTGTTCGCGGGGCAGTCCGACTTCCACGCCGCCGTCCGTGAGGGCTTCAATGGCAAGGTAGATGTAAGCGGGACCGCTGCCCGAAAGGCCGGTGACGGCATCGATCATCGACTCGGGGACTTCGACGGCAAGGCCCACGGAGCCGAGCAGCTTGCTGGCGAAGGCGGCGTCGTTGTCGTTGGCGTGGCTGCTGCGGGCGAAGGCGCTGGCTCCCTTGCCGACGAGGGAGGGCGTGTTCGGCATGCTGCGGACGATGCGAAAACCCTCCGGGCTATGCTTTTCAAGCCACTCGATGGTCAGACCCGCGGCTATCGAGACCAGAGCGGCATCGCGGACGCCGGATTCCTTGAGGGAGTGGAGCGCGTCGGCGGCGGTCTGAGGTTTGGTGGCAAGGAGAAAGGTGTCGCAGTCGGTCAGATTCGCGAGCTCGGCAGTCGTGGGCGCCCCGGTCGCGCTGGTGAAAGCCTCGGCGGCCGCCGGGTAGGGGTCGAAGCCGATGACCTGGCTGACCTCGATGGCTTTCGCTCGAATGGCTCCTCCGATCAATGCACTGCCCATTTTTCCGCAACCGATGACTCCGAGTTTCATGGCGCGGACTCTATCCGGCGGGGCGTCGTGGGCCAGCGCGGATTTTGCGGATGATGCCGGAGTGTTTTGCTTGGACTGAAGTGAGACTTGGCAGCATCGTCCAGTCATGCGGAAGCAGATGATTTTAATCGGAGTGCTGGCGACGTGTGCGCTGGCGGTGGCGGATGAAGCGAAGCCGGATGGCAAAGTGCCGGCGGTGAATGCCGTTCTAGCAGAAGAAGTGGCGAAGCTTCCGGCTCCCGAGGCTCCGAAGGTGGGCAAGGGAGTGGTGATGGCCGTGACGACGTCCGACCCCAAGGCTCAGGAGGACGTTCTTCGGGGCCTTGCGTGTGTGCACGGTGGCTGGGACTACGAGGGCTACCGGCATTTCTGTGAGGCTCTCAAGAAGGATCCGGACTGCCTGATGGCGCATGTCGGAGTGCTCTTGTCGCTGCTCCAGTCCGACCTTGTTTTTGCTGAGGAAAGGGAAGCGGCATTGGATCGATTGATGGCATTGGTCGATGAGGGAGTGGGATCCGATTTGGAACAACGCTACGCCTTCGGTCTGGTCAAGCTGCTGCGGGATGGTCCGGGCGAAGCTGCGAGCTCGTTCGCCAAGATGGTGGAAGATTATCCAAATGATCCCCAAGCGGTGCTGTTCAACAGTCTGTTAGGTCGCAGCGGATATGATGAAACGGGCGATGCGACTCCAGACCAGGAAAGGGCCGAGAACGAACTGCGCGCTGTCGTGGAAAAACATCCGGATGTTCCTTACCTGCTCTATGGCCTGTTGGCGATCCGTGCGGAAGCGCCCAACCTGAATGAGGATCTGCCCCTGGCTCGCAAGCTTGTCGAGATGGCTCCTGAGTTTCCACCCTATCAGCATCTGCTGGGGCACTACGAATGGCGCTGCGGAAACCACAGCGCAGCTAGCGCTGCCTTCAGCAAGGCGGCGGAAATGTATGCCGGGTGGATGGAACACACCGGCCTGACATTCGCCGGCTGCCCGGGATGGATCAAGGCGGAGTGCTACCGGGCGGTGGCGATGGCCTCGATGGGTGACTACGAATCGGCCCTGGCCGTGGCCGAAGCCGTGGGTCAGATCGAAGTGAAACCCGACGATGCCGCCCGCGAAGGTGGTCGCCTCCTCCTTTGGGAGGGCAAGACACTTGCTGTTAGAATCTTGATGCGCCGTGGTGGCAAGGGTGACCTCGAGGGTGCGTTGAAGTTGCTCCCGACGGTGGAGCAGGCGAAGGCCTACGGTCAGAAGTCACTCGTCGTGTGGTCCTATCAGGCCTATGCCTCGGTGCTTGCCGGCCGGATCTCGGTTGAAAACAAGCGTCTCGATGACGCCCGTGGAGTGTCCAATGACATCAGTGAGCTCGGTGGTCGCTTTGTTCAGACCCGTGACCTTGCCGTTGCTGCGGGCGAGCGTTCACCGTGGCTGAGGAGCTTCAAGGCGATGGAGGTGATGGCGAGTGAGCTGCGGGGGCTGATCTCCATGGCGGGCAAAAAAGAAGATATGGGAAGCGCTTTCAACTGGTTCCGTGCCGCGGCGGACCGCCAGAGACTGGCGAGTCTGATGATGCCCCCTGCGGTGCTGCTTCCGATGGAGACGCGCCTTGGTGAGTACTACATGGCACGCCAGGAATGGAACAAGTCGATCGAGATCCTGATCGCAGGTCAGAATCTCTGGCCGAACGACTGGGAATTGCTCCACCTGCTCAAAACCGTCTTTGAGAAGGCCGGCATGAAAAACGATGCCGCCGATGTCGAAAAACGCATCGAGGCACTGCACGCCGACTAATCGTTTACGAGGCGGCCACCGTTTCCGCATCGATGCCGCGCAGCGCAAAGATGCGGAGAATCGTGTCTTCGATCAGGTTGTTAGGACAGGACGCGCCGGCGGTGATGCCGATGATGGCCTTTTCCGCGCTGAGGAGATCCTTCGGATAGGTGCTTTCGACTTCGGTCTTCTGATGGAGATCGAAGTGGATCACTTGTTCGAGCGAGTCCAGGCACTTGGCATTGCGGATGAAGAAGGTTGGGAGTTCCTGTTCGGCGATCTCCACCAGGTGAGTGGTGTTCGAGCTGTTGTAGCCGCCGACCACCAGGAGCAGATCCATCGGCTTGCGCAGCATTTCGAAAAGCGCGTCCTGGCGTTCCTGCGTGGCACCACAAATGGTGTCGAAGACCTTGAAGCGTTCTTCGGTCGTATCGCGATCGATGACGGCCTGACGGACGCGACGCTGGATTTCTTCGGTTTCACTCTTGAGCATCGTCGTCTGGTTGGCAACGCCGACGCTTTTCAAATGCTCATCCAGATCGAAGCCCGGTGAGAGGGCGCCCTTGAAGCGCTCGAAGAACGCATCACGGTCGCCACCTTCGCGAATGTAGCGGCAGAGGAAATCGGTGTCGTCGAGGGTGAGGACGATGACATAGTGGCCGGTGCCGTCGTCGCCGAGTGCGCGCGATGCGGTCGCCGCGGTTTCCTCATGGCCGGCCTTGCCGTGGATGATCGAGGTCATGCCTTCTTTGGCGTAGGTACGGACCCGGCGCCAGACCTTCATCACATCCCCACAAGTGGTGTCGACGACGTAACAACCGCGCTCCGCGATCTTGTCCATGAAGGATGTCGGTGCGCCGAAGGCAGGGACGATGACGACGTCCTCTTCTTCGAGCTTGTCGTAGTCGTCGGAGAGTTCCTTCCAGGGAAGCGAGACGATGCCCATGTCGACGAGTTGGCGGTTGACCTCGGGGTTGTGAATGATTTCGCCGATGAGGTAGATGCGCTGATCCGGAAAGACGCGGCGTGCGGCGTAGGCGAGATCGATGGCGCGTTCGACGCCGTAGCAGAAGCCGAACTGCTGGGCGAGCCGGATGGTGGTTCCGCCGATGATCAGCTCGCCGCCCTTGCTGCGGATCTTTTCAACGATCGATGACCGGTAGTGCGCTTCGACTTCCGCCGTGACCTTCTCCATCACATCGGGACGGCGGACATTGACGCGGGCGCGTTTGGTTTTCGGAGCGGGATCGGGCATGGCGGGAGTGTGGTGCGGGGGAGGATCGACTTGAAGCGCTAATCTTCAAGTCAAAGCACCTGCACGAACAATTTGGAAAAAATCAGGGCTTCAGGCCGCCGAATTGCTGGCTGGCCCCCGCTGGAGAGCGGGGAAGCAGACGAACTGCGGGCATGGTTTGCCCGTCTTCGCCGGACGATCCGGACGAAGCGGGTTGGGAGGGTTCATTGGTCCATCTCTTCTTCGATGAATGCGAGAACAAGGTCGACGAGCTCATCGAGGCCATCGGGAACTTCTTCTTCAATCGAGGCGAGGTAGTCGGATTCGGTCCCGCTGTAGTCATTGCGATCCTCGCTTTTGGTTTGGCACCATCGACTGGCGTTGAGAGGGTCGACCAGTGTGGTGGCGCCGATGAGGTCAAAAGAGTTGATGATCCGCTGGTGATCGACGCCACTTTGCCAAAAGTCATGCAATCCGTCCTCGCTCTCGAGTACGGGCACGGTTTCGTAAACGTCCATCAGCGCTCGTTCTTCGCGGCTGAGCGCGCGTTCGGCGGATTCGCTTTCAAGTCGATCAACGAGAATCTCAACTTCATCCGGCCATTCAATCGGTTCCTGGGAAAACATCTCGGGCGGATTTAAAGACGAGAAATGAGAAGTGAGAAGCCCCGACTTTGCCCGAGTTGTCGAGTCGGCAAAAATCAGGCATTTGCAGCTTCATTGGTCGAGGGTTCGGGTTGGCCCTCGAAGAGACGTGGGAGGTTGGGGAGTTCGGATTGATCGTGCGCACGCTGGGCGTTGATGATCTCGCCATTGCGGAAAAGAAAGGCACCGGGCATTTGCAATCCATCGCCGGCGAGGTGCCCGACACCACAGCCCCGGATCAGTGAGACGCTCATGCGGAAGAGAACAAGAGGTCCGAAGAGTTCGAAAAAACCGCCCTTTCCGAGGCCGAAGGCGCGGTAGAGTTCGCACATCGGATCGGCGATGCGGGCGATGCCCTTGCGTGGTTCGAGGTAGCTGGACTCCGCGCCCTCTTCGAGCATGTGGACCAGCACGAGGCGCGCACCATGACGATCGGTTTCTTCTTTCAGCGACTGGAGTTCGCGCAAAATCTGGCGGGTAAAGGTGCAGCCGAAATGGCGCAGAAAGACCATGGCGAGGGTCTTGTTCTTGCTGGCTTCGGCGAGGGTTTCGCCGGAGGAGAGGCGATAGATCTGGGCCGCTTCGTCGAGGCTCAGAGGGGCCTCGCGACTGGGGGGGCGACCCATGTGGGCCTGGGCGGCGACCCAGAGGATGGCAGCGAAGGGGAACCACCAGATGACGTCGTCGACCATGGCAAGCAGCAGCAGGTGCCCGGGGAGCTTTTCATCAAGCAGTGATGAGAGGAAGGTCAGGATGACGAGGTTGAATTTGGCGAAGCCGGCGAGGACGATCGGCCAGTGCCGGATCGGGGAGCGGGCAGAGATGAGGAAGCCAATGCCCAGCGCGGCGGAAAGCAGGCCGATGCCACGCCACAGCGCCGGATGGTTCGGTCGCTCGATCCCGGCGAGGTCGAAGCACATGTGTGGCCAGATATTCACCCATGCTCCAAACATCACATGGTAGGCTCCGGCAGTGAGGAGGGTGAAGGTGATCCATCTGGGAGCCTGGCAACGGGCTCCACGACACTCAAAAGGCATGGGGCAGGGTAGATGAAGAGGGATAACGCGCAAGGGGGAGAATGGGGAGAGTGGGGAGAGGGCGTTCGGGCTCGTTTTGCGCATGTCCGGTGGGCCGATGCACTGCAATGGATTTTCGATGTCCTTCTCCCTATTGGAGGTCTTGACCGCCGCGGCGGGAGTTCTCATGGTCCGCGCCATGCGGATTTTGACGGGTCTCCAACCGAGCGGAAAACTTCACGTCGGAAATTATTTCGGCGCGATGGAACCGGCGGTGAAGTTGCAGGAAGAAGGCGATGCTTTCTATTTCATCGCGAACTATCACGCGATGACATCGGTGAGAAATCCCGACGAGCTGCGCGAGTATACCCGCGAGCTGGCGGTGGATTTCCTGGCCTGTGGTCTGGATACCAAGAAGGCGGTTTTTTTCCGTCAATCGGACGTGCCGGAGGTCAATGAGCTGGCGTGGATACTTTCGAGCGTGTGCCCGGTGAGCCTGTTGGAAAAGTGTCACTCCTATAAAGACAAGGTGGCCAAGGGGATTTCACCCAATCACGGGCTCTTCGCGTATCCGGTGCTGATGGCGGCGGACATTTTGCTCTACGATTCGAATCTGGTGCCTGTGGGAAAGGATCAGAAGCAGCACCTTGAAGTGACGCGCGATCTGGCAGGCAAGATCAACGAGGCGTATGGCGAAGGCACGCTGGTGATGCCGGAGCCAATCATTCGTGAGAACTCGGCGGTGGTACCCGGTCTTGATGGCCAGAAGATGAGCAAGAGTTACAACAATACCTTGCCGCTCTTTGGGGTGGAGAAGCCTTCGAAGAAACTGGTGATGAAGATTCCGACGGATTCGACGCCGGTGGAGGATCCGAAGCCCACCGAAGATTCGCTGATTTTGCCGCTCTTCCGTCTGTTTGCCGATGATGCGGCCTACGCCCAGTTGGTGGCGGATCATGAGAAGGGCGGGATCGGCTATGGCGACTTCAAGAAGCGCCTGGCAGAGGCCTACTGGGATTACTTTGCTCCGATGCGGGCGCGCCGCGAAGAACTCATGGCGGATCCGGGATTTGTCGATCAGGTGCTGGCAGGCGGCGCGGAGAAGGCCCGTGAGGCCGCAAATGTGGTGCTCGATCGCGTCCGGAAAGCGGTGGGATTGGCTTAAGGGCCCGCTTTAGGGAAGGGCTCTCTGAGCGCCTTTGGCTCGGATGGCGACTGAAGTCCCTGGGTTGCTTATTCCGTGTGAAGACGGGACGATGAATCGCTGGTGGCGGCTGCCAGGGTTTTGGTGGCGGAAAAATGCTTTGCCAAACGGGCATTTGCCGGGCATCGTGCCGTCGTTCGAGTGACGAAGCACCTGCAGGTTTGTCTGGTGCTCCGGGTTTGAAAACCCTGCTGCCTCCTTTTGGGCTAACGGTCAGGGATTGATCCTCTCCCGGGGAAATCGCATTCGTTCACCTCCGTTTTCCAGCGGTTCCTATGGCAGGAGATCCCTTCCGCCAGGGAATCATCCCACTTCCAATTGAAGTATAATGGCCGGTCACAACAAGTGGTCCAAGGTTAAGCACATCAAGGCTCGCGTCGACGCGATCAAAGGCAAGGTGTTCAGCAAGTGTGCCCACGAGATCGCAATCGCCGCGCGCGATGGCGGCGGTGACCCGACGCTGAATCATCGCCTGCGCGCGGCGATCGACAGCGCGAAGGCGGTGTCGATGCCGAAGGACAACATCGAGCGGGCCATCAAGAAAGGCACCGGCGAGCTGGGTGGCGAGGCGATTCAGGAAGTGAGCTACGAGGGCTATGGCGCCGATGGCGTTGCCTTCATCATCGAGGCAGCAACGGACAACCTGAACCGAACCGCCGCCGACATCCGTTCCATTTTCACGAAAAATGGTGGCAGCGTGGCGACGCCCGGAAGTGTTTCCTATCAGTTCGACCGCAAGGGGGAGATCCGGATTTCCGCCGAGGGGATCGGTGAGGACCGGATCTTGGAGGCCGCCATTCTGGCAGGTGCCGATGAGGTGATCAGCGACGAGGAGGAGCACACGATTCTAACGGCTCCGACCGAGCTCGCGGCGGTCGCAGGGAAGCTGCGTGACGCGGGTTGCGAACTGCTTTCTGAGAAGTTGGTCTCGATTCCCCAGACGACCACGCTGGTTCGCAATGAGCACCGTGCGCGCGAAGTCATCAAACTTTACGAGCTGTTGGATGACTATGCCGACACCATGAATGTTTTTACGAATTTTGAAGTAGCCGACGAAGTGCTTGAGCTGCTCGAAGCCTGATATTTTTCCAAATGAGCGACGAAACCACCGAGGAAGCACGCAAGTCCAAGAAGGACACTGCGAATGATGCCCCCGTCAAAAAGAAAGCCGCCAAAAAAGCGGCGGCTAAGAAAGCCGTGAAGAAGGTTGCCAAAAAGGCTGCCAAGAAAGCGGCTAAAAAGGCGGTCAAGAAGATGGCGAAGTCTTCCGACGATGCTCAGGCAAAACTTCCCTTCGATGATCCGGAGCCGAAGAAACCAGCGGCCCGCGAGAGCAAGCCGAAGGAATCTCCTGCAGCCGTGAAGATGGAGGTGAAGGAGCGGACCGAAAAGCCGGAGAAGTCCGAAAAATCAGAGAAACCGGATCGGTCGGAGAAAGCTGATGAGCCCGTCAAGTATGGGCGCGTTCCAGGCGGTGGACCGGTGCAAAGAGATGAGCGCCAGTCCGACGAAGATCGGCCCGAGAGGCAGGAGCGTCGTGAGTCGCGGCGTGAGCGTGAGGATTCCGGCGAACGTCGCGAAAGGAATGATCGAGGTGACCGCAACGATCGCAATGACCGCTCGCTACGCAATGATCGTGGAGGGGATGGTGCTCGATCGGATCGCGATGATGGAGGTCGCCGGCGCAAGCGTCGCCGCAACCGCCGCCGCGGTGATCGCAATGAGGGGAACCGTGGTGACAGCACCAACCGCGGCGATGGCAACCGCAGCGACAATCGCCGGGATGAGCGTCAGGGGCGCAACCGCGATGACAGTGAAGTGCGTGATCGTCAGGTAGTGCTCGAGGGTCCGAAGGTGGAGGTCGATGGACTGTTGGAGATGGCGCCGAAGGGCTTTGGCTTCCTGCGTTTGGCGTCGAAGAAATTCGAGCAAGCCAAGGATGATGTCTTTGTTTCTCCGGACCTCGTTCGTTCGCATGGACTGCGTGTTGGCGTGTGGATTCACGGCCTGACTCAGGAGGGACCGCGTGGTCCCCAGTTGGTGGAGATCACATCGATCAACGGCATGCCTCCCGAAGAAGCTCGCAAGCTGCCTGCCTTTGAAGAACTCAAGGCGATCAACCCTAACAAGCGGATTTCCTTTGAAACGACCCAGGATCGCTTCACGACGCGTGTGGTCGACTTGATGTCGCCGGTGGGGCGCGGTCAGCGTGGCTTGATTGTTTCTCCGCCGCGTTCGGGCAAGACCACACTGTTACTGCACATTGCTGAGGCGGTGCGTGAGCTGCATGAGGAAACAATGCATCTGATGGTGGTGCTGATCGACGAACGTCCCGAGGAAGTCACCGAGTTCCGTCGCTGTCTGCCCGAGGCTGAAATCTACGCGAGTTCGAATGATGATCATCCGCGTAACCACACACGGATCGCCGAGATCGCAATCGAGCGGGCCAAGCGCCTCGTCGAGGCCGGGCAACATGTTTTCCTGCTCATGGATTCGATTACCCGCCTCGCGCGCGCCTACAATGGCGGCATGCGCGGCAAGGGTCGGGGTATTGGATCGGGTGGCGTAATGGTGGGCGCGCTGGAGACGCCGCGTCGACTCTTTGCCGCGGCTCGGAATACCCGTGAGGCTGGATCTCTAACAATCCTGGCGACAGCTCTGATTCAGACGAACAGCCGGGCCGATGACGCGATTTTCCAGGAGTTCAAGGGCACCGGCAATATGGAGCTCGTGCTCGATCGGAAGGTTGCAGAGAATTACATCTACCCGGCGGTCGATATCTTCAAGTCCGGCACCCGCCGGGAAGAGCTGCTGCTTCCCGAGCATACCTTGCACAAGATCCACATGATTCGTCGCGGGCTTTCCGGACATCGGCCGGAGGAGGCCATGGAGCGGCTTCTCTACTTTTTGAAGAAATTCCCCAATAATCCTCAGATGTTGTTGGAAATCAAAGGGTGAGTCCTCGCGTGTTTCGGGCGCTTGGTGGCGGGATTCGTCGGATCAGAAGAAATCTGACGGATTCGACCCATTTTTAAGAAATATTCGGGGCTCAGGAACGTTTATACCTTTGTAAGCCCGAACGCAAAAGGGCTCACGAAATTTGCTGAGAGGCTCCGGCCTTAAAGCCAGAGGCTCGATCGAGCGTTCCTTAGGTTTTTGGGTTTTTTCCTAGGGAATAGCGGTCGGGCCTCATTTCGTTTTGGGTGGAATCTTCCTTTCTTTAAGTTGTTGAGGGTGAGTATGTTGTGGGGGGGTATGAAGGCGGTTGGGGTTCTTTTTCCGACGGGAGTTGTTTCGGGGTGAAGACGAGCCATGGGGGCATTCACGAGCGTCATGTCACGGCTGCTGAGGTTGCCATTCTTTACAAAGCCTAAGGGCTCTGGCATCCATCCGCCGCGATGTCAGATTTGTCCAAGGCCTACGAACCCCAAGAGGTGGAAAAGAAGTGGTATGCCGCTTGGTTGGAGGGGAAGTGCTTCGAAGCCGATGCCTCATCCGACAAGCCTGCTTACTCAATTGTCATTCCTCCTCCGAACGTCACGGGGATTCTCCATCTGGGACACGTGCTGAATAATTCGCTTCAGGACATCCTGGCTCGTCGGGCGCGCCAGACCGGCCACGAGGTATTGTGGCTTCCGGGTACCGACCATGCAGGCATCGCGACCCAAGCCAAGGTCGAGCGTGAGCTGCGCGAGACCGAAGGCAAGACCCGCCGCGACCTTGGACGCGATGCCTTCCTTCAGAAAGTCTGGGACTTCAAGGATCACCACGGCGGCATCATCATCAAGCAGCTCAAGCGCTTGGGTTGTTCGTGCGATTGGTCGCGTGAGCGATTTACGATGGACGAGGAATACACCAAGTGGGTGAGCCAGGTCTTCGTCGATCTTTTCAAGGAAGGTCTCATCTACCGCGGCAAGCGAATGGTGAACTGGTGTCCGGTTTCTCTAACGGCTCTCTCCGATGAGGAAGTCATCATGACGCCGCGAAAGTCGAAGCTTTATACCATGAAGTATGAGCTGGTGGATGCGCCGGGTGAGTTTTTGAAAATCGCGACGACCCGTCCGGAAACGCTGATGGGTGACGTGGCGGTGGCGGTGAACCCGAAGGATCCGCGATACAAGGACTACATCGGCCGCAAGGTCCGCCGTCCATTCCCCGAAGCGGAGATTCCGGTGATTGCGGATGATCATGTCGACATCGAGTTCGGCACGGGTGCGCTGAAGATCACGCCGGCCCATGACAAGGCGGACTTTGACATCGGCATGAAGCATGGCCTCGAAATCATCGATGTGCTTCATCCGGATGGGACGATGAACTGTCCCGAGTGTCCGGAATTCGACGGGCTGGATCGCTTTGTCGCGCGTCGCAATGCGGCGGCCAAGCTTGAGGAGATGGGACTGCTGTTAGACGTCGAGGAATACGACAACAACGTCGGCTACTCCGAGCGTGCCGGTGTGCCGATCGAGCCGCGCATTTCGATGCAGTGGTTCCTCAAGTATCCCAAGGTGAAGGAAGCTGCTGATGCGGTGGCCAATGGCGACATCACGATGCGTCCGGCCCGTTGGCAGAAGACCTATGCGCACTGGATGGAGAATTTGCAGGACTGGTGCATCAGCCGCCAGCTGTGGTGGGGTCATCAGATTCCGGTCTGGTACCGGAAGGATAAGCTCGATCTGCTGAAGGATGCGGAGTCGCTTGATATGGGTGATCTCGAAGCCGGTGACATTCATGTCGGCATCGATCCTCCATCGGATGAAGGCAACTGGGTGCGTGACGAAGACGTCATGGACACCTGGTTCAGCTCATGGCTCTGGCCATTCGCGACGATGGCGGGAGTGGGCGAGCAGAGTGAAACGCTGAAGAAGTTTTATCCGACCACCGATCTGGTGACGGGGCCTGACATCATCTTTTTCTGGGTCGCGCGGATGATCATGGCGGGCTACCGCTTCGCCGATCAGCTGCCGTTCAAGAACGTCTACTTCACCACGATCATTCGCGACCTGAAGGGTCGGAAGATGAGCAAATCGCTCGGCAACTCGCCGGATCCGATTGATCTGATGGACAAGTATGGCGCCGACGGCTTGCGCTTTGGTCTTTTGAGGATCGCGCCGGTGGGTTCGGATGTGCGCTTCGATGAATCGCAGGTCGAGGAGGGGCGGAACTTTGCCAACAAGCTCTTCAATGCCTGCCGGTTCCGTCAGATGGCGGGAGAAGTCGAACTGCCGGAGAGCGATGAGGCGGATGATGAAGAGGAGTTCGAAGTCGTGGGAGATGCCCGTTGCTACCATCTCGACATCATGGCGAAGCTTGATGAGCTGAGCGCCGATCTCGAGCGAATTTACAAGGACTACCGATTCGGCGAGATCGCCGCGCGTCTCTATGAGTTCCTTTGGAATGAGTTCTGCGACAAGTTCCTCGAGGCGGTGAAGGGTGACCTCCGTGATACCGCAACGCTTGAAGCGCGAGCCGTGACGGTGACCGTTTTCGATGCGGTGATGAGCCGTTATCTGCAGTTGCTGCATCCTTACATGCCCCACGTGACCGAAGAGCTTTCGGAACGCATGGGTTACATGGAGGAAGGAGAATTCCTGATGAATGCCGAGCTGCCGGATGAGCCGCTGCTGGGCTCTCTAACAAAGGAGGAGATCGATGCGGAGAAAGCCAAGGCTGCGGCAGTTTATGAAGCGGCAGGACGTTTGCGGAACCTGAAGGCGGAGTACAATGTGGCGAGCCGCAAGGATGTGAAGTTCGTGATCAAGAGGTCGCCGGAGTGGCTGGCCAAGGAAACGGATGTGCTGGCGCTGCTCGCCGGTGCGGGTGAGATCGAGCTCGACGAGGATTTCGCAGCGCCGAAGGGCACGCCGATTTCCCTAACAGGAATTGGTGAGGTGGCGATGCCGCTCGAAGGGTTGCTCGATGTCGAGGCGGAGAAGGTCCGGATCACTCGGGAGATCGAGAAGACGACTCAGGAACTGAAGCGCTCGGAAGGGAAGCTTGGGAATGCCAACTTTGTCGATCGCGCTCCGCCGGAAGTGGTGGCGCAGGAGAAGGAGCGACTCGAAGAGTGGCGAACGAAGCTCGCCCAACTCGACGAGATGCTCAAGGGGCTCGGATGATTTCTTGTATCGGACTCCATCACCGCTAGCCTCCACCTCTCTAAACCCTACGGACGTGCAAACCCTGGAAAGTATCAAAGTCATCAACCCCGAGAACCGCGAGTTGCTTGAGGCCGCTGGTTGGGTGGATCCCCGTCAGCTGGCACTGGCGAGTGCCAAAGGCGTCCATGCCGAGTTGGTCAAAGCGAACGGAATCCTGAAGTTGGCCGAAGTGGCGCCGACGCTTGAGGCAGTCGGTCAATGGATCTCAGACGCCCGGAGTCTGACGGGTGTGGAGCCGGAAGAGTCCGAGGAGGAATCGGGTACTCTCGAGCTGCACGGAGAATGGGAGGCCGGGCCCACGGGTCCGGTGAATTACGAGGAGGACCCGGAGGTTCAGGAGATGCTCGATCAGGCTCCGATCGCGATTCCACTTCCGAACCAGCTGCTCGCTGAAAAGGGGATTTCCCCCTCTGAGATCGCCATCGCTCCGGTTCTTAATCGGGCTGAGACGGACCTGGAGATCCGAGTGAACTCGAAGGAGCGTCTGCAAGCCTCCCCATCATCTAACAGCACTCCAAAAGTGCGGCAGAAGGGGGTCGTCAAGGTCGCTGATCCCAACCGGAATCTCTCGGACGCTGCGAGGAAGGCGCTGGATGTTTCACGGGTCCGGACGATGGAGCAATCCGAAGTGGAGCCGGACCCCAGTCAGACGGAACAAAGGAGACAGACCCGCGATGAGCGACTCACGTTGCTACGGACCACCCGTGAGAAGACGAACCGAGGAAAGAAGCCGGGGACTCGCCGATACATTCGGGGAGTGCTCCATGATCGGCCTTTTCAGGTATGGTTCGGCTGCCTGATCGTCATTCTCTTTCAGATCACGGTGCCGCTATCCATCGTCGCGGCAGTGCTGCTGATGATCACCGAGCACTCGCCGACCAAGCTCGAGTGGGTGCCGAAATGGATCATCGCGTTTCCTTTGGCGCTTCCGATTCTGGGAATCTTGTACTTTGCCATCTCATTCGGTGTGAAGTGCCGGGTTTGTGGCCAGAAGGTCCTGGTCCACCGCCATTGCCGGAAGAACTCGAAGGCCCACCATATTCATGGATTGGGTTATGTCCTTCCACTCGCGGTGCAAACGCTGCTCTTCCGCTGGTTCAACTGCACCTTCTGCGGCACTTCCATCCGGATTAAGGAATAAGGGCGCCTGATCGGGGCGATTTTGAGCATGGGATCGTCGGCGGAAGACTCCGACTATTCCCTCGATTTCGAATCGATGCTGATGGTCACGGGACCGTCGTTGACAAGGGCGACTTTCATGTCGGCGCCGAATTTTCCGCGACCGATGGTTTTGCCGAGTTCCTTTTCCATCATGGAACAGAAGGACTCGTAGAGGGGCTCGGAGATCTCGGGTCTCGCGGCACGGATGAACGACGGTCGATTGCCCTTCTTCGTCAGCGCATGGAGGGTGAACTGGCTGACGACGATGGCATCGCCCTGGATGTCGGCGAGGGAGAGATTCATTTTGTCGTCTCCATCGGCGAAGATCCTCATGCGACAGATTTTTCCGACGAGCCACTCGGCATCAACGAGCTCATCGCCTTCCTCGATCCCGAGCAGGACGAGCAAGCCGTGGCCGATCGATGAGGCGATTTCCTTGTCGATGGTCACGGAGGCTTCGGAGACCCGTTGAATGACAACACGCATGGAGACTCAGTATTTTGGAACGCCGGGATCGATTCGCTCGGACCAGAGGTCGATGCCACCCGTCATCGACCAAGCTTGCTGAAGTCCTTTCGAGCGTAACCAGTCAGCTGCTCTGAGCGAGCGGATGCCATGATGGCAATAGACGACGCATGGCTTGCCCTCGGCGACGATCGCTTCTGCCGCGTAGGGGAAATTCGAGAGGGGGGCAAATTGAGCGTGAGGAAGGTGATTGAAATCCCACTCGTCCTGCTCGCGACAATCGATGAGCTGAATCGTTCCCTCCGCGATAGCTGGAGCGAGTCCCAGGACGTCCTCGACCTTGAGTTCGAAGACGTATTCGGGATCAGGCAGGCCGAAATCGGACATTACTCGACGATGACCGGCGTGCCGAGCGGGGCGTTGTCGAAGAACTTCTTGGCCATCTTGTCCGGCATGCGGACGCAGCCGTGGGAGGCATTGTAGCCGGGCAGGTATCCGGTGTGCATGCCGATGCCGCCATCGAAGCGGAGGAAGTTCCACATTGGAGCGCCGACGTAGTAGGCTCCAGGCGGGACCTTGTCCTTTCGGGTGTCGACGTCGTCATTGATGACTCGGTCCGTGCCCTTTTCCTTGAAGACGCCGTAGAGATTGGAGCGGTGGTCGCGACTCTTCTCGGTCACCTTGAAGGTTCCTGCGCGAGTGCCGTGGCCTTCATCACCGGCCGAGATCCGGGAGACTCCGACGAGCTCGGAGCCTTTGTAAAAGTAGGCTTTCTGCTGCTTGCGGTTGATCTTGATCAGCGGCGCGCCTGTCTTGCCATCGCCGGCCCAGTAGGACATGTCGTCGGGCAAGGCCGCGCCCGGGTCGGTAGGTGCGCGGTCCTGCTGTTGAGCTGGTCCGTAGGCAGCCAGGTAGCGGCTTTCGCCTCCGCTGGTCATGGAGTTGGTCCAATCACAGGAGCTGAGAGCAAGGCTGAGGAAGGCAAGGATGGCGGCGACTTTCATGGTTGGGATGTGCTGGCGGAGATAGATAACCGCATTCCGCTGATGGTCAAGGTGTGAGACGAGGGTTGCAAGGGCCGGGCGAAGTGCTATTGAACGGCCCGAATCCTAAAATTTATGCCGAATTACGACTACAAGTGCCAGACCTGCGGTCACGTCTTTGAGGTGTTTCAAAGCATGAATGATCCCAAACTTGAGGATTGCCCGCAGGAAGGATGCGAGGGAAAGGTCAAGCGCCTGCTTGGAACCGGCGCGGGTTTGATTTTCAAAGGTGGGGGGTTTTACGAAACGGACTACCGCTCCCAGTCCTACAAGGATGGAGCGAAAAAGGACAGCGAGAGCAGTAAGCCCAAAGCCGAGCCCAAGGCGGAGTCAAAGCCGAGTAAGCCTTCCTCGACCACCAAGTCTTCGGACTGATCAGACGCTTCCCACCTTGGTTACTTTCTGGTACCGCTGACCTATGGCTGACAAAGACAATGACTCAAGTCCCAGGAGCAGTTGCGTGGGAAAGCTCGCAGGGCTTTTTCTGCTGCTGATCGTCGGGGGATTGGGTGCGGCCCTTTTTCAGATCTCGCAGCCTCAGGATCTGTCGGATATCGCGGGCTACGGCCCGCGCGCTGAAGGTCAGTCGCCACGCAATCTGAAAGGGGTGCTCGCGAATTCACTCAAGGGCAATTACGAGCTCACACTGACGGAGCACGATCTCAATCTCTACCTTCGTGATACCTTGAAGGTGAAGCAAGGTGGCTATCTGGCGAGCGAGGTGAGCCTCGATGATGTGGTGGTGCGTTTGGAGAATGATTACGCAGAGATCATACTGGTGCGGACGATCGCCGGTCATCCATTCACGCTCTCGATGTTTCTCCGTGTTGAGCAGAGCGAGCTTCCCAATGGATCAATCCTCAAGGAAGTCGTGCGCAATCGTGGTCCCTATCATGAAAGCATTCCTCGTCCGGGTGTCGGCGGTCGTTTTGGAAAGTTGCCGGTGCCGGAGGGCTTTCTCCTCCTGGTGATGCCGGCATTTGAAAAGCTGGCGGCGGTCTATCGGGATACGAGTTCAAAGGACCCGGTCAAGGAGCTCGATTACGTCGAGGAGATGGCGCGTTTCTCGATCGTCGATGGCAAACTGGTTCTGGATCCGCGTCCGAACACCCAGGAGATGATGGGGCCAGGAGGTTTCTGATGAAGCTCGCCATTCCAATCTCGCTGCTCCTGCTGGGGGCGACTTTCGCAGCAGGCGAAGAAGTCGAGGAGGCTGTTCCGCTGCTCGATGTCGAGGCGATTCTGCCCGAGGACGAAATGGTGCCCTTCGAGATCGAGGAGCCGAAGATCGATCCAGGCATCGAAGTCGCGGAACGCGCCATTTCCGCCAGCAAACAATTTGCCATCAGCGGTGGCGAGAAAGGGCAACGCGGTTCACTGGCATTGGAGGCTGAAGAGCTCCGCCTGCGGTTCCACCAACTCCTTGGAATCGAGAATCCCCCGGTTGTTGTGCCGATCGAGGTGGTTCTTCATGGCAAGGTCGGCGATGAACCGCGCAAGCGGCCTCTGGCCTATCAACTCCGCTTCACGAAGGATACGTTTCTGTTAGAAATTCACGTGGATCTTTCGCGGGGCATCGATCGGGATCGGATGGACCGGGCAATCCTTTCCGGGTTGCTCTATCAACGCAGCTTGATTGAGGTGAAGCCGGGGGAACTGGACTCGCGGCTGCTGGTTCCGGTGTGGCTGGTGGAAGGACTTCGCGAGGCGGAAAAGTGGCGGGCGGGAAAGGGCGACCGGAAGGTCTACGAAGGCGTGTTCAAACAGGAAGGCCTGTTCAATCTCGATCAGCTCATGAGCATGCATGAAGCGGGATTCGAGCGGCTTGACGGCGCATCCCGCGTCGCATTCCGGGCGCTGTCCGGTGCCATGGTCATGGCCCTGCTGGAACAGCCGCGCGGGCAGGAGGCTTTCGTCAGTTTTTGCAACGAGGTGGCTCGCTACGATGGGGAAATGCCGATTTTACTTCGCCAGCATTTCCCCGAACTGAATCTGTCCGAGCAAAGTCTCGCGAAGTGGTGGGCGCTCACGCTTGCCAAACTTGCCGATGCGCCGCTGACCGAATCACTGGGAATTGCAGAGACGGAAAAATTGCTTTCGGAAGCCTTGCGGATTCGCTTCCGGACAGACGAGGGAAATCTGGAAAGTGTACCTCTCGAACAATGGGAAGGGGTTCTGTTAGATGAGGAGACGGATCGCTTTGCGGCGATTCGTCCGGCCCAAGAGGCCCTGAATCACCTGAGCTACCGCTCGTTTCCGTCCTACCGTCCTCTGATTCTGGATTACCATCAGATCCTGATCGATTGGGCCAGCTTCCGCAATTTGGGGGATCTGGACGGAAAGCTCGGTGAGCTATCTGAAAGCCGGACGCTGATGTTGGGACGCTCGATCCGGGCGAGGGATTTCCTCGACTTCAAGGAGATCGCGGAGGCCACCGAGCTGAGTGGAAGCTTCGATGACTATATCCGGCTGATCGATGAATTGAAGGAGCGTCCGCGTCCCGAGCGAAAAGATCCGATCTCCAGGTATCTCGATACGCTGGAGCGGATCTATGAACGCCCGGATCGGACGAAGAGGTAGCCTTTCAAATGCGGCCTTCCTCGATGTCATAGACATCGAACCAGACGTAGACGATTTTCCCGGCTGGGATGCACTCGGGAATGTAGTCTTCGAGAAACTCCTGAAGCTCAATCGGCATCTCGCTGATGTGTTTGCAACGCATCTCGTTGTTCCACTTGATGATGTCACGGCGCTCCCGTGATTTGGCATTCTCGTTAATCCACTTGGCAACAGCCTCGTCATCGGCGCCCGTTGCAACGAAGGCCTTGAAGTCGTCGGCTGAAATGCCGGTGAAGCTCAGGAAAAAACCATCCAGCGGACAATCGAAGTGGTATTCGCCATTGGTTCCGGCAAGGACGGCACGGCACTTGTCGAGCGTGCGAGCTGCAACGACATAGCCTCCGAGCGTTTCCCGAGGACTGCGTGGGAATTCTCCACTGGCGAGATCGAGGGCGAGCGACTTGAGATTTGAATCGGACATGGGGGGAAAGTAGGGGGCCATTGCGGTGCTGCAACTTAAAGTTGAAGGAGTCAGCGCCTGAGGTGAGATCGCATTCTGATCACAAATCCCGGGGGAAGTGTTCCCGGCCTTTCGACGTGAACGAAATCCGGATCGACCGCGGAACCCAATTTTCTTCGATCTGCTCGTTAACGCCTTCCGAATTGCGACCATCTTCAACCGAGTCTCCAGCGAAGTTGCTGGGCACTTGCGAATGTCGTCGAGGTGGAAATCTCTGCGACAGGAAAACCCAGAACCCATGAAAAATACCATCTCGAGCCCCTTGGGGGCGATACTTGCGGCGACGGTGTTGTCGGCATCCGTATCCGCGCAATCGGTAACCGTTGCCATCGACGGCAACGTCGGCGCTCCCAACGGCGTACAAGTCGGAGCAGGAGCCACCAATCCCACCAAAGACAATCTGGTCGCAGAGAACTCCACCCTGTGGGGGGTAAGCAATTCGAGCAATGTTGCAGGCTTGATTTATTTTTCCTATTCGGACCTCGCCGGGACAACGCTTCCGCCCACGATTCAGGCGGGAACCTACAAGTTCGAGGCGCGGATTGGCAATGGTGATGCGTTCGACTTCGTCGGCCTGAATGATCTCACAACCGGTATCAATACGGAGGGGGGATCGGTCGCCGGATTTTTCACAACGCTCGCTGGCACAGCGACAGGGGCGGGGGCGGTAGCACAGGCTGCGGCGAATGACTCGAAGAACAACATGTACACGGAGTTCAACTCGATCGCCGGAGTGACCTATACAGCCCCTGCTGAGCCAGCACCGGAAGATCTCGAGTGGACGACCTGGACCTTCATCTGGGAGATCGCTCCTGGTAGTCCGGTGATCGGATCGAATCCCTACTTCGCGGTCTACACCAAAACGGGCGGAAACGGGGCCGGGTTTTGGGATGACTCGACGCTCAAATACTCCGCTAGCGGCGTGTTTCCTTCGATAAGCAGTCTCACGGCAGATCCTGGGGGATTGGGCTCAGGCGATCCCGTGACTCTCCGTTGGTCGTCGATGAACGCCAGCATTCTCACCCTCGACCCGGGAGGCATCGATGTGAGTGGCCAAACAAGCGCGGTGGTTAATCTTACTGCGACGACCGTTTACACGCTGACAGCGAGTGACGGCGTGAACTCGGATTCGGCCGATATCGAGATCGTGGTTGGTCCCCAGATCAATTCCTTCACCGCAGATCTGCAGGAGGTCGAATCCGGAGATCCTGTGACTCTGAGTTGGGATGTGAGCAACGCGGGTAGCCTCACTCTCGACCCCGGCAATATTGATGTTCTCGGGACGGGTTCAATCATCGTCAGTCCATCCGCACCCACGACCTACACTCTGATGGCGTGGACGACGGCTCCGACTATTCTAACTTCGTTATCATTGAGGGCCTGAGCGCTTCCAACTTCTCTCTTGAGATAAGCTCTCCGGATGGGGGTCGTGGTGCCATCAGCGGCTTCCAGATCATCGGAGGAACCGGACTTCCGGAGTCGTCTGACCTGCAGCTGATGATCACCCGTGCGTCGAACGGGTCGGACCTGGATTTCAGATGGAGCAGTTCTTCTGGGATGTCGTATAATCTTCGTGGTAGTGCCTCGCTCGATTCTTCGCCTGCGAGTTGGCCGATCATTCGGGGAGATATCCCATCAACGCAACCGATGCCGCTATCCATCCCTCGGCCTTCGGATCCGCACGCCTTTTATGTTCTCGAGGAAATCCCCAGTCCCTGACTTCAACAAAAGACAAGAGATGCGATGTCTGATAAATGCCATTTCGATGGTCGCGTTCCCTATGGTCACGGCGTGGGCGAATCCAGTCGTTGTTCCGATTGGTGATGGAGGGACCCAGATCGAGGCGGGCGCGTCCAACCCGGTGAAGGAGAATCTGATCTCCGAAGCCGGCCAGTTGTGGGGCGTCAGTAACAACGTGTCTCGGGATGGGATGTGGTACTTCACCTATTCCGATCTCAGCGGGGGAACGTTTCCTTCGACGATTCAGGCGGGAACCTACACCTTTTCAGCGCGTGTTGGGGCGAGTTCCAATGCTCCTTTTCCCGGGCTGAATGATCTTAGCGGAGGCTCAAATACCGATGCCGGGTGTGTCGCGGGGTTTTTCTCGTCATTGAATGGTGATGCGGAGGTCGCCAAGAACAACATGGTCGCGGAGTTCAACTCCCGAACGGGCGTCACCTATTTGCCGCCGTCTGAGCCGGTCCCCGCCGCGACCTCCTTCACGACCTGGACCTTCACCTGGATCGTCGAGGAGGGCAGTCCAGTGATCGGAAGCGATCCCTACTTTGGGGTCTACACCAAGATCGGCTCCAGCGGGGGCAGTGGATTCTGGGACGACTCGGCGCTCAGCTATTCGACTGCCACGGAGCCGCCGCCGACGATCAACCGTTTTTCCGCCGACCACACCTACGTGCAAGCCGGTGATCCCGTGCTCCTTTCCTGGAATGTTGCAAACGCGGAGACCATCTCGATTTCCGGTTTGGGAAACGTCGAGCCGAGCGGTTCCACAATCGTGAATCCGGCCACGCGTATCTCCTACACGCTTGTCGCGACGAACTCTTCTGGTAGCGACGAGGCGGAGATCGAGATCAAGGTCGGCCCGGAACGCCCCAATATTCTGCTGATGCTGGTGGATGACTACGGACCGATGGATAGCTCCGTCCCGTTTGCCTACAATCGCTATGATGATGGGGGAAGCCCTCTAACAACCACCTTCAATCAATACTACCGAACTCCCAATATGGAGGTGCTCGCTGCCAACGGCATGAAATTCACCCAAGCTTACGCCATGCCGATGTGCAGCCCGACACGGGTGAGCCTGATGACCGGCATGAACAGTCCGCGGCATGGCGTGACCGTGCATCTGAATGTATATCAAACCGTCGACAATGCTTCCTTCGGAATCAAGACCCACCGCGGGCCGAACCACTGGCGTTTCATGGGTATGGACGGATCGGACACCACCTTGCCTCAGCTTCTCAAGAATCTTGGCTACCACACCTTCCATGTCGGAAAGGACCACATGAGCCACCTCCAGTCGCCGACAGCCATTGGTTTCGACGTGAGCGATAGTGCCCTCTATAAATCGACGGTCCTCACGCCCAAGGCGGCGAGCATGATTGAGAGTGCCGTGGTGGCGGGCAGGCCATTCTTCGGCTACATCTCCTATCAGGATGTGCATTCGGGCTTCTACTACGCCAGTGATGTCAGCCATGACTACGCGCAGGCGACGCCACCGGCCTACAACGCCAACCATGCGAAGTTCTCCACGATGGTTGAGAGCGTCGACAACTCGCTCGGTACGATCCTCGAGAAACTTGATGAACTCGGAGTCGCTGAGGACACCCTGATCATTTTCCTGGGCGACAATGGTAGTGACTCACCGGCGCTGTCCGATGAATTTGGCGCTCACGGAACCAGTTTCGACGACTTCCCCATGCGTGGCAAAAAGGGCTCCGCTTACGAGGGAGGCATTCGGATCCCACTCTACGTTTCCTGGGCTGCGCGTGATGAGAGCAATGGATTTCAGAAGAATCTTCCGATCCCTGCCGCGAGCGTGGAGCACGATATCGTCACGGTTGAGGATGTCGCGCCGACGATCCTGTCGCTGCTAGATCAGCCTGCGCCGGGTATGGATGGTTACGATCTGATACCTTATCTGCGCGCGGAAGCGGGGACCCACCGTCCCCAGAGAGTCCTGCGCCACATGCCACATGAACACCGGAGCAATTACTTCACTGCCTTTCGCGAGGGAGATTGGAAGATCATCTATCGCTACCATATGGCCGGAGCAGTTGCGGGGAGCAACGAAGATGTCAGTAAGGGGCATCCCAGCTTCGAGCTCTTCAATCTTGCCGAAGACCCGTATGAGGTGAGCAATCTCGCCTCAAGCCACCCTGGGAAGCTACTCAGCATGGCCCGCAGCATGGCTCGCGAGCTCGACCATTCATGGGGCTCCTACGGTCCGCTTTGGCCGGTGAGCAATCCGACACTCGCGTCCGCACCGGCACGTCCGCTCGTCGATGACCCCTTCTTCATTGATTTCGGAACGAATGGGCTCGATGGAATCGACGTCGATCAGGACGGGCTGGCCGACGCCATCGAGGACCTCAACCAGAATGGATTGGTCGATTTCGCAGAAACGGATCCTGACGATGGTGACAGCGATGATGATCGCTTCAGTGATGGAGACGAAATGCGGACAGGCACGGATCCCTTGAGCGCCGCGAGCTTCTTCCAGCTTGGTATTGAATCGACCACACCCTCCAGCATGTTGCTCACCTGGCCTTCAGCGCCGGGCGCTTCCTACCGGATCGAAGCGAGCACCGACCTGAATGACTGGAATCCGGTGTTCGACCATCTTCCCGCCACCGACTCCGGCTCTTCGACCAGTCAGGAGATCGATATCCCCGAATCTGCGACCGGGTATTTTCTGAGGGTCCGGTTGCTGTCTGGACCTTCCGAGTGACGGGAGTTTTTTTGTTAACGAATTTCAGAAATGGCGCATCTCCACGGGAACCGCGGCCTGCGGATCTCCGAATCGAACCCAAAAGAAAAAATATCCATATGAAAGTAAGAACGGCACTAGTAACCCTGCTCGGATCAGCTCTATCCGCGAATGCGGCATTCGTCTACGTGGGGACGGATCTTGTCCTAGGTGACGGCTCCGGGATCACCTACACCGTGACGGGGGACGTCGGGACCAATCCTCAGAACAATGGAGGTGCGGACGATTTAAGGTTTCTTGTCAACAACGGTGGATCATTCACGATCACATTCAGCAGCGCCGTCGACCTCAAAATTTTCAATTCGGAGGTCAGCCAGGGGGTAAATTTTGATGCGAACCCGACGACGGCCAATTCAGCGGTAATTACCGCGAATTCGGGAACGGCCTGGGGCTACACCGCCGGGGTTTATGATCTCACCGACGGGAGTGTGGATCCAGCTGCGGGACCTAGTGCGCTGAGCGGTCTCGGGACCAATGTTCTGACCATTGCGAGCACCCGAGGGTACTTCACAGGAGCAGGTATTGCATCGAGTGGTGCTCCGAGCTCTGAAACCGACTGGGGAGAGATCGCGGTTTCCGGCGTGACATCGATCACTTACGAATTCACGAATGAGACAAACTATGATGGATTCAGGATCGATGCGGTAGCCGTTCCGGAGCCTTCTGTGGCGGTGTTGGCGGGGCTCGGTCTGTTCGGTCTGGGCCTGCGTCGGCGTCGCTAATCATCCTACCCTTCGCTAAGCTTCCATCCGATGAAAGCCCGCCCTCCGATCCGATGAGGCGGGCTTTCCTGTTCTCCATCTTCCTCACCTTCCATGAAGACCGAACCCGTCCAATTTGTTTCCCTGCTGATTGATCATCAGGAGATCATTCGTTCGTTCATCATCACGCAGATTCCCGGCAGTCCCGACGTCCGTGACATTCTTCAGGAAGTCAACATCGTGCTGTGGGAGAAGCGGAGTAGTTTCAAGGAGGGCACGAACTTCGGTGCATGGGCTTGCACCGTGGCGAGATACAAGGTGCTAGAACACCGACGCAAAGAGGCCCGGCGCAGCGGGGTGCTGATCTTTAATAATGACCTGAGCGAGATCTTGGCGGAGAAGACCCAGAACCGTCATCCGGATTATCTCGAGGATCAGCGGTTGGCTCTCGAGCACTGCATGTCCCAGCTCTCGAAGACCAACCGTCGTTTGTTAGAAGTCCGTTATGCCGCCAAAAGGGGAGGCCTCGATCAGCTTGCGAAGGATACTGGCCGGACCAACGATTCGCTTCGCGTCACTCTTTTCAGGCTGCGGATCTTGTTGAGGCGATGTATCGCTTCGTTTCTTGAAGCGGAAGGGAGGTGCTCGTGAACCTTCAGGAATTCGAGCAATCCGTCTGGCGTCTATTGGACGGAACTCTTGATGAGGAGGGGTTCCGCGAACTCGAAGCCAGTCTGATCGGGAATGACGAACTCCAGGAGCGTTTCGTTGAAATGGCCGATCTTCACGGCACGCTGCTTCAAACGCTTGCGCGGAAAGGGGGTGAACCGAGCGTGCTGAATATGGATGAGATTCTCCGTCGGCAAAGAGGCCGGCAATTGCTCCGCTCATCACTGGCGGCAGCGGCGATTCTGCTGCTTGTCGGGATCATGCTGAAGGTGGTCTGGCTGAAGCCGCCGCAACCACTGGTGACTTTCCGACATAGTGGCGATGCGCTGTTTGAGGTCACCCATTCGAAAGATTCTGATTCCACCGACGGCCCGAATGCTCTTGAGAAAGGCTCGCGACTTCAGTTGACCCAGGGAAAGGTCGAGCTGACCCTTCGCAATGGCGTTCAGGTTCTTGTTAGGGCGCCTGCAGATCTGACACTGCACGATGAGAGCCTGATCTATCAGGGTCTCGGAATTGCCCGCTACGTGGTCCCGAAATCGGCGGCGGGTTTCCAGGTCAGGACCGCGGACTTGATTGTCACGGATTTGGGGACGGACTTTGGAGTGATTTCCGGACCTGAGAAATTGGATCAGGTCCATCTGTTCAAGGGGAAGGTCGAGGCCGAAAACCAGTGGGGCCTCCAGAAGAAGGAAGTCCTCGAAGAGGGCGAATCGCGCATGGCTGGGCCGGCTGGTCGTTTGCACTCCATCGAACCTCTACCCGAGCTTTTCATGACCACACTCGAGGAGAAGATTCCTTACATCCACTTGAGTTTCGATGATTTGGAGGACGATGAATTCAGGGTCTCGGGAAATCACCCCGACGTTCCGGGTATTTCAGCGATATTGCTCGACAGCACGAGAGAAGACAAGAGGCCGGGCCTCACTGCAGGCAAGTTCGGAAAGGGTTTGGAGCTGCATGGTTTCGGCGGATGCGTGCAAACCAATTGGCCGGGGATCTCGGGGAAAACGCCGCGCTCGGTGGCCTTTTGGGTCAAACTCCCCAGGGAAAACTCTCTCGTCAGGAAGCGCGGATTCCTCACCTGGGGGGATAACGATGTCGAAGCCGGCAAGTTCGAGTTAATCTTCAATCGCAATGCACAGTCCGGACAGTTGGGAGCCATTCGCTTTGATTGCGGCAAGGGCTATGTCATTGGCGAGACCGACCTTCACGATGGCAAATGGCATCATGTAGCCGTAACCATGGGTGGCACTATCGATCCCGCTACCGACATGGCCGTGAAACTCTACGTGGATGGCGAGCTTGAGAGCGTGACGGGATTCCTGCGCAACGAACCCGACACCGTCACCGGGTCCGACGAAAGCTTATGGATGAGCGTTGGACGCTACCTGGAAGCTGGCCATCCCCATGAAGGCTACCTGATTGGCTCGATGGACGAGCTCTTCATTTTCTCGGGGGTTTTGACTCAGGCTGACGTCCGTCAGGTCATGAAGGGGGATTGGTAGGTTCCAGCGTCCTTACGGCTTCGCCCAACTCTTTGGCAAGGCCTTCATGAGTGATGCCATTTTCCGGGGAGAAATGATCGTAGAACGACGGCAGGCTGAAGGTCGCGCGGAGGTCGGCACCCATTCTGGGGAACTTGGCCTCGGCGGCCTCGAGCACGAATCTGCCGCCCATGGCTCCCGGCGAAGTGGCCATGAGCAGCATCGGCTTGCCCGACCAGAGCTTGGCGTCAATGCGCGAAGTCCAATCGTAGAGGTTCTTGAAGGCGGCGGCGTACGATCCGTTGTGCTCGGCGAGTGAAATGACAATCGCATCGTGGGCGCGGATCGTTGCAAGGAACGCGTGGGCATCGGTTGGGATGCCGTGCTCGTTCTCCTCATCGGAACTGTAAATCGGGAGCTCGTATTTTCGAAGGTCGAGTTCAGTGACTTCGGCACCGGAGATGAGATGGGCAGCATGGTTGGCAAGCTGGCGATTGATGGAGGTAGAGCTGGTGGATCCAGCAAGGGCGAGGACTTTCATGAGAGGTGATGGAATGATGAATCAGTTGAGGAGACCTGCGAATTTACCGCGGGCGGACCATAGCAGGTAGGCGGACAGGGTGCTGACAAGAATGACGGGCGCCTGGGTAAGACCCGCGCCGCCGGTCATGAAGACCTGAAAGGCGAGGATGTTCACGACGACCGGGCCGAGTGCGAGTAACCCGATGTTCCGGGTCTTGGGAATGGCCACGAGGATGCCGCCAAGAATCTCGATGGTCTTGATGAAACCAAAGTAGCCGGTCGTGATGAGGGCCCCGAAAAACATTGCGGGAGGGGAACCTTCCGGAGGACCCGGTGGCGTGGGAAGGAAGTTGAGGAAGTGGTTCAGGCCGAAGGTGATGAAGGCGAGGCCGAGGATTCCTCCGGCGATGGCAGGTGCTTTGTCTTTCATGATTTGATGGATGCAGGTGGCTTAGTTAAGGCGGAAAACGAGGAACTTGCTGCTTGCTCCGGCTTTGAGGGAAAGGGCGTCGGGAGCATTTTCGATAGCGATGCCGTCACCGATGGTGAGCGATTCACCGAAGATACTGAGTTCGCCTTCAATGAGCTGAAGCCAGACGTTTGGAGTGCTGTTAGATGCGGGGATCTCAATGGAGGCTCCGGCATCTGCCTTCCCAAAGTAGATCTCGGCGTCCTGACGGATCTCAGTGGAGCCTTCTCGGCCATCGCCGGAGAAGAGCAATGTCAAGGCATTATCCTTGGCGGCGGTGCCGAGGGGCTTCTCGGAGTAGCGCGGTTCTCCTCCGCGTTCGCGGGGGTGAATCCAGACCTGATAGAGAGTAACGGGATTCCCGGATGATGGATTGAATTCGCTGTGACTGACACCCGAGCCGGCGCTCATGTACTGGAGGTCGCCAGCTTTGATGGTGGAGCCATTGCCCATGCTGTCCTGGTGGGCGAGCTCGCCATCGACGATGTAGGTGAAGATCTCCATGTCGCTGTGCTGGTGCATGGGGAAGCCACCACCGGGGGCAATGGTATCGTTGTTCATCACACGCAGCGTCCGGAAACCCATGTGATCGGGATCAAAATACTGGGAGAATGAAAAGGTGAAGCGGGCCTTGAGCCAGCCGTGGTCGGCGCTGCCGCGATCATTGGCACGGCGGATGGTGTAGGTGGGAGTGCTCATGTTTCTCATGTCGCAAAGATGGGGCGGGAACAAAAAATCGGCGAATACCTTGTGATTGGGTGCGCCATGCCTTTTGATTATACCCATGGAGCTACGTCACTTGCGCTACTTCGTGATGGCAGCGGCTGAGGAGAGCATCAGTCGGGCGGCGGCGCGGCTGAACATTTCGCAGCCGGCCGTTTCGCGACAAATCCGTGATCTGGAGGAAGAACTGGGTGTGCCGCTCTTTGACCGCGAAAGCAGTGGGTTGTCTCTAACAGAAGCCGGTCTGGCGGCGCTGCCGCATGCTCAGGAGCTGCTGCGTCGGGCAGGGGATCTGAAGCTGGCGATGGAGGTTTTCGGCAAACCGGTGCGAAAGACGCTGCGGGTGGGGTTCATCGAGACCGCCTTGCCGGGATTTCTCGCCAGTGCGATGCGGGTCTTCAACCAGAGGCATGATGATGTCTGCATTCAGATTCGCAGCATGCCGCCGCTGGCTCAGGAAAAGGCGCTGCGGGAGGGGGAGATCGATCTGGCCTTGTTGGGGACGCCGTGTCCGCAGTTGGCGAGCGAGTTCCGCGTCGAAGCGATCAAGAAAACCCCGATGGCGGTGGTACTGCCGGATGATCACCTGTTGTCGCTGAGAAAGTCGATCGATCTGTCCGAACTGGCGAATGAGCCATTTGTCAGTTTGCATGAGGCTCAGTTTCCGGGGAGGCCGGTGATGCTGGCGGACCTGTGCGGCCGCGCGGGCTTTGTGGCGGATGTCCGGATGAAGGCGGCGGGGCTTCAGGAGATGCTCGGTCTGGTAGCAGGAGGTGCAGGAGTGGGGGTGTTGCCGATGGATGTGAACCTGCTGCCTCACACCGGTGTGGTTTTTGTGAAACTACGCAAGCCGACGCTGACGCTGGTTTCGTCAGCCGTTTGGAAGCGGGAGAGCGAAACGAAGGAGCTGCTGGATTTGATCGGGTTGATGAAAGCTCCGCCCGCGTCCAAGGGGAAGAAGTAGGCCGAAAAAAATCAGTCGCGCTTTCTCACGCCGGGGGTGGCGAGGATTTCGATGTAGACGGATTCACATCCGGCGGCGGCGGCTTCATCGATGGCAGGGACGATTTCCTCGACGTGTTTGCTGACGGGGGCCTCGTTGCCTTGTCCGACCTTGCAGGCAAAGTCCCAGTAGTCGACGCCTTCGGGGAGTTGCTTCTTTCTCTCCCGCTTCAGGTACTTGCGGACATCGTTCTTGATGGCGGCGACGACGCGCTCCGGCTTGTGCTTCGGATCACTGAGTGGGAAGGACTTCTTCATGGCCAAGCTTGTGTCTGGAGGAAGCGCCCTTGTCTAGACGTCAGTTTTCGCAAGGCTTGTTTGCGGGGAGTATTGCTGTAATAAACACCGGTGTGAGCAACGATCCCCTACACGGCATTACCCTCGAACGCATGCTCACGGATCTGGTCGAGGCCTATGGTTGGGAGGATCTTTCCTACCGGATCCGGATCAATTGCTTCAGCAACGACCCCTCGATCAAATCAAGCCTCAAGTTCCTGCGACGGACCTCCTGGGCACGGACGAAGGTAGAGGTCCTCTACAAGCAGTTTCGGGGCTTTCAGAATCCGGAGCGGAGGATTTGAGGTGCCGAGTTGGCCGGCCTGGGACATCGAATGAAGAGGCCATCGGGGGGGGGCTGGGGATCATGGGGTCCCTGCTTGGGCTACGATAAATCTAGTAGATGAGGGGATCGCTCGGGACTCATGCTCGAATCACTCCCGCTGTCAGAAATGCCGTCGGACCCACCGTGGCCGGCTTTGCGATGCGCGGTTTCCTTCCATCGTGAAGCAAGGCAGAGCGAGCAGGACGTGGCCGAAGGGATCTTCCCGGGATATCGAGACCTCTCTATTTCGATCTTCGATTCTGGGGTCGGATTTCTGGGGTCGGTATTCGCCCGGGAGCTGCAGAAACTGCTTTTTCTCCTGCGGGTCCTCATGAGATCATGGGCGGTCGTTGGTCCCTGCTTCCGTCAAAACGTGCGAGTACTTGGCTTGACCTCGGGCGATGCCGTCTCAAAGTAGCGGCGTGTCCGAGGTCATCCAGGAAAGCCCGTTGAAGGAGTTGCATGAGCGGTTAGGGGCCCGGATGGTGCCGTTTGCGGGGTGGAACATGCCGGTGATGTATTCATCGATCCTCGATGAGCATTCGGCGGTGCGGGGAAAGGCGGGGATCTTCGACATTTCTCACATGGGGCAGTTCGTGGTCACGGGAGACGGCGCGGAAGCCTGGCTGAACCGGGTGCTGGCGAACAATGTGGCGAAGCTCGGTGATGGTGAGGGTCAGTACTCCTTCCTGCTAAACGAGAAAGGTGGGGTAATCGATGACCTGATCATTTATCGGGTGACGGCGACGGAGTTTTTCCTGGTCGTGAATGCATCAATGATCGAAGAGGATCTGGCTTGGATGCATGAGCAGCTCGATGGTGATGTGGAACTGATCAATGAGAGCGATCGATGGGCCGGCATGGCGGTGCAGGGGCCCGAGGCTGCGGAAACTTTTGGAAAGGTCTGCGGCGATGCGGTGCTGCCGCCGCGAAATGGCATCGCAAAACTCGCGAATGGTGGGGTGGTTTGCCGGACGGGTTATACCGGCGAGGATGGGTTTGAGTTTTTCTGTCCGGCGGGCGAAGGCGAAGGGATGTTCGAGGCGTTTGTGGCGGCGGGTGCGAAACCCTGCGGGCTCGGCGCTCGCGATACCTTGCGCTTGGAGATGTGCTACCCCCTGAATGGGAGTGATTTGTCTCCCGAGCGGACACCCTTGGAAGCCGGGCTCGGGTTCTTTGTGGATTTGGAAAAGGGCGATTTCATCGGTCGCGAGGTGCTCGCCCGCCAGAAGGCCGAGGGGCTGGGCGAGCGGCTGGTAGCGATCGAGTATCTGGAGAAAGGCGCGCCACCCCGGGCTCACTACAAGGTGGTGGCGGAGGATGGCGAGGAGCTCGGGGAACTGGGCAGTGGAGTGCTTTCTCCAAGTCTCGGCAAAGGAATCGGCATGGCCTACCTGCCAATTGGCCTGAGCAAACCGGGAACGGCAGTGTGGGTCGACGTCCGCGGACGCCGCTTTCCGGCACAGGTCGTGAAGAAACCGTTTTACAAACCGACTGCGAAAAAAGGATAAGCCTTTCAGACGATCAACCAGCCAATCAGACGATGAATATTCCCGACGATCTCCACTACAACAGCTCGCACGAATGGGTCCGCTTCGAGGACGGAATCGCTACGATCGGGATTTCCGATCACGCTCAGGAAGAACTCACCGATGTGGTCTTCGTTGAGCTTCCTGAGGTCGGCCGATCGGTCGATGCGGGCGACCCAACGGCTGTCGTCGAATCGGTCAAGGCCGCGAGCGACATTTACTCACCGATTTCGGGAGAGGTGGTCGAAGTGAACGACGCGGTGGAAGCGGATCCGGCGTTGGTGAATACGGATCCGTATGGGGCTGGCTGGATTTTCAAGATCAAGGTGAAGGATGAAGCACAGCTTGAGAAGCTGATGGATGCCGCCGCCTACGGTGCGCTGATTGGTTGAGCTTCTTTTCTGTCCTCCGACTTCCATGACCGTTCACTCCGATTTTCGCAGCCGCCACCTTGGAGCGATCGGCTCCGAGCTCGATGAAATGCTTCAAGCGATCGGCTACGATTCGCTTGATGCGCTGATCGATGAAGCGGTGCCGGCGGGTATCCGCACAGGCAAGCCGCTCGATCTTCCGGCCGCCCGTTCCGAACCTGATGCGCTGGCTTGGCTGAAGTCGGTGATGGGGAAGAACCGGGTGCTGAAGTCCTTCATTGGCCAGGGTTACTACGGGACCCATGTTCCGGCGGTGATTCAGCGGAACATCCTGGAAAACCCCGGCTGGTACACGGCCTACACGCCGTATCAGGCGGAGATCGCCCAAGGTCGCCTGGAGGCCCTGCTGAATTTCCAAACCCTCATCACCGATCTGAGCGGTCTGGATGTGGCCAACGCTTCCCTGCTTGATGAAGGCACGGCGGCGGCGGAGGCGATGAGTCTCGCTCTAACAGGTACACCGAAAGGAAAGGTGTTCTTTGTTTCGGATGCCTGCCATCCGCAGACGATCGAGGTGGTCAAGACACGGGCGGAGCCACTGGGAATCCAAGTCGAGCTGGGTGATTGGCAGAGTTTTGAGCCATCCGCATGCGAAGGCTTTTTTGCGGCGCTGGTCCAGTACCCGGACACGCTTGGTAGCGTCGACGATTATTCGGGATTCTTTGCGAAGGTAAAGGAGGCCAGGGGCACGGCGATCGTGGCGGCGGATCTGCTGGCGCTGACCTTGCTCAAGCCGCCGGGCGAATTCGGCGCCGACATCTGTGTCGGATCGAGCCAGCGATTCGGTGTGCCGATGGGATTTGGCGGGCCGCACGCGGGCTTCATGGCCTGCACGGACAAGCTGAAGCGAAAGTTGCCGGGCCGCTTGATCGGGGTCTCGCTGGATGCCCGCGGTCGTCCGGGATTCCGCTTGGCGCTGCAGACCCGCGAGCAGCACATCCGCCGCGACAAGGCGACTTCTAACATCTGCACGGCGCAGGTGCTCTTGGCGGTGATGGCATCAATGTATGCCGTCTATCATGGGGCGGAAGGCTTGAAGGCGATTGCTTCGCAGGTGAGGCAGAAAACGGCCGCTCTGGCCTCGGTGCTTTCGAGCGGCGGAGTAAAGCTGAAGAGCGAGCGATTTTTCGATACCCTGACGGTCGAAGTGAGCGATGCCGATCAGGTCATCGCAAAGGCAGTGGATGCCGGTATCAATTTGCGCAAGGTCGATGGCGGCTCGGTGGGGATTTCGCTGGATGAAACGAGTGTCTTTGGGGATCTGGCTCTGATTGCGAAGGTTTTCGGTGTGGAGTGCACGGCAGATGCGCTTGTCGCGGCTTCTTCGGACGCTCAGCCGAGCTGGGATGCGTCGCTATCCCGCGAGTCGGCCTTCCTCGATCAGCAGGTCTTCAATTCCTATCACACCGAGACCGAGATGCTTCGCTACATGAAGCGTCTTGAGTCAAAGGATCTGGCATTGAATGAATCGATGATCCCGCTGGGTTCTTGCACGATGAAGCTCAATGCGACATCCGAGATGATGCCATTGAGCTGGAATGAGGTTGCGAATCTCCATCCCTTTGTGCCTGCGGATCAGAGCGAGGGATATCGCGAGATGCTCAAGTTGCTCGAAGATTGGTTGGCGGAAATTACCGGGTTCGCCGGTGTTTCGCTTCAGCCAAATGCGGGTTCCCAAGGCGAGTATGCCGGTCTTCTGGCAATTCGTCGCTACTACCTTTCACGGGGTGATAAGGATCGCGACGTCTGCTTGATCCCAGTTTCGGCTCACGGCACGAATCCCGCTTCGGCGGTGATGGCGGGGATGCGGGTGATTGGCGTGAAATGCGATGATCAGGGAAATATCGACGTCTCTGACCTGAAAGCACGGATTGACGAGCATCGCGAAAAGCTAGCGGCGCTGATGGTAACCTATCCATCGACTCACGGAGTGTTCGAAGACACCATCGTCGAAATCTGCGAGGCGATTCATGAAGCGGGCGGACAGGTCTACATGGACGGCGCAAACATGAACGCGCAGGTTGGCCTGACAAGTCCAGGTCGGATCGGTGCCGATGTTTGCCACCTCAATCTCCACAAGACTTTCTGCATTCCGCACGGTGGTGGTGGTCCGGGTGTCGGGCCAATCGGCGTGGCATCACAGCTGGTGCCCTTCCTGCCGGGACATGCGGAACTGGAGGCCGTCGATGGAGTGGTGTGTTCCGCGCCATGGGGAAGCGCTTCGATCAATACGATCTCATGGATGTACATCGCGATGATGGGTGGTCCGGGACTGACCGAGGCGACCCAGGTGGCGATCCTGAATGCGAACTACATCGCCCGGCGACTATCATCGTTTTTCCCGATCCTCTACACCGGAAACAAGGGCCTGGTGGCGCATGAGTGCATCATCGACCTGCGTCCCCTCACGGAGGAAAGCGGCATCACGGTGGAGGATGTGGCGAAGCGTTTGATGGACTACGGGTACCATTCGCCGACGATGAGTTGGCCGGTGGCAGGAACGCTGATGATCGAACCGACTGAGTCGGAATCGAAGGCGGAACTGGACCGTTTCTGCGATTCGCTGATTTCGATTCACGGAGAGATCATGGCGGTCGCGAAGGGGGAGTCGGACGCGAAGGACAACGTACTTAAAAATGCGCCGCATCCTGCTGAGGCAGTCTGCTCGGACGACTGGAGTCATCCTTACAGTCGCGAGCAGGCGGCGTATCCGCTCGTTTGGCTGAGGCAGCACAAATTCTGGCCGGCAGTGGCGAGGATTGATAACGTTCACGGCGATCGGAACCTTGTTTGTACCTGCGACAGTGTCGAGGCTTATGCCGAGAACTGAACCGACACTGTGATGGAATCCAGCAATGTCCCTTCGCCGCTCGACTGGGGCATGTGGCGTGCCCACACGCACGCCACGCTGATGTTCATCATCAAGGATGGAAAGATTCTGTTGATTGAGAAAAAGCGCGGGCTCGGTGCGGGGAAGATCAATGGTCCGGGAGGGAAGATTGACCCGGGCGAAACGCCGCTGCAGTGCGCGATCAGGGAGACTCAGGAAGAACTGTTGATCACCGCATTGGGGCCCCGGAAGATCGGTGAGTTGCACTTCGCGATGTCAGATGTGCCTGACATTCTTTGCCATGTTTACGTGGCACATGACTTCGAAGGTGTGCCGACCGAGACGGACGAGGCAAAGCCGCGATGGTTTCGACTGGAGGATATTCCGTACTCCCAGATGTGGAGCGATGACGTTCACTGGATTCCCCTGATGCTGAGCGACCGGACTTTTTTGGGTCGCTTCGCCTTCAGCGATGAAGAGGTGGCGTGGTTTGATGTCGAGGAAGGCGTTGGTTTTCCCTCGGAAGGTTAGGCCTTTGGGCAATCGCCGATGCCGGAGCGAAAGAGGCATTTGGGAAATCTCTATTTCGAGAGATCTAACGATATCGCTCCCAAAAAAATCCCCAACCCGGAGAGGGAAGGGGATGGTTTGGTTAGAGTGGATGGATATTAGAGTGATGATTTGAGGGCGTTGAACTGTGCCTTCATCTTCGAGAGCTCCTTTTCAGCACGCATGATCTGATCATGCAGGGCTTGAAGCTTCGCCAGCTTCTTGCCGATCGGACCAGCGATGGACGGGGAGCTGGGGGTGATGCTCAAGCCGCTCGCTCCACCGATTCCGCTGCGAATCCAGCTTGAGATGGTGAGAGGAGAAATTTTGTATTTCTTGGAAGCGGCGCTTTGGCCACCGCGGCCCTTTTCGGCATTTACCTTGTCGACGTACTCGAGGATCTCTGCTTTTTCAGCCTGGGTGTAACGTCGCCCTTTGGAAACATTGACTTTCTTTTTGGTGCTCATGACGTTCCCCATTTATTACGGGGTTCTAGTAGGATCAAGGTGATTTTGCGCTTGGACACATGAATGGCGGACGATGAATGGGCTGCTTTCTCAGGTGCGTCTTTTCCGATACTCGCTCATAGCTAGAAAAATTTGGACTGAGCGAAGAAATGAAAGCCTTATGGAATCATGCCTACAGGTCTATTAATGAATTAAGTTTCGTCATATCTTCTATCCATGCATCTGCTTTGGAGCGCACCGCCTCGCGTGCGACGACGCCTCCATAGCCTACGAAAAAATCGGTCTCTCTCCGTGACTCGAGATCTGAAATACCATCTCCAACCATAATGGTTCGAGTTGGGAGGAGAGCATGTTTCCATTCGCGAATGATATCCGGTTTTCCACCGTTGCGTGTTGTTGGATAGTTGGCATCGAAATCTACGTAGTTGCCCTGATCATCGAAGTTTAAGGGAACAGCCTCGACATGGTCGATGCCGAGATGGCGGGCCAGGGGCATGATGAGTGGAGCGAAACCTCCTGAGAGAATGATAGGGGTCCAGCCATGTTGTTTCAGCTCAGCGATGGTTTGCTCGGTGCCGGGGGTAATCGTGTTGACGTAAAGTTCGGCGATCTCATCGCATAAGGAGCGATCCGGACGAATGATCTCCATGCGTTTCGGAAAGACTTCCTGGATGGGGATCTCGCCGTTCATGGCAGCATTGGTTAGGTCTTCGACTTGGGCGAATATTTCGGGACCGCGGGCACGCCCGAGTTCGTCGATCCCTTCGATGGTGGACAGGGTGGAGTCGCAGTCAAAGAAGATGAGTTTTCCTCCGGGCTTGATAGGTGGGTGGATGGTCACGGGAGTTCCTGTTTCGATGAGGTTGAAAAGTTCGATGATGTCTCGATTGGTCATGCGGACGCACCCACAACTGGCGGGCGAGCCGATCAGTGACTCATGATTGGTGCCATGGATGTAGATATAGCGTCCCTTTGTGTTGCGGTTCGATGCGTCAAGACCGTCGAGCCACAGGATGCGGGTGAGCACGAGATCCTGCTCGCATTCGCAGGCATCCCAGACGCCTTGGTCGATCCGACCTTTGAAGATGGTTCCTGAAGGGGCTTCAGCGCCGATCATTTCTGAGATGACGAAGTTACCGGTCGGCGTGCGGAAGCTTCCTTCCTGGGTTCCCACGCCTTTCCTTGCGGTCGAGACAGGATAGCTGCGGATGAGCTCACCCTGATAGATCAACTTGAGTTGCTGGTCGTCGACGGAGATTTCGATGCGATAATCGCTCATGATGGTGATTGCAGGGCGATGAGGGAGTGCTTACCGCCCATGGCTGAGGCGATCTTGAAGACTCTTGATGATGGAGGAAGATTCAATTCGGGTGAGCTGGGGGACGCGTCGTGAGTCATCGATGAGGCGATGATGGAGGCTTCCAGCAGGCCGCTGGCACCAATGGTGTGACCTGTCCAGGCCTTCAGGGGAAGAGTGCTGCAGTCCGGACCAATGGTTTCTACGAGAGCGGCAGGTTCGGAAATGGCCTGGGCGTGGGTGCCGCTGGCGTGGGGAACAACGAGGGCGGGACGGCCCCAGGAATCCATCGCCTGGCGGATCATGCGGGTGAGAGAAGGGTGCTCGGATGCTCCGCCAAGTGGGTCCGCGCAATCGCCGACAGTGAGGTAGCTGAGGAGCTGGGCATGCTTTGTCGAGTGGCCTCTTTCGAGGCAGATGGCAGCGGCACCTTCTGCCGGGATCATGCCGTCGCTTTCGGGGGAAAGGGGGGCGCAGTGGTCGCGGGATGAAAGGATGCCGGTGTCGGCGTAAGCCTTGAGGATGGGAGTGACGAGCGGGAGGTCGACGGAGATGACGAGGGCCCGCTCGGCGAGGCCCGCATTCAGCCAGAGGAAGGCCATGCCGAGGGCGTCGAGTCCGGCGCAGCATCCGCTGGAAAGAAGCTGCCAGGGGCCTTCGATACCGAATTCGGATGAAACGGCGGAGGCGGGCTCGCTGGGAAGCGAGTTGCTTGCGGCCATGAGACCGAAAGGTCGGCGGCCTGGCCAGGGTTCGATCCAGCCGGCGAGGGCTCCGCGACTGGTGCCTGCGAAAACGGCGGCGTTGCGTCGCTCCGCCGCCGACCAGCCCGCGGCATCGAGTGCTTCGCGGGCGACGTGGATGGCCGCAACGCTGGGAGGCGACCACTTGCGATGCGTGAGTAGTGAGCGGGATTCGATCCAGCCGGCGTGCTGGTTTTCAAATCCAGGTGGCGTGCCGGGCATCTCGCTGAGCGGGCGGAAGCGCGCGGGCTCGCGAGCGATGGCGGCGTGATGGGCCGCGAGGTCGTGACCGAGCACGCTGAGTGCTCCGCATCCGCTGATCGAAATGGGAGAGGGAAGGCTCAAAGCATTTCCTCAATGAAGCTGCGCTTGTTGAAGAGCGCAAAGGCTTCGGGTTCTTCGCCGGTGCCAATGAAGCGCGTCGGGATTCCCAGCTGATCGTAGATTGAAATGGCGACGCCGCCCTTACCCGAGCCATCCATTTTGGTGACGATCAAACCATCGATCGGCGAGGCGGCGTGAAACTTCCTGGCTTGCTCAACCGCATTCGAACCAGTGGTCGCATCGACGACTAACAGCGTCAGGTGAGGCGCATGTTCATCCTGTTTGCCGAGCGTGCGGTGAATTTTCGAAAGCTCCTCCATCAGGTTGTGGCGGGTGTGAAGGCGGCCGGCGGTATCGCAAATGAGATACTTGGCGCCTTCATTGATCGCCTTCTGGTGGGCGGTGTAGCAGACGGATGATGGGTCGGCATTCGGCGCGCCGGTGACGACCGGGATGTCGAGGCGTTCACCCCAGCGCTGGAGCTGTTCGGTAGCGGCGGCGCGGAACGTATCGGCAGCGGCAAGCACCGTCGGTGAGCCGCGACCATGGAGCCAGTGGGCGAGCTTGGCGCAGGAAGTCGTCTTGCCAACGCCATTCACGCCGACGACGAAGAACACGTAGGGTTTGTCGCCGGAAAGCGGGAGCGGCGGGGGCAAATCGGGGGGCAGAATCTCGGAGACCCGGGTGCGGGCAGTGTCGATGACGTCGTTCGCAGTGACCTGTCGTCCGAGGGCCTGGAGGTCGTCGATGATCCGCATTGCGAGCTTGGGACCGAGGTCCGCGGCGATGAGATCCGCCTCGAGTTCGTCCCAATCGACTTCCGCCTTGTTGGAGAGTTTGTTGTAGAGCGAGGAAAAGAAGCCGGCCATGGCGCGGCGGTTCTAGTGGGCTGGGGACACGGCGGCAAGCGATTCGAAAGAAGGAAATGACCCGATTCCACTCATTTATAGGTGAGGCAAGCGTTGTCAGGCGCGGTTTATTGGCTAGTTTCCGCCAAATGATTCGGCCGACGACCCTATTTTCCCTGCTGGTTCTTACGTCTCACGGTGCCCCTCGGGACCCGAATGCGGATGGCGCGGGCGGTGATCCGTTGCCTGAAGTCGGCGGTCTGGTGGCGAGCAAATCCTTGCCTGGAGCCACGATTCCGCAGGGTGTCAGGTTGCGTGTGGCAGCGGATCATGAAGCCCAGAAGGTTGCCTCACCGACGGCGCTGACGTTCGACGAGCAGGGCGCGCTTTATTTGACTGAGACCCACCGATTCCGTTTTGGAGTCGATGACAATCGGGGCCGGCTCTATTGGTTGATGGACGACTTTGCCAGCCAGACGGTCGAGGACCGGGCGAAAATGTACGAGAAATGGCGGGAGAAAGCGCCGCTCGAACAGATGATCGAGCGCTCGGAGATTGTGAGGAAGCTGAGTGGGCAGGGGACGGATGGGCGTTTCGAGAAATCCGAGGTCTTTGCCGATGGTTTCAATGACCAGCTTGATGGCACGGCAGCGGGTGTGTTCGCCTATGAAGGGACGGTATTCCTCGCGAACATCCCGAAATTGTATGCGCTGCGTGATAATGATGGCGACGGCAAGGCGGAGAGCCGCGAAGTCATCGAAGAAGGCTTTGGTGTCCGGGTGTCGTTTTCCGGGCATGACATGAATGGCTTCGCCCTCGGTCCAGACGGTCGGATTTACGGAACGATCGGTGATCGGGGATTCAATGTGAAGACCGCGAGCGGAGAAGAATACGTGTATCCGGATCAGGGGGCGATTTTCCGTTTCGAGCCGGATGGATCAAACTTCGAAGTGATCCATACCGGTCTCCGGAATCCCAAGGAGATTGCTTTCGATGCGTGGGGGAATGCTTTTACCGTCGATAACAATTCCGACCAGAAGGATGAGGCTCGCATTGTTTACATCGTCGATGGTGGTGATTCGGGATGGCGGATGGAGCACCAGACGATTTTCTCGTTTGCCACCCAGATCGGTCTCGATGGGCCTCCGCCGAGTCCGTGGATGAACGAGCGGATGTGGGAGCCGATGAATGAGGATCAGCCAGCCTGGCTTTTGCCGCCGGTGGCGAATCTAACATCCGGGCCCTCGGGGCTGACCTACCATCCGGGTGCCGGGTTTCTTGAAAGCGAAGTCGGTCGCTTTCTGGTGTGCGATTATCGAGGCGGGAGCGCAAAGTCCGGGGTCTGGTCGTTTGAAGTCGCACCGAAGGGCGCGGGGATGAAGCTCGTGGATTCGCGACCGCTGGTCTGGAGTGTGGGCGCGACGGATGTGGAATACTCATGGGACGGCCGGCTCTTCATCACCGACTTCGTCAATGGTTGGATTTCTCATGATGACGGTCGGGTTCTGGAGGCGACGGCTGAGGAACCCTATTTGCAGGACCAGGCAGAGGAGGCGGCCCGTCTCATCTCGGAGGGCTTTGATCAGCGCTCCGCCGAAGAGTTGGAAGTCTTGCTTTCCCATGCCGACATGCGGGTGCGGACGCGCGCGCAGTTGGCTCTAACAAGACATCTCGATGGTTTTCCGGTGCTTCAGAAGGTGGCGACCGAAGGCAAAGGCTTCGCTCAGCTGCACGGCATCTGGGGGCTGGGAATCGTGGCGCGCCGGGGCAGTGCGGCCTTGCCGAAAGTGGATGCCGATGACTTTGTGGATCTGCCGGGAAATCCGCTTCAGGACCAGGCTTTCAAGGCGCTGAAGCCGTTGCTGGCCCACGGGGATCCGGAGGTTCGGGCCCAGACGGTCCGGGTGCTGGGTGATGCCGGAATTTCCGGATACAAGATGAACATCGGAGCATTGCTCCAGGACGAGTCGGCGCGTGTCCGGATGTTTGCCGCGATCGCAATCGGTAAGACGAAGACGATCGGGATGATGGGCTACATCCTCAACATGCTCGACGTGAACGATAATCAGGATCCCTACCTGCGTCACGCCGGGGTGCGTGCTCTCGAGTTGATGATGGAACCGATCCAGTTGGCGAGCCTCCGGAAACACAAAAGCCCCGCCGTGCGTCTGGCGATTGCGACGGTGCTTGGAAGAAAGGGCAGTGACCGCATTGCCGACTATTTGTTAGATGAAGATCCGCGGGTGGCGGATGAAGCGATCCGGATGATTCACGATCGCGGCATCGAAAGCGTGCGCCCATTGGTGGCCGCGCTTCTGGATGAGGAAGTCGATCGCGAGCGGAGCATCATGATGTGGAGGCGAATTCTTCACAGCGCCTTCCGTCTCGGAGGCCAGGAGAATCTCGAACGGGTATTTGAGTTTGCGATGAATCCCGGGATGACGGTGGCGGCCCGAAGCGAAGCGCTGCGGTTGCTTTCGATCTGGAGTGATCCTCCCCAGGTCGATCAGTCGCTGGGTCGATTCAATCCCTTGCCCAAGCGCGATCCGAAGCCAATTCGTGAGTTCTTCCAGTCGAAGACCGCGGAGCTGATGGGCCTGGAAGGTGAGCTGTTGTCGGGCGGGATGCAGATCGTCTCGTCCTATGAGCTGAATCTGAGTCAGGTCCCCGATAGCAAGCTGAAGAACATGGTCTTCGATGACGGCATTTCCACCGAGGCGAGGACGTTGTCGATCTCCCTGCTGATGGAGAAAGCGCCGGACGATCTCGACGATGTGCTGCTCAAGCTGACGGGCTCGAAGGATGACGAGATCGCGATGGAAGGACTCTCGGGACTGGTGAAGCGGCGGTCGACGATGGCCCTGTCGGCTCTGGAAGATGCGCTGAAATCAGAGCGTCCGCAGATCCGGCAGCGCGCCTGGGAGTTGGCGGCGGATTTTGATGACTCCGCAGTGGTCGGGCATTTCGTCGGAGCCTTGAATGCCCTTGCCAAATCCGACGGGGAAGCGGCCGATGCGATTGAGTTGTTAGAAGCGGCGAAGCAGAGGAACGAGTCCGAGATCAAGAAGGCGCTGGCGGATTACGAAGCAGCGATTGGTTCATCAGAAGATCCACTGGCTAGTTGGAAGTCGGCGCTACTCGGAGGGAATGCGGATCGGGGAGAGAAGATTTTCGAATCCCAACCGGCGGCGCAGTGTGCCCGCTGTCATGCTGCCGGGCCGGGTCAGGCTGGGCCAAAGCTTGATGATGTCGGGCTCCGCGGAGACCGGAGCTTCCTGCTTGAGTCGCTGGTCCTGCCTGCGGCGGAACTGACTCCTGGTTTCGGCATGGTGGCCGCGACCCTGAACGATGGCAGCACGGTGGCAGGAACGCTGTCCGAGGAATCAGAGGAGGCCATCGTTCTCGACATGGCGGGCAAGAAGAAGACGATCCTCCGCAGTGAGATTTCCGAGCTGAGTGAGCCAATATCGGCGATGCCGCCGATGGGTGCGGTGCTGTCGCATCGGGAACTCCGGGACCTGGTCGAGTGGTTGTCCGAGCAGCGCAAACGATGACCGCTTTCCCACGCTTGTCCGCTAAGATTGGTCGGCGTAGTTTCCCTTCAGGCGAATGAGTAAACCTGCAAAAAAACCCGAGCCCCATCCTGGAGCGGCTGCCTTGGCGATCTCGTTCATGGCTCTCGCGGTGGCAGGAGTGCTGGTGATGGTTGGGGTGGCGGCGAAGCTCGATCTGATGGTGGTGCATGTCTCAAGATCCTTCGGGCTCGAGGGGGAACTTCGCGAACTCGGGAGACCCGTGGTCTGGGTGTGGACGGCATTTTCGACGATCGGGCTCTGTCAGGCGATGCTACATGCGCCGGGAAACTGGCGGCGGCTGGTGCTCTTTCTCAGTTCCTTGCTGCTGACGCTTTCGTGGATTCCGGTGCTGGCACTGGCATCCTATGCGGCTCCGATCGCCGTGCCGCTGGCGGCCATCCTCTGGGGTGGTTTTGGCTCGGAGATTTATGCGGTTCGACACCGCGAACCTGAGTGATTTCCTCTTCATGGCTCGAATTGAATACCCTGAATCCGTTGGTGCGCTCGTGGATGAACTGAAACGTCTGCCTGGTGTGGGACCTCGCAGTGCGGAGCGGATGGCAATCTGGTTGCTTCAGAATCCGAAGGCGGATCCGCTTGCCCTGGCTGGAGCTCTGGGGAAGGCGAAGTCGGAAGTTCAGGCCTGCGGAGTTTGCGGTTTCTTCGCCACTCAGGGTTACTGCGCGGTGTGCGATCATTCGAATCGCGAGGCGGTGCTGTGTGTGGTCGAGCAGGCCACCGATGTCCTGCCGATGGAGCGCTCCGCAGTTTTCAAAGGCCGCTACCATTGTCTCGGAGGAAAGCTTTCACCGCTCGACAACGTGACGCCCGAAGATCTGCGCATCGGCTCGATGCTCCAGCGCATCGAGCAGGAGGAAATCGAAGAAGTGATTCTGGCACTGAGCGCCGATGTGGAGGGAGAAGCGACGTCGAACTATCTAGCAGGATTGTTGAAGGGGAAGTGTCCGGTCACGCGCATCGCGCAGGGGCTGCCGGCTGGCGGCGGATTGGAGCACGCGGATGCGCTCACTCTGGCACGCGCGCTCGAGGGACGCCGGGGCGTGTAGCGATGCATGTGCCTTGCGGCTTGTTTGTCGCGGGGGAATGCGGGAACTTCCGGCGTGGACGAGTATCCGAATCGAGGCAAACGCCGCTTTCCCCCCAAGAAGAAGGTCGCACGGCGTGGCGGCTGGAAGCCTCCGGTGAAAAAGCCTGCCGGCAGAAAAGAGCAGGGCTGGGATCAGGTCGCGGCCTGGTATGATCAACTCGTCGGCAAGAATGGTTCGGACTACCACCAGCACGTGGTTTTGCCCGCGGCGATGGATCTGCTTTCTCCTCTGAAAGGAAAGAAGGTCCTCGATCTCTGCTGCGGTCAGGGCGTGCTCATTCCGCTGCTTCTGGAAAGCGGTGCCGTGCAGGTAACCGGAGTCGATGCCAGTCCGCAGCTCATCGAGTCGGCGCGTGCTCGCTTCGCCGATGACCAGCGGGTTTCCACGGAAGTCGCGGATGCCTGTGCGGATGGCAAGTGGGCCGATGCTTCATTCGATACCGTGGCTTCCCTGATGGCTGTGCACGATGTGCCGGACCTCCCGGCAATGTGCCGAAATGCGGCGGCGGCTTTGAAAAGTGGCGGCGAGTTCGTGGCGATTTTCATGCATCCCTGTTTCCGGATTCCAAGGCAGACGCACTGGGGCTGGGACGAAGGCCGGAAGCTTCAGTATCGCCGGGTCGATCGCTATGGTGTCGACCTCGAAATTCCGATCGTCACCCATCCGGGCAAAGGGGGCGGGGAGACAACGAGCTTTTACCACCGTCCGCTGGCGGAGGTGATGAATGCGATTGGTGGGGCGGGTCTCGCCGTGACGCGCTGCGAAGAGCTGGTCAGCCACCGCCGCTCCCAGGCCGGAGGCTCGCGGAGCAAGGGCGAGCATCGTGCGGCGCGGGAGTTCCCGATGTTTCTGGCTCTGAAGGCGGTGAAATTGCCCTAGATACGGCTTTCAAAGCCTGACTCCGCATTTTTGCCCTTTCCCCTGAGAGAGGGCGGGTCTAGCGTCCCGCCGAAATGAGCGGCTGCCACGGACCAAAGATGAAGATGGATCCCTCCCTTCATCAGGAGAAGAAACCCTCTTGGATCAAGGTTCGCCTGCCCAATGACCCGGTTTTCTGGTCGACCAAGTCGCTGATCACCGACCTCAAGCTGGTGACGGTTTGCGAAGAAGCCCAGTGCCCGAACCGCTGGGAGTGCTGGGGGCAGGGCACCGCGACTTTCATGATCGCCGGCGAGAAGTGCACCCGCGCCTGCGGGTTCTGCGCGGTGAAAACGGCCAAGCCCGACGCCCTCGAAGATGACGAACCCTACCGCGTGGCCGAGGCGACGCGACGCATGAAGCTCAAACACGTGGTGATCACCGCCGTGGCCCGCGATGATCTCCGCGATGGGGGCGCCGAACACTTTCAGAAAACCATCGAGGCGGTCCGTGCGATGAATCCGGGCATCGTCATCGAGGTGCTGGTTCCCGATTTCAACGACCGCGACTGGGCGCTGGAAATGGTGATGGCCGCCCGTCCGCACATCTTCAATCACAACCTCGAAACCGTCGAACGTCTGACTCCTCTGGTGCGTTCACGGGCGAAGTACGATCGCAGCCTGATCGTCCTGAAAAAGGCAAAGGCGATGGTCCAGGGCAAGGTCGCCACCAAGAGCGGGGTGATGCTCGGTCTCGGAGAAAAGCACGACGAGATTCTCAAAGCGATGGATGACCTGTTGGAACACGATGTCACCGTGCTGACCATGGGGCAGTATCTGCGCCCGACACCACGTCACTTGCCGGTGGTGGATTATCTGCATCCCGATCAGTTCGCCGAATTGAAGCAAATCGCTTTGGACAAAGGCTTCCGCCATGTCGCGAGTGGTCCGCTTGTTAGAAGTTCCTATCACGCGGCGGATTTCCGTCCGGAGCTCGATATTCTCGACGACATCGAAAAGGCAACGCCGGTGGCCGGCATGGACCTCCAGCCCGAAGATCTTCCGATCCCCGCGGCGACGAAGGACATCGTGCGTGCGTCGGTGAGTTGAGCGGCGGCTTGCTGTTTGATGAATCCCTGAGCTTTCGCGGGATTTCGCGTTTTTCGTCGATCTGAGACGTAGGGCCACAAGGCCGAGTGGTGGGTTCGTCATCAGGAACCTTGGCGTTCTTGACGGCGTGGCATTCTAGTTTTCAAACTTACCACACCAACTCCGCGACGACGGGGCGATGGTCGGAGCCGAGGTCGGGGCCGGTCGCCCGGGTCTTTGTCCCTTGGAATCCGCGCGTGAGGATGTGATCGATCGGGATGGTGACGAGCCAGTTCTTCCGCATCCAGGTGGCGCTGTAGCCATGGCCCTCCTGAGTGTCACTAAAACTTGTGAGGATGGGTTTCATGTGATGGCTCCAACGTGTCGCATTGAGGTCACCGAGAATCACGCAGTGGCCTTCAGCGGCGCTGCTGAGACGCTGGAGCTCGGCGAGATAATGGTCGCGCTCGGAGGCCCAGAAATCATTCATCGGTGGCACCGGATGGCAGCCGAAAACGGTGACGAGGCCATGTGGAGTCCGAATCCGGACTTCCAGAAGGGGGAGTTCGAGGTCTCCGGTAGGATGGACTTTTACAGACTCGATCGGATGCTTCGAGCGAAAGGCGAATCCGAAGTTGCTCGAGTAGCTCATCTCGGTGGCGTAGGGGAACGCGTTCGCAAGTGCGTCGAGCTCGCGAATCCACTTCCGATGGCATTCGGTGAAATAGATGAAGTCCGGGTCGGTTTCGAGAGTCCAGCGAACGGCATCACCGTAACGCTGATTCGAGGTGAGCACGTTGTAACTCGCGACGCGAAGCTCCGGTCCCTGCGGGCCGGGATTCGTCGACTGATAGAGTGGCGCGAGTCGGGCCGTGGGGATCAGCAAGGCCGCGACGGAAATGGCCGCGTGCTTCGGCTTTCGCCAAATGCCGAGCACCACCGAAATGATCAGCAGCGCGGCGAAGTACTGCGCTTGGAGGTGATTGAAGAGATCAAGAAACCAGTGCTGCTTTCCAAAGAGCCCAAGGATCGGGCAGATCGCGATGAGCACCGCCAGGCGCATGAAGGCCGCAGGCGAAGCAAGGTGCTGCCAGCGGGATTTCGCGGATCTCGATGGGGAGGCGTCGCTCACGCAGGCTCGGGGGCTGGCTTGCCGCAGTTCCAACATTCACTGAACTGCCCTTCGACGAGTTCTCCACAGGCGGGACAGGTCCAATCGGCAGCGACGGGCTGGTTCCTGAGTTTCTCACGGTAGTCCTCGACGAATGCCTTGGCTTTTTCGAGATCCGCATTCGAGAGCACCCAGAGTTCCGGGTAGACTTGGGTGAAGGGGACTTCACCCGCCACGCTCACGCCGCCTTCGTTACGGATTTCGCAGCGGATGCCCTGACTTTCCAAGAGGGACTTCATGTGCCCGACCATCGCAAACTCGAGGTTTTCGTAGACTTTCTTCATAGCTCTTTGGTGATTGTCGAATCATAGGGAATCCTCCTGCCGATGGGAGAAGAGATTCGTGAATTTTGAATGAAGGGGACGACGCGCTTCGAATCGAGCGATGACTAGAGAAAGCCGAGTTTTTCGAACATTTCGCGGGACTTGCTCTTGCCGGCGGACTCGATGACCTGGCCGTGGCCGACGATGACGCGATCGAAGTCCCAATCTAACAATTGCGCCAGCGAGCGACGGAAAGCCGCTTTGTCGGTGATGGAACCACGGAATCGTTTCGACATGCCGGGGGCGTGGTGGAGACCCATCGCGGGGTAGAGCAGAAGCTTTGTCCAGAGGCTGGGGGCTCTGCGGTAGTTGAAGATGAGATCGGCGACGATCAGGGTGTGCGATGGGCGGTGAAAGAGGGCGTATTCGTTGAAGGAGGGATTGCCTTCGATGGCCATCACCTCGATTTCCTCAGACCATTCAGCGGGGGGGGCGGTCAGGGACTGGACAGCTAAGGGCACCCGTTCCTCGAATCCCGGCGGCGCGAAGTAGGGGATTTCTGGGAAGGCGTCGCGCCCTTCGTTGCTGAAGGTGTCGTGATCGAGCATGGCCTCGACCAGCCACGCGGGTTCGCCTTCGCGCTTGATCGAATCGATGTCGCCGGACGTGAAGGGCGCGGTGGAGTGAATGATCAGTTTTCCGGATGCCAGGCGGATCACCGAGATATTGCGGGTAATGTCGGCGCCAAGCACCTTGAGGGGGTAGCTGAGCAGCCAGAGATTGTCGGCGAGTTTCCGCATAGGTCGAAGCGAATAGTCAGGCGCGATTTTCAAGAAGCGCAACTCCGCTTTCAGGGAATCTGGAATTGATCTGGCAGAGCCTCGCTTTCGTGCTTATTCATAAAGCATGAGATTTTTCCCGCTACTGCTCGTCTGTCTGGCCGCTTCGCTCGTTCCCGCGTTGGGAGCTGAAAAGGATTCGGTGCCGGTCGCGGCGAGCAAGCTGTCGCGTGAGGCGCTGGCGAAGGCGGCCGAGGTTTTCGTTTTCGAGGGACTTCCGCATCCCACACTGGAGCAAAAGCTTCGCACCTCCGAGTCCGAGCGGACCGACACGACAAAGTTCATGGGTCAGGTTTTCTACACCCCGGATGTGAAGGCCAAAGCGGAGGATACCGAGCTGCTCAAGAGCCTGCTATCGGGTTCTGATCATCTCTCGGTTTTTCAAGAAGAGGCCGAGCCCAAGGAGTTCCACCCGGATTACGCGGTCCGCTGGAAAAACGGAACCTTCACCACGGTGGCGATGATTTGTTTCGATTGTGGGGAGGTGATCTACGTCGAGGCCGGAAAGAAATTCCGATACGGACTTACGGAAGAGACGCTGAATGAATTGAAGGAGATTCTCGACAAGTATCAATCGAAGCGGCCGAAGTCTGAGTTTCTCGAAGAGTGACGGCGGACTGATGCGATTTTCCGTGCGCGCGGGACGAAATGGGGCATTCCTTTCGTGCAGCGGAATCGATGAGCGAGGAACCGATCAGTGAGAGCGAGGAGCTCGTGGAGAACAAGGCACCCGGCCTGCGGCAGGACCTGGCGGTGCTGACAAAGGTCAGGCTGAACGTGTTCGTGCTGATCACGACCTTCTTCGGCTTCCTGCTGGCGTCGAAAGGCGGGGAGTTTGATGTGGTGTTGTTGCTTCACACGCTGATCGGAACGGCAGCGGCGGCTTTCGGCTCGGCGGCTTTCAATCAACTGATGGAAGTCGATCTCGATGCGCGGATGAAGCGCACGGCGGATCGGCCACTGCCATCGCGGCGCATGGATCCGCTTTTTGCCTTCGGCGTCGGCTGGGTGCTTTCAGCGGCAGGGATTATCCACCTGGCGGTGAAAGTGGGCACGGTGGCGGCGGTTTTGGCGGCGGTGACGGTAGCGGTTTACGTCTTCATCTACACGCCGATGAAGCGGATGAGCAGCGCCAACACGCTGGTCGGGGCGATCCCGGGAGCGATCCCGCCGGTGATGGGCTGGGTGGCCGTGCCGGGGCATGGGCTCGATCAGGGCGCGGCGATTCTTTTCTCGCTGCTGTTTCTCTGGCAGCTCCCGCATTTCGTGGCGATCAACTGGCTGTGCCGTGAGGAATACGAATCGGCTGGCTACAAGATGTGGAGCGACGGCGATGTCTCGGGGCGTCGAAGCGCGTTGCTGAGTGCGGTTTTCTCGCTGATGCTCGCCGTTCTGCCGGTTTGGCCGTGGTTGGCGGGGCTGACTCCGGGCGTGCCGGGGCATATCGCGCTGGGCGGTGGGGTGCTGCTGGGTCTGATAATGGCGGGACTTTCCGGGCGCTTCATGCGCGATGGAGAGCGCAGCTCGTTTCGGAAGCTCTTCCTTTTCACGCTGCTCTACCTGCCGCTTGAACTTGGATTGCTTGCGTTTGCATGGAGGTAGTCTAGTTTCCGCCGCCCCATGAAGCGGTATCCTGCTCAAGACCTTGAACCTGCGGTTCGCGACCCGAAGAAGCTGCGCCTGACCGGGATTATTCTCGTCGTGCTGATGCTTGTCAGCGGCTTCGGAATCCTGATCGCCTACAATCGTTCGGCCAAACGACAGGCGGGCGATGATCGTCCGGCACTCGGCTCAGGACGACTCGACAAAAATTTTCGCGTCTGGCGTCAGGACGAGAGCGAAGCTGCATTGCTCGATATGGAAGGGGATGTGTTTGTGATCTCACCGGTGAGTTTCGAGCAGCCCGAGGGATGGAAGACGACTCGCAAAGTCCTCCAGGATTTGAAGGCACGTTATGGATCACGTGATGACTTCCATCTCGTGATGATGACCGTGGATCCTGAGAACGAGCCGCCGACGAAGCTTGCGGGCTATGCCGAGGAACTCGGTGCGGAGTTGCCGTTCTGGTGGTTGGTCGGAGCGAGCGAGGAAAGCACCCACAAGTTTCTCAAGAACCGCCTCAAAGCCCAGATCATGCCGCACAAGAAAGACGGCGAGTGGCAGTACGATCGATCGTTGGTGATTGTCGACCGTGACCGCCACCTTCGTCAGGCGACGGTTCGAGCGAAGAACTCGAAGGGCAAGGAATTGAATTTCAGAAATCCCGTGCCACTCGATTTTGAGCAGGCGGCGGCGTGGGATGGGGAAGGCCGCACGGAGGGATTGGAGAAGAGCAATGTCGAGAGCATGCAGGATCTTCTTTACAAGACGATCGATGATTTGCTTGCCCAGCCTGCCGCTGAGAAACCTGATGCCGAACAAAAGCCATGAGTCGAAAAGCACAAGTCATCGCCATCTATTCGGTCGTCATCGTTCTCTCGGTGGCGATGTTGATTTATTTCCGCGGAGTCGGCGCCCGGGCACCTGAAGCGGACCTGCCCATTGTCTCGGACGCGGGAAGAACCGAGGTGGAAACGATGTTTCCCATCGAGAAGGATATCGATCTAACAAATCAGGAAGGCGAGGCGGTCAAGCTCTCGGATATCAAGGGTGAGGTGACCTTAATCGCGGAGTTCTTCGCGGTCTGTCCGCACTGTGCGGTGCGCAACGGCAAGGAATTGGTGGAGATTTACAAGCAGTTCGGAAGTCACCCGGATTTCAGGATCGTGTGCATCAGCGTGGATCCGGAAACTGACAAGGTTGCGCAGCTGAAGTCGTATGGTGATTCGCTGAAGGCAGACCCGAAGAACTGGTGGTTTGTGCGTGGTGAGAACGAGGAGGAAGTTCACGATTACCTCGAGAACACCCTGAAGTTTTTCCAGATCAAGAAGTGGCGCAACCCGGTGGATATCGCGAGCAATGGTCGCTATTCGCACGACATGGGATTCCTGTTAGTCAACCGCGAGTTTGAAGTGATCGGCAAGTGGCCATTGGTCGATGCGAGATCGGATCAGGCGGTGGAGCGCGATCCCGGACTCTACGGGAAGCTCAAGCTTGAGATGTACGACCGCATTCGCAAGGAACTCGAAAAGAAATGAGCGAACGATCCGAGTGGCTGGCAAAGCCGGCGAATGAGGCGCTTTCCCGGAAGCTGAAGGCGGTGGCTTGGGTGCTGACGACGGTGGTACTGACGCTGGTCGCGGTGATGCAGAAAGTAAGGCTGCCGTTGCCGGATGGCTGGGACACCTCGATGCTGCCGCCGTTTCACGCGGCGGTGAACGCGGCGGGAGCGATCGTCTTGATTCTGGCACTGATCTTCATCAAGCAGGGCAAGGTCCGCGCCCACAAGACGGCGATGGTCACGGCGATGGGCTTGTCGGTGCTGTTCCTGCTTTCCTACGTGGCCTATCACATGACCAACGACCCGACGCGTTATGGTGGCGAGGGGCCGATGCGGACGGTGTATTTTGTCCTGCTGATCACCCACATCGTTTCGGCGGCAGTGAGTTTTCCCTTCATCCTGTTCACCTTCGTAGCAGGCATCACGAATCGCTTCGATGCGCATCGCCGGATGGCCCGCTGGGTGTTTCCGCTGTGGCTCTACGTCGCGGTGACCGGGCCGGTCTGCTATCTGATGCTCCGGCCCTATTATTGAGGCTTGGCCAAGCGGGATTGGGACGGCAGATTCCGCCCGTGAAAGTTCTGAGTTATCGTGATCCTGGCTATGTGGAGTTCGTGCAGGGACTGAAGCGTCGGGCAATTCCTGGCGATGATGTTCGCGACCTGGTTTCGGGAATTATTTCCGAGGTATCGGCGAAGGGGGATGCGGCGCTTTTCGAATACGCCAGGCGTTTTGATCGGGTAGAGCTTTCGAAAGAGAGTCTTTTCGTGAGCGAGGCAGAGTTTGCGGAGGCGAAGAAAGCGGTATCGCCGGCGACGAAGAAAGCGATCGCTGCGAGCTTGAAGAACATCACCGAGTTCGCGAAGCGCAGCATGCGCAAGGACTGGTCGTACCGGAACGCGGAAGGTGCGCGAGTGGGGGAACGGTTCACGCCCTTCGAGCGGGTGGGTGTTTATGTCCCTGGCGGCAAGGCGCCCTTGGTTTCGACCGCGCTGATGACGGCGGGATTCGCCAAAGCGGCAAAGGTCCCGGAAATCCTCGGGGCAACTCCCTGTGGACCGGATGGAAAAGTGAACCCCGCATTGCTCTACGCGCTCTATGCCGCAGGGGTGCGCGAGGTGATCAAGATCGGTGGCGCGCAGGCGATCGCGGCGATGGCTCTGGGGACGGAGTCTGTTAGTCCGGTGGATCGGGTGTTTGGTCCAGGAAACAAGTTTGTGGTCGAGGCGAAGCGACAGCTGGTCGGTGCGGTTTCGATCGATCTGCTGCCGGGACCGAGTGAAGTTTTGGTGCTTTCCGATAAGACAGGAAACGCGGAATTCATCGCGGCGGACCTGCTGGCACAAGCCGAGCACGGTGGTGATAGCGTGATTGGCTTTGTCACTGATTCAAAGGCGCTGATCGGAAAAGTTCAGAAGGCGATCGGCCGTCAGTTAGAGACGCTTTCGCGTGCGGAGTACATCCGTGAAGTCATCGAAAAGGAAACCTTCATGCTGCACGTGAAATCATTCGCCGATGGCGTGGCGATCTCGAATGATTTTGCGCCGGAGCACTTGTCGCTGGTATGTGCCGAGGAGAAGAAGTGGCTCAAGGAGATCCGCACGGCAGGTGCGATTTATGTCGGAAACCTTTCGGCCGTGGCTGTGGGGGATTTCCTCGCCGGTCCAAGTCACACCCTGCCGACAGGTGGCGGTGGTCGTTCGTTCTCAGGCTTGAGAGCGGATCAGTTCCAGCGTCGGACAAGTGTCGTGAAGCTTGACGCCGGAGCAGTGAAGAAGTCGCTGGCCTCGGTGGAAGAGTTTGCACGGATTGAAGGCCTCGATGCGCACGGACGCTCGGTGAGCATTCGAGTGGAGAACTGAATTGCCTTTGTGCCTGTTGCGTCGCGACGGTTGATGTTAGCCGAGGGCTTCGAGCCCACGGAAAGAGGACGTTTGAAATCCCGTCGCGTCGCGACGGTAGGCTTCATCAAACTCGACGCCGTGCCTTTCCAGGAAAGGCTACGCTATTCTTGCTCAAAGGTCTTGTGACGATGATGCTGGCGCTGGTTGGCGGTGTAATTTACGACGTCGGGAACGGAAGACGGGCCCTCACTTCAGCGCTTCGGCGATGATCCCGACGTTCTTGCGCATCATCTCTTCGTAGGTGTCGGCGGTGGAGCCGTCGGCGTTGAGAGGAGGGGCGAGGCGGATGCCGGTTTCTTCTGTTAGAGCGGCGAGCGTCTTGGGATTGGAGGCGGCTTCGGGGAAGATGACGGGAACCTTCTTGCTTTTGAGGTCCTTGATCAGGTTCGCAAGAGTGCGGGCGTCGGGCATTTGCTCGCGATTGATGCCGCTGATGGGAAGCGGCTCAAATCCGTAGTCGCGACAGAAGTAGCCGAAGGCGGCGTGGGCGGTGGCGAGGATGCGCCGGTCCTGGGGAATGCGAGCGAGGGTTCTCCGGGTCCAGCGCTCCAGTTCGTCGAGCTTGGCTCGGTAGGCGAGGGCGTTGGCTTGATAGACTTCGGCGCCGGCGGGATCCGCTTTGGCGAAGGCGGCGGCGGTCAGGGTGCTGGCGCGGCGGAAGGTATCGATCGAGTGCCACCAGTGCGGGTCGAGCTCGTGAGCGTGGTCATGCTGGGCGTGATTGTGGGTGGGGTCGTTGCAGGCGCCTTCGATCGAGGGAAGTCCATCGCCGAGGACGATGAGCTGGCTCGGCGGTTGAATGATGGTTTTCAGGGACGAAAGGTAGCTTTCGAGGCCCATGCCGGAAGCGAGGAAAAGATCGGTGCCGCTTGATTGACGGAGCTGGTCGGGAGTCGGTTCGAAGTGATGTGGGTCGGAGGTTTTATCCAGAAGATCGACCACGTGGACCCGGTCGCCGCCCACCTGGCGGGCAAGGTCACCGAGCAGCGGGTGCAGGGTGGCGACTTGAAGTTCCTTGGCGGAAAGCGAGCCGGCAAGCAGAAGGATGAGGAAGCTGATCCAGTGGCGCATGGCGGGAAGGTGCATGCGAAATCATCTGTTGCAAGTGAATTGCGTTAAGGAGGTCTTGCGAGGGAGCGGATCGGGGTTTACAGCGGGGCATGAGGATTGTGCTCGCATCGACATCGCCCCGACGCCGTGAATTGCTGGAGCGGGAGGGGCTTGAGTTTGAAGTGATGGCCTCTCCGGCGGAGGAGCTGCACGACGAGTCGATCGCGCTTTCTGAGCTGTGCGAGAGGAATGCCGAGCTGAAGGCGCGGGCGGTGGTGGTGCCGGAGGCGGCGGTGATCGGCGCGGATACGCTGGTGTGGATCGACGGCGTGCCGCTGGGGAAGCCGAAGGATATGACGGAGGCGAGGGAGGTCCTGGCCCGGCTGTCCGGACAGGTGCATACGGTTTGCACGGGGGTTTGCGTGGTTTTTCCGGGTGGGAAAGTGGAGCGTTTCCATGAGTTGACGGAAGTGAGCTTCAGGGATTTTGACGAAAAGGTGATCGAGGACTACTTTTCGAAAGTGAACCCATTGGACAAAGCAGGGGCGTATGGCATCCAGGAGCATGGCGAGATGCTGGTGGAGGAGATTGTCGGGAGCTTCGACAATGTGATGGGATTGCCCGTCGCGTTGTTAATGGCGCGGCTCGAAGCTTGCGGGACGGCCATGGGATGAGTTGAATTCCCCCACGTGATTCTTCCTCGGAGATACCCGGTTTTGTTCAACCCCAAGGCGCGCAGCCAGCGGGGACGAAGGGCGTTGGAATTTTTGATGGATAATGCCGCAGGTCTCGGGCTCTACGCGACGCGTTCGGCGGAAGAGGCGGAAGCTCTCTCGAGGCGCTTTGCGGATCAGGGTGAGGACATCGTGATCGCGGCGGGTGGCGATGGAACCCTCAACGCGGTGGTCAAGGGTCTGGCTGGCTCCCGGACGGCGCTCGGTGTGCTGCCGACCGGAACGATGAATGTCTTCGCGCGTGAGTTGGGCATTCCCTACGACAATCTGGATCGTGCCTTTGAGGTGATTTTGGAAGGTCACGTGCGTGAGGTGGACTTGTTCGAAGCGAACGGCACGCCCTTCGTGCAGATGGCGGGCGTGGGATTCGATGCCGCAGTGATCGAGGAGACGACCTGGGAGAGCAAGAAGGTGCTCGGTCCTTTGGCCTATCTTTTATCGGCGGTGAAGGTCCTTGGTGAGACTCCGCCACTGATGAAAGTGATCGCCGATGATGGCCGGGAAGAGGAAGGCGTTGCCGTGCTGGCGGGGAATGGATCGCTCTATGGAGGGCAGTTCAAACTGTTTCACAAGGCGGACAATACCGACAACAAGCTCGATGTGCTGGTCTTTAAGGAGGCGGGTTACAAGTTGGTGTTGGATTCGCTGCGGGGGATTGCAATGGGTGGCGTGGACTTCAGCAACTCGACGGTGGAGTACTTTCAAACCGAGCGCCTCGAGGTCACGGCAAACCGGATGGTTCCGTTGGAAGTGGACGGTGAGTTGGTGGGCCGGACCCAGCATGTGATTTTCAAGGATGACCAGCCGGAACGTCTGCGGGTGCTGGCACCGAGACAACCGATCGGGACCCGCTTTGAGGAATCATTGAAGGCCATGATGTCATGGACGAAGAAGACCGTGGGAGGTTCATCGATGTGAAGACCCCGGGGCGATGGAAACGAATCCTGAAGCGGATGGGATTGTTCCTGTTTACGCTGGCGGGACTGTTTGCGGCCTTTGTCGCGTGGGCAAACATTGCGGCGGTGCTGGCAGGTGCCGGGAAGGTTCACGATGAGGTGGATCGGCTTCCCAGCGATGGTGTGATGCTGGTTTTCGGATGTGACGATCAGATCGATGGACGCGAGAATCTCTATTTCCGCTACCGGATCGATGCGGCTGCCGAGGTGTGGAAGGCGGGGAAGGCGCGTTGCGTGATCGTCTCAGGCGACAACCGCACGAAATACTACAACGAACCGAAACGCATGCGCCAGGCGCTGATTGAAAAGGGGGTGCCGGCAGACAAAATCATCTGCGACTACGCCGGGCTACGCACTCTGGATTCGGTGGTGCGGGCAAAGGAGATCTTTGGTGTGGAAAAGGTCGTGTTCATCTCCCAGAGATTTCAGAACGAGCGTGCGGCCTATCTGGCGAAGGCGAACGGGATGGAATACACCGGATACAACGCCAAGGATGTGGCAGGGAAAGGCGGGCTGAAGACCCGACTTCGAGAAGTCGGGGCGCGGGTCAAGATGTGGCTCGATGTGAAAGTCCTGGGAACCCGTCCCAAGCATCTTGGTGAACAGGTCCCGTTGCCGGAATAGGGGTCACCCGCCTGCGGCAATCGTAACAATCTCCAGTTCGGAGCCATCGCTGACAGGCGTCGACGGATAATCGCCAGGCAGTACGGCCTCGCGGTTCAATTCGACGACGACGGGTTTTCCAGCGAGGTCGAGCTCGTGGAGGAGCTGGTCGACCGTGATCTCGCTGGCTTCGAAACTGCGGACGGTGCCGTTGATGGTTAGAGTCATTGTCAGGATCCGAGGATGGCTTCGTCCCAGTCTTTCCAGACGGGATCGAGTCCGCGTTGTTGGAGCATGGTGGCGACTTGGGAGGGTGAGCGGGTGTCGTCGATCTTGAATTGTTCGGTGGCGCGTTCGCAGCCGGAGGCATTCTCCATTTCGACCCTGCGGCCTTTGACGGTGAGGTGCAGGTCATCGTGGCCGGCACCGGTGTAGCCGCCCGGTTCGGTCTTCGCGCCGGCGGACATCATGGTGATGCCGAGCGGTGCGAGCGAGTCGCGCAGACGGGCGGGTTCACGGGTGGAAAGGACAATGCCGACCTGGGGAAAGCAGTTGCGGAAGGCGGCGACGAGTTGGACGAGCGCGCGATCGGAAAGGAAGAGGTCGGGGTCCGGTTCGTACTCGTAGTTGCCGGCGTAGGGCCGCATGCGCGGGAAGGCGATGGTGAACTGGGCTTTCCAACAGTGCTTGTAAAGATACTCGAGGTGCGCGGCGAGGGCCATCGCTTCGTAGCGCCACTCGGCAAGGCCGAACAGGGCGCCGATGCCGATGCGACGGAAGCCACCGGCGTAGGCGCGCTCAGGACAGTCGAGCCGCCAGTCGAAGTTCTTTTTCGGACCAGCGGTGTGCAAGGTGGTGTAGGTCGGGCGGTGATAGGTTTCCTGATAGACGATCAGACCTTCCGCGCCGTGACTGACGATTTCTGCGTACTGGTCATCCTCCATCGGGCCGACTTCGATGCCGATGGTCGGAATGAAACTCTTGATGGCATCGAGGCACTCCTGAAGGTAGCCGTCCGAAACGAACTTGGGGTGCTCGCCGGCGACGAGGAGGATGTTTCTGAAGCCGAGCGCGTGGAGGTGCTTTGCTTCCTCGACGACCTGAGGGACGGTGAGAGTGGTGCGGAGGATCGCGTTGTCGCGGGAAAATCCACAGTATTTGCAGTTATTGACGCATTCGTTTGAAAGGTAGAGCGGTGCGAAGAGACGCATGGTCCGACCAAAATGATAACGAGTCAGCCTTTGTGACTCGCGGGCGAGTTGTTCAAGTCGGGAATCGGAGGTTGGCTCGATCATCGACCCGAAGCGCTTGAGCAGCGGGGACGGGTGGTTGAGGAGTTGTTCGAACTGTTCTGAAAAGGCCATCGGCGGCGGGAATATGGACCGCCGGAGGCAGGAGGTCAAAAGCGATCGAGCAGAGGGGCTTGCCAAGCTGCCTGAAGACAGGTTTTCTTTGGCTCTACCGTATGAGTGACCGAGTTGTTTGCAAACCTACCCCGTGGTTCTTCCTGAGAGCCGCTGCGATGATCGTGATGTTCGGGGTCTTTGCTGTTCTTTTCTATAAGGACGGCAAGTCAGGCTACCGGGAGGCCAATCTTTCCTATTTCCTGTCGGAGAGCTTCAAGAAGGCGGCGGAAGAATTCACGGCGAAGGGCGCGTCCATGAGCCCGGAGGAGTGGGCGGCATACGCCTCGACGCAGGAGGTGGCGGTGCCGGAGAACCCTGAGTTGCTGCCGGTGGGCACCGAGTTTCCCATCATGTGGCCGGAAATGCTGCACGACCACGCGGCCATGGCGGAAAAGGGTGTCAGCAATCCGAAGAGCTACTTCGATGCCTATCGCCAGGAATCCGGCCTGGCGAAAAGCCCGCCCGAACAATCCTACACGCAGCAGAAGATCAACGAGCAATGGTACGTCTTCTGGATTTGTCTCGGTCTCCTGGCGGTGGCCATCTTTTTCCTGCTGAGAACCCTGACGAGGAAAATGGTGGTAGAAGGTGACACCTTCCAGCCGGCTGGCGGAAAGGCGGTGCCAATCAAGGATCTGGTGCGCCTGGATTTGCGGAAGTGGAGCAGCAAGGGGCTGGCGATGGCGTGGGCAAACGACGGTTCGGGGGGGGAAAGGAAGATCCGGATCGACGGTCTGACTTACGGGGGCTTCAAGGCGGAGGACGGTGAGCCGGCCGAGAAACTGATGCAGGCGCTGAAATCAAGATTTTCAGGGGAAATCATCGAATACGAGACGGACGAGGACGAATCCGAGGAGGCTCTGCCAGCTGATGCCTCAGAAGCCCGAGATTGACTTTTTTTCGGGGTTGCCAAGATCACTCTCCATCGCGTAAGCCCTTTGGCAGTTCCAACACGAATTACACCATGTCTGATAAGAGCATCGAAGACCGCGTAAAGGACATCATCGTCGACCAGCTCGGCGTTAATGCCGATCAAGTAAATCCTGAAGCCAAATTCATCGAAGACCTCGGTGCTGACTCTCTGGATACGGTCGAGCTGGTGATGGCCTTCGAAGAAGAATTTGAAATTGAAGTGCCAGACGAAGAGGCTGAGAAGCTTCAGTCCGTTGGTGACGTGATCACTTACGTCAACAAGGCCAAGGCCTGATTTTTCATAAGAATTATTTCGCTGACGGGCGGGCTCCTTGGCGAGTCCGCCCGTTTTCTTTGCGTAGCGGCGATTTTCGTCGAGCATTGGTGATGCATTCCCCTGACGACATTCAGTATGCGATGGAGGCGACCCGGGTCCTGTTGGAGCCGGATCGGCGGATCGATACCTTTGGTGAAACTCGATTTGAGTTTCAGCTCTTGAGCGAGCTGATGGACAGCACGGGGCAGATTCGCATTCGCACCGGCGAAGTGGAAGCGCTCAAACCGCAGATTGTTAGACCCGACGGTTATGCCAATATCGAGCTTGAGGGATTCGAAGAGAAGGCCCGCGAGCGATTCGATGCGCTGGTCGAGAAACTGCGGGCGCAAGGTCAGGACATGGCATTCTTGAATTACGGGTTTCGTTTCAAGCGCGGACAGGTGAAAGAGGAACTCGTTCATGATTCCATGGACGTGGTTCGTGATCGGGTGCTGGAGGATGCACGGATCAAGGGGAACCCTGCGCGGGCCATCATCGAGGGGGTTGATGACGCCTGGGAGGTCTCCATTTTCAAGTTCAGCTTTGAAATGATCGTCCGATCATGGGCGATCAACCGATTCGACTTCCAGAGGCGCGGACTTCTCTGAATGATCGCGCCTAGATGAGCCTCTGGATGCTGATCAAGATCGTCGCGGGCCTGGTGGTCCTCGGTGTGGTGATTTTCACGGCGATGCTGGTAAAGCATGTTCGCCAGGAACCGCTTGGCGGCGCCTTCAGCGAGTGGGTGCCGGTGAATGTCGATGCCAAACCTCTGGTGGCTCTGCCCGAAGCGGATTCTGATCTGCCGGAGATCGATCCAGGTGCGAAGGTTTTCGAGAAGGCACGTGAGATGATCGCGATTGGAGATTTGCAGGGCGCGCGGGACAAGCTGCAGACCGTGGTGAGCATCTATCCCCGCTCAAAGGCCGCAGGCGAAGCTCGCAGGATCGTCGGAGAAATGAATCTCGATGAACTTCTTTCCGCCGGCCGCATGACCAACAAGCAGGTCTACACGGTCAAGCGCGGCGATTCGTATCTCGGCATTGCGGGGAAATTCGGAACCTCGCTTGATATGATCATGCACCTCAATGGCTTGATGGATCTCAAGTCACTGCAGCCGAATGACGAATTGATCGTGATGCCTCTGAATTTCCGCGTGCTCGTGGAGCCGCACAAAAAGGTGCTTTCTCTGTGGAATGACGGTCGGTTTGTGCGTGAGTATCTTCTTTCGGCGGTGGTAGGCGCCCCGACGCGAGACTTGAAGACGAAGATCGAGGGAAAGAGCGGCGTCGTGGGAGATCGTCGAGTTCCGCCAGCTTCGCCCAGCTATCGCGGGGCGACCAAACTCTTAAGTATCGAAAAGGTATCGGCGGTGATCACTGCCATGCCTGAAAGCGGGGCAGAAAGTCCGGATGAACTGCCTCAGGGGCTGTATTTGGCTCCCGCTGATGCTGAAGAACTGTCACTTTTGCTCCGACCGGGGAATGAGGTGGAATTCCGTACCTCGACCCGCTAGACTTTCGCCACGCCGACACTGATTTCCTGATGCAGCTCCTTGAATTTGAAAAGCCAATCGCCGAACTCGAACGTGAGTTGGACAAGCTTCGTACGCAATCCGATTCACAGGACATCGACATGTCCGCGGAAATCGCCACGATGGAGGAGAAAGTTGCTGAGACGCGCCGACAGATTTACAAAAATCTGACCCCATGGCAGCGTGTTCAGATCGCCCGTCATACCCAGCGGCCCTTCATGCTTGATTACCTTGCCCACGCCTTCAGTGATTTTTGCGAACTCCACGGAGACCGCCGGATTGGCGATGATCATGCAATGCCGGGTGGCTTCGCGACGATTGGCGGCCAGAGGGTGGTGGTGGTTGGCCATCAGAAGGGGCGCGACACGAAGGAAAATCTCAAACGAAACTTCGGCAGTGCGAATCCGGAAGGCTACCGCAAGGCGATGCGCCTGATGAAGCTTGCTGAAAAGTTCAAGATGCCGGTCGTTTGCATGATCGATACGCCGGGAGCATATCCGGGAATCGGCGCGGAAGAACGGAACATCGCGGAAGCGATTGCTTACAACCTGCGGGAGATGATGCTCCTGGAAGTCCCCGTCGTGGCGGTGGTCATCGGTGAAGGTGGCTCCGGTGGGGCGCTCGGTATCGGCGTGGCCGATCGAGTGCTGATGCTGGAGAATTCCTACTACTCGGTGATCAGTCCCGAAGGCTGCGCGGCGATCCTCTGGAAACACCGCAAGCACGCGCCCGAAGCGGCCGAAGCCATGAAGTTGGCGGCACCGGACCTTTTGAAGCTGGGCCTCATTGATGGAGTCATCCCGGAAGCGCTGGGCGGTGCCCATCACGACCATTTGGCGACCGCAGCCGCTCTCAAGGATGCCGTGCTCGGTCAGCTTGAAGAACTCTCAAAGCTCTCGGTAAAGAAGCTGCTCGACCAGCGCTATGAGAAGTTCCGCAATTTCGGTGAGTGGAACGGTTAGAGCGAGGACACTGCTTTCATAGACCCGCGCACCAGAGGGCGGCGTGGATTTTGAAGTCGAGGGCGAGGCCGGCTTGTTCTTTTTCGCGGAGCCAGCTGCGGAGGGATGCTTTAGGAACGAGGTGGACCTTGATGTCCTCGGCTCCGACTCCACCGCCGGCCTCCCGCTTTTCCAAATCCGTGGCGAAAAAGAGGTGGGTGAATTCGCTGGTCATGCCGGCTGATGTCGGACTGATGATCAAGGTTTCGATTTTCCCGGCATGGTAGCCGGTTTCTTCGAGGAGCTCGCGTCGAGCGGTTTCGATGATGGTCTCGCCTTTGAATGCTTCTTCGTCGCCGATCAGTCCGGCGGGAATTTCGATGACGGATCGTTGAACCGGGATGCGGAATTGCTCGATGAGAACCACCTCGTCATCCGGGGTGACGGCGAGGATGCCGACGCAGGCATCCGAGTTTGGACGACGGACAAAATCCCAGTGTCCGATGCGGTAGACACCGAGCCAGCGGGTTTCAAACAGGGTTTCGGTCATGGAATGCTAAGAATTGTTGGTCGGAGGCCGTAGGTAGGGGCATATTTTCCCTGCAAGCGATGTCACGTCACGATTTCCAGATTCCTCTCAGCTTCAAGCACCGCGTGTGTTTCACGCGTGATGCGTTCTCGTCGGACAATGCCATGCTGGCGGAGCTGCTGGAAGAAGGGGGTGGCCGGCGTGTGCTCGTCCTCGTGGAAAAGACAGTGGCCGAGCTTTGGCCGAAGTTGAGCTCGGGGATCGAGAGCTACTTCGCGGATCTTGGTTTTGACTGGCGGGGGGTGCGTGTCCTCGAGGGTGGCGAGGCGGTGAAGAATGATGACGACCTCGTCCGCACGGTGTGGGAGACGGTGGACAAGGAGCACATCGATCGGCATTCGTATGTGATCACGATCGGTGGTGGCGCGTTTCTCGATGCGACGGGCTTTGCGCTGGCGACGGCCCATCGTGGGGTGAGGTTGGTGCGCTTTCCGACGACAACGCTTTCTCAGGATGACAGCGGAGTGGGGGTGAAATGCGCGATCAACCAGTTCGGAAAGAAGAATTGGGTGGGTGCTTTTGCCGTGCCTTTTGCGGTGGTGAATGACTTTCTGTTTCTGCACAGCCAGGATGAAGAGACGTGCCGTGCGGGATTGATCGAGGCTGTGAAGGTCGCCTTGGTGAAGGACCAGGGATTTTTCCGCTGGATCTCAGTGAATGTGGAGGCCTTGGCAGAGCTTGAGTCGGGGGTGCTGGAAGAATGTGTTGAGCGCTCGGCTTTGCAGCATGCCACCCACATTGCGCAAGGCGGTGATCCCTTCGAGTCGGGGAGCAGTCGTCCGCTTGATTTCGGGCACTGGTCCGCTCACAAGTTGGAGCAACTAACAGGTTTCACTCTGAGCCACGCTCATGCGGTGGCAGTGGGCCTGGCATTGGACACGTTATACTCCGCGAAGTGCGGACTTCTGCGTGAATGCGATGCGGAGCGCGTGCTCGATGTCGTCGAGGCTTTGAAACTGCCACTCTGGCATGAAGCGCTCGATCTGCGTGATGAAAATGGCCGACGCCGCGTGCATGAAGGACTTGAAGAATTTCGCGAGCATCTCGGTGGCGAGTTGACGGTCCTGCTGCTCCGGGAACTTGGTCGAGGTCAGGATGTGCACCATCTCGATGAAGGGCTCGTGGATTCCTGCCTCGATGATTTGAAGAAGCGCTATGCGGTCGTGAAGAAGGCGGAGGAGCGTTGTTGAGGAATATGGGGACGGACTTTTGAAGTCCGTTGTTAGGTGGGAAAGGTGGTGGTCCTGTGGTGAGGCCAGAGGAGTTGCAATCTCCTTCTCCCGATTCAGTCGTCACGGCCGGGTGAGCGGCGGAGGTTCTTCTTGTTGGAAAGGATCCGCTTGTCGGCGACGGAGCGCTGTTTGGACCGGCGCGAGCGACGGCGTTTTTGACGGCGGACCTTCTCCATTTCCTGTTGGCGCTTGGATGCCTTGCCGAGCCGGATTTCGTCGAAAGCATCGCAGAGATCACGGCGGGCGGCGTAGCGGTTCATCTCGCGAGACCGGGATGACTGGTTCTTGATCTCGATGCCGCTGGGCTCATGCTTGATGTAAACGCAGGAGTGGGTCTTGTTGATTTTCTGGCCGCCGGAACCGGAACCGAGGATGAACTTCTCCGTAAGATCGGCTTCGAGGATGCCGAGCTTTGCCATGCGCGATTCCAGCGCGGCTTGTTTTTCGGGACTTACCAAGGTGAAGGAGATTGAGAATCAGGCTTGGACACGGGAACGGTAGGCTTGGACGGCACGCGAGATGTTAGATGCGAGGTCGGCTTCGGGCTGGGCGAAGGGAGGGACGAACCAGGGATAGCTGCCGAGAAGGTCGGTGATGACGGCGACTTCGCCGTCACAGGTGTCGCCTCCACATCCGATGCCAATGGTAGGAACGCTGAGTTCCCTGGTAAGATGACGGGCAGTTTCGGGGATGACGCTTTCGAGAACGATCGCGAAGACACCTGCTTCAATGAGGGCCTTCGCCCCTTCGAGGATGGCGCTGGCTTGTTCGGGTGTCTTGCCCTTTTTCTTGTAGCCTCCTTCTTCCAGAACCCTCTGGGGAAGCATGCCGAGGTGTCCGCAGACGGGGATGCCGGCCTCGGTGATGGCTCTGACCTTTTCCGCCTGGCGAATGCCGCCTTCAAGTTTCACCGCATCGGCGCCGGCTTCGACCAGACGTCTGGCATTGGCCACGGACATTTCCGGCGTCTGATAGCTGTTGATCGGCAGATCGGCGACGACGATGGCTTTCGTGTTCGCCCGCGCGACGGCGGCGGTATGATGCAGCATGTGCTCCATGGTGACATGGGTGGTGTCGGGATAACCGAGCACCACCATGCCGAGTGAGTCTCCGACTAACAGCAGGTCGACGCCGGCTTCATCGAGAAGTCGGGCGGTCGGGTAGTCGTAAGCAGTAAGGGTAGCGAGGCGGACGCCATGCTTGCGTTGGCGGATGGCATTGGCTTTCTGGAGACCGGTCACGCAAGAAGCATCGGTCCTTCCTTCGCAACTTACAAGTCGCTCGGTCACCAAGCGCTCTGAACGAGCGAAAGGGGCGGCTCGTCTGAATCGAGGTGGGAGAGATGCTCGGCGATGGTGGCGCTATCGCCCGGAAGAATCAGGTCGGGTCGGATATCGGCGAGCGGCTGGAGCACGAATCGCCGATAGGTGAGGCGGGGGTGGGGGAGTTCAAGCAAACCCTCGGACTCGGTGGCTTCACCGAGATAGAGGATGTCGAGATCGACGATGCGGGGCGCGTTTCTTTCAGATCCCTGGCTCCGGCCGAGATGAAACTCGATGGCCTGAGTGGCATCGAGGAGTTCGTAAGGAGAGCCCGAGTATTCGATTTCGACGACCGTGTTGTAGAAATCCGGAGAACCGTCGGGGCAGCTGACGGGGGCTGTCTGGTAGATCGGGGACTGAAGAAAGTCGCTGCCTTTCGGTGCGAGTTTCTTCAGGAGGTCTCGGGCTGCCTGCAGGTGATGCAGGCGGTTTCCGAGATTGGAACCGAGGGCGATGCCGGCGCGGCGAAGCATGGCAATGAGTGAGCCTTATTTGAGGTCCAGAACATCCTGCATGTCGTAGAGTCCGGCAGGTTTCTCGGCGAGCCAGACGGCAGCACGAACCGCGCCGGAAGCGAAGGTCATGCGCGAGGACGCCTTGTGGGTGAGCTCGACGCGTTCGCCATCGGCGGCAAACATCACGGTGTGGTCGCCGACGACGTCGCCACCGCGCAGGGTGTGCATGCCGATCTCGCGCTGCGTGCGAGCGCCGGTGATTCCGAAGCGACCGTGCTTGATGTCATCTTCGTAAGTGGTGCCCGTTTCCTCGTTGAGGATCTCTAACAGACGACGTGCGGTGCCGGACGGAGCATCGATCTTGTGGCGGTGGTGCATCTCGACCACCTCGATGTCGAAGGTTTCCTGCTTGAGGACCTGGGCGGCCTTGCGGGTGAGCCAGAAAAGGGTGTTGACGCCGACGGAATAGTTGGCGGCCCAGACGATCGGGATCGACTTCGATGCTTCGACGATCGCGGCGCGTTCTTCATCAGTGTGGCCGGTGGTGCCGATGACGAGACGGGTGCCGCTTTTCAGAGCGGCATCGAGCACGTCCCTGGTGAAGGAGTGAATGGTGAAATCGATGGCGGTGTCCGCCTTGGCGATGGCGGCGGTGAGATCCTGGCCGGCATCGTGGGTCGAGGCGAGGGAGGCGTCGGGGTTGGCTTCGATGGCGGCAATGATGGCCTGGCCCATGCGTCCGGATTCACCGGTGACGAGGATGTTGATCATGGTTCTTCGTTTTCTGGTCGATAGGTTCCCGCGTAGCCGGGGGTGTAGAGTCGTAATCCGAGAATTCGCGCCATCAGGGGAAAGTGCTTGTCCACGGAGTAGACGCGGCAATTCTCATTGAGCGCGAGAGTTGCCACAAGGACGTCGTTCCAAGGAACCCTGAAGCCTGACTGGCGGAGCTTTGCGAAGTTGTCACCGGCCTTTCGCCAGAGTTTCTGGTCATTGCGCAGGTAGGGGACGACGGAGCACCACCGCTTGAGGCGATCAACCTCGTCGGGACGCGCTCCTCCGAGGTATTCCATTTCCACCGGTCCGCAGAGGGTGGCTTCATAAGCATCAAGCAAACCACGGAGCGCGAGTTTTGCCTCCATGCTGCCCTTGGTACGGTGGGCCTCGATCCAGGCGCTGGTATCGACGAGAACCATGGAATCAACGGTCGAAGGCTTCGATTTCGTCGTTGGTCAGGGGGTAATCTCCAAGTTCGCCTTCCATCAGCTTTCGCCCAAACTCGCTGGCCATGTGACGCCGGATGAATTCCTGAGCTGCTTTTACAACGGCAGGGCCCTTCTTTTTCTCACCTGTCAGGCGCATGGCCTCCTCGAGAAGTTCCTCCTCAATATCGATGGTGATTCGCATGAGGAGGGGATACGGTGAAAAAAGATGAAAGTCAAACGGTGAAAATCATCATTCTACATCAATCAATCAGGTCGTGTGCGACAAGCAGCTCCCGGAGTTGATCGCGTTGCGAGTCCTCGAGGCCGACGAGTGGCAGTCGGAATTCATTGCTGCAGTGGCCTTGGAGGGCTACGGCTTCCTTGATCGGCACGGGATTGACTTCGAGCGACATCAGCTTGCGGAAGAGCGGGTGGTACTGCTTCTGCATGGCGAGGGCTTCATCGTAAGAGCCATTGAGGCAGGCGCGGACGAGCCGGACCATGACGTCGGGGATCAGGTTTGAGGCCACGGACACCAGACCAACCGCACCGCAGGCCATGAACGGCAGGGTGAGCGGATCATCTCCGGAAAGGATGGCGACATGGTCGGGCAGGGCGCTGTAGAGCTGGTTGACGCGTTCGACCGAGCCGCCGGCTTCCTTGATGGCGACGACGGTCGGGCAGTCGTTGGCGAGACGCACGGCGACTTCGACCGGGATCTCGATGGCGGAACGGCCGGGCACACTGTAAAGCATTACCGGGAGCGCAGTGGCTTCGGCGACGGCCTTGTAGTGCTGATAGAGGCCTTCGGCGGATGGCTTGTTATAATAGGGGCAGACCTGAAGGGTGCCGGTGGCGCCTGCTTTTTCAGCGGCGACGGTGAGCTCGATGGCCTCGGCGGTGGCATTGGCGCCGGTGCCGGCGACGACCTGGCAGCGCCCGGCAGCGTATTCGATCGCAAGCTTGATCACCTCGATGTGCTCGGGGGTCGTCAGGGTCGGCGATTCGCCGGTGGTGCCGACGGGAACGATGCCATCGATGCCTGCCTCGATCTGGCGATCGATGAGTGCTTTGAAAGCAGGGCGGTCGATTTGGCCGTCGCGGAAAGGAGTGATGAGGGCGGTGTATGTGCCTTGGAAAGTCATGGCGGGCGGAGAATGTACCGCCACGGGCATTCGTCCAACCCGGAAGAGCGGGATTGGTGAAAAAGCTTGGGGTGCCCGGGAGACTCAGAGCTTTTCGCGGACCAGCTTGCCGTCCTTCCACACAATCAAGGGCAGACCGAGGCGCTTGTTCTCGGCGCGCAGCTTTTTGTCGGCACGACGATGAGCGCGTAGAGCTCCTTTGGCAAATTCGGGAAGTTCCGATTCGCGGAGGTGAGTCAATTTACTTTGGCGGGGCGCGATCATCTTAATATTTGAGCCACTTCAAGGATAGTATGGCTTTCGTGAGAAGCCAAGGGTTTAGGCGGCGAGTCGCGGTTATCCCAAACGATCCACCGATCGGCCAAAGGAAGGTAGAGTTCGGTCAAATTAGTCATAATTCGGTCATAGCGCCTGAGAATGTCAGCTTCGGGAACCGAATGTCCGCCCTTTTTGACCCGTTGCCTGACCCGAGCGAGTGAGGTCCGTGCATCGGGTATCCACAGAAAATGGAAGGTGATTTGGTAACCCACTGCTTTCGCTCGTTTCAATACCTTCGAGTAACTGCGACCCGACAAGGTCGATTCGAGTGCGAAATCGGTCTTTGTCGCGATGAGCTCGTCGATTTCTCCAAGCAGGATCCGACCAGCTTTGCGGCTAACTTGATCGGGGTTGAAAGGGGAAAGTCCCCGGGCGATTTCGTCGTTGTTGAGGAAGCGCATTCCTTCCAATTCGCGTGGAAGGTAGTCTCGCGCGAATGTCGTTTTCCCCGCTCCATTCGGGCCACCGATGAGGACGAGTTCAGGCACTTGTTAGATTTCGATGTCGCCCTCAAAGACGAAGTCGGCGGGGCCGGTCAGGGTGACGTTCTTGAATCCTTCCTCGCCGTCCTTCTCAAAGCCGATCTCAAGAGTGTCGCCGCCTTTCACATCGACCTTGATCGGTGAGGGCGCACCGGTGAGCAGGTGGTGCATCAGGGCGCAGGCGACCATGCCGGTGCCGCAGGCGAGGGTCTCGTCCTCAACACCGCGCTCGTAGGTGCGGATCGCGATGTGGTCAGGGGAGAGGACCGTGGCGAAGTTCGCGTTGGTGCCTTTTGGCGCGAAGTGCTCGTGGAAACGAATGGCGGCACCGTGCTTGACGACATCCGTTGCGGGGAGGTCATCGACAAAAGCGACCGCGTGCGGGACGCCGGTATTGATGAATCGCAGCGGTGCATCGAGACCCGGAACGGTGGCACCGGTATCGAGTTGCAGGTCGAAGGGCTCCGACATGGCAATGCGGATGTTGTCCTCGACCAACTCGGCGGTGAGGGTGCCGGCGATGGTTTCGAAGCTGACGCTTTCGGCCGGTTCGTCTAACAACGCTGCGGTGAAGCGTCCGAAACAACGCGCGCCATTGCCGCACATTTCGGCTTCGCCGCCGTCGGCATTGTAGTAGCGGAATTTGAAATCGGCTCCATTTTCAGCGGGTTCGACGGCGAGCAGGCCGTCGGCGCCGACGCCGCGGTGGCGGTCGCACAGGTGCTCGATCTGGTCCTGGCTGAGATTCAGGGAAAGGTCGCGGTTATCGACGACGACGAAGTCGTTGCCGGCACCATTCATCTTGTAGAAGTGGAGGAGCATGGTTAGGGAATTTTTCAATGATCAATTTTCCAATGCCAAAAACCGATTAGATCGACTTGGCCGCGTGAATGAGTGGGGTGGTGAATTCTACCACAGCTTCGGCGGCGCGCTCGGGATGGAGTTCGATCTGCTTGACGATGGCGGAGCCGACAATGATGCCGTCGCCTGCCTGGGCGACCATTCTGGCTTGGTCGGGTGTGGTGATTCCGAAGCCGACGCAAATGGGTGTCTTGGTGTGTGGTGTGATGCGCGCGACTTGGGCGGCGATGTCTTGCGAGGGCGCACCGTGAGCTCCGGTGACTCCCGTTCGAGAAAGGGCGTAGATGAATCCTTCGGCATCTCCGGCGAGGAGCGGCACGCGGGCGTCGGGGGTGGTCGGCGCGATCAGGCGGATGTGCTTGAGACCTTCACCCTTGGCCAGATCAGCATTGAGCTTGGCTTCATCCGGCGGCAGATCGAGGAGCAGGATGCCATCGGCTCCAGCGGCGGCAGCATCGGTATGAAATTCTTCAAAGCCGTAGGTGAAGATCGGATTGAGGTAGGTGAAGAGCACGATCGGCGTGTCGTGGGTCTTGCGGAACGCGCGGATCAGTTCGAGAGAGCGGAGGGTGCTCATGCCGGACTTGAGGGCTCGCTCGGCAGCCATCTGGTTGACGATGCCGTCCGCCAGCGGATCGGAAAAGGGGAGACCGAGTTCGATGATGTCGGCACCCGCATCGGCAAGCCCCTGGATGACCTTCAGCGACTCGTCGAAATTCGGGTCTCCGGCGGCGACGTAGGCGACAAAGGCTTTTTTCCCTTCGGAGCGGAGACGTTCAAATGCGGCATCGATGCGGTTCATGGGCGGCGGGACTTTCCTCAGAATCGCTTGTTGAGGCAAGGGTGGTGTGGGTTTTGGCGAGATTTCTCCCGGCTGACCAAGACCGGAGCTTGTGAAAACTTTCACAAACGGCTTGAGGCTGGGCCCGGGGATGGCATCTTCGCGGCGTTCCACATGGTCACTGACAACAATTCCACAGCCCACGCGGCCTACGATTCGAAGATCGAAGGCAATGTGATCGTCACTCGCGTGGATGCCGCGATGAACTGGATGCGCAAGAATTCGATGTGGCCGATGCCAATGGGCCTCGCCTGCTGCGCGATCGAGATGATGGCTTCGGCCTGTTCGCGCTTTGACCTTTCCCGCTTCGGGATGGAGGTGATGCGCTTTTCTCCGCGTCAGGCCGACGTGATGATCGTTTCCGGCACTGTTACTTATAAAATGGCTCTTGCGGTGAAGCGGGTCTGGGACCAGATGCCCGAGCCAAAGTGGTGCATCGCGATGGGCGCGTGTGCTTCGAGCGGTGGGATGTATCGCAGCTATGCGGTGCTGCAGGGAATCGACCAATTGATCCCTGTGGATGTTTACATTTCCGGTTGCCCACCCCGTCCTGAAGCCTTGATCGCCGGCCTGATGAAATTGCAGGATGAAGTCGATAAGACGCCTGCCGTGGCCAATCAGAAGAAGGAATTCTTCGAAGAACTTTCCTCATAATTGACGATGTCGACCTCTGCTCAAGATATCGAAGCCCTCAAGGCGAAGTTTGGTGATGCCGTGACGGGAACCATTGAGTTCCGTGGCGAGCACACGATCTGTGTTTCTCTTTCGTCGCTGCACGATGTGCTGGCGCACGCGAAGAACGAACTCGGTTTTGATTTCCTGCTCGATATTTCGAGTCTGGATCATTTCGGCGAGGATCCTCGTTTTGAGATGGTCTATGAGTTGGCGACGCTTGATGACTCCAAGCATCTGCGTGTGAAGTCGAAAGTGGCTGAGGACGAGAAGGTCGCGAGCGCCACGGACATTTGGCTTGGCGCTGATTGGCATGAGCGTGAGGTCTACGACATGATGGGCATCGCGTTCACCGATCACCCGAATCTCAAGCGTATCCTGATGTGGGAAGGTTATCCTTTCCACCCGCTGAGGAAGGATTTCCCGCTGGCGGGTCGTCCGAGTGAGATGCCTGATGTGGCCTTCACCGGTGTGGCTCCTCTGGAGGGTGGCCCCTTTGTGACCGTTCCGGGCACTGCTGATGTCGCCAAGCGCGAACCTCGTTCGCGTGCGATGGATTAAAGGCCTCGATTTTCCGTTTCCCACCACCCCGCGATCCCATGCAGACTCCTCCGACCATGCGCGGAGGATCTGTGTCCAAATGGAGCACGATGGGCAGTGACCTCATCGCGGCACGGGCGACCCTCGGGTTGGTCGGTTTGCTGTTTCTTATCCAGTTGGCCATTGAGAGTTCCGGTGGATTTGCCGGGAATCCTGAGCTTTTCGGAAAGCTCGGGCTCAGCCGTCAGGGGATCTCAAATGGGGATTTCTGGCAGCCATTCAGCTACGCATTGATTCACGGAAACTGGGTCCACCTGATGATGAATGCCTTTGGTTTGCTGGCGATTGGCCCACGGATTGAACGCATCGGAGGAGCGCGACTTCTGCTGGTTCTCCTGATCGCGGGATGGTTGATGGGGGGGCTGTTTCACCTGATGATGAGTGGGGGTGAAGTGCTGGTTCCCTTGGTGGGGATATCCGGGGGAGTGGCTGCTGCTCTGCTCTGGTTGACGGGGGTATCGCCAGGATCCCGAATGTGGCCCCTGCCGATTTCAGGAAAAAATCTCGGGATCGGGGTGATGCTTGCGTCGGGCCTCCTCGCCGTGATCCAACCCGCGCTGGGGCAAGGGAGAGGCGCGGATGTTTCTCACGCCTGTCACTTCGGAGGCGGCCTGCTGGGCTGGGCGATGGCACGGTGGGCACTTCGGCCACGGGTGACGTTGGCAAAGCTGCAAAAAGAACGGGCCCGCCGCGAAGCTGCTGGCGGACCCGCTCGAAGTCTGAACCGGCGATCGAGGCCTTAGTTCACATTCCGGCGCTTCTGAATTTCTTGCAAACGCTGGCGCTGGGCCTCTTGGACGGCTCTCACGTTCTCCTGACGTCTGGCTTCTGCGACGGGAATGTGGACGCCATTTGCCCTTTGTCGCTGTGGGGTGGGTGCTGGTTGGGCCTGACGCTCGCGTTGAGGTCCTGCAGCGGGTTGATTCGATGGCCGTGGTCGAGCGTTGATTGGCTCACGTGAAACATGGCGATCAGCTTGTCGGCTGCTTGGTTGGCCATGAGTTTGGTTTCCTGACGTCCCCCGGGTCGAGTTTCCGCGTGAGTACGGGCCAGGCTGCTGGCCCTGCCTTTGAAAGTTTGGCTGGCTGCGATCCTGATCCCTGCGGAAATTGCCACCGTTGCTCGCATGGTTTTGTGAGGGGCGGATGGCATTCCCGTCGTTTCTGACGTGAGCCTGATTGGCCCATGAGTAGTTGCGAGCCCGAAGTTGGGCGACGCGGTCCTGGTGCTGGTTCAGGGTCCTTCCGTTGACGCTGCGCGGAACAGGCGCGTGTCCCCGGCCTCCCCAGCCATACGGATGAGGGCAGTTGGCGATTGGGCGGGGTTTGTAGCCGCGGGGGTAGTATCCGTAAAGGTAGGGATCATAGTAGCAGCTCCGTCGGCGGTCGTAATAGCAGCGCACTACCGGGTCATAGTACCAGTAGTCACTGCTCGTGGAGACGAAGGACGCACTGACGGCCGTAGTTCCGTATGTTCCATATCCAGAGCTGTAGCTGCCATACGATGAGCCGTAGTAGCAGGAGCTGAAAGCCGCTGCGGCAGCCGCGATGACTGCGGACTTGATCAAGAGAGTTGTTTTCATTGTGGGGAGTATGACGGCTCCCAGCGGAATCTATTCATGGGATTCCGGCATGTGTCTAGGGCTTGGATTGACAGTACGGGCTGAGGTCTCTTTTTTGGGGCACCCCCAGCGGCATTTTATGAGCAACCCCATTCTCGTTACAGGCGGAGCCGGATATATCGGCTCCCACACCGTCAGGCTTTTGGCCTCCCAGAACCGCAAAGTGGTCGTTCTGGACAATCTCGCCTATGGGCATCGCGACGCGATCATCGACGAAGGCGTCGAGCTGGTCATCGGTGACGTGGGTGACCGCGCGCTGCTGGAGAAGCTTTTTGATCAGCACCAATTTGGTGCGGTGGTTCACTTCGCAGCCTTTGCCTATGTGGGTGAGTCGGTGACGGACCCTCTGAAATACTACCGCAACAACACCGCGGAGCCCCTGACATTGCTCGAGACGATGCAAGCCAAGGACTGTAAGGTTTTCGTATTTTCCTCGACCTGTGCGACTTACGGCGTCCCGGATGCGGTTCCGATTGTTGAGACCAACAAGCAGGATCCGATCAATCCCTATGGTCGCAGTAAATTGATGCTGGAGTGGATTCTGAGGGATTGCGAAACGGCGTGGGGCTTGAAAAGCGCTTGTCTGCGCTATTTTAACGCGAGTGGCTCGTCAGCAGATGGAAAAATTGGAGAGGATCACGATCCGGAAACCCATTTGATTCCGCGGGTCTTGATGGCGCTGACAGGCGAGATTTCCCACCTGGACGTGTTTGGAACCGATTATCCGACTCCGGACGGAACCTGCATTCGCGACTACATCCACGTCGAGGATCTGGCTGATGCTCATGCGAAAGCCCTCGATTTCCTCGCGGCGAATGGTGATTCGATTCGCTGCAATCTTGGAACGGGAGTCGGAGTTTCGGTGAAAGAGATCATCGATGCTGCCGAGGAAGTGACGGGCAGGAAAGTGCCTGTCAAATTTGGGCCTCGACGCGAAGGTGATCCTCCGCAACTTCTTGCGGATCCAAGGCTTGCAAAGGAGCTCCTCGGTTGGGAGGCTAGTCGCAAGGACGTTCGTGAGATGGTCAGGGGCGCCTGGGCATGGATGAACGGCCCAAACTCCGGCCGCTACGAAAAATAACCTGGTGTCGCGTAATTGCGATGTAATCACATTCTTGCTTGCCAACTCATCAAGTTGGGGGCACTAGTTTTCAAAACCTGAATTCCCGATGAAAAGACCTTCTGAACGCTCCAGAGCAGGTTTCACCTTGGTGGAACTGCTCGTCGTCATCCTCATTATTACCGTCCTGCTCACCATCGGTGCGGCGGGATTCCGCAACGCTGGCGGAAAAGGAGTGAGTACCGCATTGCCCTCCGCTGAGGCGATATTTGACGAAGCTCGCTCAGTGGCAGTGGGAAAAGGGACCTTGTCACGAGTCTTGATCGACGTTGATGACCCGAGTTCGGAAGGGAACTACCTGCGCCGAATGTTTGTGATTTATCAGGCAACCGACGACAATGGTGAGCCCATTCCAAATTCGTGGGTGCTTTCCGGAAAGGCCTACATTTTCCCGCCGAAGACCTACTTCAGCCGTGAATTCAGCAAAAAGAACCACAAGGCCCAGTCCGGCAGTCTGGATACCATGACGCTCTCGGGCGTGTCCGGGATGTACAATTCGAAGAAGACAGGCTACCTTTACTACGAATTCAATGCCGAGGGGATCTGCACCACGGGATTGAATGGTGACGAGTATGATGCGCCAAGTTTTGTCATCGCAGGTGGTGCCCGAGGAAGAGGTGAAGATACCCCCAGAACCACGAGCGATGGTCGCCGGGACTTCGGCGGTTTTGTGATCTGGCGCAATGGAGCGACCTCGGTTTTCCGCAATCCCACACAAATCATCGGTGCTGATTCACCTACAAATTTCTGACTCATGAAAAGTCCACTCATTTCCCGAACCCGCAGGGGATTCACCCTGATGGAGACCGTCATTGCCATTGGCGTGCTGGCGTTGCTCCTCACTGGATTCCTCGCTGTCTTCGCTCCCGCAACCGCCGGCATTCGTAAAGCAGTGAGTATTCAGGAGGCAGACCGCCTGGCCTTTGCTCTGCAAAAAGAGCTGGTCTTGCTGCGAGGGGACAATCCCACGCAGAATACCGGATTCGAAAAGGCCTACGATTGGATCAAGGGATCGACGACCAACAACACCGCTCTACTCGTCTATCAATACCGCTCGGTGATTGATGGTTCGCTGCGTTCCGATGGTACACCGGAGCCCTACACTTCTGCTGGCGGCGTCGCTGGTGAGGACTTCATCGTCCAACCGATGGTCCGCCAGAAGAGTGATCCCGAGCTGAAAAGTGATCTGCAGGCCCTTGAAGGTCGGGTCTATGCCGCCAAGTTGGTTCAGCTGGTCTTTAACAGCAATGGGGAGTTGGAAAGAGGAGCCGAAGGGAAGATCACCTCACCGACAGGTGGTGCCGGAGGGACTTCCGCCGAAACCTACCCTGAAGCGGTGATTGCCTTTGCCGCGGAGTTTCATCTGCTCCCCAATTCTGCCCACGGCTACATTACAGGATCGCAATTCAATCTGACCAAACTAAACCAGCCGGTCTTCACCCGTAACCTGGCGGTCCGTCGTTGATCCCTTTCCAAAAAAACTCTCCATGAAAACCTGCCCACCAAAAACCCGGAAGTCCGGCTTCACCCTCATTGAGTTGATGGTGTCGATGGGGATTACCGCTGTGATCATCACCGTGCTCGTCACGATCACCGGAGTTGCCACGGATACCTGGACTCGCAGCCGTTCCCAGTTGCGCGCTTCGCGTCAGGCGAAAGTGCTGATTGATACGATGGCCAAGGACTTCGAGTCGCTTGTCTCCCGTCGAGGTGACAACATGGAATGGCTCTACGTGGCCATGGATGCCGATGCGGATCTTCCGAAGGTTGTTAGAGGGAGTAGTAATGCCAACGTGGCTGCCTTTACCTTCTTTACCGCGGCAACCGATCGCTACAATGGACAAATCGGCCAATCAGCGGATGCCGGAGGAGATGTTTCCTGTGTCGCTTATCGCATGCGCTTTCAGGACCCCATTGAAGGAGGAAGCGGCGATAACGATACTTCGACCTACGTTTTCTACCGGAAGCTGATCAATCCCGATGAGACCTTCGAGAAGTTGTTGGGCGAGGAGGATCTTGACACCGCGTTCTCGTCATTTGAGAGCGAAGTGGACCAGGAGGAAAACTTCATTTGTGAAAACGTGCACCAGGTCACGGCCACCTTCCTCGTCGAAGTGACGAGAGAGGGAGTGGGTAGTGATTCAGCACGCGTCGAAACCGCCCGTGTGGTCCTGGAGAGTTCTTCAGGGAGCGGAGAGTTCAGGCTGAAGGGCAATGGAATCGACGTTCAAGGTGCCGAGCTGGGCACCTTTACCGCGGATGAGATCGCCGCTGGTCGACTGAGCGGCGTTGAACTGAGTGTCTCGGTGCTTTCCGATGCCGGTATGATCCGCCGCAATGCAGCGGACGGATTGACCGAAAAGGATTACGCCCGTCAGTCCTACCACTACTCGCGTGTGGTCGATGTTCCCGGGAACTGAGTCGCTGAATTACGGGGTTTGCCGTAGCTGCTCGACGGTCTCGCGAAGATCTTCCTGAGTCACGTTGTCAGCCAGATAGGCGTCACCGGGTTCACGAAGAAGCACAAAGCGGATCGCTCCTGCGGTGAATTTCTTGTCGCGCGACAGGCGTTGGAGGATCGTGGCCGATTCGATTTCTTCAGGCAGGACGACAGGGAGTCTGAAGTGTTCGAGGAGTTGTAGCACCGCCCGAGCTCCCTCATTACTGAGTCCGGCGCGTTTCTGGCTGAGGAGGAGTGCCGCCCGTAGTCCCAGGGAGATGGCTTCGCCATGGAGCATCTCTCCGTAGGGGACAGCGGCCTCGATGCCGTGGCCAATGGTGTGACCAAAGTTGAGCAGGGCCCTCGTGCCGGCCGTTTCGCGTTCGTCCTCTTCCACGATTCTCGCCTTGATGGCGATATTGCGGGCAATGAGGTCGGCGGGAACGTCGGGAGAATCGGGGTCGAGTTCGGCGAGTTCGCCAAGCATCGAGGCGTCGCGGATGGCGGCGTGCTTGATCACCTCGGCGAAGCCTTCGCGAAACTCGCGGGACGGAAGAGTGCGCAGGACTTCGGGGTCGACGAGCACCAACTTGGGTTGGTGAAAGGCACCGACGAGATTTTTTCCTTCGGGAAGATTGATGCCGGTTTTTCCCCCAACTGAGGAGTCAACTTGTGCGACGATGGTGGTGGGGATCTGAACGAAAGGGACACCGCGATAGAAAATGGAGGCCACGTAGCCGGCAAGATCACCGACGACTCCGCCGCCGAGAGCGATCACGAATGAGCTGCGATCGTGGCTTGCCTGAGCTAGTGAAGAGCAAAGGCAGGAGACCTGTTCGAACGACTTTGAGGCTTCTCCGGCAGGGATGACGTGACGGCTTGCTTCGATGCCGGCGGCTTTCAATGAGTCCGCGAGGGCGTCGCCATGATGTTGGTCAACGTTGCTGTCACTAATGACCGCCGCTTTGGCTCCGGGACGAAGGGCGGCGATGCGCTCTCCGGCCTGGGAGAGGACGCCATTTTCAACGACGACATCGTAGGAACGCTCGGCGAGATCGACATGGACGGTAGGCATGGGCGGGAGAATGGAGATTCGGTGCTGGGATGCAACTCTGGCTCGTGATCTATCGCGATCGTTGTTGGTGCCATTCCCGAGTATCGGGGAAGACAAGCTGGGCGAGAGGTCGGTCGGCGAGCTCGAAACTGGTGATGATGTCCTCAAGCAGGGCGAGCGAGGCAATCGTGTCGAAAAGGGCATCGTGCCAGGATCCTTTGGGAGCTAATTCCCGGATTCGCGGTTCAAGATTGCGGCTGATGCAAAGGGCCGAAAGCGAATGGTCCGGAAGTTCCGGCCACGCGGCGCGCGCGAGCAGCAGGGTGTCGACCCAGGGGCCGAATCCATGGCCGGGAAAAGCACGGAGAAAGCGCTTCTCGGTACCTTTTCCGTGAGCGACCACGACGGCAGAGCCCAGACGTTTCTTGATCACCGGCCAGAGTTCCAGGAGCGAGGGCGCGCCAATCAGGTCCTCGTCCTGAATGCCGTGAACTTTTCGAGCGGACCATGTGATCGGGCTCGATGATCTCAGGTAGGAGACGTATGCCTGAGCATGTCCCTCATGGATCGACCAACTCGCCAACCCGATCTGGACAGGAACGTCGGTCCTGCCGCGCGCCGCCCCCGCAGACTCAAAGTCGATTCCGGCAAAGCGTGCCTGGTGAATGGGGGTCTCAGGTGTCACGGAAAGAGCGATGCATTCGCCATGGGGAAATGGAAGCCCATTTCGGCCTGACGAGCAAATCGGTCTGTCGAGAGAAACAGGAGCCTGGCAGGCGACGGTTTCCATTGAGAGCGGTGGCAGATGGCGAGTTGGGGGGAGGGGTCGCATCCCAAGTATTCTGTAATCCCGGGCTTGCCAAGGTGGCGGGCCTTGCGAAAGGTCCGGTTCCGCGATGCCGGATCGACGAGCACCATTTTGGCTGTGGCCAAATCTGTTGAGCCTGGACGCCCCGCTGGTTGCGGTGGCGTGGCTATTTATGTTCGCGCGTGCGTGGCGGGTTGATTTTCACCCCTGGCAGGCTTACGCGGCACTCGGACTAACAGTCTGGATCATCTACGTCGTGGATCGCTTGATCGATGTGAGGATGCGTTCTCCAGATGACCCGATGCTCGGCTCACGACATCATTTCCATCAAAAGCACTGGAAGAAGTTTTTGCTGGGTGTGGTCGTGGCTGCCGCCACCGTGCTTTGGCTGACGCTCACGTATCTTCCTGTGGAGGTGATCGGTTATTCGATTCCGATCATGCTTCTCGTGGGAGTATTTTTCGCGCTCGTGGTGATGGTCCCTGCGACTCGAGACATTCCCTACTTACGCAACATCGTCGCGGGGATGACCTTTGGCATGGGGACCGCCCTGGTGGCGCATGTGTATGTGCCGATGGAGCCATTCTGGATCATGATGCAGAGCCGGGAAGTGATCAGCTTCGGTGTGCTGTGTGTCCTCAACATATCGGCGATCCATCTGTGGGAGCATTCGAGGCTCTCCAATGATCCCGAAATCAGGGCGGCCGACGAAATCAGTCTGACCCTCCCCTTGATTCTGCTTGGAGCCGCATCCTTGTGGTTTGCGTATCAGGATAACCCGGGGATGTTCGGAGGCTCCGTCGCCGACACGGATCCCTTGACTCGTCCCTTCTTCTACGGGGTGCTGATCTCGGCAGCCTTGCTACAGGTCATCAATCGGACCCGCGAGCGCTATTCGATGGATGCGTTGAGGTGCCTGGCGGATGCCGCGATGATCGTGCCTTTGCCATTGTTCATCGTCTTCTCCGGGACTTGATCGGCGCTTGCGGCGACCTTGGCTGCTCTCTAGGTTTGCTCCTTCATGATCAAGGCGCTCGACGTAAAACGGCCAGCCTTCCTGATTCTCGGTGCTCCGGGTTCAGGGAAGGGCACCCAGGGGAAAATCCTCGGGTCAATCCCACGATTCTTTCATTGTGCCTGTGGCGATGTGTTTCGTTCGCTCGACACGCGGACTGCGATCGGCCGCCGATTCGTCGAATACTCGAGTCGTGGCGAACTGGTTCCTGACGAACTCACGGTCGAGCTCTGGAAGGCTCAAGTCGACAACTGGGCGGAGTCCCATGTCTACAAACCCGACATCGATTTCCTTGTGCTTGATGGTATCCCCCGCAATGTCGAGCAGGCGGAAATGATCAGCAAGTTTCTCGAAGTGCATCAGGTCTTTCATCTATCGTGTCCGAATCGTGCCGAGCTTGCCCGTCGCATGCGCAAGCGTGCACTCAAGGAGAACCGCCTTGATGATGCTTCGGAAGACGTCATTCAGCAGAGGATTTCAACCTACGAAGCGGAGACGAAACCGATGCTCGACTACTACTCGAAAGATCTGGTGACGGAAATCGATGCGACTCGACCGCCGGTTGAGGTGCTGGGTAAGATCATCTCGAAAGCCGTGACACTGCCGGTCTACCTGGAGTGCGCTGACCAAATTGTTTAATGGAAAATCCACGCATTGTTTTTCTTGGCACCGGAGAAATTGCCATACCCGCCTTCCGATTTCTCATTGAAGAGGGATTTTGTCCTGTCGCTCTGGTTACCCAACCGGACCGACCGGCGGGGAGGAGGCGTGAACTCAAGCCGCCCCCCATCAAGGAAGTGGCGCTTGCGGTGGGTATGACGGTTCTGCAGCCGGAGAGGGTAAAGGAAGAAAGCACCTTGGAGGCCATTGAAGCCCTGAAGCCGGATCTGATCGTGGTGATGGCCTATGGTCAGATTCTTCCCAAGCGGCTGATCGGGATGGCGCCGCTCGGCTGTGTGAACCTCCATGCCTCCTTGCTGCCGAAATACCGGGGAGCTGCCTGCATTCAGGCGGCCATCGATGCCGGTGACTCGGTGACGGGGGTGACCCTGATGCATGTCGTTCCCAAGCTGGATGCCGGTGATGTCATTCTAGCAAAGGAAACTCCGATCAATGACGATGATACCGGAGGGAGCCTCCACGACCGTCTCGCGGAACTCGCTCGCGATGCTTTGAAAGCAGGCCTGCCGTCACTGTTAGATGGAACGGCGGCAAGCATGAGCCAGGAGAGCATGGGAGAAATTTCCCATATTTCGAAGCTCGATCGTGAGGATGGCCGGATCGACTGGTCGTGGTCCGCTCCGCGAATAGAAAGGCGCCTGCGCGCCTATGACCCTTGGCCGGGCTGTTACACGACCTATGCAGATGGAGCGAAAACCAAGCGCCTGAAGATCTTCCCCGCAGGGGTCTGCGCCGGGTTTGGGGAGCCGGGAGAGGTGACGATCGAGGGAGGGCAGGTCAGGGTGGCTTGTGGCGAAGGCCTGCTTGTCTTGGGTCACGTACAGGCTGACGGATCCCGCCGAATGGCGGCAATTGACTGGAGTCGTGGCTGGCAGGGTGAATCTGTGACACGTCTCGATTGATTGGTGCCGCACTCCGTGCCATTCTTTCCGCAACCTTATGAAATCCCTGATTGTCCTCGCAGCTTTGCTCGGCCCGCTCGCTGCCACTACCATTTCGGTGGTTCCTGTTTTTGAGCCGGTCAGCCTGCATGAGACGGATGTCGATGAGGTGATCACGGATACGGGGGAAGCGCTTCAAGCGACGGTGATTTCCAGGCCGATGGCGCTGACGGGAGCATTTCCCGAGACCCTGATCGAGTCGATTCGAACTCCCCACAAGCTGCCCAGCAACAATCCGAACTACACGGTTGAGGAGGCAAACCTGCTGGTGCTTTGCAATATCGGGATCGCTGCAGAGGTCACCGAAGAGGGGCTTGTCGTGAAATTTGATGTCGCGGAATTATCAATTCCCGATGGTGTCGACCTCACCATTCGTCAGGTGCTCAAGTTGGGAATGGTCGCGGTTAGAAAGACCCTGGAATATTATCAGGCACCGCAATCCGATCCACTGATTGTTAGAATTCGGATCGTGGGCACGAACGAAGGCACGGCTTCCCTTACGGAACTCGATTCCCAGTTCGCACTTGAGGGAGATTAGCCCCAATGAGGGGAGCAGGGGATTGAGCTGAAATGGAGCGCAAAGGGTGCTTCGTTATGCCGATTTGGCTCGGCTTCGAGGCTAAGGATTGGGGTTCAAGATCGGGGTCTCTATTTTAAAAGCGGCAGTCCGTGGTTTTTGCCCTTCCCCGTGGGCCGGTGGATTGCTTTGATCCCCGCACATCGCATGAGTTCCGAAGAGCCTTCCACAAGACGCCGTGTTATCCTGAAATTGAGCGGTGAAGCCCTCCGGGAAACGGGGAGCCGAGACAATATTTCTCCAGAGATTGTCGATCGCATCGCCAACGAAGTGAAGGAGGCGATGAAGACCGGCGAGGTGGAGTTGGGGATTGTCGTGGGTGGCGGAAATTTCTGGCGTGGCGCCTCTGCGAGTGCCCGTGGGATGGATCGCGCGACTGCCGACTACGTCGGGATGCTGGCCACCGTGATGAACTCGCTCGCGCTTCAGGGTGCGCTCGAGCACAAGGGGGTGCCATGTGTGGTGCAGTCGGCGATCGAAATGAAGAACGTCGCTGAGACTTTCATTCGCCGCAAAGCGGCCAAACAACTCGATGACGGCAAGGTGGTGATTTTCGCCGCCGGTACGGGAAGCCCGTTTTTCTCCACCGATACGACCGCAGCCCTTCGTGCGAGCGAAATGGGTGCTCACCAGGTGCTTAAGGCGACGATGGTGGATGGGGTCTATGATTCCGATCCCAAGAAAAACGCCGATGCCAAACGATTTGACCGCGTGAGTTTCCAAGAGTGCATTTCCCGTCAATTCAAAGTGATGGACTCGACTGCCTTCAGCCTCTGCATGGATAATAAGATTCCGATCGTGATTTTTGATCTTGGAAAGCACGGCAATGTGACGGAAGCCATTCTCGGAGCCGATGTCGGCACCGTCGTTGATTCCCAAGGCTGAATCATTTTGGAGAACCCTAATTACTGAACTGTCATGGACCCCGCCGAATCGATTCTCGAAACTGAAGTTGCGATGCAAGCTGCTGTGGAGCACTTGGTGCACGAATTCGCCTCTGTGCGCACCGGCAAAGCATCGCCAGGGCTGATTGAAAATCTGGACGTCTTCGTTCGCAGTTACGGGAGCCAGATGAAGCTGAAGTCGCTTGCCGTGATCAGCACACCGGAGCCCCGCATGCTGGTGGTTTCACCTTTTGATCCGGCCACCACGCCCGAGATTGAGAAAGCAATTCGTGAATCCAAGTTGGGCCTGAATCCTGTTGCCGCCGAGCGATCGATCCGTGTGCCGATTCCGGAACTTTCGGAGGAACGCCGCCGTGATATGACCAAGCTTGTCAAGCAACTCGGCGAAGAGGCCAAGGTCCGCATCCGTGCGATTCGCAAGGACGGCATGGACGCTGCCAAGAAAATGAAGGCGGACAACGATTTGACCGAAGACGGCCAGAAGGATCACGAGGCAGAAGTCCAGAAACTCACGGACAAGCACGTCAAGGATATCGACGAGCATGTCGCCGTGAAGGAAGCGGAAGTGATGAAGGTCTGAGCCCCCGGGGTGGCATTCTCCTGCCTTCTCCACTAGTGGCAGAAAGCAAAAATTTCGCCGAGCGATTCGCTCCGGCTCTTCCTTAGGTTTGAGGTGGAGTCGTTTGCTGCGCCTCCTGAGAGGCAAGGATGATCCGCACTCTGTTTTCGATTACTCGGAAACGTCAGGGTAGGAGCCCAGCAACTTGACCATCGAGCAATGCTTCTCGAGTTCGCCGAGTGCTTCCTGAACATCGTCGTTCTCGCAATGGCCGGCGAGGTCGACGTAGAACACGTACTCCCAGTCCTTCCGTTTGGAGGGGCGGGATTCGATTTTCGACATATTGATGTCGAAGTGCTCGAAAGCCTGAAGGGCGCGGACAAGTGAGCCCGGGCGGTCATGGATGGCAAAGAGCATCGAGGTGCGGTCGTTGCCAGTCGCCGGGCAGGTCTTCTCACCGATGACCAAGAAGCGGGTCGTATTGGTGGCTCGGTCCTGAATCGACTCCTCCAGCATGGTCAGGCCGTTCATTTCCGCGGCCAGCGCACCACCCATTGCCGCGGCGCCTTCACTGGCTTTCTCACGGGCAATTTGGGCGGCTCGCGTCGTGGAAGAGACTTCGACAAGGTCGGCTTTGGGGAAATTCTGGAGGATCCAGGTCCGGCACTGGCCAAAGACCTGAGGGTGGGAATAAAGGGTCTTGATCTCATCCCGGGGGATGCAGGCCATCAGGCCGTTCTCGATGCGCAAGAGAATCTGCGCGCAAATCTGAAGCGAGGAATCAACGAACAGATCGAGCGTATGGGAAACAGCACCCTCGGTGGAATTTTCGATCGGGACGACGCCGTAGTCGGCTTTGCGGCGGGTGACTTGATCAAAAACTTCGGCAAAATTGGGTTGGGCGGTGTACTCGACGGAGTGGCCGAATTTCTTGATCGCGGCTTGGTGGGTCCAGGTGCCTTCAGGTCCAAGGTAGGCGATCTTGAGGTCATCCTCGAGCGCCAGGGCGGCCGACATGATTTCGCGGTAGATTGCCCGGATCGATTTTTCAGGCAGGCGTCCTTGGTTGCGCTCGACGAGTTTGCGCAGCAGCGCTTCTTCACGTTCTGGCGCATAAATCTGCAGTCCATCGCGCTTCTTGACCTCGCCAACCTGGTGGACGAGTTCGGCACGTTCGGAGAGGAGGTCGAGGAGTTGACCGTCAATGCGGTCGATTCCAATTCGGATGTCGTCGAGATTCACGCTTCAGCAGTCTGGGTTTCCTCGTCAGAGGATTGGTTGGATTCGTCACCTGCGGCCTCTTGCTGCTTCTGAGCCTTCTTTTCGGCAGCGCTGAGGGCGAGTTGTTCTTCAGGGGAGGCTTCGTTCGAATCCTCCTTGGGTTCGGGAAGCTTGACCTTACGAAGCTCGCCAGCATTTGGAAGGTCATCGATCGAGCGGATGCCAAAATGCTCGTAGAAGAGGCCGGTGGTTTCGTAGAGGAGAGGTCGCCCTGGGAGATCGGCACGACCTCCAATGCGGACGAGTTCCCGATCGAGAAGCTTCTGGAGCATGCCATCGCAGGAAACTCCGCGAACGGCTTCGATCGCGGCTTTGGTGATCGGTTGGCGATAGGCGATAATGGCGAGGGTCTCCATTGCGGGAGCACTGAGGCGCTCGGGCTTCCTGCCGGGAAAGAGCTGTTTGACGAAATCGCCGTAGTCCACACGGGTGAAGATTCGCCAGCCTTTGGCTCCTTCTCGGAGGCTGAAGGCTCGGTTGGTCTCGTCGTAGGCTCGATTGAGTTCAGCGATGGCAGCGATGATCTGTTCCTCGGAAACGGCCGCCAGGGCGGTCATCCACTCCGGAAGGGGCTCGGTTGTTTCGCCCTCTTCCGCCTTGCGGGCGAGAATATCCTCTGCTTCGGCGACGCGGGCGCGCACCAGACGGGCGATTTCTTCGGACGATAGGGGGTCGTCCGATGATGTGACGAGTGCTTCAACGATTGAGCTCAATTCCATGGCGGGAGGCGCAGCTTAGGCGACCCGGCGGCCATTTCAAGCGCGTCGCGCGAAAGGATTGAATCGGATGACAATTCAAACTTTCAACTTGCAGCGGGGGATTAGAGCCGATATTCGACCGCGCCCTGTTTCAGGCAGGGGATGCAAGAATCGCATCCACAGCGACGTTTCCGACTATCCAATCCAATGGCTGCGAAAAAAAAGACCCAAAAGAAAGCCGCTTCAAAGCCCGCCGGGAAAAAGGCGGTCAAGAAAGCTCCCAAGAAGGTTGCTAAGCCAGCGACCAAAAAAGCCGCGAAGGAGCCAAGCAAGAAGACGACAAAGAAGTCGGTGAAACCTGCCAAGAAAGCGCCAAAGAAGGCCGCTCCTGCCAAAAAGGCGGTGAAAAAGGTTGCTCCCGGCAAGAAGCCTGCTCCCGCTGTAAAAGCGACAAAGAAAGCCGCTCCTGAAAACAAGGCCGCCGCTCCTAAGAAGGTGGCTTCAAAAACAAAGGACTCTGTGAAGAAAACTACTCCAGCTAAGAAGGACGCTCCCGCCAAATCCGAGGAGCCAACGAAGCCCCAAGGACCTGTCAAATTGACGGCCTTTGCCGTTAAACAACGTCAGCGTCTGCTTGATCTGCGCGATGAACTGGTCGACGCCATGTCTGGCGTGGCCGGCGAAATCAAGGACGCGGCATCGGGTAGCGATGCTTCCGGCAGCGGAATGCATCAGGGCGATGCCGGCAGTGATGCCTATGACCGCGATTTTGCGCTGAGCATGTTGGCCAAAGAGCAGGATGCGCTTTATGAGATTGAGCAGGCGCTCAAGCGCATCGACCGCGGAGTCTACGGAATCTGCGAAATTTCAGGGGCGAAAATCCCTCAGCCAAGGCTCGAGGCCTTGCCATTTGCTCGTTTGACGGTGGATTGCCAGGCCAAGTGGGAGCGCGACTACGGGACTCAGCGCTTCCGTCCAGCGGCAGAAATTGGCTTCAGCAACGGATATTTTCCCGATGGGGAGGATTCTACGTCAGTTTCTCTTGACGGGGACGACTAGTGTCCTAGTCTCCGCGCCCCCCGAGTTTTTACCGATCTCTCCATGCCACGCGACATTATCACACTCGAATGCACAGAGGCCCGTGCTGAAGGCAAATCGCCTTCACGCTACGTGACCACTCGCAATAAGAAGAGCCTCCGCACTCCAGGTCGTCTGGAGAAGGTGAAGTTCAATCCAGCCCTTAAACGCCGGACCATCCACCGCGAACTCCGCTAATATCATGTCTGAACCAAAGACCGTTCAACGCCGAATCAACTTCCGTAAGGCGAACCGCAAGATGCCGACTCGTCGGCACGATATCCCTGTCGAGCAGGTAGAATACAAGAACCCCGATCTTCTTTCGAAGTTCACGTCCGAGACCGGCAAGATCTTGCCACGTCGCGTGACGGGTGTTTCCGCTAAGCTGCATCGCCGGATTTCACGTGAGATCAAGCGCGCCCGCGCTGTGAATCTGATGCGCTAATCGGGGGTTTTCACGGATTCCTACGAGGAGGCCTGCCCGTTTTTCGCGGCAGGCTTTTTCTTTTCCTAGCATGAAGGAGCTAAAGGATACCCAGAATGAACGGGACGATCGCCAGCTGCCCATTGATCGGGTGGGGGTGAAAGGCCTGCGCTTTCCCATTGAGGTCCGCGATAAAGGAGGCTCGGTTCAGCGAACCGTGGCCATGGCAGCCTTGGCGGTGGATCTCCCTGAACATTACAAGGGAACCCATATGAGCCGCTTTGTGGAAGCGCTCAATTCCCACGGCGGCTGTCTGGATGTCCGTTCGATGGCGGCGCTTCCTCGCGAATTGCTCGCCAAGCTTGACGCGAGTCGGGCCCACGTCGAATTCCAGTTTCCGTTTTTCCGTTCCAAGGCGGCGCCCGTTACGGGCAAGCCAGGGATGATGGACTACGAGGTTCGCTTCGAGGTGGAAGCCGAGCGAGATGGTCCTCTGGACTTCATCGTGACGGTCATGGTTCCGGTGGCGACGCTTTGTCCCTGCTCGAAGGAAATCAGTGATCGGGGCGCGCACAACCAGCGGGGTGTGGTTACCTATTCGGTGAGGTTCCGCGAACCGGTATGGATCGAGGAATTGATCGATCTGGTCGAGCGATCCGCGAGTTGTGAACTTTACAGTCTGCTCAAGCGTCCTGACGAAAAGGCCGTGACGGAGCGCGCCTACGACAATCCGGTTTTCGTGGAAGATCTGGTGCGCAATGTCGCGTCGCGATCCGAAGCTCACGAAGAAATCGTCTGGTACCGGGTGGAAGCGGAGAACTTCGAGTCGATTCACAATCACAATGCCTACGCCGTGATTGAGAAAAAGCTCGGGTGAATGCGGGCTTCGACTCGGGCGAGTTGAACCAGGGTCTCGATCTCTCGCGGCATGAGTCGCAAATCCGGCCTCAAGGATTCTCCGGAACCACGACGCGGGGCCGTGGAGTTCGAGTCGTCTTTGCTGAAGGTGTCGTGTCAGACGAGTTCGACCGAGGGGTCGTGGAGGCGGGCGGGGCGCTGACAGGCTTGGGCATGGATGCCCGGCATGCCTTGGCGTCCTTCAGGACCTTCTGATCGATGCCAACGGTTCGGAGTTGGTAACTGGCGTCGGTTTCGGCAATGATCTTTTCGAGTGCCGCGATCATCTGAGAACTTCCGTAGAAAGGACCGGCGCCGGGGCCGCCAGTGGTGTGGGTTTCGATAAGAGCCAACTCACCCTTGCTAAGGATGAAGCTCGGATTGCCGGAGTCGCCGGTAACGAGGTGCTTCTTCCTTGAATCGGCAAGATGAGGATCGAATCGAAAGTGGATGAAGGATTCATGCACGCTTCTGACCTGATGGAAGAACAAGCGACGTTTCTGCTCGGTAACCAGCACATGAGCGCCGACGAGTTGCCCGGCGTCTTCAGAAGTCACGGACAGAATGGGGTAGGTCCGGATGGATTTCGGTAATGGTTGATCGAGCAGACCCACGGCAACATCGCTTCCAAGTCCGACTTTCGATGTGGGGACGACTTTGAGGATCACCCGGCGATGCGGCTTGCCTTCGCGGTCGTGAAAAACGGCAGATCTTCCCGCTTTGCGCTGGTAGTGATTCGCCATCACCACGTGTCGGGAAGTGATGGCCGTCACCGTAATGGGACTGTCCCAGCCAATGCCGGTCAGGTCGAACTTCCAAGGCCATCCCTGATTCCAGCGGACCGCGGAGCTTGGGCTGTAGGAACTGAACACCGCGGAGTCGGACTCAGCCGCTTTTGCAAGTTCCGGTAAACTCAGGTCGGGGTGATGGAGTGGCGGAGCGGAGGGCGCGCCACATGAGGCGAGTAGAAAGAGAAGGAAGCTGAGCCGAAGGATCACAGGGAAGACTCGATCATGAAAGCGAGGATGTCCAATCACGAGGTGGGAGCGCTGCCATTCCGGCTTTGTGCCGACGACCTTTTCGGCCGTCAGTTGGACGGAATGTCCGGGAATCTTCGCGTTCAGGGTGATTGCGCTCCGTGCTGAGGTTACTCTTCTTCGACGACGATCCTTGGGAAGACGGGCTTGGGTTTGCCGGTCTGGTGGCCGTCGGGGATGAGACCCCAGGCAAGTTGGTCGAGTTTGAGCTCGAGCAGGCTTTCCATGCGCAGTTGATTGGCCAGACGCGCGGCGGGATCGGGGAGGAAAGGGGAGAGCAGCACGGTGAGGTGTGCGAGGCTTTCGACCAGATGGGCAAGCACGGTCTCGAGACGCTGCTTCTGCTCGGGGTCCTTGGCGAGGGCCCATGGCGCGTTCTGCTCGGTGTAGGCGTTGCAGTGCGTGACGTGGTCGTTGATCGCCTTGAGCGCGGCGGCGGTATCGTAGCCGTCCATCGCCGTGCGGTAGGCGGCGGTGGCTTTGACGAGGGATTCGCGCAGTTCCCGATCGGTCGGCGTCGGCTCGTGGCTGGTGGTGCAGGTGCTGTCGCAGAAGCGGCCCGTCATGTTGAGGGCGCGGTTGCAAAGGTTGCCGAGTTCGTTGGCGAGCTCCTGGTTGTAGAGCATGACCAGCCGCTCGATGTCGAAATCGGAGTCGCGGCCGATGCTGATATCGCGGACGAGGTAGTAGCGCAACGCATCGACGCCGAACTTGTCGGCGAGCGCATCGGGGTCGACGACGTTGCCGAGCGACTTGGACATTTTCTCGCCGCTGATGTTCCACCATCCGTGGACGAGGATCTGCGGGATCTGCTCGTCGGTGAAGCCGATGGCGTGAAGCATGCAGGGCCAGTAGACGCCGTGGGCGGGGACGAGGATGTCCTTGCCGATGATGTGCAGCGGGCGGGCGGTGGTGCTGCCGGGTTGAGGCCAGAGCTGTTCGAAGTCGGGCAGCTCGGCATCCGCGGCGGCCTTGTAGCCGGCGAAGGAGATGTAGTTGATCAGCGCGTCGAACCAGACGTAGGTGACGAACTCGGTGTCGAAGGGCAGTTCGATGCCCCAGCGGAGGCGTTCCTTCGGGCGGGAAATGCAGAGGTCCTGTTCGCCGGCACGATCGAGGGCTCCGACGAGTTCGTTGCGGCGGAAAGGGGGGACGACGCAGTCTTCGGTACTAGAAACGTAGTTTTTCAGCCAGTCGCTGTGATCGGTGAGCTTGAAGTAGTAGTTCTCTTCATCGCGTTCCTCGACCTGACCCCATTCCGCGCCGAACTCGCCGTCCTCGCCACGCTCCTTGTCGGTGATGAACTGTTCCTGGCGGACGGAGTAGTAGCCTTTGTACTGCTTCTTGTAGATCTGGCCACGATCGTAGAGGTCCTGGAGGATGGCCTGGACGCAGGCCTTGTGGCGTTCGTCGGTAGTGGCGGCCCAGCCATCGTACTGGAGGCCGAGCTTTTTCCAGAGATTGAGGAAAAGCTTGGTCTTCTTGTTGGCGAAGGTGGCGGGATTGATGCCTTCCTTTTCCGCGGTCTGCTGGACCTTCTGGCCATGCTGGTCGACACCGGTCAGGTAGAAAACTTCCGATCCGCGCACGCGCTGATAGCGGGCGAGAACATCGGCGAGGACTTTTTCGTAGGCGTGACCGATGTGAGGCGCGCCGTTGGTGTAGTCGATGGCGGTGGTGATGAGCATGCTTTTGAAACGCTGAAAACTGAAAACTGAAACGCTGAAATGGAGAGTTCAGGTGTCTCGGACGACTTTGCCGCCGAGCGAGAGGATGCGGGCGTTGGCTTTGGCGGACTCGGCTTCGGGGATGTTGCTGTCCCGGACATACATCTGGGAAAGGGACGTCCAGGCGAGCAGGTCGTTCGGACGGAGAGTGACGGCTTTCAGCCCGCAGCCAATCGCTTCCTTGTACTTATCGAGCTTTAACAGCGCCATGCCGAGGGCGTGCCAGCCGTCGAAGAAGTCCGGGTCGATCTCGACACAGCGGCGGTAGAGCGCCGCTGCCTCTTCAAGTTCACCAAGCGCGAGCGCGCCGTTGGCGTCGTCGAAGAGTTCGTCGAGTTCAGACATGGTTCAGCCTTTGGTGAGGTCGCGAACCTCGGCGTTCTCCAGGCGTTGGGTAAGCCAGGCGTCGAAGGCGCGGTTGGCGTTGTCAGCGGCAAGGCGCTCCATGGTCGCATCGATCTGCTGGCCGCGGTTGTCGTCCTTGATGATCTGACGCTTGATGACGGAGAGGATGATCGCTTGCTTTTCGTTGTAGATCGGCTCGGCGATTTCACCCGGATTGACGGATGATGCCGGCGTGTAGAGCTCGGCAGCGGTGTATCCATCGGAGAGCGTGTCGGAAGGGCCGAAGGGACCGAGTTCGGTGGTGGTCAGCCCGGCTTCCTTCGCGGCTTCGGCGAAGGACTTTCCAGCCTCCATCGATTCCTTGATGGCAGTGATCTTTCCTTCCACGTGCTCCTTGAGGGCTTCGTCGGCCTTCTCATCGATGTAGCGCTTGGTGATCTCTTCCTTCGCTTCTTCAAACGTCTGAATGCGGGGTTCTTCGAGAGCGTCGAGGCGGGCGAAGAGCCACTGGTCCTGGCCAACGGCGATGGCTTTCGAAAACGGAGCCAACGCATCGGGACCGGTGGTCAGGGCAAAGAGCTGATCGGCGACGGACTTGCCGAGGGATGTGGCGCGTGGCTGGATCTTCAGTTCGTCCGGGACGCTGGATGGGGTGAACCAATCGGTGGCGACAAGCTTCCAGTTGCTGGCTTCGATGAGGGCGTCAAAATTGGCTCCATCGGCATCGGTGAGTTCGTTGACAAAGCTGTCGACCTCGATGGCAAGTTGCTTGTCAGCTTCGGCTTTGGCTTCGATCTCCTTGGCTTCCTTCTCCGCTTTGGCGTCGGCGGCAGCGGCTTTCTGCTCATCGGTCTGCTCACCTTCCGGTGCCGCTTCGTCAGCAGCAGCTTCGGGATAGGTAGGGGCGGCGATGAAGTAGCTGACCTTGATGCGTTGCTCGGTCATGTAGCCGTCTTTGACTTCTTCCCAGAAGGTTCTGAGCTCTTCGTCGCTTGGTTTGATGGATTCGCGGAAGGGTGCGATTTCGATCGAGGCAACGCTAGCTTCGATCTGCTGGGTATTGACGATCGTGGAGGTCTCGGCGAGGTCGCGACTGACGGTGAGTCCATCGCCAATGATTTCGCGCAGCTTGGTGGTGGCGATGACGTCGCGGACGAGTGCCTGGAGATCGCTTTCCTTCAGACCGAGGCGGCCGATGAAGCTGTCGATGAATTCGTTGTATGCGGCTTGGTCGAACTCCCCGGTGGTCGATCCTGGAGGCGCGCCAGGTGCCGGTCGGACCTGGAAGGTGGAGAGGCCCATGATGAATTTCTCGATTTCCTGCTGTGAAGGATGAACACCGAATTCATCGAATGCCTCCTTGAGGATCATGCGGCAGGCGAAGAAATTCTGAGCGGCGGTCTCCTCGGTCTGAGCGCCCGACATCAGAGTGCTGGCGAACTGCATGATCTGGATGCCGTTCTCGTCGAAGCTGCGGAGGCTCTGGGCGAGGTTGAGCGGGTTGCGGCCGATTCGGTTGAAATCGCCCTGGGAGTAGTTGCGGCCATCGATCTGGATGTAGTCAGCTCCGCCACCTGCCCTTTGCTGGAACAGTCCGCTGGTGTCCATGAAGATGAACCCAAGGACGAGGACGACGATGACGACGATGATGAGGCCGGTGTATTTGCGGATATTCTCGATCATGAAAAACAACCCGCTTGCTCGCGGGCGCGGAAGTAAAGGGATCCGCCGTGCCTCCTTCAACCCTTATTCGCGCAAGAAATGAGGGAGTCGTGAGAGAGGGCGGGCGAAGCCCGGCGGGGCGGCATTGGTGTAGGGCCGGGCCGGAGGAGGTATTCCGAGGAGAAATCGGGAAATCCAGGCAAGAAAATTGCCGCCGGAGAGCACCCACCCTCCGGCGGCGAAGTTGTCTGACCTTAAAGTCCGGGGGGATTTTAAAGCGGACAACTGCTGTTCACCCTTACATGAAAGCGGCACTGAAGCGCGGCTTTCAAGAGAGTTGACCTCCGGAGCGGCGCTTTGTTCAAAGATTTTGGAATTTATTCTTCATTTTGGAGAATTGGGAGCTTGCCCGTGTCGCCTGGATTCGTGTGCTTTGGCGATGTGACAGAACGCGAAATCCGTGAGGCGCTCGACGAAGCGGGAGTGCGCCCGAACCGACAGCTTGGGCAGAACTTTCTTTGCGACCAGAATGTCGCGAGGTGGATCGCCGATCAGCTGTTGCCCGAGGAGAATGACGCTGTCGTCGAGGTCGGGCCTGGCACCGGTGCGTTGACCTCGATGCTGGTGGGGCGGGTGAGGCGTTTGATTCTGATCGAGTTCGACTCGCGCCTGGCGGCCTGGCTGAAGGAACGCTTCAAGGATGAGCCGAGCGTCGAGGTGCATCATGCCGATGGCGCGAAGTTCGATCCGCGGGTGTTATGGAAACACCGACCGCTCAAGTTCCTGGGGAACCTTCCCTATTCGTCCGGCGGGGCAATCATGCGCAATTTTCTCAATCGCCCTCATCCCTTCGAACGTGCGGTGATCATGCTCCAGAAAGAGGTGATCGACCGTCTCGGAGCGGGCCCGGGGACGAAGGATTATGGCGTGTTGACCCTGCGGATTCAGAGCGGATGGAAGGTGCGACCCCTGAAAATCGTGCCGCCCGAAGCCTTTCATCCTCAGCCCCAAATTGATTCGACGGTGGCCGTGCTCGAGCCACTCAAGGACGAGCTGCCGCTTTTCGATGGGAGGCGCTTCGACGAGCTGATTCGCCGGGGATTTTCGCAACGTCGGAAGCAGTTGGGCAAGCAGTTGCCCGATGAGATCTCCTGGAGTGAGGTGGCGACGAAGATGGCGCTCTCGCCGCAAATCCGGGGTGAGCAGCTCACCCTCAGCCAGTGGGTGGAGTTGACCCGCCACTACGACCTCCATCCACTGAAGGATGTGCCTCAGAAGGGGAGTGAACTCTTCGACGTGGTCGATGAACATGATCAGGTGACCGGCACCGCAACGCGGGCGGAAGTTCACGCCCAAGGTCTGCTCCATCGGGCGGTGCATGTCTTTGCCATCAATCGTCGCGGTGACCTGCTGATTCAGAAGCGTTCACGAATGAAGGACGCTCATCCCGGTGTCTGGGACTCGAGTGTCTCAGGGCACCTGGATTCCGGTGAGGATTACCTTGGCGCGGCTCGCCGCGAGATGGCCGAGGAAATGGGGATCGAGGGTGAGGAGCCTCAGGAAGTCGCCAAGCTCCCGCCGAGTGAAGCGACCGGTTGGGAGCACATTCGCCTCTACATGGTGCGATGGGACGGCACTCCCCGTTTTCCCTGCTCGGAGGTGGAATCGGTGATGTGGATGCCGGCGGGGGAGCTGGACGAATGGATCAACCGTTGCCCCAGCGATTTTGCCAGTGGATTTCTGGAGTGCTGGAAGGCGGCCCGGGGCAGGGATTGAGCCGCCTGAATGGCTTGGTTCAATGGCCGATGGCCGATTCGAAAACCATTTTCGTCTGTGGGGCGGATGGAGCATTTGGGTAAAAAAGCGTGATCGTTGTGAAGCCGTGTTCGGGTTCACCGGAGTGCAGGCCATCCTGACGCATCGGGTCTCGAATATCCTGCATTGCACGAGTGGAGAGAAGAGTGAATGGTTCGGCCGATCAGAGAATGAACGTCCCCGCCGCCATGGAACGAAGCGACGCCCGGCTTTGGCTGAAGGCGGTCCTGGCGTCTGTGATCCTGAATGCTTTGCTGCTCGTTGCGCTGGCCTTTGCGACGATCCATTCAGTTTTCCTCAAGGACGTTCCTCCGACTCCTCCCAAGCCAGAGCCGCGCTCGGTGATGATTGTTCCGGTGGCGCCGACGCCTGCCGCTGAGTCTGAGCCTGAGCCGCTTCCCGAACCCAGAGGCGCCATGCCATTCGCCCGGTCCTCGCCCGAGCAGGCATCGGAAGCTCCGGAGAACCCATCTTTCATAGGCGAACGTGACACTCAGGCGACGAGCGATGCGGCACCCGTGGCCGAGGCTCCGCCAATGCCGAGTCAGAAGGGGGAGAAGCCCAGGTTTGGCGAGATGGAAACCACCGAGAGCGACTACCAGGATGGCGATCTGGCGCACGATCAGGTCGGCGCGCCGGGAGAGGCGAGAAATGCCGTAGCCGAGCTGAAAGAAGTGCAGCAGGAGAAGGTGGCGGCGACCGAATATGAAGAAGGCGGCACGAATGAAATGATCGAGCGCGAAGACAAGCCGGCACCACCCAAGGAGGTGCTGGCGGAGACACCCTTTCCTGTAGAACGTCCGGTGCTGCCGATGGAAAAGGAAGATGATCCCAAATCGGCGCCGGAGGAAATTCGGAAAGAGGCGGAGAAAACCGAAAAGAAGGAGGAGGTCGTGGAAACTCCCAGGAAAAAGGTCGATCCCTCGCCCGCGGGAAACCCGGGCTTTCGGGGTCACCAACGCAAGACCGAACTGAAGGGCTCGATCTCCCGCAATGGACTTTCCTCGCTCGATATGAAGGCGGGAGCGCTTGGCAAATATCAAGCGGCGATCGGTCGGGCGATCGAGAAGTCCTGGCAGCGCAAGGTCATTGAGAACCGTGACTTCATTCTCCCCGGCTCGATCAGCCTGCGGGTCGTGCTCGATCCCCAGGGAAAGGTCCGCTCGGTCCTGACAGTCGACCACTTTGGTGTCGGCGCGATCCAGAAAGGATTCACCCATAGCGCGATCCGCGACGCTGACCTTCCCGCGATGCCTGCGGAGGTAAAGCGCGAACTGGGCGGCGAGCCACTCGAGCTTCTTTACAACTTCATATTCTAACTCTAACTGATCTCCGAATTTTCATGATGACCGAAACCCTTCATTTCATTTTGGCCGATACCACACCCGGTTGGTCCGAGCAGATCACGCTGTTCTTCAAGGAAGGCGGCATGTTCATGTTGCTGCTGGCCCTGACATCGGTGGCCGGTCTGACGGCGATCATGTTCAAGTTCTTTTCGCTCACCCGTCAGCGCGTCATCCCCGAGGATCTGGCGAAAAAGGTCGAACGCTACGGCGAAATGGTGGCGGGCTCGGGGGCGGAGCCGGTAGTCGCCGAGTTTGAAAGGGGAGAGAGCGCATTGGCGCGGCTGTGCGCGATCGCCGTGGGGAAACGCGGGCGTCCCCAATCGGAGATTGCCGAAGCGGTGCAGGCCGCGGCGCGACAAGAGATCGTTCATATGCAGGCCGGCATGACCGTGATCGACGTGGTGATCGCTGTGGCACCTCTGTTAGGACTCCTTGGGACTGCTTCGGGCTTGGTCGTTGTTTTCTCCGGTCTTGAGGCCGAAGCGGATCGGGTCACGATTGCCCTGGGCATCGGCCGCGCCCTGAAGACCACCATCGTCGGACTCGCCATCGCCGTGCCGGCGATCATCGCGCACGGCTATTTCCAACGTCGGATCGATACCCTGGCGGCACGTCTTGAAGTGCTTCTGACCAAGCTTGCCAACGTCTGCGGACGCACGGTGAGTCCCGAAAGTGCCAACGCAGTCCTGCCGCCCCAGAGCTAATGGAATTCCAACGTCCATCTCCGCGTGCTCGTCAGGTTCCGATCGTTGCCCTGATCGACATCCTGTTCATCGTGCTGATCTTTTTCATCGTCTCCTCGGAGTTCAAGAAGAAGCGCGAGGTGCTCAAGATCGAGTTGCCCACCGTGCGCGACGTGCCTTCTCAATCGATCATCGACGAGCGCTCGGTTCTGGCGATCGACCGAGATGGTACGATCCGTCTTGATAATCTAACCGTGCCCGATCTCAAGTTGCTCGAGGCTTATCTTGGAGCCTTCGTGAAAGAGAATCCGAATCGCAAGCTCGAGCTTGAGCCCGACAAGGAAGTCTCGCTTGAGAAATTGATGGGCGTCTGGGATGCCTTGACCCGTGCCGGAATCGAAGTGAAGGACGTCCCCGCGCGCATCCAGCTGCCCGGCGAAAGTGCTCCGCAGGAATGACGCCGCCATGCTCGAAGTCCTGCGGGCAGGATTTAAGGAGTTCCGCTTCCCTGCAGGAGCTCGCTCTGACCGTTGACCCGCGCGGGGATTGAAGATAAGGAGCTTCCGGCACGCAATCAGCGGCCTTTCCAAACCGCCCTTTCAGAATGATTCTCGATATTGTCCAACTCGGCCATCCCGTCCTCCGCGAACGCTGCAAGCCGGTAGAGAAAGTTGACGAAGAGCTGCACAAGCTCGTCGCCGATATGCTCGAAACCATGTACGACGCGGAAGGAGTGGGGCTGGCGGCGCCGCAGGTGGCGGTTCCTCTGAGACTCGCCGTGGTCGATGTCTCGCATGACCCGGAGTGCATCAGTTTTCTCAAGGTAAATGGAAAGGATGCCGAGCTGTCATCGATCATGCCGCTGGTCTTCATCAATCCTGAGCTCGAGTTCGGTGATGACCGGGAAAAGGATACGGAAGGTTGTCTGAGCATCCGCGACGTGAAGGCAGATGTGAACCGTCCGGCGAGTCTGAAAGCGATCCTTCCTCAGATCGATGGCAGCGTTCTCGAAATCGAAACTGACGGTCTTCTGGCTCGTGCGATCCAGCACGAAACCGATCACCTCAATGGGGTGCTTTTCATCGATCGCGTCTCTCCAGCCACAAAGGTCAGCCTGAAGCGCAAGCTCAAGCGTCTGGCCGCAGAAGGATGAAGCTCCTGCCGCTCCATCCTCTGCTGGTTCGCCCGGCGCGCGGGATTGCTTTTGGAGACTAGACTTTCTCGGTGGATCGACGTATCCCCAGAGCAACAATGCCGACGAGGTTCATTCTTCGGCCTGTCCCAACACCATGAGCAACGACAAAGGAATTTTTGAACCCAAAGAGGGATTTGCTTTCGAGGCCCCCGTCCGAAGCCCTTTTGCCGCCAACGAGTCCGACGACAGCCCTTTCGCAGCGCCATTGGAGGACGACTCTCCCTTTGCGATCGCCGGGGAGGAGTCTGCGACACGTCAGAAGTCCGGACCTTCCAAGGTATCGGAAAAATCCTTCGAACCCTTCGCGTCGAGCGACAGCAAATCGCCATTTGGCTACGAGCCACCGGTGTCGGGGCTTGGTAAATCGCCTTTCGAAGCCGCTGGCTCCTCGGATGATAGCAAGGACTCCTTCTTTGCGATGTCAGGTCCCTCCAAGGACGAACCCGCCAAGCAGGCTTCGCCCGAGAGTTCCGCTTCTGCGGCGCAAGCCAGCCCTGAAAATTCGAGTGGTTCGGATTCTTCCTCGATCCGTCAGCTCGAGGTGCGCGCGGTTTTCGGGGTGGATCGGGAGTTGACGGAAAGTGAGCTGCTTCAGCGCTCGCGTGCCCTGCCGGGTATTCGTCATCTGGAACGGATTGCCGATGCCGATGTGGGCGTGATCGATGGGCTTTCGCGAGTTCTCTCCAAACTGAATTTTGGTGATGGCAAGGTCCAGCTGCAGTGCAACAACGCACCGATTGATTTCATCCGAGAAGGATCGGTGCTCCTGGCGGTGCAGACTGATGGTCGCTACGGTCCCGGTGTGCGCGAGACCTTGATCATCGTGGCCCGCGAGTTGGGCCGCATGTGATTTCAGAATTGCGATGAGGCGGTCATCAGGGGGTCGTGAACTCCTCGGAATGGAGGAGTTCGCCCGGCCGTCTCACTTGTTGTGCCGACTGAAAGATCCTGAAAAAGGCGACTGAGCGATCTCGGTGGGGAGAAATGATGGAAGAGGGTTTCTGGAAGGTTCGGGTGGATACCGGTGGGACGTTTACCGACGCCTGGTGCCGGACACCGGAAGGTGAGGAACGGCGTTGCAAGGTGCTTTCGGATGGCCGAATGCGTGTCAGGCTGAAGTCCGATGGGGATGGCTGGTGGAAACTGGAGGATGAGCTCCCCGATGGTTTGTTGACCGGCTGGAGGGCGAGCGACGGAGGGACCGTGGCCGAGCACGAAGAAGGACGCTTGCGAATTGAAGGCGGATTCGGGGCTGAGGTGCTGGAATTGGATGGCGGGGAGGAAGCCCCGGTGGTGGCAGCACGGTTGCTTACCCGCACGTCACCAGGTCAGGAGTTGCCAGCGATGGATTTTCGTGTGGCGACGACGCGGGGAACCAACGCCCTTCTGGAGAGGAAGGGAGCTCGCCTGGCCTTGTTTGTGACCCATGGCTTCGAGGATCTGCTTCTGATTCGTGATCAGAGGCGGGAGGAGCTGTTCTCACTCGATCAACCTCCCTGCGAACCCTTGGCGGAACGAGTGGTGGGGGTGGGGAGCCGGATGACGTCCGATGGAAAAGAGTTGTTAGACCTGAATGAAGAGGAGCTGAGGTCTTCGGCGCGCGAGGCTCTGGCGGCCGGCTGCACGGTGGCGGCAGTGGCTCTGCTCCATGCATGGAAGTCTCCGGATCATGAAATGCGGGTGGCCTGCTGGTTGAAGGAGGAGGGCTTCGAGCAGGTGACGCTGTCATCGGTGGTGGCCCCGCTGATTCGACTGCTTCCACGCGCAGAAACAGCCGTGACGGATGCCTTTCTGGCACCGGTGATGCGGCACTTCATCAGGCGTGTCTCCGAACCTCTAACAAGTTCGAAGACCTGGCTGATGACCAGCGCCGGAGGTCTGGCACCAGCGGATCGCTACCATCCGAAGGACTCCCTTTTGTCGGGACCGGCGGGCGGTCTGATTGGTGCGGCGGAACTTGGAAAAGCAGCGGGCTGTCCGAAGTTGCTGACCTTCGACATGGGCGGGACGAGCACGGATGTGGCGCGGATCGATGGACCGTTTTCCTATCGGGAGGAGCAACAGATCGGTCCCGCCCGGGTGGTGGCTCCGAGTTTGAAGATTGAGACGGTGGCGGCGGGCGGTGGATCAATCTGTCGCTGGCATGACGGGCAGCTGAAGGTCGGCCCGGAAAGCGCGGGCTCCGATCCCGGGCCGGCATGTTATGGTCGGGGTGGTCCCTTGACGTTGACCGATGTGAATTTGCTGCTCGGCCTGATGGATACAGGCATGGCGGGGATCCCGCTGGACCTTCCGGCTGCTCAGGCTCGCTTTGACGAACTGCTATCGGCGATGAGGGCTAATGGACAGGTGGTGGAAAACGAGCAGGCGCTGCTATCGGGGATTCGTGCGATCGCCGTGGAAACGATGGCGGAGGCGATCCGCTCGGTGAGTGTTAGAGAAGGGGTGCCGATCGGGGACCACACCTTGTTGGCCTTCGGAGGAGCGGGACCGCAGCATGCCTGTGCGATTGCCGAACGTTTGGGCGTGACGAAAGTTTTGGTGCCGGCGGATGCCGGGCTGTTGAGCGCCTGGGGTCTCGAACGCGCGGTAAGGCAGGAGCAGGGGGTGAGGCAGGTCCTGATCAATCTCTATGATGTGGCGGTGACCTTGAACGAGATCTGGAAGGAGCTCGTTGATGAAACGCTGATGGCTTTGAATGTGGATCGACCGAAGATCCGGAAAGTGGCGGGACTTCGGCTCCTGGGTCAGGATTCGACGATTGAGGTCGCCTGCGACGAGCGGGGTGTGGAAGGCATGAAAATGGATTTCGTTGAAGCGTATCGAAGGATTTTCGGCTACGCCCCACCGGAGGCGAAACAGATCGAGTTGGTCAGTCTGCGGGTCATTGCCGAGGATCAATCGGTGCTGTTAGAAAGTGAAACATTCTCAGGGGAGGAGCAGGAAGGGCCTGCACTCTTTCAGGATCGATTTTCCACCTGTGTCGTTCCCGAGGGCTGGTCGATGAGTCGGGGAACAAGAGGAACTCTTTCACTTCATCGGAGGCATGCAGTCTCGGAAGAGGGAGAATTGCTGTCGGCTGCGGTGCGATCCGGGATCTTCCGAAGTCGCTTCGAAGGGATGCTCTCGGCGATGGGAGAGGCGCTGCGGCGCACCGCTCTCTCGACAAATGTGAAGGAGCGTCTGGATTTTTCCTGTGCGCTGCTCGATGCCAAGGGTCGGCTGGTGGCGAGTGCTCCTCACGTGCCGGTGCACCTTGGGGCGCTTGGCGTCTGTGTGCGTGAGACGGTGGCTCGATTGAAGCTGGAGCCCGGCGATGTGGCGATCACGAATCATCCGGCAGCGGGCGGTTCGCATTTGCCGGATGTCACTTTGATCGCACCAATTCATGATGAGGGCGGTGAGTTGATCGGTTACGTCGCGAACCGCGCGCACCATGCCGAGTTGGGAGGAAAGGCGCCGGGCTCAATGCCTGCCGACGCGAGTTGTCTTGCGGAAGAAGGCGTGGTGATTTCGCCGATGCATTTGGTGAAGGCTGGTCATCCCCGAATGGAGGAGTTGGAGCGGCTTTTGAAGGAGGCTCCATTTCCGTCGCGTCGCCCCGCGGACAATCTTGCCGACGTCGAGGCGCAGTTGGCGTCGTGTCATCTGGGCCGTCAAATGATCTTACGTCTGGTGGAGGCTCATGGCGCGGAAACCGTGCGGGACGAATTGGCGGGAATCATCGATCACTCGTCGGCCCTGATGCGGAGCAGGCTCTCGGATCGGCGCTTGAGCCGGAAAGTGGAGACGCTTCTGGATGATGGCGCGGCGCTGATGGTGAGCGTGGAAGTCTGGGATGGCCGGGCGAAGATCGATTTCAGCGGCAGCGCTCCGGTGCATCCTCGGAACCTGAATGCGACCCCGGCAATCGTGCGGAGTGTGACTTTATTCGTGTTGCGGCTGTGGTTGGGCGATGATGTGCCGCTGAATGAAGGCCTGTTAGAACCGCTGGATATCGTGATTCCGCCCGGCATGCTCAATCCGGGATTTTCCGACGATCCAAGCAAGGCGCCAGCGGTGGTTGGAGGCAATGTCGAGATCAGCCAGCGCCTGACCGATATCCTGTTGGAAGCCTTCGGGCTAGCGGCAAATGGGCCGGGCACGATGAACAACTTCCTCTTTGGTGACGAGACCTTCGGCTACTACGAGACGCTGGCAGGAGGGAGTGGCGCGGGTCCGGGCTTTCATGGGTCGAGCGGTCGGCACGTCCACATGACGAACACGGCTCTAACAGACCCCGAAGTGATCGAGCATCGCTACCCGGTGAGGGTTTGGCGCCATGAGATCCGCAAGGGTTCCGGTGGAAACGGGGAGTTCAAGGGTGGGAACGGCATCACCCGTGAGATCGAGTTTCTCCGGCCGCTGACGGTTTCTTTCCTGACCCAGAGAAGAAGGAAAGGTCCGAGAGGATCGGAGAACGGAGGCGACGGAGCTAGTGGTCGGCAGACCCGAGTGAAGCCAAATGGATCAAAAGACGTGCTTCCAGCGTCAGTGACTTACCGTGCGGCGGCGGGCGAACGGGTCATCATCGAGACTCCAGGAGGCGGAGCTTGGGGGAAGCCCGGTTGAACAGGGCTCAGGTTTAGGTCAATCTGGGGGAACTGTTAGATTTCGGAGCGCCAGGCGGTGACCGCCAGGACGATGCCGCCGATCACCACGCTGGCGAGCACGATGAGGGCGGCGAGGAGGTAGTTGAAGGATGCCAGCATCACCGCCATCAGCACCATTCCGACAGCGGCGAACGTGAAGATCCGGGTCTTGGGCATCGCTCCAAAAAGAAGATCAGACCATGCCGAGCTTCATCTTTCCTTCCTCGGAAATCATGTCCTGATTCCAGGCAGGATCCCAGACGAGTTCGACCTGAGCGTCGTCGATCCCGTCGATGGTCATGATCTTTGACTGGGCATCCGCGGCGATCGCCGGGCCCATGCCGCAGCCGGGGGCGGTGAGGGTCATCTTGATGGCGACGGTTTTCTTGCCGTCTTCTTCATTGATGGCGCAGTCGTACACGAGGCCGAGGTTGACGATGTCGACAGGGATTTCCGGATCGTAGACTTCCTTGAGCTGGGCCCAGACCTGTTCTTCGACCGGGGCGTCCTTGAGGCGCTCGGCTTCGGCCTGCTTTTGCTTGTGCTCGGTGATGTCGATGCCGAGGGCGTCGGCATCTTTGGAGGAAATGCGGGCGAGGCCTCCGGAGGTGGCCACGGTGAAGGTGCCGCCGAGGCGCTGGGTGATGAAAACGGGGGTGCCGATCGGCAGGGTCAGGGTGTCGCCGCTGGGGATTTGGATGGCCTCGACGTCGCGGGCGAGTGTGATTTCCTCTTGCATGGGCGGGAGTGTAGCGTGGGAGCGCGCGGGTGCAAGCGGCTTGCGGACTCGCTGGATTCGCGCATGCTGTCGGGGATGAGTCGCAGAGCAAGACGTCGCCGGGGTGCCCCGAAAGCAGGCAGGTCGTGGTGGATTCGTGGCCTGGTGATACTGGGACTGCTACTGGTGGCGGCGGTTGCCGGGGGATACCTGTGGTTGAGGTCATGGCTGCACAGCGAGGACTTCCGGCAGATGCTTTCGAATGAGGTTGGTGAAGGCTTGGGCGCCAAATCGGAGTTCGGGAAATTCCACTGGAATGGCGGATCGGTCGGATCGGATTCGTTCGATGCGCAGGGCGATGGATTGGTCGAAAGTCTCCACGCCGATGGGCTGCGCCTCGATATCGGATTGAGCAAGGTGAGCTCCGGGGTGGTCGAGGTGAGTGGGGCGAAACTCAATCAGCTCGACGTGGTGCTCGACCTGCGAGAGGAGGCGAAAAAGGAGCCTCTTCCCGGACAGTTGCAGGGAACGCCGGATTTGGCGGAGGTTACGGAGAAGCGTCCAGCCTGGTATGCGGATTATTTGCCGAGTGAGGTGAGATTGCTGGACCTCGAGGTGGTTCGCTCGTCGCTCAAGGTGAAGCTCGAGGAGGGAGATATCGATTTCGCCGGCACGAATTGGGATGTGCGTCCGGAAGGGGGGAAACAAAGCTATCGAGTAGAGGCGAAGGGCGGCCAGGTCGATTTGCCATGGGAATACCTTCCATCACTGCGCTTGAGCGAAGCGCGACTTCGCTATCAGAACCTGATGGTCTATCTAACGGATGCGGCCTTCTCGGTCTATGAATCTGGCCGACTGGACCTCAGCGGTGAAGCGGCGCTCAGCGGCGGCGGATTCACCTTTGAAGGCCGACTGCGGGATGTGATGGCGGCAGAGGTTCTCTCGGAAGACTGGAAGCAGCGGCTTGAAGGAAGGCTGGGAAGCGAGTTCTCGGTTAGCGACTCCGGAACGGGACTGGCAGTGGATGGCTCGCTTGAATTGAGCCAAGGCATTCTAACCGCCTTGCCGGTACTCGACCACCTGGCGGCTTACGGCGGGAATCCGCGCTTCCGGCGGCTGGTGCTGAATGATGCTCGTGCCGACTATTATTGGAAGGATGGCATCTTGACCGTTTCGAATCTGGAACTCGGCAGTGATGGCCTGATCCGACTTGAGGGCATGATTCGAATCGATGCGAATGATCGGCTCGACGGTCGCTTCAAACTGGGGCTGGCACCCGGGACGCTCGAGCGGATTCCCGGTGCGGAAACGAAGGTCTTCCTTCCTGGGGACCGGGCTTTGCTTTGGACCAACCTGAGGATTACGGGAACGGTGGATGATCCGAAAGAAGACCTCACGGATCGATTGATCGCAGCTGCCGGCGAGCGCTTGTTTGAACTTTTGCCGGAAACCGGGGAGCGGGTTCTGAAGTTCACCCGCAACGTCGTCACTGGTGATCTCGATTCAGCAGTCGATGAAGGCAAGGCGGTGATCAAGCAGGGGGAAAACCTGCTTGAAACGGGAAAGCTGCTGCTCGACGGAGATGGCGATAAAGCCGAAGCCGCCGACGAAGTCATCCGTCAGGCCGATGACCTTGTGAGAGGCGTGGGATCGTTGTTCGACTCGATCAGAGGCAAGGAGAAGCCCGTGCCAGAAGAACCCACGGAGAAGGCTTCGGGAGAGCGGGCTTCGGACTAGTTCCTACTTGATCGTCAGCTTGCGACCCTTCCCGGTTTCCCAGGCTTTTCTGAGGCTTCCGTAAAGCGCGTCCAAATCGCGCTTGTCGGTGATGCGATACTCGATGGTGCCGGCATGGGTTGTGGTCGGATAGGTCTTCTGCGCCATGTTGTGGGCTTCGGTGCCGGCCTTCTGGCCCGCGCGGTCGAGCAGTTCACGGCCTTTGTCGACGACGCGGCTGACTTCATCGCGACCGCCGGCATCGCTGAGGGGTTCGAGGTAGTAGAAACGTGCGAGAGCGCGCCCCGTGGTGTCGATGGTGACCTCGGTGACGACCACGCTGCCATCGAGCAGATACTCGTGCATGCTGATGTTTGAAATGCGATCGAGCGCGACCATGTAGTGTCCGTTGGAAAGGCTGGCTTGCCAGAAACGCCGGGGACCGTCGGTCTCGGTGGTGTTGCTTTCCTCTTCGGATTCGGTGGTCGCGGTGTTGCCGCCATTCTGCTGGGCATGGGCAGGAAGGGCAGCGACCAAAAAGAGGGCGGCAAAGAGGGGATAGATGGGCTTCATGATGGGAAATAAGACACCACCTCGAGGCCGATGGCTAGCGCGAGATTGTAATTATTCGGTAAAGTAAATGATTGAGAAGGACTTGTGCTTGGCCTACTTTTTCGCCGTGGTTCGTTTCCGACCAAATGTCGCCGCGTTGATCACGCGAGGAGAAGGCCAACTGCTCATTTGTGAGCGTTGGACCATTCCGGGTGCCTGGCAATTTCCGCAAGGTGGAGTGGATGATGGAGAATCCGCGCTCGAGGCGCTTTATCGCGAAGTTCGCGAGGAAGTCGGCCTCAAGCCGAAGGACTACGAAGTCATCGAGAAGCGCGAAGGCTATCGCTATCTTTATCCGGAAGGGGTGCGCGAGAAGAAGGCCCGCAAACATGGCTGCCAAGGGCAGGAGCAGGTGTATTTCCACTGCCGCTTGAAGTCGGATAATGCCAAAATCGATGTCAGCCGCGAGCCACGGGAGTTTTCCCGGTACCGCTGGATTCTACCGGACGAGTTCGACCTCGATTGGCTTCCCTCGTTCAAACGTGAAGTGTATCGCGAGGTGATGAAGGACTTTTTCGACGTGGTCCTTTGAGCACATCTCATCCGCCGGTCATCTTGGCGGCATCGAGCGCATTTTCCAAATCGCTGCGAGTGATGTTCAACTCGTCGAGCCGCTCGTTGCAAAGTTCGCGAATGGTGCGACCACTGAGCATGGCATCCTTGGCCAGCGATGCGGCGCGGTCGTAGCCGATGTAGGGAACAAGTGAGGTAACCATCGCCATCGATTGGTCGACGAGTTCTCGGCAGCGTGCTTCGTTGGCCTTGATTCCCCTGACGCAGTTCTTTTGAAAGGCATCGCTGGCATGGGCGAGGAGTTGAATGGACTCCAGAAGGCAGGCAGCGAGCAGCGGCATCGAAACGTTGAGTTCGAGAAATCCTCCGGCACCGCACCAACTCACCGTCGCTTGATTGCCGATGACCCGCGCGGCGACCATGGTGAGTGCTTCAGCGAGGACCGGATTGGTCTTTCCAGGCATGATCGATGAACCCGGCTGAAGAGCGGGGAGAGTGATCTCTCCGAGACTGCAGCGCGGCCCCGAGGCGAGGAGCCGGATGTCGGAGGCGATCTTGTGAAGCGAGATGGCGATGGTATTGAGATGGCCGTGTGCCTCCACGCAGGCATCCTTGGCGCTCTGCGCTTCGAAGTGGTTCTGGGCTTCGCAAAATGGCAACTGGGTTTCCTCGGCGAGACGCGCGATGGTCTCAGCAGCGAAAGATGGGTGGGCGTTGAGACCGGTGCCGACAGCCGTTCCACCGAGGGGAAGCTCCATCAGGGCGTCGAGAGCCTTCCCTGCTCGGGCGGAGGCGAGTTCGGCCTGACGAGACCAGCCGGAGAACTCCTGACCAAGCCGGATCGGCGTGGCATCCATCAGATGGGTCCGTCCAATTTTGAGAACCTCGTGGAATTCGGTGGCCTTGTGCTCGAGAGCCTCCGCCAGTCCGTCGAGCGAGGGAATCAGTGCCCGCCGAATGGCCATTGCGGATGCCACGTGGATGGCGCATGGAAAGGTGTCATTCGATGACTGTCCGAGGTTGACGTGATCGTTTGGATGAATGTCGGGAACCTCTTGAGAAGCAAGGCGGGCGATCACTTCGTTGACGTTCATGTTTGTCGATGTGCCGGAACCGGTCTGATAGATATCGACGGGAAATTGATCGTCATGATTTCCTGCGATGATCGCGTCGGCCGCACGGATGATGGCTTGGGCTGCGGACTCTTCGAGAAGACCAAGCTTCCCGTTGCTCTCTGCCGCTGACTTCTTGATCAACGCGTAGGCGTGGATGATCTCGAGGGGCAGGGGCTTCCCGGAGATGGGAAAGTTATCGATGGCCCGTTGGGTGGAGGCGCCGTAAAGGGAATCTGCGGGTAGCTGCATTTCACCCATGCTGTCTCTTTCGATCCGTGTGCTCATCAATCAGACCATCGGCCTGATCGTGGCGGCTGCAAGGAATGGATTCGGCCTCAGCGCGAAGCGCCGGCAAGCCGTCGGGCCATGAGGGGGAAGAGAAGCCAGTGAAAGGGAAGTACGGCAAACCAGTAGAGACGTCCGAAGATGCCTTGAGGACGGAAGGTGGCGGTTTGTTTGAGTTGGTCGTCCTCGATCCGGAATTCGAGCCAAGCTTCGCCGGGGAGTTTCATTTCAGCGTAGAGCATGAGCCGTCCCGCTTTCCTATCCGCGACGATGACACGCCAGAAGTCAAGTGGGTCACCGGGGCGGAGTTCGCTGGGATGACGTCGACCACGACGAATGCCGGTGCCTCCGAAAATGCGGTCGAGCGCTCCACGGATTCGCCATGCCCAGTTCATCGAAGGCCAACCGTTCCGTCCGCCGAGCGACCAGACGGCTTCGATGGCCTCTTTGCGGGTCGAGGTGATGGGGAGGGTTTGTTGATCGATGAAGACGCCGTGCTCGGGAGTGCGCACGGCATCGATGAAGCCGGGATCCAGCGTGCCGGCCTGAAGGGAGTCGGCCCAGCGGGATGGCACCCGGTTCTGGGCGATGCGTGCGAGGGCGAGCTCGACGGCATCGCGGTAGCTGAGGAGGGAAAGCGGGATGATGGAACGGATTGCGTGATCCTGACAGATCGTCTCGTTCTTCATCGAATGCACCAGCGCCCGGGCGAGGGAGAAGGTGGTGGAGGTCATGAGATAGAGCCACCATGAGGAGAGTCCCGGGGACAGGAAGGGAACGGGGATGAAATAGCGCTTGAGGCCACGGACCTCGGCGTATCCTTCGAGGAGGTCGCGGTAGCGGAGGATCTCGGGACCACCGATGTCGTAGGTCTTGCTGGCAGTGGTCGGATGATCCAACAGCCCCGTCAGGTATTCGATGACATTGCGGATCGCGATCGGCTGGCATCGGGTGGCGACCCAGCGCGGGCAGATCATGACCGGCAGTTTTTCTCCGAGGTCGCGGACGATCTCGAAAGATGCCGAGCCGGAGCCGACGATGATCGAAGCGCGCAGCACCGTGAGGCTCGCCCTGGCGGATCGCAGCAGATCCTCGACTTCGTTGCGCGAGCGAAGGTGTGGGGAAAGTTCCTGATTTGGATCGGTCAGACCGCTGAGATAAATCGTCCGCTGGCAGCGGGTCGGGTCGAGGGCCGCGACAAAATGAGCGGCGACTCGTTTTTCCCGCTCCACGAAATCGCCGCCTCCACCCATGGAATGGAGCAGGTAGTAGGCGACATCGACGTCGTTGGGAAATTCAGGAAGCGTATCGGGTTCGAGGAAGTCGCCTTCGAGAAGCTGGAGTCGATCGCCTGCGCTGGAGAAGTCATCGAGCGGAAAACGCCGACGATCTCGCACCAGTGCCGTGACCCGATGTCCCGCTTCGAGCAGGGCGGGAATCAGGCGCAGTCCGATGTAGCCATTGGCTCCGGTGACAAGGAGGTGCACAGCTCGATCCTCCCATGGCTGGCTGAAGCTGCTACTTCTTTTTTCCGAGGCCCTTGAGGAGTCCATCGAGGTCGCCGAGGTCGGGCATGCCGCCTCCGCCACCCATACCGGGGAATCCACCGCCTCCGCCCATGCCGGGCATACCGCCCATTTGGCCCATCATTTTCTGCATCTTCTTGGGTGATTTCATCATCTTGCGCATGTCGCCGAACTGCTTGAGCAGGCGGTTCACTTCGATGATGGTCACGCCGGAGCCAGCGGCGATGCGCTTGCGGCGGGAGGGCTTGATGATTTCCGGGCGACGGCGCTCGTCGGGGGTCATGGAAAGTACGATGGCTTCCGTACGTTTCATGCGCTTCGGATCGAAGGCGGCGTCGGGGATCTGCTTTTTGATTTTATTGAAGCCGGGGATCAGGCCCATGAGGCCCTTCATGTCGCCGAGCTTGCTGATCATCTTCATTTGATCGAGGAAGTCATAGAAGTCGAACTTGCCGGAGGCCATGCGCTCCATCGACTTCATGGCGTCCTTTTCATCGATGCGGCCGGCGACCTGTTCGACCATGCCGACGACGTCGCCCATACCGAGAATCCGGTCGGCCATCCGGTCGGGGTGGAACTCGAACAACTGGTCGAGCTTCTCACCTTCACCGGCGTATTTGATCGGCTTGCCGGTGACCGAACGCATCGAGAGGGCAGCGCCACCGCGGGCATCGCCATCGAGCTTTGTCAAAATGATGCCGGTGATGCCGACGGCTTCGTCGAAGTGCTTGGCAACGCTGACCGCACCCTGACCGGTGGCGGCATCGGCGACGAGCAGGGTTTCCTGCGGATCGAGGAAGGCGTGGAGGCGCTTGAGTTCTTCGACCAAACGTTCGTCGATTTCCTGACGACCGGCGGTGTCGAAAATAAGCACATCACCATTCTGGGTCTCGGCCCATGTGAGGGCTTCGCGGGCGACCTTGACGACGTCGGTTTCGGAAGCGTCCGGTGTGTAAACAGGGACGTCGACTTGCTTGCCGACGGTTGCGAGCTGGTCGATCGCGGCGGGGCGGTAGAGGTCGCAGGCGATGAGCAGCGGCTTCTTGCCTTCGCGCTTGAGACGCATGGCGAGCTTGCCGGCGGTGGTGGTTTTACCGGCACCGTTCAGACCGCAGAGGAGGATGCGGCCGGAGCCGTCGAGCTGGAGCGGGACCTGATCACCCCCGAGGAGTTCGGCGAGTTCGTCGTGGAAGATTTTGACGATCTGCTCACCAGGCTTGATCGACTTGAGAACTTCGGCGCCTACCGCCTTTTCCTTGACGTGGGCGATGAATTCCTTGGCGACGAGGTATTCGACGTCGGCTTCTAACAAGGCGACGCGGATTTCGCGCAGCGCATCGGTGATGTTCTTCTCCGAGATTTTTCCGACGCCACGGAGGTTGCGGAAGGTTTTGTCGAGTGAGTCGCTTAGGGATGAAAACATGGTTGGATAAGAGAAGATTGAAACGCCAAGACGCAAAGCGCGCCAAGTTATCGAGAGATGATCTCGCCGGGTTTGGAGTTTGAAATTTAGAGTTTAAAGTTTCAGTTCTGTGGGACGTAGGCGGCTTCTTGATCGATGCGGAAGTTCCAACGGAGGGGGATTTCGGGAGATTTGCCCTCGGGAGTCTTCCAGTTGATCTGGACCTGGCATCCCTGGCTGCGGAGGTGGCGATTGACTTGCCAGGCGACGGTGCCGGACTCGGGATCGAAGGTGGCGGGCACTTGGCCGAAGCCGCCGATCTGCATGGTGACGGTTTCCGGGTCGATGGGGCCGGCCTTTGAGAGATCGGCGGAAATGAGCGGCAGGCGCTGATCGATGAGCGCTCCGGGTTCGGGTTGGACGGGATAGGGAGTCTTCTGGACGATCGCCGAGTCGTTGCTCGATGCCATGCCTGGTAGGTCGTTGAAGGCGGTGGCGAGCTCGAAAATGTGGTCGTGGGTGCCGAGGATGATGTAGCGGGGAACAGAATGATCGGGGGTGTCTCGCCGGACCTTGGCGGGAAGCACGGTGAACATCTGCTCGTAGCCGAACTCTTCGCCGAGCTTGAACATTTCGGTGGTCTGGAATCCCCCTGGGTAGGCGTAGGTGGTGACGGCCTTGCCGAACTTGGATTCGAGGAAACGTTTCGATTCTCCCATCTCGCCGCGCAGGAATTTGTCGTAAGCATCGGGTCCCTCACGGCGGAACTTCTTCACTTGAGCCGGGTAGGGGTGGCTAACGGCATGGCTGCCGATCGTGGCACCATGCTCCATCATCTCCTCGATCATGGGAATGGTGAGCGCCCTGCCTCCGCCATCGACGTAGTTCTTGTAGAGAAAGAGCGTAAAAGGATAGCCGAACTCCTTGAGCACGGGAAAGGCTTCATCGTAAACGGACTTCCAGCCGTCATCGATAGTGATGACGATGCTCTTGTCGGGGATCGACTTGTCGCCACGTTTCCATGCTTGGAAATCCTCCATTGAAATCACCTTGAGGCCGAGGGTTTCGAGAGACTCCATCTGACGTCGGAACTTCGAGGTCCGGATCTTCATCTCGGTTTCCTCTTCGGTCTCGGAAAAGTCGTGATAGCCGAGAACCGAAACGCGGACCCCTTCATCGGCGGCCGATGCGGTGAGCCCGGAAATCAGAGCGAGAAACGAGAGGATGCGAAACGTCACGGCGGGAATGTAGGCTCCTGATGCCGAATGATAAACCCGAACTTTCAGGGAATGCTGGAGGGGGATTTAGGAAAACCGGACCAGGTTGGATAGGATGAAGATTTTGGAATCAGATTCAAGCATTCCGCCCACCCGATCCACCCCGGCTCCACTCACCTGGCATTCGCGGATCAAGCTAACCTGGTGGCCACTGGAGCTGGCGGCCGGCCAGCAGGTGGACATGCAGGTGGGGAACCGCTTCACCGCCATCGGGCCCGTTGTTGATGACGAGGCGGAAGCCGCTTTCGGCGAAGCCCTCGCTTTTGGCGACCTTTGAAGCCGTCAGAAGCAGGTGGCCGAGCACGGCCTGATCGGACGCATCGGCTTCGGCAACTCGTGGGATCGGCTTGCGCGGGATCACGAGGTAGTGAACCGGCGCCTGGGGCGAGATATCCTTGAAGCAGAGGCAGAGATCGTCTTCGTGGACGATGCTTGCCGGAATTTCGCGATCACAGATTTTTTCAAAAAGCGTCTTCTCAGCCATGGTCGGAGGAAAATCTTTAGGGGTGATTATTCGTCAATTCGTTCGCCTTCCACCTGAAGTCGGAGGGGTCGGGCGACCTCGTGGTAGTCGCGATGTTGGTTCCAGAGGAAGTTTCGCACCTCGGTGAGGAGCTGATCGCACTTCTTGTCCCACTTCTCCTGACCTCGAAGAAGGAGCACGGATTCCTTGAGTCCAGTGAAGCGGATTTCTTCGGCTCCGACACCGCGCAGCTCGTTGAGTTCGGACCGCAGGCATTCGAAAAAGGCGAGCTCGAATCCGTTTCCCGCGCGCCGGGCGGCGTGGGGGAGGGAGAGCGTGACCGGGGGAGCGATGGGTTCGAGGCGCTCGGCAATCAGATGACAGCCGATCTTTTCGAGCATCTTGCGCATCCGTTCATAGAGCGTTTGCAGGGGGAGCAGGCTGAGCGAGCACTTGCTTTCAAGATACTCTTCCACGCCTTTGCAAATTTCGTCGAGAAAAGGGAAGTCATCGCGATCCGCAGCAATGGCGGCGCGTTTCAAGGCATGAGCCAGCCAAGCGGTGTCATAGTCGTGGACCTGGTGCTTGCCAACTTGGATGGCGGGTCGATTTCCGATCAGTGCGATCACTCGATGAAGTCAGTAATAAAGGGGTTTTCGAAGGGGAAAGGGGGGATGGTTAATCTTTGAAAAGACGGCGCTGCATCGGGTCGCGGGCCGCCCGGAGCTCGAGCGCCTGAATCTCCCGGATGAATTCGCCGACGTCCTCGAACTGCCGGTAAACGGAAACGTAGCGGACGTAGGCCACAGGATCGATTTGGTGGAGCTTCTCCATGACCTTGATGCCGATGTTGGATGAGGGCACTTCGCTGACGTGATCCCGGTGAAGTTCGGAGAGCATCTCGTCCACGGCTCGATCGATGCGGTTCATCGAGACCGGCCGTTTCTCGCAGGCCTTGATCAGGCCGTTGCGGATCTTTTCCCGGTTGATGGCTTCGCGTGCTCCGTCCCGTTTGACCACACGCAGCTCGGTCCGCTCGATCTGCTCGTAGGTGGTGTAACGGTAGTTGCAATTCAGACACTCGCGACGTCGGCGGATGGTGGTACCGTCCTTCGACAAGCGGGAGTCGAGGACCTTGTCTTTGAATGAAGCGCACTGAACACATCGCATGGGAGGGGAAACCGATGCGCGAAAGCCTATGTCATCATGTAGGGGGGTCAACGTGAAAACTATGACAGATTTAGTGGCTGACCTTCGATGATCGGGAGAAGTGAAAGGGATTTTTTAGAAGAATCGGCCGTTTGGAGACAGACCTGCGACCCGCCGTCGGGATCCGATGACTCAAATGAGCCGATCGTCCCAGTGGGCTCGATTCCCCATGGGGCTGGCTCGCATCGAGCAGCCCATTTGTCCTCTGGGACAGTTAGAGGAGTCCCTCCGGGGCGGGTGGAGGGATCAACAGGCGATCCCCATTCAGCTCCGGCACTTTGCCAGAAGCGATTCGAGGAAGCGAGTGATCTGGTAGAGGGCGCGCGTGTATTCGTTGTCGGGCAGACCGCTGAGGTCGGCGCGGCAGGAGTCGAGCATGCCAATCGCGGTGTCGACTGCGGACTCGATGGCTCCTTCATACTCGGCGATTCCGACGAGCACGGTGAGGTCGAGTGGCTGTTGTTCGATGATCCGTTTGTTGAGCTTGGTCCGCTGTCCTTCGGATGCGGATTCCAACAAGTTGAGGATCGGGAGCGTCAGCTTGCCCTTTTCGAGATCGGTGCGCAGCGTTTTGCCAACGGCTTCTTCGCTGCCCACGAGGTCGAGGCAGTCATCGTAGATCTGATAGACGGTGCCAAGCTTGAGGCCGTAGTTGTAGAGGCGCTGTTCGGTTTCTTCATCCGCACCGGCAAGGGCGGCGGAAATTCCCGAGGCGGCGGCGAAGAGCGCGCCGGTCTTCATTTCGATGATCCGGAAATAGTCAGCCTTGGTCAGGCCGAGATCGAAGCGTCGCTGGGTCTGGACGATTTCTCCTTCACAGACTTCTCGGGAGGCTTGGCCGACCTTGCGGCAGATGGAAATTTCACCAAAGTCGGTGGCGAGAGCAAGGGCGTGGGAAAAAAGTGCGTCGCCGAGCAGGACGGAAAGCCCGGCACCCCACTTGGCATTTGCGGTCGGCACCATGCGCCGGGTCACCGCGCCGTCGATGATGTCGTCATGGACAAGTGTCGCCATGTGGATGAGCTCCAGAATGACGCCAATCTTATGCTGGTTCGGTCCGAGATTGCCGAGCGCACCACCGACGAGAATCGAAAGGGCGGGGCGGATGCGTTTCCCTGAAGTGTTGCAGACGTAGCTGACGTAGGGTTCGACCGCCGGATCAAAGGCGCGGACCTGATCGCGAATCGCTGCCTCGACAATCTCAAGTTCCGGGCGGACGAGGTCGAATGGGAAGCGGTCGCTCGGAGCGATGGAAGAGGTAGTAATGGCCATGGCGCGAAGGCTTGTGAAATTTTTCACAAAGGAGGCCCACCCGCAACCCCCGATGTGACGGATTGTTCACGCTCGAGTCAATTTTCCCGGCTTAGACAATCATTCCGGGCCCGAAGTTGTGGAGTGGAGGTCTGCTGGATCGGGACTTGCAGCGCTTCTACGAAAATCAGGGGGAATTGGAATTGCTCGTCCTTCGGGAAAGCACGTAGCGTCCGGGCAGTGATGAAAATGTCCCGAGCGTGGTGTGTAATGTTGCCGGTTTCCGCATTGATCTTCGGATCTTGCAAGAAAGAGGAGACGGCCAAAGTCGTTGAAGCAGTCGATCAAGCGGTCGACGAAGTGGTGAGTCTCGGCGAAGCGGCGAGTGCTGAGGAGCGAGCGGCCAAGCTGGGCTTCGTGGCACATCTTTCTTCGGATACGGAGATGGTGATGGCCCTCTACGATGGCAAGGGAATGGTCCGCAATTTGCGCGATCTGGATCTTTGGAAATTCATCATCGATGTGGCAGAGGAAGAGGAGGGGATGAATCCCGAGGAAGAAATAGCGCCACAAGCCGAGATGGTCGGGCAGTTTCTTGGCAACGAAATCTTTCTGGCGACGGGCAAGGGAACGGTCGAGCAGACCAAGTCGCTCCAGATTCTCAATGCGAAGGTGGGTTACTATCAGTTCCGTACCATGAGCCGGGCACTGGCCGAAGGTGTTTCCAGCGGTGATATGGAAACCGCACTAATGTCGATGAATGACAGTGAAACCTGGCTCATGGATCTGGTCAGTGACATCGGCGAGTACACGCCCTTGATCGAAGGTGCGGAGATGCCGCCGGTTCTGGCGGGCATCAAGGTGAGCGACAAGGAGGCGATGGCGATGGCGGAAGAACAAATCTCCCAAGCATTCGGTAGCGTGCCGCCGGAGATGGGGGAGGCGATTGAGTTTGAAAAAGCGAGTGCCAGCTTCAAAGGCTTCCTGCTGAAGGGTGAGACGCTTGTCGAAGCCATGGAGGCGGATCGCAGCGAAATGGACAAGACGATCGGCAAGGAACACGCCGACCAGATCCTGACGAGTCTCCAGACAAAAAATCTGGTCATCGCCACAGGCAAGCTCGATGACTACCTGTTGGTCTATATCGGCGGGAGTGTGGAGGCCTGTCCGATTGCGGAAAGCCTCGAGACTTCACTCGCTGCAAACGACGCCATTTCGTTCGTGGATGCGCATCTTGATCATCCGGTCCACGGCTTTCTTTTCGGGAGCAACAATCTGATGGAAGCACTGGATGCCGGCGGACTGGAAGAAATAGCCGCAGGGATTCGAGATGGTGTCTCCTCGGCCGAAGGCGTGGGTGACGAGCGCGAACTGGTGGCGATGCTTGATATGATCGGTGAACGTGAGGACGCACTGCTCGAGTTGGTGGATGCCAGCACGTTCGGGGGCTTGATTACTATCGATGGTGGTGCCCGCTTCGATCTCTTTGGTGGTGTCGATAACGGCGCCATCGACTACGCGGCAGATCACAAGCTGGCCTCGCTTGGCGAAGGAGACCGGGTGCTGATGTTCGCGAACTGGGCGAGCGATGAGGAATACAGCAAGCGTGCCGGCGACTTGATGAAGGTAGTGGTCGAGTCCGCCTACGCCCTGACCGGCAAGCTCATGGAGGCGGATATCGAAGAGGGGGATCTCGCGCAGTTCAAGCAGGGCTTCGAGGCATTCGACCAACTATTCCGCGATGATTTCCTGAAGTTCTACGATGGTCTTAGTACTGCTGCTGATGGACTTGGAGAAGAAGCTGCGCTCGTTGTCGATCTCAATGCAGCCGTGCCACCATTTCCCGGAGTACCGCAGGAATTGGTCGAAGGAGGTCGTTTTGTGCGGGCATCGCTCGTCGCTCCTGTGACCGACCGTTCCAAGCTCGCCGATGCCTGGAAGGAGGTGGATCTCTCACTTCGTGCGATGTTCAAGTCAGCCAAGGAACTCGGATCACCTGACATCAACATGCTGGTCCCGACCAGTTCGGAGAAGGATGATGTGATCACCTGGTACTTCGATGCCGCGGCCTTTTCGGACGACGTGAAGCCATCGGTCACACTCAACGACGAGTGGTTCGTGGCCTCGACTTCTCGAACCCAGGCCCTCGATCTGATTGGTCGTGCCGGCGCGGAGGCGAAGGCAGCGAGGAAGGGTGCCTGGTTTGAACTCGATCTGGACACCCTTCGGGAGTTCACCGATGAGATGATCAGTTTGGTTGAGGACAATGCCGAAGTGATCCTAGGTAACGATGCCGAGGATTTCGCGGAAGAGCTGCCGAGGATCAGGGCGGGTCTGAAGGCGCTTCAGCAGTTCGATGGGATCACGCTGCATGACCGCAAGGTGAACGGAGCACGGCAAATTAGCCTGCATTTCCAGACCCGCTGAACCCCAAAACGAACTTAACCGCCAGTGTTTTAGGTTTCTCTGGCACTGGTGGATTCGCTGTGATGGAGTGGCCGAGTCATTAAGTCTCTGCCATGTCCCAACTTCTCATTTCGCCCGAAGGGCCCGACGATCTGCACGTCGCTGAATACGCAGCGCAGCTGGATGTCCTTCTCTCCCGTCAAAGGCGGGCTGACACGATCCAGTCCGTAGTCGTCGCCTTGATCGTGATCGGGCTGATTGCTGGGATATTGTATTTTATCTCCCTGCACTTCACGGAGAGGACGACGGAGACGATTGTGGCCTATGCACCACCTCCGCCGGTGGAAGAAAATCCGGTGGACCGTCCTGACATGGCGCTTGGTGCCAAGCCAAAGCCGACAAGCGCAAGCTCATCGATGGCTCGGGTCATCGCGGCCGCCGTGGAGGCGCCGGTCAATGTGCCGATGCCGGAAGAATCGAATCCAACAACCTTGTTCGGCATCGATGATGACTTCACCGCTGGGTTTGGCGCTGGTGATGGCGACGGCGATGGTGGCGGCGGTTCATCGTTTTTCGGCACGCCCCGACCTGGCAGGCGGGTCGTCTACATCGTCGACTTTTCGGAATCGATGAGGTCGAATGCGGAAGGTGGTGGCACGCGTCTCGATGCGGCGAAAAAGGAACTGCTTCGCTCGATCAGTGCCCTCAAAACGGGGACGGCTTTCAATGTGGTGTTCTTTGCACGGACGGCGTGGACGATCGAAACGGAAGGTCCGAAACATGAGGACAATGGCTGGAACGGCCTGAATGAACCGCCTCCGATCGCCTGGCACCCGGCGACGGATCAGGTGAAAGCCGCCTTCAGCAAGGAAGTGAGCGGGATGAGTCTTGGTCGGGGCACAGTGTGGTTTTCTCCCCTGAAAATGGCGTTCTCCATGACGCCGCAGCCGGACACGATTTACATGCTCTCGGACGGTGAACCGTCGGATCTCGACTACACGCTGAATCAGGTCGACCTCATGAACAAGGGATCGGTCCCGGTGGATACGATTGCTTTGGAATGCCCGGGAAAGGCGGCGGATGCGATGAACGAGTTGGCGAATGAAACCGGCGGCCGCTTCACGCTGATTTACAAAGGCAAGGCGATCAGCGGGATGGGCGTTGAGAAGTATCTCTCCGATGATTTCGACGATTGATCTGCCGCCTCAGGCCGGCCTGATCTCGGCAAGTGCTTCATTGGCGGGGACGAACAAGCATGCGGCGACATCGCGGATTTCGTCCGCCGTGACCTGATTGATCAGCTCAAGCGCCTCACGGGGACGGATGATCTGATTGTGCTGGATGAGGCATTCGCCGACCCATTCGGCGTGGGCTGCGGTGCATTCCATCGCGGCACGTGAGGAGCTTGCTGTTAGGCGTTTGGCTCGGGCAAGTTCGGCATCGTTCGGGCCCTTGGTAGAGAGCTCGGCGAGTTGGGAGTAAATGCAGGCAAGCGCTTCATCGCGGGATGCGGGATCGAGGCCGGCATGGATGACCAGAGCGCCGGTGTCGTCGAAAAGGGTGACATCGCAGCATACCTGATAGCAGAGGCCGCGGTCTTCGCGCAGCTCCTGGAAAAGCCGTGAACTCGCGCCTTCGCCGAGGATCATGGCGAGCAGTCGGAGCGCATGGCGTCGCGGATCGTGGAGGCCGAAGCTGGCGTAGCCGAGTGCCAGTTGGACCTGCAGGGTGTCTCGCCCTTCGATCTCCTGCTTTCGTGAATGATTGCCAATCTGATAGCTCGGGGCTTCGACGCGCGGCGTGGATGGAGGAAGGTGGGCTTCGAAGAGCTGGAGGACTTCCGCTTCTTCAAAAGGACCGGCCACGGAGATGACGACGTCTTCCCGCCGGTGATGGCGTTGGGAGAAAGAAAGGAGTGCCTTGCGATCGATGCGCCTGATGCTGGCCAGGGTGCCGGAGACAGACTCACCCAGCGGGTGAGGGGACCAGAGGGCTTTGGAGATCAGGTCGCTGATGTGTTCGGAGGGAGACTCCTGGTACATCACGATTTCTTCCGCAATGACATCGCGCTCCAGGGGGATCTCGTCTTCGGGGAATGTCGAGTGCCAGACCATGTCGCACAGGATATCAACGAGCAGCGGGAGCGTGGAGGCATCGCCGCGAGCCTCATAAACCGTCTGGTCTTCAGAGGTGGAGGCGTTCAGTGAGGCTCCGACGTCTTCGGTTTCGATGCTGATCTGCCGCGCGTCACGCTTCTCGGTGCCCTTGAAAATCATGTGCTCCACGAAGTGGGCGAGTCCTGCCTGCCCTGGTGGGTCGTCACGACTGCCTGCGGGAATGTGGATCGACACGGCTGCGCATTCGCTATCCGGAAGTCGGGCGAAGCCGATCCGAAAGCCGGCTGAACTACGGAGAATCTGGTAATTGGCCTGCATTCAGGAGATCAGGGCGGTGGCGAGATCGATGTCGGCCTGGTGGGTAATCTTGATGTTCGGGCCCGGAGAGGCCACGAGCTTGGTCCCGATGCCGAGCGCTTCCATCGCAGTGACTTCGTCGGTGGCGACCATCCCGTGGGTCGTGATGTGGGCGTAGGCACTTCTCAAGAGCTCGCTTTTGAATATCTGAGGAGTTTCAGTGAACCAGAGCGAACTGCGATCAATGCCTTCGTGACTGAAGAGATCGAGGTCGGCCTTCTTGATGGTCTCGGTGATCGGACGAGCCAGGGTAGCGGCTCCATGCTGTCGGGCTTCTATGATGCAGAGCTCGATGGCTTCGACGCTGACCAGCGGGCGTGCGCCATCGTGAACGGCAACCAGTTCGTCGCGAGCGCTGAGGGCCATGAGTCCGGCTTTTACGGAATCCTGACGTTCCTTGCCGCCATCGACTCTTGTTAGAGGCTTGGGGAAATCACCTGTCAGCAGGGCGTCGAACCTCTCCTGCGGGCAGACCACGATGACGTGATCGATCCCCGGGGCGTTCATGAAGGCCATCACGCTGCGACGCAGCACCGACACGCCCTTGAGCTCGGCGGCGAGTTTGTCGAAACCCATCCGCCGGCTTTTTCCGGAGGCGACGATGATGGCGGCGCAGGGCATCAGGCCAGGCGTTTGGCAACCTCTTGGGAGATCGTTTTGCCGTCGGCACGGCCAGCGACCTTTTCCTGCACGAGCTTCATCACCTTGCCCATGTCGGCCTTGCTGGAGGCACCGGTTTCCGCGATGGCCGCCTCGATGATGGCGACGACTTCGTCCGCGCCAAGTTGGGCGGGCAGGTAGGCTTCGAGGATGGCGATTTCGGAGTTCTCCTTGGCGGCGAGTTCTTCACGTCCGGCGTCCGTGAACTGCTTGGCCGAGTCCTGACGTTGTTTGAGTTGCTTGCGGACGACTGCGGTGGATTCGGCTTCATCGAGCTCCGTGCCGAGGCCGCCTTTTTCGATGGCGGCATTGGTCATGGCGGTTTTGAGGGCGCGGATGACTCCAAGGCGGAGGCTGTCCTTGGCCTTCATGGCGTCCTTGAGGTCCTGCTGTAGTTGTTCGGCGAAAGTGCTCACGCCGCTTTGGTAGACCGGGGCGAGGCATCGGGAAAGGGGAAAGCGCAGGGAGTGATCGGGTGAGTTTGCTTTAGCGATGGATGAGCAAGCAAAACGCGCGAGACTCCGCGAAATTTAAAGAAGGGGGGTGGGTGGAGGCATCGGGGTTTCCTCCCGATGGAGGGTGAGCTTGGATACCCGGGTGTTCATCCCTCATGCCTTCGTCAGCCTTGTTTGCGGCTGACGAGCCACCAGGTGATTGTAGCCAGAATGCTGCCGCTGATGAGGTCGACGGCGTAGTGCTGGCGGAGGGCAATGGTCGACCAGAGAATGCCAACAATCCAGATCCAGGCGGCGATTTTAAGGGTCGGGTGCAGTGAGCTCGAAGCGTTGGCGGCCAGCCCGGCGAGCACCGAGAGGGAGGCATGAAGGGATGGGAAAGCATTGCGCGGCTGATCAGCTGCGACGAGCCACTGATAGACGAGGGGGGCGGAGTCGGCTTGGATCGCTTCGCGAGTGACACCGTTCGGGACCAGAAAGAAGACGATGTGGGAAATGAGTGCCGTCCACCAGATGCTTCGAATGTATCGCTTGAAGCTTCGATCATCAATAACCAGACCGATCCATCCGAGTAGGCCGTAGAAGGTCAGGTAGAACCATAAACTGTGGAAGTTGACCGGGATGGCGAGGTCGAAGGCGCTCGGCTTGACCCACAAGATTTCACGGATCGCAATGTGCTGGAGCAGGCCGTAGGGAACGATGATCCAGAGCACCGTGAGAATGCCTGTTAGCGATCGACGTCGGATGTTTTGAAAAAGGTCGGAAGAGTCTCGTGGCACTTGATGGGGAATGATGAGAGCGATGAGGCCGATGGGAAGGGTATTCTTAAAGGGGGGGATGTCCTGTTTCCCCATTCTTTCTCACTTGGAGAGGGTTCTAACTGTCGGGTCGTCAAGATTCAGCGTTGGTCTTGGCTGGGGGAGCGGCTATGGGGAGGGCGCATGGCTGAGCGAAATACAGGAGCGCGAGTTTATCTGACAGTGATCGGGTTGATGCTGGCCTTGGCGGGCGGAGTGTTCACCTGGCTGATGGGGCGGAGCTATCTGCGGGCAAGCTCGATCGACCACTGGCCGGTGGTCCCCTGTGTGATTCTTGAATCCGGGATGGAGCAGCGGCAGGTGGATCCCGGGCGACCGGTGGAAGTCAGCTTCCAAGTGCTGTATTCCTACGAATGGGACGGACAGGAGTACAAGAGCAATCGCTACCGGCTGCGCGGAAGCTCCTGGAGCAGCCGCGAAACCGAGGTGTCCATGCTGATGGACAAGTATCCCGCAGGCTCGGTGCAGGACTGTCATGTGAATCGTGCCGACCCCGGACTCGCAGTGCTGGCCGGTGAGTCCAAGGCGCCGGGTTACTCGCTCTGGTTTCCTGTGATCTTCCTCGTGGGAGGGCTCGGCGTCGTGGTAGGGGCCTGGCGGCGATAGAGGAGTCGATCGTTTTCAAAAGGGCTCTGCCCGGGTGCTTCGCTCGGGGTTTGCCGGCGGAAGAACCCCGTGATCTTGCTTGTCGACGTTTCGGGTAGGGAGGTCTAGGAGTGGGAAATGAAAAACTCACATGTGGCGGTTTTGGTGCTTGGCTCCGTGGCGGTAACGGCGGGGATTCAGGAATGGCGTCTCGGCGGAGAGAAGCATGAGTCAGAGGGAGCGCTCAGGATCCACGCCGATGCGAACCATCCCATTCTTTCCTCGGGCGATGGGCTGCCGGAGCGGGAGAGGCCGCTGAGCCGGAGCGAGAAGCATCCGAGCGATGAATTGCAGGAGGAAAAGGAAGGTTTTTCCAAGAGCCTCCGCAAGATGTGGGAGAATCCCGCCGGGAAATCGATGATGAGTCAGGGGGTGAAGATGGCGGTTGCCATGATGTATGAGGATTATGTCGAATCGCTGGATTTAAGCGAGGAGGAGGAGAAGCATTTCCGCGACTTGCTGGGTAGGGAGATGATGAATCAGCAGGAGATCAGCATGAAGCTGATGAGTGCCAAAGCGGAAGAACGCGCGGCGCTTGTCGAGGAGATGACCAAGCGCAACCGGGAGAGTGAAGAGGACATCAAGACGTTCCTGAACAACGAGGAAGATTTCGAAGCGTATCAGTCCTATAAGGAGCGCTTGCCGGAGCGGCAGCAGCTTGAAGGCCTGCGCGCGACGATGAGTGCCAAGAATGCGGCGATGGATGAGACGACCGAATCCCAGTTGATCGAAGCGATGCATAAGGCTCGCACCCAGCCGGGACTCGCGGATTTCTCTGGCAAGAATGCCATCCTGGAAGTGGGAAAGGGAAATCTGAGTGAGCGCTTCGAGGAGTCCTGGGAAAGTCAGCAGGCAATGCTGAGGAATGAAGTCGACTTCCTGAGCGAACCACAAAAAGAGGCCTTTTTCGAGTATCAGGATCAGATGAAGGAGTTTCAGATGATGGGGGTGAAAATGACGGAGCAGATGATGGAGAAGCAAGGGGAGTAGGCGCCTGTTTGCCTGCTCGTTCTCGCGATGGCGCACGGGCATTGCTCGACTTCGGCGATCGTGTACGGGGCAGGGGTGGTCGAGATGCCCGGGCGATCGATGGTCCTCGGGACATCGAAAGCCATCGAGTTCGAGGGAGGATCCCCTTGGGCTTTCGAATCCTGATATCCGTGTCCGTGATTGTGGCTTGGCAGGCTTAGGGTGGAAGGTGGAGGCTACGGGAGTGATCCGGATCCGTGGCGCGAGACAGCATAATTTGAGGAATCTCAGTTTGGAGTTTCCCAGGGAAAAGTTGATTGTGATGACGGGGCCGAGCGGCAGCGGGAAGTCGTCGCTAGCTTTTCATACGCTCTTCGCAGAGGGCCAGCGGCGCTTTGTGGAGTCGCTTTCGGCCTATGCACGGCAGTTTCTCGATCAGCTGGAAAAGCCGGATGTGGATGCCATCGAGGGCTTGAGCCCGGCGATCGCGATCGAGCAGCGCAGCGGCGGGCTCAATCCAAGGTCGACGGTGGCGACGGTGACGGAGATTTACGAGCATCTGCGGGTGCTGTGGGCGGCGGCGGGAACTCCGCATGACCCGAAGACCGGAGAGAAGTTGGAGAAGATGAGTTCCGCGGACATGGTGGCAGCGCTGGCGGCGGAGCCGGAGGGGACGAAGCTGATCTTGCTGGCGCCGGTGCCGAAAGAGGAGGCCGCTGATGCCGCGCAGTTGTTGGGGGATCTACGGCGACAGGGCTTCGTGCGGGTGAGGGTGAATGGAGAAGTGCTGGATTTGGAGGAGGCGGAGCAGACGTGGCCGGAGGCAGTGGCCAGTGTGGAAGTGGTGGTGGATCGCTTGGTGGTCAGGGAGGGGGTCGCGTCGCGACTGGCGGATTCGGTGGAAACCGTGCTACGAATATGCGGCACGGAAGCCAAGGTGTTGTCACAGGCGCTTGGATCGAATGATTGGAAGGAACGTTCGTTTCAAACGAGCTATCGAAACGCCAAGACGGGGTTCACCCTCAGTGAGTTGAGCCCGCGCCACTTTTCCTTCAATTCCCATTTGGGGGCGTGTCGGGGGTGTGAGGGTTTGGGGACGGAGCGCTTTTGCGATCCGAGTTTGCTGATCGACGATGTGAATAAGCCCTTGGTCGATGGGGCGGTGACGGGTTGGTGGAAGCCGAAGGCGCAGCGGGGAAAGATGTTTGCTCGAGAGGCGGCGGCGGTGTTGCGGATGTATGGTCTGGCGGAGGATGCGAGTTTTGCGGAGTTACCGGAAGAGGCCCGGCAGTTGGTTTTTTATGGGGGTGAAATCGACACCGGGTGGAAGGTCGGGGCTGAAAAAAAGAAGCAGCTGAAGAAGTATGAGGGCCTGTGTCCGGAGGCGGAGCGGAAGTGGATGTCGGCGCCGTCGGAGGCCGTGAAGCGTCGGATTGGGCGGGTGATGGCGGAGCGGGCTTGTCGGGTGTGTGAGGGGCGGCGATTGAAGGAGTCGATTCTGGCAGTGAGGATCGAGGGGCCAAGTTGGCTGGGGATCATGGATTTCTGTGAGCTGCCGGTGGAAGAGGCGTTGGAGTGGCTGGAGGGAGTGAAGGTGCCGGAAGACCGGGCGGCGATTTGTGGGCGGCTGGTGGAGGAGCTGCAGGAGAAGATCGGTTTCCTCGACGAGGTGGGGCTGGGGTATTTGGGACTCGATCGATCAAGTGGCACGCTTTCCGGTGGAGAGGCCCAGCGGATCCGGCTGGCGACGCAGTTGGGAAGCGGTCTGACAGGGGTACTGTATGTCCTCGATGAGCCGAGTATCGGGCTGCACGCCGAGGATACCGGGAAGCTGATCGAGGCCTTGAAGCGCTTGCGCGATCGGGGGAATACGGTGGTTGTCGTAGAACACGATGAGGCGATCATCCGAGCGGCGGATTGGGTGGTGGAGCTGGGCCCCGGGGCGGGGAAACATGGTGGGCTGTTGCTGGCGAACGGGCCGCTGGAGGAATTGGGGGATGATTCGCCGACGAAGCAGTGGCTGGAGTCGGGTGGGAAGAGGGCTGAGATAGCGGTTTTGAAAGGAGAGGCTTCGTTGTTGAACGAGGAGATCGTGATTAAAGGGGCGCGGGAGCATAATTTGCAGGAGCTGGAGGTGAGGATTCCGCTGGGGCGCTTGGTTTGTTTGACGGGGCCGAGCGGCAGTGGGAAGTCGACGCTGGCGGACGATATTCTGATGCGTGCCTTGAAGCGGCATTTCCATGGCTCGGTGGATCGGCCGGGGGAGCATGATTCGATTGAGGGCTTCGAGCATCTGGGCAAGGCGGTGATTGTCGATCAGTCGCCGATTGGCCGCAGTCCGAGGTCGAATCCGGCGACCTTTACCGGAGCTTTTGATTTGATTCGCCAGCTTTTTGCGAAGCTGCCGCTGGCACGACAGCGGGGCTATGGGGCGGGACGATTCAGCTTCAATACACGGGGAGGTCGCTGTGAAAAATGCGAGGGGGCGGGGCGTCTGAAGATCGAGATGCACTTTTTGCCCGATGCCTATGTGGCCTGCACGGCATGCGGCGGGCGTCGATTCAATCGCGAGACGCTCGAGCTGACCTTTAAAGGGCTGAACATCGCTGACGTGCTGGATCTCAGTGTGAGCGAAGCAGCGGGAGTGTTCGGCGTGGTGCCGAAGTTGAAGAGGCTGCTTGATACGCTGGAAGAACTCGGTTTGGGCTATCTGCGGCTCGGTCAGCCGGCGAATACGCTTTCCGGAGGAGAGGCGCAGCGCCTGAAACTGGCGGTCGAGCTCTCGAAGCCGGCGGCTCCGCACACGCTCTATTTCTTTGATGAGCCGACGACGGGTCTGCATTTCGGCGACGTCGAGCGATTGCTCGGAGCCTTCATGAGATTGCGGGAAGCCGGACACAGCGTATTGGTGGTCGAGCACCAGTTGGATGTCATCGGGGCGGCAGACCACGTGATTGACCTCGGTCCAAGTGGGGGAAAAGAGGGTGGTCGGGTTGTGGCGACGGGGACTCCGGGTGAGCTGGCGAAACTTGCGGACTCTCCGACAGGCAGGGCTTTGGCCAAGGCTTGGGGAGCCCGGGGTTGAGGGCGTGGAGATTGACAAAACAAATTGATCGCGTCGTGTCGCTCAAAGCATGGAAACCCGAAAAGATCCATCGTCCGTGACTGAATCACCTGCCAAGAACCTATCCCCATCGGCAACCGCGTGGCGCGCGTGGTTGCAGGAAATGGGACCACGCCTGCTGCTTTTCGCACGTCAACAGACGCGATCGAGCGAGGATGCCGAAGACATTTTTCAGGATGCCTTGGTGAAGCTTGTTGGGAAACTCCAGTCGGGTGAATTCACCGGTGGCCAGGAGGCCTGGATGCCCTATCTCTACACCACGCTGCGCCGTCTCGCGATCGACCTCGGTCGGAAAGATGACCGCCGGCGCCGTCGCGAGGATCTGGTGACGACGGATGAAGTGGGGATCTCGGGCGATCGATTTGATCCGTGGTTCGACAGTGACTCGTCGGATGATGAGAGTCGCGAGCTGATCGAGGCAGGATTGAAAGAGCTGCCTGACAAGTTTTCCGAAGTGATCGTGATGAAGATTTGGGGTGAGCGGACCTTTGCTCAGATCGGTGAGGCGCTCGATATTTCCCCAAACACGGCCGCTTCACGGTATCGCTATGGGCTTGAAGCCCTGAAGAAGAAACTCGGCGGAGCCCGCCGCAAAGGTGATCTATCAATTTGAAACACGACATGGAATCCGACCTCCAGGAACTTGAAGCGCAATTGCAGGACATGCGTCCGGCCGCGCTGAATGATGCACTGCTTGATCGTTTCACGGGAGCAGTTGCCGGCACATTGCAGGAGACAGAAATGGCGTGCCGTCCGGTTGAGGCGGCGACATCGAAGTTGCAGCCGGCGGGCTTGAGTGACGAGTTGACCGAGCGACTGGCCGGCGTCGTGAATCAGGTTCCCTTTCCCGTGGACGAGAAAGTCGTGCTCTTTCCCGGAGGTTCAGCTGTGGTGGAAGAGAAGAAGGCCCCGCGCACGAAGTGGTGGGCGGCTGCCGCAGCGGTGGCGCTGGCCGGAGGTCTATCGGCGCTGATGGTGAGTCCACCCCAGGAGGAGTCGAAGGTGGTGAATCACCGTGCCGCTCCCTCGAAGGTGACTTCGGGCGCATTTGTCCCGGCGTCCTTTGATCGTGGCGTGAGTGGCACGGATGACCTCGGTGTGATGTGGTCGGATGACCGCAAGCCCATGCGTGTGGTGCGGGTCGTCTACAAGGATGTGGTGAATTTTCTCAATGAGAAGGGCGAGGAAGTTTCCGTTGAAGTGCCGAGGGTGGAGTACCTGATGGTGCCGGAGAGAATAGATTGAAATTGAACAAATGCGCCGAACTACGGCGCTTCTAGTAGTAGAGTATCAACTGATTATATGAAGACATCATTTCGACAAATCCTGTTGCTTGGGGCGATGGCTTGTCCCTTGCAGGCGATTGAACCACCGGTCGAGGCCCAGCCGATTCCGCCAAGGAATGTGCCGGCCGAGCGCAAAGCTGCGGGTCCGAAAGTCAGGGTGGAATTGGCAGTGCCCGAACTCGAGGCACCCAAGGCCGTGCCGGTGCCGGTGGAAGACCTGGATCGTCCCTACATCGGAGTGATTCTGGATCCGGTTCCGGACATCCTTTCCAGTCATCTGAAACTCGCAGCAGGCGAAGGCCTGGTCGTTAGCGATCTGGTGGCGGGTGGTCCGGCTGAAAAGTCCGGCCTGAAGGTGAATGATATCATCACTCGTGTGAATGGCGTGGTGGTCGGTTCTTCCGATCAGGTTCGCGTCGAGGTCGAGAAGCATGCCGTGGGTGACCGGGTGAAGCTTGAGGTGGTTCATGGCGGGGAGCGCAAAGAGCTCTCGGTGAACCTCGGTGCGGCGCCGGATTTGCCGCAGGCGGGCATGGCCTTTGGCGGTGCTGACGATCTGGAGAATCTGCTCGGCAAGCTTCCTGAAAAGCACGCCGACCTGATGCGCCAGGCCATGGAGCAGGGAATGAACGGTCTGGGTCAGCTGAACGAAGGTGCGGGAATTCAGGACGACTGGCAGCGCGACATCTTGAAAAAGATGGAGAAAATGCGGGCTGGTGGAGGAGGAATCGATTTCGACCATCTGAAGGCCGAGAGCAGCGTTCGTTTGCTCGATGACCAAGGCAGCGTCGAAGTGAAGAGCGTGGAAGGAAGTAAGGAAGTCCGCGTTTTCGACAAGGCCGGGAAGCTGGTCTGGGAAGGGCCGTATGATACCGAACAGGACAAGGCGGCAGTGCCTGATGACATCCGTGAACGCATCGACAAGGTGAACATCAACATGGATTTCGCTGGCGACGGAATCCGATTGCAGATGGGACCTCAAAGGTTCCGCCCGCTTGAAGATGTCGAGCCACCGAGGCCCAATGAGTAAGGGATGATGGTAGGATTTCGAAAAACACCCGTCTTGAGCTTGAGGGCTCGGCGGGTGTTTTTTTGTTGGAGTGCGCCCTATTCGACCCAAAGCGACTTGAGATAGTGCTCGCCGGTGAAGTCGAAGGGCATGGGGGCGGATTCGATTTTCACGCGACGGGAGAAGCCGGCCCGGATCTGCTTTTCGAAATTTCGGAGTTCGAGTTGTCGACAGTTGGTGCAGGCGAGAAGAACGCCTTCGGGGGCGAGACAGGCGGCCGCGAGTTCGACGAGGCGGGTGTAGTCCTTCTCGACCCGGAATACTTTGCCGTCCTTGTCGCGGGAGAAAGTCGGGGGATCGAGGACGATACCGTCGAACTTGCGACCCTGTTTTGCGAAACGGCGCAACCAGTGGAAGGTGTCGCCCTTGCAGAAGTGCTGGGTCGGGGGGGCAATGTCATTGAGTTCGAAGTTTCGCTTGGCCCAGTCGAGGTAGGGTTGGGAGAGATCGAGGGTGGTGGTTTCGGCTCCACCAAGGGCGGCGACGACCGAGAAAGCTCCGGTGTAGGCAAAGGTGTTCAGCAGCGTGGCACCGGGGCGCATGCGCTGGCGGAGGGTCTGGCGATTGTCGCGCTGGTCGAGGAAGATGCCCTGAGAGTAGCCGGACTGGAACGAAAGTTCGAAGCGGACACCATTTTCAAGAATGGTGAACGGCTCGGTCCGTGCAGGACCGAAAAGATGGGTGGGCGACTCTTTCTGGTGCTGATCGAGGCGTTTCCAGTAGACGCTGCGGCCGGATTCTCGAAGGTGGCGCTTCAGGTCGTCGGGGATGGCGGCGTCGCGCGTGGATAGCAGCCAATGGCCTGCAAGCTCTTCCAGCTCAATGCCTGGGAAGCGGTCGCCAGAGTCGTCGATCAGGCGGAACGCATTGGTATGGGCGTCCGGTAGGGGCTGTCGCCGGGCAATTGCGGCATCAAAGGCATCTCGCATGTCTAGGCATTGCCATGATCGAGAAGCTCGCTAGCATCCAGCCAGAAATGAACGACCTCTCAGCGACTCTCGACCAAGCCACCCAGAACGGAGACCTCCTTGAAAGTTCCCGAAGGAATATCGACCTGCTGCTTTCCGGCGCCGCCAGCCCGGTGCCAGCCGCGGCGATTGCGGAGCTGGCGGAGGCAGGCGAGTGGCAGGAATTGAACGACCGGTTTTTCAAGACACTGGCATTCGGGACGGGTGGTCTGCGGGGACGCACGATCGGGCGGGTGGTGACGAAGGTGGAGCAGGGAGTCGGTGGGCCGAACGATCGGCCGGAGCATCCCTGTGCGGGCACGGCGACGATGAACTTTTTCAATGTCTCTCGTGCGGTGCGCGGGATGATCACCTATGTGAAAGCCCATGTCGGTGCCGGCCGGAAACCGCGCATGGTCTTCGCGCACGACACACGTCACTTCTCACGCGACTTCGCGGAGTTCTGCGCCAAGGTTTGTGCGGACCTCGGATGCGATGCCTATCTCTTCGACGATGCGCGCTCGACGCCGCAGCTTTCGTTTGCCGTGCGTGCGCTGAATGCGGATGCGGGTGTGGTTCTAACAGCAAGCCACAACCCATCGCACGACAATGGATTCAAGGCCTATTTCAATGACGGCGCGCAAATCGTCGAGCCTCATGCCTCGGCGATCATCAAGGAAGTGAATGCGATCATGAGCGAGCGCTACGACGCGCTGCCGGAGTCCGAGCAGGGGTCGGTGACGATTCTGGGTGCGGATGCGGATCGCGAATACATGGACAAGCTCAAGTCGCTGCTGATGCAGCCGGCCCTGCTTGAGGGAGCTTCCACGAAGGTGGTCTTTACGAGCATTCACGGAACGGGCGGCCAGATCACGGTGCCGATGCTCAAGGAGCTGGGATTCGAGGTGATGACCGTGCCCGAGCAGGAGGTTCGGGATGGTCGCTTCCCGACGGTGGCGTCACCGAATCCGGAAAATGCTCCGGCCTTGCAGATGGGAGTCGATTTGGCGGAAAAAGAGGGAGCGGAGATCGTGATCGGCACCGACCCGGATTCCGACCGGATGGGCGTGGTGGCCCGCGATGGGAAGGGCGTGATGCGCTTGCTGACAGGCAATCAGATCGGATCGCTGATGGCCTGGTACCGGGCGAAGGCCGCTTTTGATATCGGGTGGTTGAACGATGCAACCCGGGCGCGCGCGATTTTTGTGAAGACCTTCGTCACGACCGAACTGCAGAGTGCGATTGCCGCGAAGTTCGGCCTGGGTGTGGTGAACACGCTGACAGGGTTCAAATACATCGCTTCGAAGCTGAAGAAGTATGAGGACGCAATTCCTGCCGATAAGAAGGGCGACTACCGTTCGCTGGACGAGGATACGACGCGCAAGCTGCGTCTGGAGTATTCGCGCTTCTTCCTGTTCGGAGGAGAGGAGAGTTATGGGTACCTCGGGTGTGATTTCGTGCGCGACAAGGATGCAAACGGCGCGGCTGTGATGTTTGCGGAAGTGGCGGCATATGCGAAATCGGTCGGCACGACTTTGCCGGATCTGCTAGACGATATCTACTCGGAGTTCGGCTACCATGAGGAGCGTGGCAAGGCGATGGTGATGGAAGGCGCCGATGGCGCCGCAAAGATTCAGGCGCTGGCAGCCTCCTACTCGAATGATCCACCGACGGAGGTGGATGGCTCGGCAGTTGAGCGCGTTCGCGATTTCAAGACACAGGACCTCTTCGATGAGGAAGGCGATGAGTTGCCGAAGGAAGGCATGCTCTTCGTCGAGCTTGCGGACGGCCGATCCTTTGCCGTGCGTCCATCGGGCACCGAGCCGAAGATCAAGTTCTACCTGTTTGGCAAGACGGACCCGGGTGGCGAGTTGGCGGATGCCAAGGCGCGGGTGGCGACCGGTCTCGACAACCTTTGGTCAGCGATCGAAGCGGATGCGCTGAAGCGAAGCCAGGCATGAGTCGTTCATGGATGGTAGCCGAAGGCTTTGGAGCGCGGTGGCAGAGTGAAACGGCGACACCGCTCTCGTGCTGCTTGAAGATCGCTCGTTTTCAAGAGGCGTCGACCGATATCAGAAAACCGTCCGGTGAGTTGAAAGCGGTGTCGCCGTTCGAAGACTCACTCTGCCACCGCGGTCCAAATTTTTGAATGAAACTTCGATTGCTACGACTCCTTGGGGCGATCATTTCCGGATTGGGAATGGCGCTCACGCTGCCGCCGTTTGACTTCGGCGGCCTGGTGTGGGTGGTGCTTTTGCCACTGCTGGTGGTGTTGTGGTCGGTGAAGGGCAAGCGGCCGGGCTGGAAGGGGTTTGGGATCGGTTGGATCGGCGGGGTAGCCTACTTCTTATTGAGCTTGCACTGGTTGTCGGTCGTGAGCGGCGTGGGCTGGGTGGCGTTGTCGATGTATCTGGCCTTGTTCGTCGGACTCTGGGGTGCCTTTGCGGCGAAGTGGGCGAATCCTTGGGCGGTTGTTGAAGTTCCTGCCGGGGAAACGAGTTTGGAGCGGAAGCTGCGTGAAAAGTCGCAGATGAAATCGAGTCACTGGAAGGTTTCGGCCGCTTCGATCCGGGTGGCATTCGCATTGGCAGCTTTGTGGGCCTCGTTGGAATGGCTGCGGGGTTGGCTGTTCACCGGCTTCGGATGGAACCCGCTGGCGACGGCTTTCCACGACACCCCGGTGATGGCTCAGTCGGCCGACTTGTTAGGTCTTTGTGCCTTGTCGTTTGTGCCGGTGTTCCTTCAGGCGGTGATGGTGCAGACCGGCCGACGGCTTTGGACGGAAGCTCGCGAAGGGAAGATCCGGCCCCATGCGGATTTTGCGACGGCCGCCTTGTTGATCGCGCTCTGCTTTTGCTACGGCGTTTGGAGGCTTCATACGACCGGAAAGGGCGAGAGTGTCCGATTGAAGGCACTGCTGGTGCAGCTGAATATCCCGCAGGATGCAGCTCAACGCCTGTGGTCGCCCGAGAAAATTCACATGGCCTATGAAGAGGACACGCTTGCCGCGCTGCAGGAGATCGAGCGGCAGGATGAAGAGCGTTTTCGTGAAGCGGCAGAGCGGGGAGAGGAAATCGAACTGCGGAGGCCGGACTGGATCATGTGGCCGGAATCCTCTCTAACAGGTCGAGTGATCCGCACGGATGACGGCACCTGGGGAATGTGGGATGAGAACATGCTGACCTTGAACCGGGTGAGGGAGTCCGGGGATTTCACCGTGGTGATGGGTCTCAACGAGATCGAAGGTGAATACTTTGGCGACGACCTGGTGATGAAGGAGCGCGCCCGGGTTTGGAATTCGATGGTGGTCTTGCCACCGGATGGTGGGCTGACGACCTACCGGAAGCATCACCTGGTGATTTTTGGAGAGTACATTCCTCTGGTGGAGAAGCTGCCTTTCCTCAAGAAACTCTACGAACAGCAGGCGGGTGTTGAGTTCGGTGGATCGTTTTCGATGGGCGAGAGCTTTGATCCACTGCCGACCATGATCGATGGCGAGGAGATTGAATTGCTGCCGACGGTTTGTTTCGAAGACACCGTGCCGAGACTGATGCGCAGGTTCGTCCGAACCGGGCCTCAGTTGATCGTGAATGTCACCAATGATGGCTGGTTCAAGGAGAGCCCCGCGGCGGCTCAGCATTTTGCGAATGCGAAGTTCCGGTCGATTGAATTGCGTCGTCCGATGATTCGCTGTGCGAACTCAGGAGTGAGCGCGGCTGTGAACTCGGTGGGAACGACAGGCCATCCCGACACCGGGGTGAAACAGGAAATTCGGGATGATGCGGGGGATCATCTGACCCGTGGTTGGATGTTGGCGGAAGTGGATATTCCGAAGCGTTCGCCGGTAACGGGCTATGCCATCGCAGGGGATTGGGGAGTGATTGGTTTGGGAGTGCTGGGTCTCGTCGTGGGAGTGACGGGAAGGAGGCGCTGCTGAAAGCGAGAAAGAGCGATGTGGTGGCGCTGGGATTTTTGATCGCGGCGGTTGTGGCTTTTGGCCTCTTTCAGGGATTGGTGGAGTATCGGAGTTTTGATCCCTATGGAGAGAGAATGCTGGAAACCCGGGGATACGAGGTTTGGAGGGCGATCTATGAATCCGGACACGCGGGCTATCTCGATGATTTTCTCCGCTTCTTCATCGCGGGCTTGGTTCTCGGGGCCGTCATTACCATGGCCTCGCCATTTCTGGTGAATGTGCTGGGGAGGTCCCGGCTGCTTTGGTGGGTGGGAATCTGCGCTTCTGCGATGGCGACGATTGCCGTCTGCGGTTGTATGCTCTGGATGCAATACGCCTCGGGTCAAGCAGCGGATCCTGAGTTCGAATATGGCCCGGGTTACTTCTTCCTTTTGATTTTTCCCCTCCTCAATTTCATCGGACTTCTCTGCATTCGAAAGCAGCATTGACCATTATTGAGTCGGCGGTGATGGTGTGGTCCCGTTATGTCTGCCCTGGTGGTTGGCTCGAAACGAATCGATGTATTTTGAAATCATGAGAAAGTTGATAAACGTATTGCTCGCAGTTGGGTTGCTAATGGTGGTGAGGGGGGCTGATAATCGTGATCGACCGAATGTCATCATGATCTTCGCGGATGACCTCGGAATCGGGATGCTGGGTTGCTACGGCCAGAAATTGGTCAAGACCCCGAATATTGACCTTCTGGCAAGGGAAGGGATGAAGTTTACCAATTACTATGGTGCCGTTTATTGCGCACCGTCACGATGGTGCCTGCTTACCGGTCTTCACGACGGACGGATCGGAGGTTGGAAGCAAACGGGCTCCGGACTGGTCATCGAGCGCGATGCGGGAAAGATCAGCGAGGAAGAGTATCAGAAACGTTTTGCGAAACTGAAAGCGGAGAGTTATCCGGTTCACCCTGAAGAAGTCTTTCTTGCGGAAGTCGCGCAAGGGGCAGGATATAGGACAGCCCAGTTCGGCAAGTTGGACCGAGGTTTCACGACTTGGGCGGAGCAAGTCGAGCGCTTCGGTTGGGATTTTCACGAAGGCTACTATGACCATACCCGTTGCCACGGGTTTTATCCGCCGTATCTCTGGAGAAATGGTCAGCGTTTCGAGCTCGAGGGGAACACCCGTGCCGACTGCGGGCGGATGTCGGAGGAGGGTGACGAACCGGTTGGCGAAGGAGGAGAAACTTATTCGGAGAATGTCTTCATCGAAGGGATCCTGAAATTCATTCGCGATCATAAGGATGAGCGGTTCTATCTTCAGCATTCCACTCAGCTTCCTCATGGACCGGTGGCCATTCCTGAGTTGCATCCTGATTATGCTGACGATGAGCGCTTAAGCTTGGGCGAGAAGAAGTATGCTTCCATGGTTCGGATGCTTGACGATCATGTGGGCCTCATCATGGCGGAACTCAAGATGCTTGGCCTGGATGAAAAAACCGTCGTCTTTTTCACCTCCGACAATGGTCACGAGTTATACTATGGTCCGAAACCCAGCTACGCAAAGCAGCTGCTGCCTGATGGAGAGAAGGCAAATCTGACCGATAAGAAATGGCGAACTTCCGAATGTGGTGATGTTTTCGATGGTGCCGCCGGGCGGGCAGGCTTGAAGCGGAGCGGCTACCAGGGAGGTATGCAGGTTCCCATGATTGTCCGCTGGCCGAATCGGATCAAAGCCGGGAGTACCACGGGCCTTCTCAGCACCCACTACGACTTCATGGGAACCCTGGCTGATTTGACGGGTGGAAGGCTTCCCCAAGGGAAGGATAGCATATCCTACGCAGAAACTCTTCTGAAGGGAACTCAGTCGAAGGAGCATGAATACGTGGTGGTGAACAACCAGTTCGGCAAGATGGGCCGCTCCGCCTTGATCTCGCGGGATGGATGGAAGCTGGTGGAGCTGGATCGGAAGAAAAATCGGTTCCAGCTCTATAATTTGAAGACGGACAACGAAGAGCGCTATGATGTGGCGAAGGAGAATCCAGAGAGGGTCGCTCAGTTGAAGAAGATCCTCTTGAGCGAGTTGAGTTCCCCACGGCCTGATTTGCCCAAGTCATGATGACATATCGCGTTTCTTGAGGTCGGCGCGGAGATGCCTTGAGGCGCAACCATTTCACGAGATCTCGATCAAGCGCTTGGCTGAAACTTCGGCTAGTGAGTGAGACCGTGAGCTCTTGCGGAGTCGAGGTTCTCGTCCAAGGGAAGCATCGTGATGATAAGGGATTATTCCAGTTCAGGAAACGATGCCAAGCGGCTGCGTGGCCTTCCAGTTGCCCCGGGTGAAGTCAGGGAAATCCTGGGGCATGCCGTCTTCTGCGACCGACTTACGGGAAAGCGGAGTGACGGCAGACCAGAAGGCACCTTCATAGACGTTCTGATCCAGGGGCAAACCTTGCCGCAGGCATTCGATGGCGCGGAAATTCATGATGGCATCCATGCCACCGTGGCCACCGTGCTTTTTTGCCGCCGCCTCCATGCGCTTGAAGAGCGGATGATCGAAGTGCTCGTAGAATGCGTGGTAGCCACCTCCCTCGATCCAGCTGTGGTAGTTGGACTTTTTGTTAGGTTTGTCCTCGGGAAGACCGAGGAGTTCGCGTAGCGCGGGAGTGGCGTTCTTCCAAGTGTAGTCGAGAGCGATGCGGTTCGGGAAACCGGCGCCGGTTCCACGAGTGCCCTGAATGAGATTGTGACGGCTGTATGGCCGGGGGCTGCTTTCATCCCACTGGACCATGATGGTGCGGCCTCGCTCGGTCTTGATGATGGAAGTGCTCATGTCGCCTCCTTTGGAGAAGTCGAGTTTGGCGGACTTGGAATCCGGTTTGAGGACTTCTTTGGCGTAGAGTGCGTGATTGCGGGCGGGGGAGGAGAAGGAGACGAGTCGACGGAAGTTGTCGTCGCCCCGAGCGATGTTCATGTACTGGGCGACCGGTCCGAGACCGTGGGTCGGGTAGAGGTTTCCATTCTCATTGGCCCAGTGGAGCGTGCGCCAGGATCCGGTGCCTCGTCCTCTTTCATAATGGTTCATTTGGCCCCGGAGTTCGTGAATGTAGGCAGCCTCGCCATGGAGGAGTTCGCCAAAGACATCCTGCCGGCACATGTTGAGGAACATCAGTTCGTCGCGTCCATAGTTGACGTTTTCCATCATCATGCAGTGACGCCGCGTCGTCTCCGAGGTGTCGATGATCTTCCAGAGATCTTCGTTCGTGGTGGCAAGGGGAACTTCGACGAAGGCGTGGGCTCCGGCGTTCATGGCATCGATGGCCATCGCTGCATGCCATTCCCAAGGGGTGGCGATCCAAACGGCGTCGGGTTTTGTTTCGGCGAGCATCTTGCGATAGGTGCGCTCGTCACCGGAGTAGAGTCTGACGCCCTTATGGCGCTCGGGATCCGCAGCCAGGGCTCTCTTTTCCGCTTTCCTGCAATTGTCCTCGTAGAGATCACAGATGCCGACGATCTCCGTGCCTTCGGCGGCTGCGGCGTGGGCAAGGTGGGTGGGTCCGCGAGCTCCGACGCCAATGATGGCGACCTTGATCTTGGGAAGTTCAGGCGCCGCAAAGTCTCCCATGTATTGCGCGGAGGATGGACGAGGTGATTGGGCGGAGCTGAGCGCGGGGATGGCGGCGATACCTGCTCCGATACCGCTGAGGGTTTTTATAAAGCCACGGCGTGATCCGGCGGTTGTTAGGTTTTGAGGGTTCATGATAGAATGGAGGCTTAGCGGAATTTGTTGAGGCGAAGTTCGATATCAGTCTTCAATCGCTCTGCGTAACTGAGAGTGAAATCGACGATGTCGAGATGGTTGTCGTGCACAAGGGGTGTGAGATCCATGGCGAAGGTGAAACCAGTCTCGGTGTCGGAGTGGTGGGAATCCAGAAAGGTGGCATGGGCGAGACGGCGTCCCATGACTGCCAGATCATAGCGCTTGCCACCCTGAATCTGGGATTCGAAGACCTGGTTGAGCGAAGCCTGCAGTTCGGGATGGGCGGTGGTGGGCAGGAGGCCTTTGTCCTGATCGATGAGCCAATCAAGATCCCGCCAGATTTCGCAACCCCAGGCCTGCTTCGGGCGTTGGTCTGCGGGAAGGCTGCGCAAGGCCCGCAGGCTGCGGAGAAGCACGGCGACGTGGGTGTCATGCTTGTCAGCGGGATTGTGCAAATAGACAACCTCGGGTCGGGCGATTGAAAGCACGGTGCTGAGGTCTTCTATGATGTGGGTATTGTTAGAGTCCTTGATCTCGGCACTTGGATAGCCGAGTTGGATTATCGAGCCGTATTCACCGAGGGTGGCAGCCCTGCGTTGCTCCTCGGCGCGGATGGCTTGCATTTCGGAATCACCCACATCGGCGTAAGCGCCGCTGCGCGAGCTGCCGGCCCCGTCGGTGCAGGTGATGCCGCTGAACCATGCGTCCTTCTTTCCATAACAATGCGCGATGCCGTGATAGGCGAAGAACTCGAGGTCGTCCTGATGGGCACCGATTGCGAGATGGGTGGTGCGGGAGAGTGCGCCGGGAAGGGGAGAGGCATCGGGGATGAAGCAGTCGGCGGATGCTTGATGGAAATTCATGAAGGCGCAAAGTATCTGAAATATCGATACGGAAGGACGAGGCGAATTCAGACAACAAGTTGGCGAACCTGCGCTTTTCGCGGAGATGCGCCGGAGGTGGCGGCTTGAGCCCTTGTTGGAAAAAGGGGGAAAGGGGAAAAGTGGTGGCCCAACCCGGATTCGAACCAGGGACACGCGGATTTTCAATCCGCTGCTCTACCAACTGAGCTATTGGGCCATGCCTGCCTTGCGGAAGGTGGGGCGGGATTTAGGGTGGCCGACCGGGTTTTGACAACCGAAAAATCAGGCTTTCTGTTGGGAATTTTCGTTAGCGATTCAAAGTGCCTGATTTCACGGGTGTTCGGCTCACTTTGAGGACGGGGTCTGAAGCTCAGAGAGGAAGCCAAGAGTCAGCTTGCCAACCTTCTCAAGCATCTCGGGTGTGAGCTTGTCGAGGGTGTCGCCTGGCTGGTGCCAGTAGTTCATTTGCTGGAAGTCTCCGATCACGTGAAGGCAGGGCAGGCCGGTGTTCTGAAGGGGGACATGATCGTCGATGATCGGACCGGGGGCTTTGACGAGCGGGTGTTTGAAAGCGAGGGGCGGGGCGGCTTTCTCGACAGCTGCGGCGAAGTGCTCGGGGGTTTCCGGATTATAATAGAGTGGGAAATTGGGATCACCGACGATGTCGAGGACGATGCCGATGGATGGCCAGCTGGGTCGGGTGGAAAGATCGTGGGCGAAATACTTGCTGCCGTAGAGACCGTCGGAGGGGGTGATGTTCGGGCGGAAAGCTTCTTCGCCATCAAAGAAGGCGAACTCGATTTGGGCGGCAGCGCTTGGCTTGGTTGAGAGGACGCGGGCAAGTTCGAGCATCACGCCGGTAGAGGAGCCACCGTCATTGGCGCCGACGAAGGGAAAGGAGAGTTTCTTGCTATCGAGGTGGCCGCCGATGATCACCGGCAGGGAAGTGGGGTGGGCCGGCGCCGAGGGGTGACGGGCGAGGAGATTGGTGAAATCGAGTGGGCCATCGGGGGTGGCGGCGCGAAAGGTCTGGCGCGAGGTGATCCAGCCAAATTCCTTGAGCGTGCTCTCGAGATACTGAAGCGTCTTTTGGTAGCCCTCGCTGGAAGGTGGGCGGGGACCGAAGGAGACGATCTTCTCGACGTGCGCGAAGGCATTTGCGCCAGAGAAGGCATCGGCAATTTCGCCGGCGATCGGCTGATAGGTGACTCGTTGCGGGGGCGTGGACTCAGCTTTCCTGCACTGCCCGAAGGTCAGGATGAGGCCAAGCGCGGTGAATGAGAGAGCGAGCGGAACGAGACGAGACTTCACAGACGCAAAGCTGGCTCAAATCTCGCCAATGCCAAGCAGTTCCAGCATGCGCTGAAGGTCGTCGTCGCCGTAATACTCGAGCTCGATCTTGCCCTTCTTGACCCCGTGGTGAATCTGGACGTGGGTGGCGAAGCGGTCGCGGAGCTGGCTTTGGAGGGCTTTGATATGGGCATCCACTTCCGGCTTCGGCGCGGCGCCTTTCTTGGCGTTGCGGCTTTCGGCACCGAACTGTTGGGCAAGTCGTTCGGCAGCGCGGACGGTCATGGAGCGGCGGACGATCTCATCGCATGCCTTCAACTGGGAATCCTGATCCTTGATGGCGAGAATGGCTTTGGCGTGACCGACGCTGATGTGGCCCCGAGAAACGAGTTTCTGAACATCGGGATGGAGGTCGAGGAGGCGCATGGCATTGGCCACGCTGGCGCGGGACTTACCGACGCGGCCGGCGATCTCGTCCTGCTTCATCGCGAATTCTTTGGCGAGGCGAACGTAGCCGGCCGCTTCTTCGATCGGGTTGAGGTCTTCACGCTGAAGGTTCTCGATGAGAGCCATCTCGAGCACGTCGCGGTCGGCGGCTTCGCGCTCGATGACGGGGACGGTGGCGAGTCCGAGCTTCATCGAAGCACGCCAGCGGCGTTCGCCTGCGATCAGTTCCAGCTTGCCGTCGACCGGGCGGACGATCAGCGGCTGGATGATGCCGTGCTGGCGGATCGATTCGACGAGCTCGTCGAGCGGTGTTTCGACGAATGAGGTCCGTGGCTGAAGCGGGCTGGGAACGACCGAGTCGATGGGGACTTCACGGGCTTTGCCAGCTCCGTCATTTGAGGCGTCTGCAGGGGTGGCGGGAGTGCCCCCTTGTTTGCGAATGAGTGCGCCGAGTCCTTTTCCGAGAGCCTGTTTAGACATGGGAGGGGGAAGGTGGCAAACGCGGGGACGAAATCAAAGCGGTATTTGCGATGAGCCGATGAAAAGCAATCATCGGCGAGGTATCTGACTGAGAGGGCATGGAATCCTCGGTGAGGATGATGTCTTTTAAAGCAGGGAGAATGCTCAATAAGTGACCGCTTGAGCCTCAGCATTTCGTCACGGAATGCTTCGGTCGCTCGGGATGATCGTCGGGATTTCCGAGGGGATCATTCGATCCTCAGCGAAACATTACCGGGTGCGGCGGTTCTGGATGATCAAGCTGATGGCGGTCAAAGCGCAGGCGATGAAGTTGGTAAGCACGAGAGCGGTTGCATCAACGTCGAGGGTTGAGACGAAGTCGTCTTTCCATGGTTTCTTCTCTGCAAGGAAGATGTTCGATTTACGACCGAGCTTTTCATTCCGGTAGTCGGTCCGAAAGGTTTCGGCTTCACTGACGAGAAGGTCGATGCGGTTGTTGACGAAGAATTCCGACAAGGGAACGGTGTCCGGGGAATCGGGCCAGATTTCCAGGGATTCCATTTCCAATCGGGTGCCGCCGCGCGCAATCTGGGTAAGTTTGGTGGCGAGTTCGTCCGCCTCTTTGGAATTGGTGGCTCCGGCCGCCACCAGGGTCCGCAAGGCGGTTTTCAGGAGTTCGAAGCGCTTCTCAACTTCGTTGTCGAGGGGTGCCGGCAATTCCTTCATCGTATCCACGCGGCGCTGGATACGAATGCGTTCCAAGTCGAAGGGGTTGCGAGTCGCCTGAGTGACGACCATCGCTTCATAGGCAAAGCGCAACGGCATGATCTTGGCGGGAACCGGGGTGCCGCCGCGCTCCCGCTCGATGCCGGCATTCTCAAAGAGTCCCCGATTCATCTCGCGGAATGGAACCAGGGCGCCGGCCAGCAGCATTTGGGGGACGAGCAGCAGTGGGACGGCGGTCAGGGCGGCGCGTTCACTGCGGACCAAGGCCGAAACCAGCAGGGCGAGCGAGGTGCCGGTGCAGGCAGTGAGGGTCATCCACATCCACTGGTCGACCAGCGTGCCCTTGATTTCCAGGAGGTGGTGGCCAACCGAGGTATAAATCAGGCACTGGATCGCCGCGACGAGGGTTAGCGACACGAATTTCGCCGCCACGTAGAGCAGCGGACTGCGGCGGCAATTTCGCTCGCGACGAAGCATCGGCCGATCCCGCAGGATCTCGGTGGCCGAGTTGGTGAGCCCGAGGAACATCGCCACGGTCGCTGATAGGAAGAGGTAGGCGGGAATGTGGAGCGCCGTCGAAAAGCGGTAGGCACCTTCTGGTGATGAGCGGAGCGTGATGGCAATCAGTGCGGCCAGCAGCGGGGCTTCTATGAGCGATGCGTAGATGGTTCCGCGATTCCGGAACTTCGAAAGCAGCGAGCGCATCAGCTGCGTCTTGAAGACGCTGATCGACTGCTTGATCGTCTGGCTCGGCATGCGCGCCACCGGTCCGGCACTGACGAGTTCGGGAAGGGAATCGATTCGCGAGGGGGGAGCCGAATTCCCGAGTGAGCGGATCAGGACGCGGCTCTCAAATCGCTCCTGCCAGAAGTTCGGCGGGAAGCGGCGGGTGGCCACCGGGCTTTGGCCCCCGCCGAGTTGGGCGAGCGGCGTTTCAAGGATGTCGAAAACAAAGTCGGCACCGAGTCGTGATCCGGCAGCCACTCCCGGGTGGGAAATTGAGAGTCCTTCACAGGCTTCCTGGAAGTACTCGATCATGCCCGTCGGTGATCCGAAGTAGGCCAGACGTCCGCCGTTATCGAGAAGGAGAACTTTGTCGAAAAGTCGAAGTACGTTGGCTCCCGGTCGGTGAAGGGAGGCGATAACGATCTTGTCGCGCGCCAGAGAACGCAGGGTTTCCGCCACGTGCTCGGAATCCTTCGAGGAAAGTCCGGAGATCGGTTCGTCAAAGAGGAACACCTCAGCGGCGCTGCCCAGGTCGAGTCCAAGGTTCAGGCGGCTGCGTTCGCCGCCACTGAGGGTTTTTTCGCCGGGAGATCCCACACGACGGCGTGCGATTGCCTGCAGACCAAGCTCCGCGAGAATGGCGTCGGCGCGCCGATCAATCTCGGAGCCCGGCAGGGACGCCCGACGGATGGCCGTGGCATGCCGCAGGTGCTGTCTAACCGTAAGTTGCGGGTTGAGTGCCTCTTCCTGAGGCATGTTGGCGATGTAGCGGATGAGATCCTCGCGATGTTCGTAGAGCGAGGTGTCGTTGAGCCGGACCTTTCCTCGAGTGGGTTCGAGTTGCCCGGCAAGAGTTGCTAACAGCGTGCTCTTGCCGCTTCCACTGGGGCCGATGATGCACATCATTTCACCGCGCCGGACTTCGAACGAGACGTTGTCGAGAGCTCGGGATTCAGGGCCGAAGTCATGAATCAGATCGTCGACTCGCAGGGTCTCGATCAGGTTTCGTTCCTCTTCGATGATGCCTTCACTGAAACGGCAGCGGAGCGCTTGGGTGCGGGATAGCCGAACGACCGATCCTTCACGAAGCTCGGCGGAGTTGCGGACCGGCACTCCATCGGCGATCACTGGTCCGGATGCGTCGCGAATGAAGAGGTCACCGACCCGGTTTTCAGGATCGATGCGGACACGTAGAACGATTCTTGGAGCGAGTCCCGGGCTCAGAAGGAGGTCGCCGCGCTCCAGAACTGAGGGGTCATTGGAAACCCGGAAATCCCGTTGGTCCGCCGCCAGGCGAAAACGTCCGCCCGCTTCTGCAGCGCGTTTTCTCAGCGCATCGAGCGAGGCAGAAAAACCGTTCTCACCACTGATCCGATCGTGGTGCTTGCAGATGACTTTCAGTCCCGGGATCAAGGGGCCATGGCCGCTGATAACGGTCGCTGACTCCTTGATGGCTTCGACTTCGGCATTCAGTCCGAAGCGGATGCGCACCGTGCTGTTTCTGCTGCGACTTCTTTCGCTCGTCCAGCCTTCCTCGCTGGCAGCGAGAAAGATGGTCGAGGGGTTACCTGTTAGAGCGACGTTGAGGAAAAAGATGAGGTCCTCACAGGTGAGCGTCCAATCGGGAACAACGAGCTGTTGGCGAGCTCGCATACGGAGGAAGTTTCCGGATTCAAGGGATCGCCCGCGCACCCACAGTGGAGCTTCGCCGGTATTTCTGACGAGGATCAGGTCGGCGGCGCGATAAACGCGGAACGAGTGGTCGGCGGCGCTTGCCGGAAGCTTCACGTCGGCGTGCTCGCTGGTCCCGAAAATCACCCGCTCGAAGCCATGGGCTTTCTCGAGCGGGGCGTCGCTCATCTCAGCGATGATTTGGCGGGCGTGCTCGGGACGGCCGAGCCGGCGCATGAAGACCTCAAACGCCGATCGGCTGCGGTCGCTGCGTCCAACGGCATCGACAAGGGTGTAGAGCTGCAGGCCGACCGCCATCTTCTGGGCGTCGGAGAGCGATTCCCGCAGATCGGCGGCGGTGCTGGCCAGGGGTTTTGGATCGCGGACCGCACGCTGCACACGGCGGGCCAGCCAGCTGTGGTCGGCTTCGGGGAAGGCACTGCGCAGCAGATCGAGAATCAGATCCGCCTCGCCGGGGTCGAGCCGGCCGTCGAGCATGGCAAATCCGGCGAAAGCCTCGACCATCATTCCGAGGACTCGGCCGCCGCTGGCGTCCTGTGCGTGGCGGGGTGCCCACAAGCGCCGAAGGTCCCATCCGCCATGGGGCTTCTGGGGAGGTTGGTCGGCGGGCTCGGCAGGCATCCGCCGAATGCTCCCTGATGGACGGGGGAGGAGCAAGACTTCGGATAAAAAATGGGGTTTCCTTTCGCGGGAGCGTAGCTAGTCTCCCGCGCCTTTGCACGGAACGCTCTTGCGTGCTAGGATCCCTGCGCGGAGGGAACAACCCCGCATCTTACTCAATATCATGCCAGAATCGCCTCAACAACGCCCACCCGAAGGTCCCAATGGACAGCGCGGGCCGACCGAAGCTCCCGGATTCAACTGGCGCCTGGCAATTTTGCTGGGAGCTGCATTCGTGATCCTCGGATTCGCCTTCTTTAATAATGGGTCTTCGAAGATTAAATCGCTGAGTTACAGTGATTTCAGGAAAAAGTGGGATCAGGGTCTGATCGTTCAGGATGACTCCAATCGGCCGCTGAAGGTTGAAACGGCCGAAGGCACGGCGGATGCCAAAATTACCGGCTGGTTCAAACCGGCGCCGAAGGTGGATGAGGGAAGTGGCAAGGATGAGGTCATTGCGCTGACCTTTGGGCGTCGCACGCCTCAGGAGCAGGATGTGAACGAGCTTCTCAAGGATACCTTGCCCAGGCAGGTTCACTCCGAGAACCTTCCGGATGGCATTCTTGATGATGCCAAGGTCGTTACTCTGAAGGAATTTCGACGCTATGTGGCTTACGATTACCTGAAGCCGAACAATCCGATGCAGCCGCTGACGCTCTACATGACGCCGACGGATGCCATTCTCGTCGGCACGGTCAATGTGCCTGTCACGCTTGCGGAAGCTCCTGCGGAGGAGGGCAAAGAGGTCCAGGCGACGAACTTGACTCAGTTCACGGTGGATACCTCGATGTATCTGCTGGACGAGGAACTCAAGGATCTTCTGAAGACTGAAGATGCCAGCTATTTCCGAAATACCGACATGCTCGGGAAGGCGATCATCACCTTCCTGCCGGTACTGCTCATCGTCCTCCTCTTGTTTTTCCTGTTCCGCCAGCAGATGAAGGCGGCGGGGAAGGGCGCCATGTCCTTCGGCAAAAGCAAGGCACGGATGCTGACCCGCGATCACAACAAGGTCACTTTCAAGGATGTTGCCGGGATTCAGGAAGCAAAGGAAGAGCTCTGGGAGATCGTCGATTTCCTCCGCGATCCGCGGAAATTCCAAAAGCTTGGCGGGTCGATTCCCAAGGGCGTGCTGATGGTCGGTGCCCCGGGCACTGGTAAGACGCTTCTTGCACGTGCCATTGCTGGTGAGGCGGATGTGCCGTTCTTCTCGATTTCCGGTTCCGACTTCGTGGAAATGTTCGTCGGTGTGGGCGCTTCACGCGTTCGCGACATGTTCGAGCAGGGCAAGAAACATGCTCCCTGCCTGATCTTCATCGATGAGATCGACGCCGTCGGTCGTCACCGTGGACACGGCATGGGTGGTGGTCACGATGAGCGGGAACAGACACTCAACCAGCTTCTTGTCGAGATGGATGGCTTCGACACTCAGGAGGGCATCATCATCATTGCTGCGACCAACCGGCCCGATGTGTTGGACCCCGCGCTGCTTCGTCCGGGACGATTCGACCGTCAGGTCACCGTGTCACTTCCAGACGTCAAGGGCCGCGAGGAAATCCTCGGGGTCCACGTGAAAAAGATCAAGCTGGCTCCGGGTTCCGATCTCAGCGTGATTGCCCGCGGGACGCCTGGATTCTCCGGTGCGGAATTGGCGAACTTGATCAACGAGGCGGCCCTGCTTGCCGCGCGTAAAGGTCTCACCGCGGTGACTCTTGCGGAGCTCGAGGAAGCTCGCGACAAGGTGCGCTGGGGTCGGGAGCGGCGCAGCATGGCGCTCAGCGAGAAGGAGAAGACGACCACCGCTTATCATGAAGCCGGCCACGCGCTGTTGCTGACGATTCTCGAGCATGTCGATCCTCTTCACAAGGTTACCATCATTCCCCGCGGCCCGTATCTGGGAGCCGCATTCCACCTCCCGACGGAAGACAAGTACCACTTCCACAAACGTCAGGGCGAGGAGCAGTTGATCGTAACGATGGGTGGTCGAGTCGCTGAAGAAATTATTTTCGGCGATGTGACCAGCGGCGCCTCCGGCGATATCAATCAGGCAACGAAGCTTGCCCGCAAGATGGTCTGCGAATGGGGGATGAGCGAAGAGCTGGGGATGGTCGAATACGGCGATCCACAGGGCGAGGTGTTCCTTGCCCGCGATATTTCCCGCCAACGGAATTACTCCGAGGCGACGGCTCAGAAGATCGATGCCGAGATCAAGCAGGTGATCGATCATGCTTATTCCGAGGCCAAGCGCTTGCTTCTCGAAAGGCGCGAGCATCTCGAACTGATTGCTCAAGGTCTGCTTGAGTATGAGACGCTTGATGCCAGCCACATCAATGACCTGATCGAATTTGGGGAAATGCGGAATCCTCCGAGTTCTCCGACGCCTCCAACCCTTCCAGATGACATGCCAAAGTCCTCGGCTCCCAAGCCGAAAGGTGACGAGCAGGAGGACGATGACGGACCGATGCCCGGTGAAGTCGTTGGTGCCCCTGCCTGATTGCTGAGCGGCTGATTTCCCGACTCAATGCGCTTATTGGGTTGGGAGGGGATCGGATGGAGGTCTTGATACCGGTTCCCAATCTCCCCTGACCTTGGGGAATTGTTCGGCGTTCATCCCTGATGAAAGTCACCGGAATCCGCCGGATCGGGTTCGATCCAGGCGGAATTTTGCCGAAATGGATCGTCAGATGAAATCATCGTTAATTTCCCTGTTGCAAATCTCGGAACAGGGTACTAGTTTCCGCCCGCCGTCGGCACAAGAGTCCCTTGGTGTAATGGTAACACAGCGGATTTTGATTCCGTTATTCCAGGTTCGAGCCCTGGGGGGACTGCCAACGACGCCGACCTTTAGCCCCTTGGTGTAATGGTAACACAGCGGATTCTGATTCCGTTATTCTAGGTTCGAGCCCTGGGGGGGCTGCCACTTTTGAACCAGGATCGAGCGGACGAGCGAAGGGCCACTCAATATCCCATGTGCTGGGAGAGCTTCTCACGGAGGGTCCCGCGGGCTCGGAAGAGCAGGCTTTTCACCGAGGAAACCGAGGTGTTGAGAACTTTGGCGATCTCCTCGTAGGGCATCGACTCGTAGGAGTAGAGGATGACGGCTGTGCGCTGAGCTTCGGGTAGGCTCTGGATCGCTTGATCGATCTCTTCGTGCATCTCGGACTTGAGCGCCTCGGCATCAGGCTCCGAGCGGGCATCAGCGGCCGACTCGACACCGCTTTCCTCGCTCCGCCCGTCGGATGATACTTCCTTCCGTCGCGAGCGACGTCGACTCTCGTTGTAAACGAGGTTACGGGTAATGGTGAAAAGGTAGGTGGTGAACTTGGCCTCGGGGCGCCAGCGTTTGGCGTGCTTCCAGACGCGCAGGAAAACCCGCTGGGCAATATCCTCCGCTTCCGTTGGATCGCCGAGCATCTTGGCGACCGTGCCGATGACGGCATTCTGATGCCGCTCGACGAGTTCACGAAAGGCTTTTTCGTCATCCGCAGCCACGCGTTTCATCAACGCCACATCAATGGCGTTGGATTCGTCGTGGATGGGGGTGGACTCCGGCATTTCCAAGTTCCCGATGCTGTAAGCAATCGCGCTCATGCTTCACGGAGATGAACCCGGAAGCGAGAGGGAAGTTGCGGAACAAGGCGCCGGGATTTGCCATCCAGCCGGGGGCTGAGCGCTCGAAGGCGACTCGAGTTTGAGCCGATCTGGGAGCGCTTGCTGGAATTGCCACGCGACTGGGATGGCAGCCTCTTCTTTAGAGGGAGAACGTGTCTTCTTTGGGGGTCTTGCCGAGCGAAATCTGAACTTCGCCATTGCCATGAAGGTGGTTCAGGCAGTGGTAGACATCTTCTTCATCACCATCGACCTCGTAAGCAATCTGCTCGGCATTCTTCGGATCACCGGTGACGCGGCTGCGGACCCGGCTGAGGACGTCGAGGAAAACGCCGGCAGCTGCTTTGCCTGCTTCGACACCGGGCTGATGGTAGGCGTTGATGTTTACCAGCGATGCGTAGAAGGAGACGGCGCGCTCGAAGAGTCCGATCAGGACGCCAAGCTGGAAAGGCGTGACTTCCGGGATGGAAATCGTGAGCGATTTGCGACCGGACTCGTAGAGGGCTTTGCGGGTTCCGCGAAGGAATCCCTGAAGGTAATCGGCGGAGGTGTTGCCCGGCTCGACTTCGATGGTGTCGCCATCGCGACCCTTTCGGACCTCGATGAAGGTGGCGAAGAAGTTCGGCACACCATCCCGGAGCTGCTGGACATAGGCGTGCTGGTCGGTTGAGCCCTTGTTGCCGTAGACGGCGATGCCCTGGTTGACGACCTTGCCGTCGAGATCGAGCTCCTTGCCAAGAGACTCCATGACGAGCTGCTGCAAGTACTTGGAGAATAGTACCAAGGAGTCCTTGTAGGGGAGGACGACCATGTCCTTTTCACCTTTTCCGTTTCCTGCGGAATACCAGCTGAGGGCGAGGCGCATGGCGGCGTTGTTAGAGGCGTCGGTCTTGCGTGTTTCCGCATCCATGGCGGCGGCTCCGGCGAGGAATTCGTCGATGTCGATGCCTTGAAGCGCGGCAGGCACGAGTCCGACTGTCGACATGACCGACGTGCGGCCTCCGACCCAGTCTTCCATGGGGAATGTGGTGATGAAGCCGTGCTCCTTCGCGAAGTTGGAAAGCTTGGAGCCTTCGCCGGTGATGGCGACGGCATGCTTGCCGAAATCGAGGCCGGCGGCATCGTAGGCGGCCTTGGCTTCGATCATGCCGTTGCGGGTTTCAGGCGTGCCGCCAGACTTTGAAATCACGAGAACGAGGGTCTTCGTAAGCCCCTTGGCTCCGATTTTGGCAAGGGTGTGATCCATTCCTTCGGGATCCGTGTTGTCAAAGAAGACGATCGGAAGGCGGGCACCTTGACCGATCGCCTGATCGACAAGCTGAGGTCCGAGGGCTGAGCCGCCGATGCCAATGAGGAGGATGCGTTCGAAGATGCCACCGGCGGGCGGGCTAACAGCGCCCGTGTGAACCTTATCGGCGAAATCCTTGAGAGCCTTGAGGGGCTCGGTGATCTGACGGCGGATTTCGTCGTTCGGGGCGAGATCCGCATTTCTCAACCAGTAGTGGCCGACCATGCGTCCTTCGTCAGGATTGGCGATCGCCCCGGATTCAAGTGCGGCCATGTCGGCGAAAGCCTTTTCGATCTTGGGCTGCATCGAATCCAGGAAAGAGGCATCGAGATCCATCAAGGATGAGTCGAGCGAGAACCCGAACTTGGGGTAGCGGAGAAGGGCGGAGGAGTATTTTTCGAAGGACATGGAGAGAGTAGTTAAATGGGAAATGAGGAGGGGAGTCTGAATCAGATTCCGTCGCTGGCAAGTAGCTCGGCTGTCAGGAATGCATGAGATGATTCGCCGCCATGATGAGGCAGGCTCATGTGCGATGGATCAGTCGGCATAGTGGATCAGGGATTCGATGCGGTGGCTGCCGAGTTTTTCACGGCCTTTGAGGAATCCCAGTTCGATGAGGAACGAGACGGCGACGATGTCGGCCTCGAGATCGCCGAGGAGCTGGAGGGAGGCGGCGGCGGTGCCGCCGGTAGCGAGCAGATCATCCACCAGGAGGACTTTTTCGCCGGGTTTGACCGCGTCTTCGTGGATTTCGACAACATTTTCGCCGTATTCCAGGGTGTAGGAGAGACCGCGGGTATTCCAAGGAAGCTTGCCTTTCTTCCGCACGGGAACAAAGCCAGCGCCGAGACGGTCAGCCACGGCAGCGGCGAAAATGAAGCCGCGGGCATCGATGCCGACGACTTTGTCGATCTTGGTGCCGCCGGCGGTGTCGCAAAGCAGGCTGATCGAGTCCTGAAAGAGAGGGCCGTTGGCAAGGATCGGGGTGATGTCCTTGAAAACGATTCCCGGTTTCGGGAAATCAGCAACGTCACGGATGGCGGATCGAAGGTTCTCGGCGGAAGGCATGGGGGATCTTTAGTCGCGGGGAGGGGAGGGCGGAACTGTAAATTTCGGGATTTGAAGATGGGCCTGGGAAGGAAGCCGGATTGGGTGAGGGAGAGCAACGCTTCGTCAGCATGCCCGCCTGAAGGCCGTCTGATCCCAGCGGGCTTTTCTTTACAGTGAAGGATGGGTGACTAGGATTTTGAGGTTCACTCCCCACCCCCTGATCCATGCCGGATGACACCCCACAGTCGGAACCGGACGGCGAACTCGTTGCGCGTGCCCGCGAGGGCGATACGCAGGCGTTCGACGCTCTGATTCTAAAGTATGGCGACAAGCTTTACGGGCTGATTTACAACATGACCTCAAATAAGGAGGACACGCACGACCTCCTTCAGGACGTGTTCGCACGGACCTACCAGTCCTTGCCGAAGTTTCGCGGTCAGTCGTCATTTTACACCTGGATCTATCAGATCGCGGTGAACATGACGTTGAATTTCCTGAAGAAGCGAAAGCGACGGAGTGGCCTGAGTCTGAATGGATTCGACTCCGCGCTGCAAACCGATCCGGCCTTGGTCGACATGGACTATCAGGCCAACCCGGAGCGACAGAGCAACCTCCACGAGCTCCAGATCAAGTTGGGCGAAGCGATGCAGCACCTGTCTGAACCCCACCGGGCTGTGGTGACGCTATTTGATCTCCAAGGCCTCCCTCATTCCGAAATCGCAAAGGTTCTCAAGGTGTCGGAGGGAACCGTTCGGTCCCGTCTTCATTACGCTCACCAGCAGCTGCAGACCCATTTGCAGGACTTTCGGGAGTGACGATTCGCGATGATGAAGAAGGTTTTTCAAAAGTTCTGGGTCCGCTTGGCTGGGTGCCTGCCGGCGGCGGGTCGGCCGAGATGGTATTTTGGGGGAATACTGGCCTATTTCGCGGTGGTGGTCGTCATCGTGGCCGGCGATCGTTCCGTCGTGGTTGAAGGACTCGATACGACTTCGGTAAAGTATCAGATCATCAAACCTCCCGTCCCGCCTCGTGGAAAACCAACCAACGTACCCCGACCTCGGATTTCGCCAAAAGGTGAGGGCGATCAGAAATTCTGAAAAAGGAGCATGCGATGAGTGTCGAGGTTCTACGAGTCAGCGGTGAAGCGTTGATGGATGCGCTCGATGAGGTGGCTCGATTGAGAATCGAAGTATTCCGGGAGTATCCGTATCTCTATGACGGAACTAAGGAAGCCGAGCGGGAGTATCTGGAGGGCTATGCGGAGTCGAGCGGCGCGGTGCTGGTTTTGGCGCGTGTGGATGGAGTGGTGATCGGGGCTTCGACGGGGATGCCTATGGGCGAGGCAGATGAGGCGTTTCAGCAGCCATTTCTCCAAAATACTGAGCGTCTGGAAAACTGGTTTTACTTGGGGGAATCCGTGCTGAGCGGCAGGTTCCGTGGCCAGGGGATTGGACATCGGTTCTTTGACGAACGTGAAGCCCACGCCCGTGAACTGGCTTTTCCAAGCGTGGCGTTTTGCTCGGTTGTTAGACCGCAGGACCACCCCCTGAAGCCGCATGGCTATCGGTCCCATGAGCGTTTCTGGACAAAACGGGGGTATGAGAAGAGACCGGAGTGGCGCGCCTCCCTGAATTGGAAGCAGATTGATTCAGGCGGGATGGACGTTCGCAACGAGTTGGAGTTCTGGACGAGGAACTTCTGATGGAGTGATCGATTCGACGGAGTCCGCGATTTCGCGCTTCAGATGTAATACATCGGTTCGTTGCCCCGTTCGGTGAGTTGTTTGAGGTCGATGGATTCGAGCTGGGCCTGGGTGCGTTCGGATACGGCTTTCCAGATCTGGCGGACGGCATTGCCGCTTTCTCCCTCGGTGTGGGTGGTGATGCTGAGCAGCGAGGGCTCGACGGCGTCGACGATTTCCCTGAGGTTGATGGTTTCGGGGGAGCGGGCGAGAAGGTAGCCGCCAGCCTTGCCACGGCGGCTTTCGATGACGCCGGCTCGGCGAAGATCATTGAGAATCTGGACCAAAAAGTTTGCGGATACAGCTTCGCGTTGCGCGAGCTCCTCAAGCCGTGTAATGGTTCGCCCGTCATAACGCTTGGCCAACTGGGCCATGGCGCGGCAGGCATAGTCGAGTTTTTGGGAGATCCGCATGGAGTCAGAGCAACACACAGAAGAGAGGCCGGGAAGTGCGAAGGATGTCCGCATTTGTCAGTCACGCCCGGTCGACGTGCCCGCGCTATGGAAGCAGATCCGTGAGCGGGCCGGAGAGATTGTCGAAGACGAGCACGGATTGCGTGTGCTGTTGGACGATGTGATCCTGAGTCAGAACTCGCTGGGGGCTGCGCTTGCCACCCGATTGGCACGGAAGCTGACGCGCGAGGACATGACTCGTGAGGAGCTCACGCCACTGCTGCGAGGGATTTTTGAGAGTGATGAGGAGTTGGTGGAGAGTGCGGCGCGGGATATTTGTGCGATCGTCGAACGTGATGCTGCCTGCGATTCTCCGCTGCAACCGCTGCTGTTCTTCAAGGGGTTTATGGCGATATCGACCTACCGGGTATCCCACCACTTGTGGGGACAGGGACGGCGTGATCTCGCACTGTATTTCCAAAGTCTGGCGAGCGAGGTCTTCGCGGTGGATATTCATCCGGCGGCCCGGATTGGCTGCGGAATCCTGCTGGACCATGCCACCAGTTTCGTGGTCGGAGAAACGGCGATCATCGAGGACAATGTCTCGATTCTTCATGAGGTGACGCTCGGAGGAACCGGGAAAATCACCGGCGATCGACATCCAATCGTGCGCTCCGGCGTGTTGTTAGGCGCTGGTGCCAAGGTTTTGGGCCGCGTGGAACTGGGTGAAGGAGCAAAGATTGGTGCGGGCAGCGTGGTGCTTGCGGATGTGGAACCTCATACCACGGTTGCCGGGGTGCCGGCGCAGGTGGTGGGTGTCAGTCGCGAGGACGCACCAGCTTTGGAGATGGACCAGCAGCTGTTTTGCCGCAGCATGATCTAATGACCGCAGATCCAGATGCGCCCTCTCGGGCCAGATCCGTGGCTCGCCCATCGGACCCGCCGAGCAAGGAGGAGCTCCGCTAAAACAGCCCTGCTTCGCGAAACGAAAAGTAGGGAGACCGGCCGCCATCCTGCCGGCCGATGATGACGTGGTCGACGAAACGGAGCTGCAGGATTTCGGATGCCTTGATTAGACGCTTGGTGAATTCGCGGTCGGCGCTGCTCGGGCTGGGATCGCCGGAGGGATGGTTGTGAATCAGGGCGAATCCGTAGGCATTGCGAAGCATCACGGGCCGCAGGACTTCGCGCGGATGGGCGCTGGTTTCATTCAGCGTCCCGGAGCTGATCTGGATGGTGCCGGTGTGGCGCAAACGGCTGTCGACCATGGCAATGAGCAGCTTTTCATGACCAAGCCAGGCGAGCTGGGGCGCGAAGGCCTCATGGATCCTTTCCGGGCTATCGAGCGGGGTTTGGGCGACCTGCTCGCGGGCGAGCCGGGCACCGAGTTCGAAGGCGGCGGCGAGCTTGGAGGCGCGCGCGGGACCGATGCCGGGTGATGTTAGAAGCTCATCGAGTCCGGCGGCGCCGAGGGCATTCAACGAGCCGAAGTGCTGGAGAATCTCGCGACCGATCTCGATGGCGTTTTTCTCGGCGGTTCCGGAGCCGATGAAAAGCGCGAGGAGTTCGGCGTTATCCAGGGCGGAGGCCCCGAGACGAGCCATCTTTTCGCGTGGCTTATCATCTTCGGGAAGGTCCTGAATGCGCGACATGGGTTGAGCCTAGTCTTTTGATGACTTCGGGTCGAGCGCATCGCGCAGGCCATCGCCCAGGAAATTGAGGGCGAAGAGCGTGGTGGCGAAGAACAGTGAAGGAAAGAAGAGCAGCCAGAAATTGGCGCTCATGCGATCGGCACCTTCGCTGATGAGGATGCCCCACGAGCTGTTAGGTGGTTTTACTCCGAGACCGAGGAAGGAAAGGGTGGCTTCGAAAAGCATGATGCTCGGAATGGTGAGCGTTGTGTAAACAATGATCGGCCCAAGTGAGTTCGGCAGGATGTGCTTGAACAGAATCGTGAAGTGTCCGAGCCCGAGCGAGCGGGAAGCTTCGACGAAATCCTGACTGGCGACATTGCGAACCTGAGAGCGAACGATGCGCGAAACGGTCAGCCAGGAGAGGGCGCCGATGGCAATGAAGAGCGGGACGAGGGTGGTGATGGGCTCGACCCAGGTGCGGGTGGCGTTCTCATCCATGACGCTGGCACCTTCCCCCACGATCAATCGGACGGTGTCGTTGGTCAGGGTGGTGGTCCAGGGCTCGATGGTTTTTCCGAGAAGGATGACGATGACGAGGAAGGGCAGGGCGTAAAGGATGTCGACGATGCGCATCATGAAGTCATCGACGTAGCCTCGGACGTAGCCTGCGATGGCCCCCCAGAGGACTCCGAGGGTGACGGAAACGCTGGTGGTGATGAGTCCGACGGCAATGGTGATGCGCCCTCCGTAAAGAACGCGTGAGAAAATATCGCGTCCGAGGTGATCGGTGCCGAAGATGTGTTCTGCGGAGGGTGGAGTGTTCTTTCCGGCAAGTTCCTGGAGGTTGGGATCCGGGATGAGGCTGGGAAAGAAGGGGAGGACCAGGCAGGCGATGAAGATAATCGTCAGGACCACCAGCGAGATGGTGGCGGCACGATTCTTGGCAAGACGATAGGCGGCATCCCTCCAGAGTGAAGCTCCCTTCTCGACGGGGACGGGTGCGTTGACAGTAGTGGCGCTCATGAACGGAGACGGGGATTGAGCCAGTAAGCGAGGATGTCGGTGGCGAAGTTGGCGAGAATGATGAGTACGCCGAAAAGCAGCACGATTCCTGTTAGAACCGGTTCATCGCCGGTCTCAATGGCCTTGATGAAGTGGGTTCCGAGACCTGGCAGGGCGAACACGCTCTCGATGACCAGTGAGCCTGAAATGATGCCGGCGAAGGCGGGCCCGATGTAGGCGACGGCGGGGGAGAGGCCACCGCGCAGGCAGTGACGGATGAGGATGTTTTTCTGGCTGACGCCTTTGGCCCGGGCGGTGCGGACGAAGTCCTGGCTCAGGGTGTCGAGCATGCCCGCTCGGGTGAGACGGGAGAGATAGGCGGCGCTGGCAAGTCCGAGAGTGATGGCTGGAAGAATCCAGTAGAGTGGGTTCAGAGTCGCCCAACCCATGGCAGGGAGGATTTGCCACTCCTGCCCGAAGCGGTTCGCCAGCACGGGGCCGATGACGAAGGATGGAAGGCAGATGCCGATCATGGCGAGTGCCATCGACGAGTAATCGAGCAGGCTGTTCTTTTTCCACGCGGCGATGACGCCGAGGGGGATGCCGATGCCGATGGCCAGGGTGATGGCGACAATTCCGAGTTGGAACGAGACGGGGAAGGCTTGTGAAATAATCTCGGTGACTTCGCGGCCTTCGAGGCGGAGGCTTGATCCGAAGTCGCCCTTGAGGATGTTAGAGGCTCGCTTGGCGAACTGGACGGGAAGTGGTTGATCGAGTCCGTAGTAGGCATTCATCCTGGCCTGGATGTGCTCGGGGATCGCCTTTTCGGTTTTGAAGGGACTGCCGGGCAGCGACTTGACCAGGAAGAAGGTCAGGGTGAAGAGGACGATCATGACGATGCCTCCTTGAATCAGACGATTGATGAGGTAGCGGAGCATGGCTAGTTGGCTTCGAGGCTGATGGCCTTCCAGGGATGATTGTCTAACAACAGAGGGTGCCAGCCTTCGACTTCTGGGCGGAGAAGGTAGTTGCGGGCGAACCAGGAGATCGGGGCGATCGGTTGCTCTTGGAGCAGGATGGTTTCCGCTTCCTTCATCAGGCGGAAGCGATCGACGGGGTCTGCCTGGAGGGCGGCCTGGCTGAGGAGCTTTTCGTAGTTCTCATTCGACCATCCGGTGTTGTTGTTGCCGTTGCCCCGGGTCCACATGTTCAGGAATGTGGTGGGGTCAAGGTAGTCGCCGATCCAGCCGGCCGCCGCCATGTCGAAGTCGAGTGTTTGCTGGGCAGTGACGTAGGAGCCCCAGTCCTTGTTCTCGATGTCGATCAGAATGCCGAGATGCTTCCGCCACATGGCCTGAAGGGCTTCGGCACCGGCACGCGCCGACGCTTTGCTGATGAGGATCGAGTAGCGGGGGAAATCCTTGCCTCGCGGGTAACCGGCGTCCGCCAGCAATTTGCGGGCTTTCTCAGGATTGAATTCAAGAACAGGATCAGCGAGATAGTCGCCCATTTTGGGGGTGAATGATGTCGTGGGCAGGTAGCCTTCGGTGATGTATTTGCAGTAGTCGGCGCGGTTGATCGTGAGGGAGAAGGCTTGTCTAACTCGTGGGTCATCGAGCCCTGGGCGGGTGGTGTTGAAGCGCACGAAGGTGGTGCCGACGTAGGGCTCCTGTCGGAGGGATTCCTTTTCGTGGGTCCTGACTTCCTTGATCAGATCGGGGGGCAGTGTGTAGGTGGTGTGAAGTTGTCCGGCGCGGTAGGCGCGGGTTTCGGTGTAGGGGTTTTCAATGGGGTAGAAGCGGATGCCATTGAGTTGGACCTGGTCGACATCCCAGTAGTAGGGATTGCGTTCGACTTCGATGAGGTCATGAAAGCGCCACTTGGCGAGTCGGAACGGGCCGTTGCCGACGATGTTTCCGGCCTCTGACCAGTCGGTGAATCGGTCGGTCATCTCGCCGAACTCGAGAATCGTGTGACGTGGCACGGGGAACCAGGTGTAGTGTCGGGTGAGCGAAGGAAGAAAGGGGACGGGCTCCTTGAGCTTGATAAAAAGGGTGAGGTCATCGAGGGCTTTCACTCCGACCTTTTCAAAGTCGGTGATTTCCTCGCGGTTGTATTCCGCAGCCTGATCGATGAAGTAGAGCATCTCCACGTATGGCGCGGCGAGTGCCGGTGAGAGCATCCGGTGGTAGGAGAAGACAAAGTCGTGCGCGGTGAGTGGAACCCCATCGGACCACTTTCCTTCGGGCTGCAACTTGAAGGTCCACTCGGTCATGTCTTCATTGTGCGTCCATGAAACGGCCGCACCGGGTGGTGTCGCAGCATCGTCGCTTGGGTGATCGGCCACGAGACCTTCGAAGAGCGCGCCGATGATTTTGCTTTCGGGCACGCCGGTGACCATTTGGTGGTCGAGGGATTTGGGCTCGGCACCATTGCCCGAGAGGAAGATGCCGTCGCGGTTTGCTTTCTCGACGAGGGTCTCTTTTTGGCAGGCGGAAAAAGCCAAAATGAGGAGGGACAGGTGGAGCAGGCGAATCACTGGTGATGAATTAGCGGTGCACGGAAGCCAATTGCAGGAAAAAATTTCGGAAGATGGATAATTATCGACGGATTTCGCTTTTGCCAGCAGGGAGCTTGCAAGGCTCCGAGGGCTTGCTAGTAGTCACGGGTCGCCGCTGTTCCACCTGATTGAAAGCTTACTTCATCCGCCGTTTACTGCTGATCCCACTAACACTCGTTGGGATCACGCTACTTGTATTCACGATTCAGAGAAAGGCGCCGGGTGGGCCGATGGAGCAGGAGCTGACTCAGTTGCTTGGAGGAGAAGGCGGGGCACGCCGGGCGAGGGCATCGGATGGGGCATCATTGAGCGTGGCGCAGGTGATGGGGATCGAGGAGAAGTATCAGCGTGATCGAAGCCTGATACGAGGTTACAGTGACTGGCTGGGACTCACCCAAAAGGATTTGGAAAAGGCGGGCGCGGAGTTTTCCAAAGGAGAGAACGAGGTGGTGATCCCGATGCCGGGTACGGTTTATTCGGTTAGAGTCACCAAGGATGCGGATGGCGGGTTGTCGAAACAGCTGCTGGATGCGGAAGGTGCCAATCTCGAGGCTCCCGAAATCATTGGCCCCTGGGAAGCGCGTTTGAGGTCGCCGGAAGATCAAGCCGAGAGCTGGGCGAACTGGATGCAGGGTGTCCCAGTGCCGAAGGATCTGGCGTGGAGAGCGATTCTTTATCGTCCGGGCCGGGATGGATTGCTTCAGGGAAGTCTTGGTTACTCCGAAAAATACCAGGACCCCGTGGGCCAGATGATCGTGGATCGGATGCCGGTGTCGCTTTTCTTCGGTGGGATCAGCATGGTGCTGATCTACGCGATTTGTCTGCCGCTGGGTGTGGTGAAGGCGATCAAGCACCGGAGCTGGCTGGATAATTTCACTTCGGTGGTGGTCTTTGCCGGATACGCGATCCCCGGCTATGCACTTGGTTCGCTATTGGTGGTTTATCTGGGGGCGAAGCTTGGATGGTTTCCTCTTGGTGGGTTTCCCGGTGATCAGTTCCACGAACTGGGACCGGCAGGGAAGATCAAGGACGCCTTCGAGTATGGGTTCATGCCCTTGGTCTGCTACGTGATCGGAAGCTTCGCTTTCATGACGCTGATGATGAAGAACAACCTGATGGAGCATTTGGCTTCAGACTATGTTCGTACCGCGACGGCGAAGGGGGCTCCTTTTCGATCGGCTGTTTTCAAGCATGCTTTCCGGAACTCGATCATTCCCATCGCCACCACCTTTGGCAGCAACATCACGCTGCTCGTCGGAGGGAGCATTCTGATTGAGCGGGTTTTCGACATCAATGGATTCGGGTTGCTTCAGTTCAATGCCCTTCTTGAACGTGATGAACCGCTGATCATGGGTGTTCTTTTCGTGTCGTCGGCGCTGATGCTGGTGGGAAATGTTTTGTCGGACCTGTGCGTCGCACTGGTGGATCCCCGAGTGAGTTACAAATAGGATGAACTTTCCGAGAAAATTGGGTGTCCTGCTGATTGTCGCTGCCGTGCTGGCGATGGTGAGCAACCATTTTGGCTACGCCTTGCCGAGTCTTCGCTGGCTCTATTCGTTCATTGCCACTCCAGAGCAGATCCTCGATGCAGAGGTGAAGTCGTACTGGTTTGGTGAGGTGAACTGGCCGTGGCTTCGTGAGCATCAGGGGGATGTGATTGGCCACGTTCTCTGCGCCGTGATGACTCTGGCGGGGGTGATTCTGATCGTCCGGGGAAAGGGCTTTCACTGGAATCCCCTGACGATCCGGAAGATGTCTCGATTCAAGTCGATCGGTCGTGGCTACAGTTCGCTGAAGTTGCTGATCGTGCTGATCGTCATTGCGTTGCTCGATCAGGCATTGGTTGGCAAGCAGGCGCTGGTGGTGCGGCACGATGGGAAGTGGAGCTTTCCCGCATTTGAGAAAAGGATCCATCTCGAAAACGAGTACGGTGGGGAAAGTGCCGAAGAAGTGGATTTCAGAGAACTGAAGAAACGGTTCAAGACGGACTACCCCGATTCCCTGATCGTCATGCCTCCTGTGCCGTGGGATCAGTCGTTCGATTCCGATGAAAAGGTGACCAAGGACCTGGTCCTGATCAACGGAGTGATTCACGAAGCCTCCGGGAACAAACCATTCAACGGCTTCGCGGTGGCCTTTCAGGAGAAGAACCGGGATCTAAAGGTGAGGAGTGGCCGAATCCGAAATGGTCTGCTCGCGGGCCCTGCCCAGGTCTATGATGAGGCCGGCGAGCTGGCGGGTCGCGAAGAATGGGCCGGGGGAACACGCACGAGCACCTCGCTGAAGGGTGACCCTGAGATCGTTCAGGGAAGATGGGCCCAAGTGATCTATGCTCCCCTTCCTCCTGATTTGAAGTCCGGACATTTCCTGGGGACGGACTCCCGGGGCTGGGATATCCTCGCTCAGTTGTACGGTGGCATGCAGGTGCTTTTCAAGGCCTCGATCCTCTACATCATCCTGACCTACTTTTTCGGAATTACCATGGGAGCCCTGATGGGTTACTTCGGTGGTGTCTTCGATCTCGTGATGCAGCGGGTCATGGAAATCATGAGCAACGTGCCGTCGCTTTTGGTCATCATGATCATCATCGCGAATCTCGGCAGGGACAGGGTCACCCTGGGAACGATCCTGCTGGTCTTCTGCATCTTCTCATGGATCGGCATCGCTACCTATCTGCGAACGGCTACTTTCAAGGAAAAGGCGAGGGATTACGTCAATGCAGCCCGAGTCATCGGGGCTCCGACCCATCGGGTGATCTTCCGCCATATCCTGCCGAACGTGGTCGCGACGATCGTGACGCTGATTCCCTTCAGTGTCTCATCGGTGATCACATCACTGACGGCGCTCGACTTCCTTGGTTTCGGTTTGCCCGATCGTTATCCGAGCTGGGGCCGACTGTTGAGTGATGGTGTCAGCAATCTCAGCTCACCGTGGATCGTTAGTTCGGTCTTTGCGATGCTCGTTCTGGTGCTCCTGCTGGTGACCTTTGTCGGCGAGGCGATTCGTGAAGCCTTCGATCCACGAACCTTTACCACTTACCAATGAGATTTCCGATCCACGCCCTGATTGCGATGCTGGCGGTGGTCCTGCTGACTCACTGCAAGGACAGTCGTGAGTGGGCCCCCTACGATTGCACGGAAGAGCGTCTGAAATTCGAGGAACGCTTCAATGCGGAAGTCCTCAAGAAATTGGAGCAGCGGAAAGGCGAACTTGAAGAGACGCTTGCCGGTGAGCTCACCGATGCCAAGCGAGAGGAGCTGGAAAAGGAGAGGGAACGACTTGATCGACGGCTCGAACGGCCGGCATTTTTTGAGCGGCTTGATGAGTCGGAGCTGCCCGCGGATCTCGAATGGACCACCAACCTCGAGGATCCCGATCTGGGATCGCCTGAAGCAAAAAAAGGAGGAACGCTTCATACCTATTTCACCGCTTACCCTCGCTCAATCCGGTCGGTGGGCAGCGAGTCGAACAATTCGTTCCGCTCCGCACACTGGGACGACAACGAGATGGGCCTGATCTCGATTCATCCGAATACCCGCAACGTCATCCCGGCCCTGGCCGACCGTTGGGCTGTCGGTGAGGACGGTCAGTCGGTCTACTTTCACATCGATGAGCGGGCCCGCTGGTCCGATGGGAAGGATGTCACGTCGGAGGACTTCCTGATGAGCATCTACATCTATCTGTCCCCCTATCTGACTCCGACCTTCTACCGGAATTACTACGGCGAGCAGTATTGGGGAATCTCGAGCTACGGTCCGGACTACGTTTGCATCAGAAATGCCTTTCCCAAGCCAATCGCGCCGTTCTTTGCCAGCCTCAATCCCTCGCAGGTGGATTTCTATCGGGAGTTTGGTCCGGACTTCGAGGCACGCTACAACTGGAGGACGCGACCGACGACCGGTGCCTATGAGATCAAACCGGAGGATGTTCAGAAAGGCCGCTCGATTACCCTGACCCGTGATTCTGACTGGTGGGCGCGCGACCTGAAGTACTATAAGAACCGTTTCAATCCGGATCGGATCGAATATCGTCTGATCCGTGACCCGGAGAAGGCCTTCCAGGTATTCCTCCAGGGCGATCTGGATTTCGAACTGCTGGGTGATCCCAAGAAGTGGTATGAAGAGAGCGAGGTCGACTCGGTATTCAAGGGCTACATCGAGCGTGCAACATTCTACAACGTCTATCCGAGGACCTCGCGCGGACTCTACTTCAACATGTCCATCGAGCCGCTCGATGACCTAAACGTGCGGATCGGCCTGCAGCACGCGACCAACTGGGAGAAGGTCATCGATCTCGATTTGCGCGGAGACGCCGAGCGTCTGTCATTGCTCAACGACGGGTTTGCGGGAATCTCCGACACTTCCCTGAAAACGAGATCCTACTCGGTCGTGAAGGCTCGCGAGTTCTTTGCAAAGGCGGGGTATGACACCGCTGGCAAGGATGGGATTCTTCGCAATTCGGAGGGAGAGCGACTGAGCTTCGAGCTGAGTTATCCCAAGATCGCTGCTCTGGAGTCGATGGTGCTGAGGCTTACCGAAGAGGCAAAGAGAGCGGGAGTGGAATTCCGTCTCAATGGAATGGATTCTTCGGCATCATTCCAGCTGGTGCTGCAGAAAAAGCATGAGATTTCCTTCATGGGATGGGGCGTGGGTCAGCCAATGATTCCGGATTTCTATCAGCAGTTCCACTCAAAGGAGGCCTACGAGGATGACGGGAAGACGCTGCGGACGATGACCAACAATATTTCAGTCTACGCCGACCCTGAAGTGGATCCGATTCTTGAGAAGAACCGGAATGCCACGAGCATGGACGTGGTGATCGAAACGAGCCGCCAACTTGAAAGGATCTTCCACGAAGAGGCGGTTTGGGTGCCGGCTTACAAGCGATCCTACTACCGTGTCGGATACTGGCGCTGGGTCCGCTGGCCGGATGATTTCAATGTGCAGATGGGAGATCTGCCCGATATGAGTCACGTGCTCTGGATTGATCTGGATGCCAAGGAGGAAACCCTTGAGGCCAAGCGCCGCGGGGAAAGTTTCCCTGAAGTGAACCGGGTTTTCGATCAGTTCCGCACGGGCAACGACGATGAGGGAGCGTCGGAGAGCGATGCTCCGGATGCTGTGGAAAGCGAGAATGCTCTGGAGCCTGCCGAACAAGTCGGGCCCGAATTGTTGGAAAAACTCGAACCGGAGGGCGGAGAGTGATCATGGGCGAGGAACTTTTGGTAGTGGAAGATCTGATTACCGCATTTGAAACCGATCGCGGATTGGTCCGCGCGGTGGATCATGTCGGCTTCTCGGTCAGGAAGGGCCGAACACTGGGGATTGTCGGCGAGTCCGGATGCGGGAAAAGCGTCACGGCGATGTCGATGATTCGCCTGCTGCCACAACCGGCCGGGCAAATCCTACAAGGCTCGGTGAAGTTCAAAGGTGAAGATCTGACTCAGGCTTCGGCGAAGCGAATGAGGAAGATTCGAGGCAATGAGATCGGCGTGATTTTCCAGGAGCCGATGACGGCGCTCAACCCGGTCCATCGGATCGGGAAGCAACTAATGGAATGCTTTTTCCTGCACCAACGAATCAGTAAGAAGAAGGCGTGGGAGCAGTCGGTGGAGATGCTTCGCCTGGTGAAGATCCCGTCGCCTGAAGTGCGGATGGGAGACTACCCCCACCAGCTGTCCGGAGGGATGCGCCAGCGGGTGGTGATCGCGATGGCGCTGGCGTGCCGGCCGGATCTGGTGATCGCCGATGAACCAACGACGGCACTCGATGTCACGGTGCAGGCGCAGATTTTGGATCTCCTCAAAAAGCTCCAGGCGGAGATGGGCATGGCGGTGATCATGATCACGCACGACCTCGGCGTGATCGCGGAGAATTGCGACGACGTGGCAGTCATGTATGCCGGCAGGATTGTCGAACGGGCACCGGTGAAGGAGCTATTTGCCAACCCATTGCATGCCTATACTCGGGGATTGCTGGCATCGATTCCGCGCCTCGAAACGCCGACCAAATCGGTGCTGCCGACGATTCCGGGAATGGTGGCCTCGCTCGTCGATCTCGTGCCGGGCTGCCGGTTCTGCCAGCGGATGGATCGGAAAGGATCCACATTGAGGGAGCGCCCGGGGTTTTTCGAGGTGTCCGAAGGCCACTGGGTCGAAGTTTGTCCGAAGTGCTATCACAGTGAGGAGGTGGGAAATGAGTGAACTGCTATCAGTTAGAGACCTGAAGGTCCATTTCCCGGTGAAGGGTGGATTGCTGATGCGTCAGACCAAGACGGTGAAGGCCGTCGACGGTGTGTCACTTGACATCGGAGTGGGTGAGACCCTGGGCTTGGTGGGGGAGTCGGGTTGTGGAAAGTCGACGCTTGGAAAGGCGATTGTCCGGCTGGCCGATTCGAATGCTGGCTCGATTGTTTTCGAAGGTCGCGACATCACCCAGGCATCGAGAAGATCGATTCGGCCCTTGCGGCAGGACTTGCAGATGATTTTCCAGGACCCGGTGGAATCGCTGAATGCACGCCACAGCATCAGCGAGATTCTCGAAGAACCCCTCATCGTGCACGGCCGGGGAAACCGCGCCGAGCGGAAGAAGAAGGTGGCGGAGTTGCTGGATCGCGTCGGTCTGCCGGCGGCAAGTGCGGAACGCTATCCCTTCGAATTCTCAGGTGGCCAGCGTCAGCGCGTCGGCATTGCGCGAGCGATCGCTCTGGAGCCAAAGCTGATCATTGCGGATGAACCGGTATCGGCGCTCGATGTGTCGGTGCAATCGCAGGTGATGAATCTGCTTCTTGATCTTCAGAAAGACATGGGCCTTTCCTATCTTTTCGTCGCCCATGACCTTGCCGTGGTGAAGCATATCTCGGATCGCGTGGCGGTGATGTATCTCGGGAAGATCGTCGAGCTCGCCGATGCCGAAGCGATCTATCAGCGACCGAAACACGCCTACACCAAGGCACTGATTTCCGCGATTCCCCACCCGGATCCATCGAGGAAGATTGAGCGGGTTCTTCTGGAAGGCGACGTTCCTTCACCGATCGATCCCCCGAAGGGAAGCGCCTTTGGAAAGCGGATCAATCATCCGCGTTACGCAGAAACCGAAGGAATGGATCTGTCCTTGGTGGAAATCGAACCGCGACATTGGGTCGCGGCGGACCCGTGCTGCCTGGAGGCAGAGGATTGGGAGAGGGTGCGACGAGTCTGAGCAGAAGTATCTTCCGGGCGACCGGTTTTTTTGGCCAACAACTACTGGAAACGTCGTAGGAAAATCACGGATCGTTTAAGGCGGCTATCCCTGAGGTTGCGGGCCGATGATCTGAACTTCTGGCAAACAAAGCACGTTGTCGTTGTTTCGGTTCGCCCCCAGTAGCGTGATGCGAATGAATTGCCCATCAACGCTCTGAGGAAGATTCCACACGGTTCGTTTCCCACAATAGCCGGAGCTACGGAAGTAGTCCTGCTGCGCAACGATCTCGCCCGCCGAGTTTTTGATCTCGATACGGAAATTCGACAGTCGCTTGAAATATCGGTCGCGGTTGTAAATCACCACTCGGCCAACTTCGCGCTCAGTGCTCAAATTCGCCTCCCACCAATTCCCTGGAGTCGATGAGTCCGTGTGGCTGAAGCTCGCTCCATCCGGATCGCCGTCGATCGCCAACGCCGCGAGATAGGAGGAGCTGTAGTTGGTGGACTGACTCGCACTTACACCGGGAAGGCTCGCCAGATTGACGAGGGAAACCGCGTGAGGCGTCGCTCGATAGAACTGTCGCATCGCCGACTTTTCAGTCGCAGCCACTTCGACGGTAGCCATCGGGCTAGCCGGATCATGAGTCGTGCCGATCACATCGACCCCATTCCCCGTGGTGTCCCAGTCAGTTAGGTCCGAAGACGTTTCGACGGCGATCTTTCCGTCCAGGGCATTTCTTCGATAGTGTAGGAGGGCATGACGCCCCGATGCGCGGATGAGCGGCACCGCCGGGCCCGCGTCGGGCGCGCAGGGATCGGTATCAGTGAGAAACTCCCTCAGATTATTCCGCTGGTCGCCATCGAAATCATCGCTTGCTCCACGAAGACTGGCAGGATCATCCGGGCGAAAAGCGAAGTCCGACCACTCGCCAAACGTTACGGCACGCGACCTCATCGCCCTGCCGTCCACCCATCGGAGACAGGTTTCAAACTCCGCAGGGGGCGCATTTGTGTGAGTCATGCCTTCGACCACATGCGTATAGCCGTCGAAGAAAGGAAGACTACTACCACCATAGTGGTAACGCCATTGTCCGGCCCAGGCGAGGAGGGCGTAGTAGGCGTACGACTCGCTGCCGATAATGTGACACCAGCGCTGACCCCGAGCTGCCATCACGCTCATCTCGTCCCGGGTAAAGATTTTCTGCCAGTAGGATGAGGACATGCTGTGCTCCGTGGGGATGACGCCCGTGAAGACATCCGGATAGAGCATTCCCGAAAGAATCGAGATCAATGCGCCACCGGATAGGCCGCCGATGTAGACCCGGGAATCGTCGACCTGGTATCTTGCTTTGAGCGAACTCACCAGATCCAGAGCGCGGGCGACCCGCCACATATCATGTTGGCTATTCCCCGCATTGTCAGGAGATCCTCCGATCAGGTAGTTTTCTTCCAGCACCGCATCGAAATTTGAGGGCAGTGACGCCGAATTTCCCGCGCTGATGTGAATGTAGATGCCGACTGGGCGCTCTTCGGAATAGCTGTTCGGCAGGTAGACGTCCGCATTCTGCGTTGAAGCAGCAAAACCAACCTGGGTGGAGATCGGAATGGTGGCATTGTCGTCGGCATCGATAATCTTCTTATTCTCGAAGTAAGCGCGCGCCTTCTGTTGGTCGGGCGTGGTGAAGTAACCATCGACCGTATTGGAATACTTCGTGTGGATCACGTAATTGTCGTTCCGTTCGGCTTTGGCAGGGGAAACGAGAAGGGCGAGGGCGAGGATCGCGCGGGTGCGGTGGCTTGGGTTGCGGAAAGAAATCGGCGGCATCGGATCAGAAGAAGTGGATCTAATTGAAAGGGAAACTCCTCCAATTCCGGCAGGTGGCACAAGATCAAAAAGGATTCACCACTTTCCCCGAGACGAGGGTCAAGCCCGGTTCCTTGAGACGTGCTCCTGGTCTCATGCGAGGAGGTCCTGAGGCAGGGAGGGATGGGGGAGATCAGTTTTGGTGAGAATCACCGTGTTCCATGACTGACCGGACATTTCCAATGATCTGGGCGCCCTCTTTCGGGGTTGCGGGATCGGCCGGGAAAGATAGTTTCCGGCGCATGTCCATTGACGCATCTGCCAACCGCTTTGTTTGCGACCTCGTGGCTTACGAGCCCGGCAAGCCGATCGAAGAAACCGCACGCGAGCTCGGGCTCGATCCTTCGAGCATCGTGAAACTGGCTTCGAATGAAAATCCGCTCGGTCCATCGCCGCTCGCCAAAGAGGCGATGAAGGCGGCTCTCGAGGATTCACACATCTATCCGGATGGCGGCGGCTACAAGTTGCGTGCGGCGATCGCGGAGCGTCAGGATGTGAAATTCTCGAATGTGGTGCTGGGCAATGGCTCGAATGAGATCATCGAGTTGCTGTGCCACACCTTTCTGAATCCGGAGGCGGAGCTGATCGCGGCAGAGCATGCTTTCGTGGTCTACAAGCTGATGGCGACTTTGTTCGGCGCGAAGTATGTCGAAGTGCCGGACCCGGGCTTCGTGCATGATCTCGATGCGATGGCGGACGCGATCACCGAGAACACCCGGCTGGTCTTCATCGCCAATCCTAACAACCCGACGGGAACCGTCGTCGGTCAGGAAGAAATCGATCGCTTCATGGCCCGGGTGCCGGATCATGTGGTGGTCTGCTTCGATGAAGCCTACTACGAGTTTCTCGAGACGCCGCCGGACACGCTGAAGTTTGTGCGCGAAGGAAAGAATGTGTGCGTGCTTCGCACTTGCTCGAAGATTCACGGGCTTGCCGGACTTCGGATTGGCTATGGCCTCGCTTCGGAGAATGTGGCGACGATTCTTCAGAAGGCGCGTCAGCCCTTTAATACGAATGCGGTCGCCCAGGCTGGTGCTCTTGCCGCATTGACGGATGACACCCACGTCGAAAAGACCCGCGAGATCAACCGCGAGGGACTGGCATTCTATCATGATGCATTTGCCGAGCGAGAGTTGGAGTTTGTCCCGAGTGTGGCAAATTTTGTGCTCGTGAAGGTGGGCGACGGCGATGCGGTGTTCCAAGCGATGCTCAAGCAGGGCGTGATCGTGCGGGCGATGCGGGGATACAAACTGCCCGAGTGGGTGCGAATCTCGGTCGGCACGATGGAGGAAAATCGGCGCTGTCTCGCTGTTCTGGATGAGGTTCTGACTCACTGATGCCATGAGTGGAGGCGACACGATGGCAGCCGTGGCAACCGCCGGGGGAACCGGCGCGGTGGCCTTGATTCGTTTGTCGGGTCCCGAAGCGGCGGAGGTTGCGGCTCGCGCCTGCACATGTGGCAGCGATTGGCAGGACCGTCGGGCGGTCCTGAAAACGGTGCGCGATGAGGCGGGTGCGGTTATTGATCAGGTGCTCGTGACGGTCTTTCACGCGCCGCGCAGTTATACCGGAGATACGGTTGCGGAGATCGCAACCCATGGGGGGCGTCTGGTCACCCGGCGGGTGTTGGAGAGGCTTCTCGAGTGCGGGGCGCGGAGTGCGCAGCCCGGTGAGTTCACTGAGCGTGCCTTCATGAATGGCAAGCTCGACCTGACGCAGGCGGAGGCAGTGATGGATTTGATTTCTGCTCAGAGTGAGCTGGCGCTGAGGGCTGCTCACGAGCAACTCGAAGGGCGGCTCGGGGAGCGGACGGAGAAGCTGCGGCAGGAACTCATTGATACCGTTGCCAACCTTGAGGCGTGGATTGATTTTCCTGAGGAGGATATCGATCCGGAGACCGGAGAGGCCCTGCGGAAGCGGATCGAAGGAGTGGCCGCTGAGATCCGCGCACTGCTTTCGACCGCCGATCAGGGAAGGATATTGCGGGAAGGCCTGCGGACCGTCATCTGCGGGCGCCCGAATGCCGGCAAGTCGAGCCTGATGAACCGCCTGCTCGGCAGCGATCGGGCGATTGTTAGTGGAACGGAGGGCACGACGCGCGACACCATTGAGGAAATGCTGGTGATTGAGGGGGTTCCGGTGAGGATGGTCGACACGGCGGGTCTGCGCGAGGCCGGCGACGAAATCGAGGAAGAGGGGATTCGCCGGACAATTCAGGAAGCGGAGCGGGCGGACCTTTTGATCGTGGTCGTCGATTCGACGATGCCGATGGATGGCGCGATGCCGGCTCGATTGCCGGAAGTGGGGCGCAAAATTCTGGTGCTCAACAAATCGGATCTTGGCGAACATGCGGACTGGTCGGCGAGTGAGGGCATTCGCGTTTCCTGTCTCGACGGGCGGGGGCTCGATGAGCTTCGCGCTCAGGTGCGGGTTCTCGCAGATCTCGGAGAGGCGGACTGGGGAGAGCACTCGGTGGCGATCAATGCGCGACATCGCGATCGCCTGATGCGTGCGGATGAAGCGCTGCAGCGTGCCGACGCCAGTCTTTCCGCGGATGCCGAGCCTGAGATCACCGCATTGGATCTGAGGGAGGCGATGGAGTATTTGGGTGAGATCGCGGGTAAGATCGACACCGAGGAAATCCTTGGCTCGATTTTCAGCCGCTTCTGCATCGGTAAGTAGCGGAATCAAGATCGGCAGTCTGTCGCTTGACCCGGGGAAGCATTGCGAACATGGTGTCGCCGATGTCCGCGAGCAAATCGGTTCTTTTCGTCTGCACGGGAAACACCTGCCGGAGTCCGATGGCTGAGGGCTTGTTTAAAAAAGCGACAAAGGATCGTGGCGATTACAGGGTGGCCTCCGCCGGATTGGCTGCTTATCCGGGTTCTCCGCTCAGTCTGGAAACACAGAATCTCCTGAAGGCGCGCGGGGTTTCGCTGGACGGCTTCGAAAGTCAGCCGGTCAGTGAAGAGCTGATTGATCAGGCGACTCATGTTTTTGCGATGACGGCGAGTCACCTGCAGGCGCTGGTGTCGCTCTTTCCCAAGCACGAGGACAAGTTTTACCTGGCCTGCGAATTCGTCGAGATCCCCGGCCAGGGGCTGGCTTGCGATGTTCCGGACCCCTATGGCATGGATCGGCGGGCATATGAGGATGTCGCCAAGACCCTGGACCTGGCAATTCCCACCCTGATTGCCTTCATTGACCAGACTTGGCAGGGGGATTGAGATCTCTGCCAGGCATCGGGATTCGTGAATTCCGGCAGGTGGAACATTCTTTTTCACTTGGAAGTTCCGGCAATCGCCGCCATTTCCCTTGCGCCCCAACTATCCTCTTTTATGAGCCAGAAGAACCTTCGAATTGCCCTTGGTGCCGATCACGGCGGAGTCGACCTGAAAGAAGCCATTGTCGCCCATTTGAAGGCTGCGGGCTATGAAGTCACGGACTTCGGAACCCACGGCAAGGAGTCCGTCGACTACTCGGACTTCGCGAATCTCGTCGGTCGTGCCGTCTCGGATTTCACCCACGATTTCGGTATTCTCTGCTGCACATCGGGCGTCGGAGTCTGCATGGCCGCCAATCGCCACGAGCACGTGCGCGCTGCCAATGTCCGCAGTGTCGAGGAAGTGGTGACCACTCGGGAACACAACGACGCCAATGTGCTTTGTCTCGGGGGCAAGTCGACCGATGAAGCAGCCGCCTTGTCGATGGTCGATGCTTTCCTTACGACTGAGTTTGAAGGGGGGCGTCACGAGCGTCGGGTCTGCAAGGCCTCTGGTTCACGCATTTCAGAAACCGATCCCGATATCTATGCGGCGATTGTCGAGGAAGAGAAGCGCCAGCGTTTCAATATCGAGCTGATCGCCTCGGAGAACTTTGCATCGCCTGCCGTGATGGAAGCGCAGGGTTCGGTGCTGACCAACAAGTATGCCGAAGGTTATCCTGGCCGCCGCTGGTATGGTGGCTGCGAAAACGTCGACGTGATCGAGCAGATCGCGATCGACCGCGCAAAGAAGCTTTTCGGAGCCGACCACGCCAACGTTCAGCCACACTCCGGATCGCAGGCAAACACCGCCGTCTATTTTTCCGTGCTTAAGCCCGGTGACAAGATCCTGACCATGGATCTCTCTCACGGCGGTCACCTGACCCACGGTCACAAGGCGAATTTCTCCGGTCGTTTCTACGACGTCACCCACTACGGCGTGTCCAAGGAAGACGAGCAGATCGATTACGATCACCTCGCTGAACTGGCTCGTGAAACGAAGCCCGCACTCATCACTTGTGGCGCGAGCGCCTACTCCCGCGTGATCGATTTCGAACGCATGGGGCAGATTGCTCGTGAGGTTGGAGCGTACCTCTTCGTCGACATGGCGCACATCGCCGGACTTGTCGCAGCAGGGGTGCACCCAAATCCGGTGCCGCATGCGGACTTCGTGACTTCCACAACTCACAAGTCACTGCGTGGACCGCGTGGTGGCATCATTCTCTGCAAGGAAGAGTTCGCGAAGAAGATCGACTCTCAGGTTTTCCCGGGCATCCAGGGGGGGCCGCTGATGCACGTGATCGCTGCCAAGGCGGTTTGCTTCGGCGAAGCGCTCAAGGAAGACTTCAAGGGCTATCAGGAGCAGGTGGTGAAGAACGCGCAGGCAATCGCCGCACGCCTCACCGAGCACGGCTACCGTGTCGTTTCCGGTGGCACCGACAACCACGTGCTGATGGTCGACCTTCGTTCGAAGGATCTCAATGGCTCCGTGGCATCGACCACGCTCGATGAGGCCGGCATCACGGTGAACAAGAACTCGATTCCTTTCGACACCGGCACCCCGATGAAGCCAAGCGGCATTCGCATCGGCACGCCAGCGGTGACGACTCGCGGCATGAAGGAAGCGGACATCGTCCAGGTCGCCGACTTCATCAACGAAGCGCTTCAGTCGGTGGGTGATGAAGCCAAGCTTCACGCTCTGCGTGACCGCGTGCATGACTTCATGCGCGCCTTCCCGATGCCGATCTGAGATACGAGCGCTGGTCATTGATCGGAAGATTTTTAGGGCACTTCTGATCGAGTTTCCGGACCTTTGGTTCCTTCTCTTTCAGCGTGTCCACCTCGCTGAAGGGGAGCGTCCTCCGTCGAATAAGTCTAGGGTGCTGGAAGGTCCTCAACCAATCGCGCTAGCTGTCGTGGTGGGCGGGTCGGCAGCGCTTCGACGATCCCAATCCCGGATCGATGGGAGGATGAGTGTCTGCCTTGCGGATGCGGAGCGGGGCACTCCAGCTACAGTTAGAGTCAAGGCGCGATGGTGATAGGCAGCTCGACCTCCACCCGGCCGAAGCAGGTGGGCTGGGTTGTCAGGTCGACAGGTTCATCGATGAAGACACGCTCCCACTGGCGGTCGATGTCTTCGATGGTCTCGGTGCCAAGGACTTTTGTAAAGGGGCTGCTGAGGTCGGGGGACTTCAAGGGGGTGTAGATCAGTCCGCTTCCTTTCCGTCGCAGATATTCGAAACGGAAGAAGTGCTCTCCATCGTTTTCCAGCAATTCGTAGCGGGGCAGGCCGGAACTTCCCTCGGGCGTCAGGGTGGAGGAGTCGGAAGCTGCTAGATCCAGGTTGAATCCATATTTCAAGACGTTTTCCACGCCGTCATCGTAGGGAGTGGCGTCGGGGAGGGTGTCGAATTCCGTAAGTCCGGCTTCATCCGCCGCATCGAAGTACATGTCGACAGGATCGGCCCCGGTGCCGGTGATGGTGAGAGTGAAAGCGGGAGTATCGGGATCGCTGCTGAGGAGTTCGAGGTTGACGGTTTTCTCACCGGCTTCGGTGGGAAGAAAGGTGACGGAGAAGTTGCCTTGTTCGTCGGGCACCAAGGGGGACAGCGCCGTGCCGCTATCAAGTTCGAAGGAATCGAGATCGTCTCCGCCGGTAAGGGCGATGGTGGTCACGGTGAGGACGACATTGCCGTAGTTCTGGATGGTGAAAACGTAGCGTCCGTTGGTGGAGTCGATGGCGATGTCTCCGAAGTCGACGGTGCTCTCGTTTTCGATTCTCGTGCCTTCGGGTAACTCGATGGCGATGTTTGGTTCAAAGGCGGTGATGGCGTGGGCCGCGTAGCTGGCGGTATGGCCTCCGGCGGTGGTGAAGGCACCGCCAACGTAGAGATCGAGTCGGTCGATGGCGAGGGTGCGGACCAGCCCGTTGGTGCCTGATCCCAGCGGAATCCACGCGCTGCCGTTCCATTGAATGACCGAGCGAGACATTCCGACGAAGACGTCCTCATCGTTGACTGCGATCGCGAAGACATCCTGGCCGACGCCGTCACCGAGTCCGCTCCAAACGGTGCCATTCCACTTGGCGACCTTCCTGCCCGAAGAGAGACCACCCGCTTGAGTGAAATTCCCGCCGACATAGATGTCGGTGCCCGATTGGGTTAAGGCGTAGACCGGGTCGTTGACCCCGCTCCCCAGGGCGCTCCATTCGGTGGAGTTCCATTGGGCGATGCGGTTGACGGCGACCCCATTGACCAAAGTGAAATCGCCACCTGCGGTCAGGGTGCTTCCGTTTGAGATCAGGGCATTGACGGGGCCGTTGGTTCCGGAGCCGATGGCGTTCCAGGATTCCCCATCCCAGCGGGCGATGTTATTGACGGTTTTTCCCCCGGCCATGGTGAAGGAGCCACCGACGAAGAGGTCGTCACCTTGGATCGCGAGCGAGAAGACCGAGCCATTCGGATGGGTGCCCAGGGCACTCCACTCGGTGCCATCCCACTTGGCAATGTTGATGACGGATCGGCCACCGGCCTCGGTAAATTGGCCGCCCGCATAGAGAATCCCGTCGGCGACGGCGAGAGAGTTGACTCGATTGTTGATGCCATCACCGAGGGCGAACCAGGACGTGCCGTCCCACATCGCGACGCGATTGGCTTCGAGGCCATCGACGGAGGTGAAATCGCCGGCGCAGTAGAGATTTCCGTCCTCATCGAAAACCATGGCACGGACATTGCCATTGAAGCCAGGGTCTCCGCCGAAATTCAGCCACTGGGAATCATCGAAAGCCGCCCACAGGGGATGGCTGAGAGCCACCCACGAGAGGACCAGAAGTTGGAGAAATACTCTGATGAGCGGGTTTCTTGAGGGTGGCTTGCCGGGTTACTCGCAACAGGCAGGACTGAGCGGTCGGTCACACTGGGTTTCCGGTGCTTCCATATGGCGGTTGGGAGCGAGCGTGGAGAGGCCTAGCCGCTCCAGCAGCGCGCGGTCTTTTTCGACGGCTGGGTTGCTGGCGGTGAGCAGTTTGTCACCGTAGAAGATCGAGTTGGCTCCAGCAAAGAAGCAGAGCGCCTGAGTTTCATCGCTCATGCGGGTGCGGCCTGCCGAGAGGCGGACCTTCGCCTTCGGCAAGGCAATGCGTGCGATGGCGATCATGCGGACGAGATCGAAGACATCGACAGGGTCGGTGCCTTCGAGCGGAGTGCCGGGCATGGGCATGAGCGAGTTGATCGGCACGCTCTCGGGCTGTGGATTGAACTCGGAAATGACCTCGATCATTTTGAGTCGATCGTCATTGGTTTCACCGAGGCCGAGGATGCCGCCACAGCAGACTGACATGCCGGCGTCCTGGACGTTGCGGATGGTGCGAAGGCGGTCGTCGTAGGTGTGGGTGGTGACGATGTTAGGATAGTGTTCCGGAGAAGTATCGAGGTTGTGATTGTAAGCGGTGACGCCTGCTTCTTTCAGGCGTTTGGCTTCTTCCGGTCCGAGCTCGCCGAGGGTCACGCAGACTTCCATGCCGAGCTTGGAAACGTCTTCAATGATCTCGATGACTTGTTCGAAGCGCTGGGTGCCGCCGCGGACCCCACGCCATGCGGCGCCCATGCAGAAGCGGGTCGAGCCGGTATCACGGGCGGCGCGGGCGCGCTCCATGATGTCACATTTCTCCATCAGGCGCTCGGCTTCCACGCCGGAATTGTAACGCGAGGATTGGGCGCAGTAGGAACAATCTTCCGAGCAGCCGCCGGTTTTGATGGAAAGCAGCGTGCAGAGCTGCACATCGGCTTTCGGCCAATTCTGCTCGTGGACTTCGCGTGCCTGCTTGAGGAGTTCGAAGAAGGGGAGTTCGTGAAGTTTCTTAAGTTCGGCGAATTGCATTTCGTAAATAGGTAAAACCGTGAAGTGGTGAAATTGTCAGCGGGTCCAGTTGCCTTTGACAACGGGCATTTTCCCCTGACCGACGACAGTGTAGTCGGTCGGGCCTTTGGCGCCTTCGAGAGGCACTCCAACTTTGCGCTTCCAGACCTCGCTCATGCTCTCGCCGGTGTGGCAACCCCAGCTTTTGCAGTAGGCATTCTTGGAAAAGATCGAGTCCTTGATTCGGGAAAGGTCGTTCTCGTGGAGGTAAACGGTGGAGGCCCCCATGATGTCGTTGCTGTAGTCGAACATGAAGCAGTACTTGTTCGAGTGGCCGAAGAAATCGAAGGTTTCCACGGAGCCGCGTGGACGGCTGTTGATTTTCTGGATCAGCTCATTGGAGCTATCGAACCAAATCAGGGTGACGTCCCTCTTTCTGGCGAGGTCGGTGATCCAGGTGGTGTAGGGTTTTCCATCCTCGCGGGAACGGGTGCGGTAGCCATCGCGATGAACGATCCAGACAATGCGTGCGTTCTCACCGTAGGCTTTGCGAAGCTCGACCATGCGGAGAGTCGAGGCGCGGATGAAGTTGGCCCACCAGCGATCGTGGCGGTCTCGTTCGACCCGGAGGTCTTCCCATTCGCGGAGTGCGGGGCCGCCGGTGAGGATGACGTGTTCGGCCTGGCTGAGCGAAGTCAGGGCGAGGAAGAGGATGAGAATGACGCGTGGCATGTGCCGGAGTCTGGCGAGGGATCCCGCGGGTGAGAAGTTTGAAGTGTGGGCTTGTGAATGAGTCCTACGCAAAGGCTCTGGCGACTTTTTCGAGTCCTTCGAGCATGCGGGCACGGGGACAGGCGAAATTGAAGCGGAACCAACCGGGCCACCCAAAGAAAGCGCCATCCGAAACGAAAAGCCCGGCTTCCTTTTCAAGATGCAGCGCGGGGTTTTCAATTCCGGTCTCACGGGCATCGATCCACACGAGGTAGGTGGCCTCGCCGGTGACCGCTTTGAGCTGGGGAAGACGCTCGGCGATGAAGCTAAGGAGCGTGTCGCGGTTCTCGCGGAGGTAATCGATGAGCTGAAGCCTCCAGGACTCTCCATCGCGGTAGGCGGCCTCGGCGGCGTAGTAGCCGAGGGCGTTGATCTCAGTGAGGGTGTGGCCACGAGCGGCGCAGAAGCGGCGGCGGATCGAGTCGTCGGGGATGACCGCGAAAGCGTAGCCGAGTCCGGCAATGTTCCAGGTCTTGCTCGGGGAGAGCAGGGTGATGGTGCGCTGGCGGAGATTTTCCGGAAGGCGAAGGGCGGTGAAATGGGGTGTGGCGGCTTCGTCGTGGATGAGGTCGCAGTGGATTTCATCGGACACGAGGATGAGCTGGTGCTTTTCACAGAACTCGGCGAGCCGGGTGACTTCGCTTTCACTGAAGACGCGGCCGAGAGGGTTCTGCGGGTTGCAGAGCAGGAAGACTTTCGTCGCAGGAGTGACAGCGGCCTCGAGGGCCTCCCAGTCGAAGGTCCATTGACCGTCGATGCAGACGTGGTCGACGGTGATGAGTTCCGCCTGGGCATCTTTGTGAACCCCGAGGAAAGGGGGGTAGACGGGAGTGCAGGTCATCACCGCTTCACCGGCAGCGCAAAAGGCGCGGGCGGCGAGCGAAAGGGCGGGGACGAGGCCGCCGAGGTGGACGATTTGATCGTTCGGGACGGTCGAGGACTGGCGCTCGCGAAGGTAGCGGTCGATGGCCTCATTGAGTCCCTGATGAGCCTGCGGATAGCCGAAGATGCCGTGGTCGACGCGACGGTGCAGGGCCTCGAGGATTTCCGGGGCCGAGGCGAAGTCCATGTCGGCAACCCAGAAAGGATCGAGCTCAGGCCTTCGGTCGAATTTGATGCAGCCGGTTCCTTGGCGGGCGATGGGGACGTCGAAATCGTAGGTCACGGGCGCTGAGGTAGCGGGGCCGGGTCGGGAAGGGAATCGTAATTGTGCCTGATCGGGCTCTGATCAGGGAAGAATGGTGACGCCAGCGGCTTCGAGACTTTGGGCGGCGGCCCCGATCATGCCGGCTTCGTTGCCAAAGCGGGCGGGGAGGACCATCAGGTGTTCCTTGAAGGGGCCGGAAAGCTGGGAGTAGAGGTGGGCGGTGAGGGGGCTGAAGAGGAGATCTCCCGCTTTGGCAACGCCGCCACCGATGATCACGGCCTGAGGATTGAGGAGCCAGCAGCAGTTCATGACCGCACTCCCCAGTTTCGCACCAATCAGGTCCCAGAGTTCGATGGCGACCTCATCATTCCGGTGAGCGGCCACGGATAACTTGGCCGGAGTGCAGTCTTCCAACGTTTTTTCCTGACCGGCATCCTTGTAGGCCTGCACGGCGATGGCGGCGATTTCGTTGTTGCCGATGTATTCTTCCAGCGCGCCGTAGTTGTTGTAGCGGCCTTCGCGGCCTTTCCAGTCGATCGACATCTGACCGACTTCGCCTGCGGCAAAGCGGGCACCGCGGAGCAGGGCGCCATTGGCCACCACTCCACCACCGACCCCGGTGCCAAGCGTGATCGCGACGAGGTGGTCGAGACCGCGACCCGAGCCGCGCTTCCATTCGGCGTAGGTCATGCAGTTGGCGTCATTGTCGACGACGACCGGGAGCTCGAACTTTTCGCTGAGCACCGCCTTGAGCCGGTAATTTTCCCAGCCTTCGACATTGGTGAGATTGTGGACAATGCCTTGTTCGAAATTCACGAATCCCGGAACTCCAACGCCGACACCGGCAATTCCCCGGTGGCGACTGCGAAGTTCTTCGACATGCTGGACGACGACATCGATCAGCGGTTCCGGGCCATCAAAATCCTGAGTCGGGATCGGCTCGGTCTGTTCGATGACATTGCTGCGGTAGACGACACCGATTTTGATCGAAGTTCCTCCGATATCGACGCCGATGGCCAAGGGTGTTTCAGGCATTTCGCGTAGATTAGATAAATCGCAGGAAAATGACACGCAGATTTCCCAAGGGTGTCACAAAAAGACCTCTTCGGCGACGATTCTCAGGCCATGCAGCGTAAGGTCCGGATCGACGTGCTCGATTTCCTGCACGCCGCGAGCGATGAGGGCCGCGTCACCCCCCGTAGCAACGGCGTGAATGTCTTCACCGAGTTCGCGGCGGATCTCCGCGAGAATTTCCTTCACGAGTCCGCGGTAGCCGATCACCGCACCGGACTGCATCGCGCCAGCCGTCGACTTGCCGATGGCTGCGGGAGGTTCGGCCAGCTCGAAGGTAGGAAGTAGGGCGGTGCGGCGCCCGAGATACTCGGTCATGGCGCCCAGACCGGGAGCGATGACCCCGCCGCAGTAGGCGGGGGCGGCGGAAATGACGTCGAAGGTCACGGCGGTGCCGAAATCGATGACGACGGCTGGACTGCCGTGACGCGCAACGACGCCGACGGCATTGGCAAGCCGATCCGCGCCGATTGACGCGGGTTTCGGATAATCGAGCGCCAGGCCCAGCGGGCTCTCATGAGTCAGGAGATGGATGGGAGCGAGCGAGCTGAGAAAGGCTTCAAGGATCGCTCGTTTTTCTGGGACGACTGAGCAGATGAGAGCCGCGTCGAAGTCGAGGCCGGCGAGTTTTTCGCTCAGGGACTCAGGGGAGATTTCGCGGGTTGGTATCCAGAATGTGCCGCTGAGTTCCTTGCTGCCTTCCGCGAGGGTGAACTTCGTGCGGGTGTTGGAGTTGTCGACGAGCAGGATCTTCATCACCAGTTGTTGGATTGATGGAATTGGACATCGTCAGGTGCGAGCTGGGGCGGCTCTGGCTTTTGACGAATGAGCAGGGTGCCGTCGTTGAGCTTAAGCCTGAGGGGCCCCATGACGTTTTCAGAATCGAGCCAGAAGCGGAACGAGACGCCCTCGATGCTCTGTAGCGCGCTGCCTTCAAGCTTGGTGTCGGCGGGCTCGAGCTCACGTCCATCGGCAAGGACGAGGCGCACGGGCTTTTCGAGATCGTGACCCCGGGGATCGGTGATCTTCAGGTGGATATCCAGCCAGTAGAAACTCTCGTCACGTTCGATGCTGACGAAGCTGACTTTGGCGCGGGCTTGCGGATCGGGATTCCAGTCATAAGGCCTCATCCATTGCCACATGGCGAAGCCGAGGCAGAGGAGCAGCAGGGTGAGGAGAAGTCGAACTCGGCGGTTCACGGCGAAGGATCTAACGAGGTTGAGTCGCACTTACCAACGCAAAACAGGCGGCCCGTTTCCGGACCGCCTGCTGTGATGGATGGGGGCTTGAGTTCGGATTAGTCAGCGTAAGCTGGCGAACCGTGCTCGGCCACGTCCAGTCCTTCGGCTTCTTCCTGCTCATCGACTCGGACACCCATGACCATTTTCAGGATGAAGAAGAGGGCAAAGGAGCAAGCAAAGGCGAAGGCGCTGATCGAAAGCGTGCCGATCAACTGAGCCATGAAGGAGATCTTCTCACCGGCAAGCTCTTCTTTACCGAAGATGGCGACGGCCAGAGTTCCCCAGATGCCACAGACACCGTGGACAGAGATGGCACCGACAGGGTCGTCGATCTTGATCTTATCGAAGAAGAGCACCGAGAGGACGACCAGGGCTCCGGCGATTGCGCCGACGACGACGGCGCCGTAAGGAGTGATGGCTCCTGCACCGGCGGTGATGCCGACGAGACCGGCGAGCATTCCGTTGAGTGCCATCGAGAGGTCAGGCTTCTTGAGAACAATCCATGAGGTGAAGATTGCGGCAAGTCCGCCGCCGAATCCCGCCATGCCGGTGGTGACGAAGACGCGTGATACTCCCTGAGGATCGGCACTGAGGACCGAGCCACCGTTGAATCCGAACCATCCGAGGAAGAGCAGGAAGACACCGATCGCAGCGAGCGGCAGGTTGTGGGGAAGTATCGGCTTGGTGCCTTCTGCGGAGTATTTGCCACGGCGTGGGCCGAGGACAAGAACTGCAGCGAGTGCGGCGAAGCCACCGAATGCGTGGACAAGCGAAGAGCCAGCGAAGTCGATGAATTGGCCAGTGTCGTCGACACCTTCAGCGCCACCGAAACCATTGAGCCAGCCACCGCCCCATTCCCACGAACCGGTGATGGGGTAGATGAAGGTCACCAGGATCGCCGCGTAGATCATGAAGCTCGAAAGCTTGACTCGCTCGGCAACAGCACCCGAGACGATCGTCGCAGCAGTAGCAGCGAACATCGCTTGGAAAATGAAGTCAGACCAGTAAGTGTAATCCGCGTATTCACCCGTCATATTGGCGGCTACTGCCGCAGAATCGCCATAGAAGGTGTTGGTGATCGGTGTGCCCATGGCCCAGAATTTGCCGAATGGCTCTTCCCAGCCGGGATACATGCCGTTGAAGCCATAAGCCATGTAACCCAATCCTCCGATGCAGACGATAAACACGTTTTTGAACAGGATGTTCACGGTATTTTTCTTCTGACAGAGTCCCGACTCAACCGTCGAGAAGCCGAGGTGCATGATAAAGACCAGTGCGGCGGAGATCAGGATCCAGAGATTGTTCACAGTGAACATCGCGGCGTCCGATCCGGCCATGAAGGCCTCGTAGGTCCCTTCGGCTGGGGGTTCGTCCTGACCGAAGGCCGTAGCCGTCAGTAGGAGGGGGGCGAGGAACATCAGTTTTTTAAGCATTCGCATGGTGTTGGCGGTGGTTGTTGTTGAATCGGGGGGTGGTTAAGCAACGTCCGTGCCAACGGAGAAAAGAGTCGCCCTAGGGTTTTTACGAATACCCGATAAGGGATTGAAAACCATAAGCTTATGGTTTGTTCAGGTCGCCTATTGAGTCAATTTTCGAAGTCTGTATTACGAATCATCGGCCCGCTAGAGCCGCTAGAGAATGGAGACAGCAGAGCTTTCAGAATTCGCTGCCGAGGATTTGTCTAACTCTACAAATCGATTGCTCTTGCCATGCCTTTAGGGCGGGCCTACTTACGCCGCCGAGCGAGATACCCCCTTGGTTTTTTGCTGGACAATACTTCTTAGTAGTCTTAACAAGTCTCCTGAAAGTCACTGTCCTTCAAGCAATTGCCTGAGGATGTTGAACGTTCAAAGTCTCTCCCGTAGTCTGATAATCCGGAACTCGGGGGGTCTAGCAGCAACCGAAACACAAACACAAAATGCGCAACTACAGCAAAACCGTTGGCGCCTTGGCCGCTGCCTCCACCCTCGTGGCTGGCTACGCTTCGGCGAACGAATTCGATGGCGATGTCCATGTCGGCTACAGCAACATGTACGAATTTCGCTTCTTCGATTACGGCGACTCCCTCTTCGAGGCTGGCGTCGACCTCGCTTATGAAGCCGGACCAATGACCCTCAGTGCAGGTGCATGGTATGGTTCATGGGACACTCCTGAATCCATCGCGTTCCCAGCTGGTGGTCCTGGATTTATCGCTGGTACTCCTAGCGATGAGCTCGACCTTTACGCGGGTGTGGGCACGGACTTCGGACCTCTTTCCTTGGAACTTGGTTACATCTACTACTGCTACCCAAGCTTCTCCGGACTCGACACGCAGGAAGTTTACTTCTCTGCCGGTGTGGATCTCTTCTGGGGAATGGGCCTTGGATCGACAGCATTCTGGGACTTCGACCAAAACGATGGCCTCTATGTTGACACTGCGGTGACCAAGTCGTTCGAATTCAACGAGTGCCTTAACCTCGATCTCGCAGCAGGCTTCGGTTATGCTGACGGTCAAGGTGCACAGAGAAAGGCTGTCGGCACGGGTTCCTTCGGAACTCTCGACGGTTTCCAGGGTTGGTATGTCTCCGCTCAACTCCCTTGGGAGTTCCGCGATGGCGTGACCCTCACTCCATACGTGAAGTACACCGATGCTGACGAAGATCTCGCTAGCGACATCTACGGTAACGGCGGTCAGGAGTACATCATCGCTGGCGTGAAGCTCGGCGTTGCATTCTAAGAATCGCTCCGACGAATTCATTTAAAAGAAGCGGTCATCCGAAAGGATGGCCGCTTTTTTTATGATCGCGCCGAGCTACTTCGCACGCGGATGGGCGTCGTCGTATGCGGAGCGCAGTCGCTCCTTGGTGACGTGCGTGTAGATCTGGGTGGTCGACAAGGATGAGTGACCTAACAGGCTCTGCACGGAACGAAGGTCCGCCCCGGCATCGAGCATGTGGGTGGCAAAGGAGTGGCGCAACTTGTGAGGTGAGATGTCGAAGGGGATCGACGAGAGCTTGAGATATTTCTTCAGCAGCTGATCGATGGCCTGCTGGGTGATGCGGGTTCGACGCTTGCTGATGAAGAGGGGGCCATGGGTCACCGCAGCTTCCCGCTGATAGCGCTGGATGGCGCTGAGTGCGAGGCTGCCAATGGGCACCATGCGCTCCTTCGACCCTTTTCCGACCACGCGGAGGTTCTCGGAAAGGAAATCGATGTCTTTGACTTCGAGGGATCGCAGTTCGGAAATCCGCAGACCACAGGAGTAGAAGAGTTCCAGGATCGCGGCGTCGCGAAGGGGAAGCCATGACGGGCTGTTCTTCGCAACTTCGACAGTTAGAGGAATCGCGAGGAGTTCGTCGATTTGGGCAATGCTGAGGACGACGGGGAGCTTCTTCTCGGTTTTGGGAAGTTGGACTTCGGCGACGGGACTCTTGGCAAGGCCGCGGCGATGAACGAGGAATTTGTAGAATGAGCGCAAGGCCGCGAAGCGCAGCCTGATGGTTGAGCGGGCGAGGCCCGCCTTCATCATCTGGAAAAGCCAGGCGCGGAAATCGTCAGCTGTTAGATTGCGCCAGCCGGGGAAGTCGGGTTCGCGGGATTGGCGGAAGACGTCGAGTGCGGCGCGATAGTTGGCGATCGTTCGCGGCGAGGCGCTGCGTTCGATCTCCATGAAATGGAGGAAGTCGATCGTGAGATCCTCGCTCATTTCATGGGAGCTTGTTTTTGCGGCTTCGAGCGAGGGCGACGATGATCAGGATGAAGCCGCCGGCAGCGAGGGCGCCGGCGATGATGACGCCGATCGCAGCCATCTGGGTTTCGTTGCGCAGTGCTTCTTCAGCCATGCCTTCGGCTTCCTTGAGGCGCTGCTGGATGAGGAAGATCAGGATGGTCGATGAAGCAAAGAGGGTGAGGGCAATGCGGACGAGGCGGTTCATGGAATCAAAGAGAGGGCTCAGGCGCAGGCCGGGCAGGTGCCGAAGAATTCGAGTTCGTGGTAAAGGTTCTTGAAGCCGGTCTTCTCGCGAATCTCGTTCTCCAGTTCGTGAACCGGGCAGGGTGCCTTGACGGATTCGATCAATCCGCACTCGGTGCAGATGAGGTAGTCCTGGTGTCTACCGGGAACGAGAAGCGTGAAGTAGGCGGCGCGTTCGTGGAGTCCGAGGCGCCGAACGATGCCTTTTTCGGCGAGCCGCTGGAGAAGACGGAAGACGGTTGCCTTGTCGCACTGCTCGGTGAGGCGCTCGGAACTCGCGAGTTCGCCGAGGGTCATCGGGCGATCGGCTTCGAGCAGGGTCGCAAGAAGTTGCTCGAGGGCTTTGGTGCGCCGCATGCCGAGTTTTCGACAACGATCGACGGTGCTGGTAACGACAGGGTTCATGTTGCTGGGAGTGTAGGATGGATTGCCGCTTGGTGCTACTCCTTAGAGCAGGTTCGCCTGGCCCCCGAGGGGTGGCGGTGCTCCAATTTTCTGATAGGCAGCTGGCAGGGCGATGCGGCCGCGTGGAGTTCGCTGGAGGAAGCCTTGAAGGATCAGGAAAGGTTCGTGGACTTCTTCCAGAGTCGAGGCGTCTTCGCCGACTGCGACGGCCACCGAGCCCATGCCGACCGGACCGCCCTGGAATTTGTAAATGACGGCTTCAAGAAGGCGCTTGTCCATCTCGTCGAGTCCGTCGGAATCGATCTCGATCATCGCCAGCGCCTTGTCCGCGATCGGGCCGGTGATGGTGCCATCGGCGCGGACCTGAGCGTAGTCGCGGACCCAGCGCAGCAGGGCGTTGGCGACACGCGGGGTGCCGCGGGAGCGGGAGGCAATCTCCAACGCCCCGTCCGCTTGAATGGGGATATCGAGTAGTCCGGCGGAGCGTTCGATGATCTGGGCGAGTTCTTCGCAGGTGTAGTAGTCGAGACGATTGACGAGTCCGAAGCGGGAGCGTAGCGGCGCGGTCAGCATGCCGGAGCGGGTGGTGGCGCCGACGAGGGTGAAGCGAGGCAGATTGAGCTGAATCGAGCGTGCGGAAGGACCGGAGTCGATGATGATATCCAGCCTGAAATCCTCCATGGCGGGGTAGAGGTATTCTTCGATGGCCGGGTGGAGACGGTGGATCTCATCGATGAACAGGACGTCGCCTTTCTGAAGGTTGGTCAGCACCCCGGCGAGGTCGCCCGCTTTTTCGATCTGAGGGCCGGAGGTGGTGTGGAGTTGGGAACCGGTGGCGCGAGCGATGATGTTGGCGAGCGTTGTTTTTCCCAATCCCGGCGGGCCGGAAAGCAGCACGTGGTCGAGCACGTCGTCGCGATTGCGCGCGGCTTCGACCATCAGGAGCAGGCGTTCCTTGACCTTTTCCTGACCGATGAACTCCGAAAAAGCCGGGGGGCGCAGCGAGATATCGTAGCTCGAGGTGGGTTCGGAGGTGGTCTGTTGGTAGAAGTTTTCGCTCATCAGTAGAGAGGGCCGGCAGAGGAGACCACAAGCTGGGGGTAGGGCGAACAACGAAAATGGGGAAATGATTCTAATTTAGGGAGAATCGGCTTTACAAGGTGGTCGGGATCCGTAGGTTTCGCGGCCCCGCACGGGGTTTACCAATTTTTTGCCATGAAAGTTCTTTCCTCACTCGCCTCCGCCAAGCGCCGTCACACTGATTGTCAGGTGGTTTCCCGCAAAGGCACGACCTATGTGATCTGCAAGTCGAACCCGAAGTTCAAGGCTCGCCAGGGCGCGACCAAGGGCACTCGTCTTTCGAAGAAGGGTGTGAAATAAGCTGCGGCTGATTCAATATTTTCGAGAAAGGCGGCTCCGATCATCGGAGTCGCCTTTTTCTATTTCGCCGAAAGCCATTCCAACACGCGACCCGCCGCAATCAGGCCGAAAGTGGCGGTGACGTGGGTGACGGAGCCATAGCCGGCGTCGCAGCGCAGTCCGGCAGGCTGATCGGCGGGACGCTCGTGGGAGACGCCTCCTTCACAGGTTGGATACACGGCCATCTCGTTGCTGAAGATGGCTTCGATTCCAAAAGGCGGAGACTCGGAGGACTGGGAGCCTTTGGGAAATCCATGATCGTCGCGGAGCTTGCGGCGGACGGAGGCAAGCAGGGTGTCGCGGCCCGAGTAAGCGAGATCGAGGACGCGGATCTGAGTGGGATCGCGTCGACCACCGGCAGCGCCCGATGAGATCACCGGGATGTCGCGCTGATGACAGCCGGCGAGCAGGTGACACTTGGCGCGGACGGAGTCGATGGCGTCGACAACGGCGTCTGGCGCGGCATCGAGGATCTCGGCGACGTTTTTTTCCGAGAGGAAAGCCTGGTATTCGGTGATGCGGATCTCCGGGTTGATGGCGCGCAGTCGTTCGGTCATTGCGCTGGTCTTCGGGCGGCCAAAAGTGCCGTCCTGCGCGTGAACCTGGCGGTTGGTATTGGTCACACAGAGGTCGTCCGGATCGACGAGGATCAGGTGGCCGATGCCGGAGCGGGCAAGGCTTTCCGCAGCCCATGATCCGACGCCACCGATGCCGACGACGAGCACGGTGGATTTCTGAAAGCGCTCGAAGGGGGCGATTCCATAGAGACGGGCGATGCCTGACAGACGTTCGGTGGCGGACACGCGCGGAGCTTGGCGCGATGGACGGGCGACGGGAATCCGAAAAGTTTATCAGACGACAGCGGGACGCTGGATGTCCACGAGGTCGCTGTGCCCGGCCGCCGCGATGCGTTCAAAAAGCGCTTCGGAGCCGTGGGCGAGCTTGAATTCGATCTCCGAGGCGTGAAGCGGAATCAGGGACCAGAAATGCACAGGTGTTCCGTCGTTGAGATAGAGGGTCGAAAATCCCTCACCACCGATCCACGGCGGGCTGAGGACGATGCCGGAAAAGGGGACGCCGGGCGCAAAGGCTTCGGGCGGATCACCATTGGGTATGCTGTGGCCGTAGCCGATCCATGTCTCGAGTTCGTGGGGAAAACGGGAGAGTTGTTTGAGCCAGCGGATCGGCCAGTAGTTTCGTTCGTCCTCGAAGGATGCCTGATCGAGCGGCCAGCCTTCCGGGAGTCGAATCATCAGTTCGGCAAAGCGCCACTCCTCGGCTCCCTCCGGGGTGCTCATGGGGATGTCGCTCATGCCGCTGGTGACGAGCGAAATCCATGGCCGCTCGGGAGTGGCAGGAACGATGTGCACATCGATGTGCACGGTCGTGGAGATCAATTCGTGAAAGACGTTTTCCGGGCAGCCGAGATGGGTCTCGATGTGCTGCTCGACCGCTTCCAAGTTGTCCGAGTGGGGGGCGACGATGGGCGGCGGAGTCGCGGGTGCCTTGTGGCGGATGACCTGTTGCTCGGGTTTGAAGACGAGAACCTCTGGCGGCAGCTGCATGATCGGACCAGTCGGGCCAGGTGGCGCGAGGCAGGGAATGTAAGGACATTCCTGCAAGGCGGGCATCGAGTCGGCCTGAAGGATGGTGTCGAACAACCAGAGCTGTCGGCCTTTTGAAAGATGAGCTGGGATGGGTCGGCGCCGACTATCCCGAAAAGTGTCATCGTTCACCAGGCGGCAAGCTTCCTGGAGTTCCGGCGCGACCTGGCTGGGATCCTCCCCATAGACTTCGCACAACAGGAGGGCGACTTCGCCACAGGCATCGAGCGAAGCTTCGTCGCTCGCGCCGAACTCCCCGATCAAAAGGGCGGGGGCGACAGCGCCCTTTTTCCGAAGGAGGGCCTGGTTCGCGATGATGACGGTGCAAAGGATGACCTCATGGTGAGTGTAAGCCTCGGTGGCATCACGACGGGCTTCCTTGCGAAGTCGGTTCTTTTTGAATCCACGGTAAATCAGGGCTAGCCCGAGGGGAATGCCGATGAGGCTGAAAAGCAGCAGGCCGCCGAAAATGAAGGGAAATACCGATGGTTTGACGACCGAATTGAAGTGGGCGTCGAAAGCGGGAGAACGCACCCAGTCGTCAAATCGTGCCCGCGTGGCAGGAATATCAAGCATGACGAGTATATGCCGTCTCCTCGCGTGCGTTGTCGATGCCTATGAGAGTAAGCAGGTCTTTCGCAATGATCTATGGACGGAATGGTACGCGCATTGCTTCTGTCAGTATGAAGTCAGCGAAAAAATTTCACACTGCTGAAAAAACCGCCAAACACGTTATGAGAATCAAACGAAGCATCGGAGGCGCCGTGATGGCGCTCACAGCCCTTCTTGCCACTGCCCAGGGGGAGCCATTAAAAATTGCCTACTCCGACTGGCCAGGTTGGGTGGCTTGGGAGATCGGGATTCAGAAAGGCTGGTTCAAGGAAGCCGGGGTGGAGGTGGAATTTGCCTGGATGGACTACGTGGAATCCATGGACGCCTACGTTGCCGGCAAGGTCGATGCCGTCACGATGACCAACGGAGACGCGCTGGTCACGGGAGGAACCGGGAAGCCATCCGTTGGAATCATCATCAATGACTTCTCGAACGGAAACGATATGATTGTCGGCGCTCCGGGCATCGAGTCCTTCAAGGATCTCAAGGGCAAGAAGGTCGGAGTCGAAGAAGGCTTCGTCTGTCATCTGCTCCTCCTGAAAGGTCTCGAAGTCAACGGCATGAAGCCGGAAGACATCACAGTGGTGAATACGCCGACCAACGAAACTCCGCAGGTGCTCGAAGCCAAGGCGGTCGATGCGATTGGTGCGTGGCAGCCCAATTCAGGTCAGGCGTTGAAAGCCGTTCCTGGCGCCAAGCCACTGTTCACTTCAGCCGATGCCCCCGGCATCATCTATGACCTTCTGTATGTTTCGGGAGAGAGCCTTGAGAAAAACAAGGAGGAGTGGGGGAAAGTTGTCGGTGTCTGGTACAAGATCGTTGATTTCATCAAGGACGAGGAAAATCTCGATGAGGCTTTGGAGATCCTTTCGGCACGCGTCAGCCTGAAGCCTGAGGAATACGAGCCCTTCTTCAAGGGAACCTACATTCTTTCACTCGATGAGGCCTTGGAGAAGTGGAAGGAAGCCGATGGTCTCGGTTCGGTTTACGGATCGAGCAAGCTCGTCGATGATTTCAATGTAAAGTTTGAGGTCTACGACAAGTCGCTCGATGTGACCAAATACCTCGATCCCTCCTTCACCAAGGCCTACGCGGAATCGAAAAAATAACTTCATCCCTGATGCGGAGCGGTCGGGATGTCGACCGCTCCGTGTCTGACGATCTAACATTATCTCACTATGGCCTCGCCCGGTCTATTCCGAGGATGGTTTGGTGTGCGTCGCGAGCTCTCGAAGCAGCGACAGCTGACACTGACTGTTTTCTCCTTCCTGTTGCCGATCGTGCTCTGGTGTGTCGTGTCCTATGTGCCGTGGATTTGGCATCCGGACATGGAACTCCAGGTGTCGGCCGACCGTGAAGGAGTGACCACGGTTTTCACCTCGGGCGATCATGTTTCGAAGGAGTTCTTCCCAACATTCGTCGAGGCGGTCCGCGAGGAGAATGCCGCCGTCGTTGCGGCGGTGTCCGCGGGTGAGCCACTTGCCGGATCGAAGCGCAAGAATCAGAAGTTGCTTCGACACATCGGGTCCATTGCGGTCGAGGAAGGATGGCTCGATCATGATGACGGACAGAATGATGAGTTGATCTATGGCGTTTGGAGGGATCTCGCGACCGGTGCCAGATCATCGGAGATCCTGAGTGAGGAGAATCATCAGATTGTCAAAAAGAACTGGGCTGTGCTGGGCGCGCTTTCCCCCGAGTTCGAATACAAACAGCTCCCCGAGGAGCCATTGTTGAAGCTGGTGCCTCAGGCGGTGCCAGCAAATCCTGTTTATCTCCCGGCCCCTGATCAGGTGATCAAAACCGGCTGGCGGGATTTTACGGCGGAGCCGAGGAATGATGGCTCAACGATGGGGGAACGCTACCGCTCATCGCTGAAGGTGATCTTCAAGGGTTTTGTCTGGGCCTGCATTGTTGGTCTCCCCATTGGGATCCTATGTGGAACCTACGACTTCTTCGCCAAACTTTTCGAGCCTTTCACGGACTTCTTCCGCTACATGCCAGCCCCGACATTCAGCACCTTGCTGGTCGCGATTCTAGCGGCAGACGGAGCACCGAAGGTGGCTCTGGTCTTCATCGGCACGGTGCCGCACATGATTTTGATGATCTCGAAAACGACGCGGCTGCTGGACGCATCCTTGCTGGAAGCGGCTCAGACATTGGGCGCCAAACCCAAGCAGTTGCTTTCAAAGGTCGTCGTGCCGGGGATCCTGCCGAATCTTTACAACGACCTTCGAATCCTCCTTGGCTGGGCATGGACCTGGCTGGTCATCGCAGAATTGATCGGAGTGAAAAGCGGACTCACCGAGTTCATCGAAACACAGGGACGCTACCGGAACTTCGACCGGGTATTTCCAATCATCATACTGATTGGTGTGACGGGCTTTGTGACCGATCAGATTCTCGCCTGGTTGCATGGCGTGCTATTCCCGTGGCTCGGACAGAGCGGGAAAGTCTCACGTGCCGTCGCCAGCTTCGCGACCTGGCCGGTTCGCACGGTGGCAGAGGCAGCGCGCGAGAGAATCGCCGCTGATGAGAAAGCAACTGCCGAGCGACGCGCAGCAAGAATCAACGACACCCCATGATAGCATCACTGGAAATGGCCCCGGAAGTAGCCGCTCGATTTGATCGGCTGAAGCAACGCCCGGTGGCGCTCGAGGTCAAAGGGCTGACAAAGCACTTTGACACTCCGAAAGGAACCGTGGTCGCGTTGGAAGACTTGTCGTTCTCCGTTCACAAACGCGAGTTCACCTGCGTGATCGGGCCTTCAGGCTGCGGGAAATCGACGCTTGTCAGAATCCTCGCCGGACTGGAAACGCCGACGGGTGGCGAGGTGCTGGTGGGAGGGAATCCGGTGCAAGGTCCGGGTCCGGACCGGGGCATGGTTTTCCAGTCCTACACACTCTTTCCGTGGCTGACGGTGAAGCAGAACGTGATGTTCGGTCCTCAGATGTCGGGTGCGTCATCAACCTCGGCGGAAGGCGAGGCGCGGCAGTGGATCGACCTTGTGGGTCTGTCACGTTTCGAAAATTCCTATCCCAACCAATTGTCAGGAGGGATGAAACAGCGTGTGGCGATTGCGCGGGCACTGGCGAATCAGCCAAAGGTGCTGTTCATGGATGAGCCCTTCGGTGCGCTGGATGCGCAAACCCGCGCGAGCATGCAGGCGCACCTGTTGGAGATCTGGAAAAGCGTCGATATCACCATTGTTTTCATCACCCATGATCTGGATGAAGCGGTTTACCTGTCCGATCGGATTCTGGTGCTCGATGCAAATCCGGGACGGTTTAGGGAAATGGTAGAAGTTCCCGTGGCACGGCCCAGGACACCTGAGCAGGTATTTGAACCTTCGTTCAAAGCGGCGAGGCATCATATCGACCATCTGATCCATCCCCCCGGAAAGGTCGAGGCAGAGACGCCGGTGCTGCGGATGGTGAAGCACGATCCGGACGTCGTTTGAGGACGATGAATCGCATCAAGGGAGAAATTGCCTTCGAGGTTTCACACAAATTTCAAATGAAGTATGATTACGGTTCCAAATAGGGGAGAAAAGGCGGCGCTTCTGAAAGCGAAGTTGTTGGACGCGGGCGTGAAGTACTGTGTCGGGGCCTATGTCGACATCCACGGGGTGCCGAAAGGGAAATTCGTGCCGATCAGTCATTTTGAACATTTTGCCGAAGGCAGCGAACTTTACACCGGCTACGCCCTCGATGGTCTGGGTCAGAGGCCGAACGATGACGAGATCGCCTCTCTCCCGGACCTTGATGGTTGTGTGATCCTTCCATGGAATAGGGAGGTCGCTTGGTTTCCTGCAGATAATACGTTCAAGGGCGAGCCTTATGAAATCAGTACCCGCGTCGCGCTCAAAAAGCAGATCGCAAAAGCGGCGGAAATGGGCTTCGGGATGAATCTCGGTATCGAGTGTGAACTCTTCGTCGTGAAGCAGGGCGACGACGGAGGTCTGGAGATTCCGAACGATGACGACAATCTCGTGAAGTCATGCTACGACGTGAAACGCTTCATGGATCGCTACACCTGGATCGACAAGGTCTCAACGACGATCAACGACCTGGGTTGGGATCTCTATTCACTCGATCATGAGGACGCGAATTCCCAGTTTGAATTCGACTTCCAGTACTCCGACGCGCTGACAATGTGCGACCGCTACATCTTTTTCCGTCTGATGGCGAAGCAGTATGCGGCCGAAGAAGGATTGCTGGCGACCTTCATGCCGAAACCCTTCGCCGACAAGACGGGAAGTGGGGCGCATTTCAATATGTCGCTCTATGATCTGGAGAGCGGGAGGAATCTTTTCAAACGAGCGCCGGAGGATGATCCACGGGGGCTTGGCCTGAGCGAACTCGGCTATCAGTTCGTCGCCGGGATCCTCAAGCATGGCCCTGCCCTGTGTGCGGCATTCGCCCCGACGGTGAACAGTTACAAGCGCCTCGTTCGCAAAGGCCTGATGTCCTACTATTCATGGGCGCCTGTCTTCAACAGCTACGGAAAGAACAACCGCACGAATTCGGTGCGGGTGCCGATGGCTGGCGGACGTTGTGAGAGCCGCAATGCTGATGCCGCATGCAATCCCTATCTTGCGGCGACCTTGGCGCTGGCGGCGGGACTGGAAGGAATCCGTGAGGGACTTGACCCTGGACCCGCGCAGGAGATGAATCTCTATGAACTTTCGCCACAGGAGCTGGCTGCTAGGGGAATCTCGGAGTTGCCAAGAACCCTGGACGAGGCCGTGGCGGCTTTCGCGGCGGATCCCTTCGTCACCGAAGTGCTGGGGCAGGGACTGCGCGACGAATTCATCAATTACAAAAGCGAAGAATGGCGCCAGTATCATCAGCGCGTGAGTCAGTGGGAGATCGATACCTATGCGCGACTCTTCTAACAAGTCTGCGGTGATCCTCGAGAACCAGAACTGGTCCGAGATCTCAAAGCTGCAAAAGGAGCACGGTGGAATGCTTCTTCTGCCGATGGGCGCGACCGAGCAGCACGGACCTCATCTGCCGGTGGCGATGGATACCCTGCTGGTCGAGAAACTCTGCCAGAAGGTGTCGGCACGGACAGGAGTTCCGGTGATGTCGGCGCTCCGCTATACGGTTTCGCAAGGACATACGCCGAAGTGGCCCGGCACCTTCTCGCTCCGGCATGAGACTTTCATCGCGGTGCTCCGGGAGTTGGCTGGGTGGGCGGAAGCGACGGGCTGGAAACGCTTGCTGCTGGTGAATTCCCACTTTGGCAATGATGCGCCTGCGCGGGTGGCGGTGGATCAGCTCAGGCTGGAACTGATGGGGCGACTACAGGTCGGTCTGGTCCACGTGTTTCAACTCAATGACGAGATATGGAGGAGTTATACGGACGATGCCGGAGATCTTCATGCCAATCGCGCGGAGACCTCCCTGATGCTGCACCTGTGTCCCGAACTGGTCGACAGGGCGGCGATGCAGACCAGTGATGACCCGGACCGGACCGTGGAGACGGTTTTTTCCTATCCCGTCGCACAGACGAGCTTGAACGGGGTGACCGGGAGACCATCGGATGCTACGCAAGAAGAGGGCAAAGCGCTCTTCTCCGCGATGGTGGAGGCTATGATCAGGAAGGTCGCAAGCGGTGTCCGTGAGGAACCACCGCTTCCGACATCGGAGTGGGGAAATCTAGCCTCTATTCGGTATGACTAGTGTGAGGAAAAAGAAAAATCTTCATACTTGGCGCGGCCTTTGCTTTTCTCGCCCTGTGCCGCGAGATGAAAACGGAGAAAGCCTGCGCCGGGTGACGGTGTCGATGTCGGAAGACACCTTCCAGACGCTGGATCGACTGGTGAACGACCGAGGCTTTGACAGCCGGTCGCAGGGGATTGCCGAAATGATCCACAGCCAGGCAGCCGAGCATTTGGGCAAGGTGGGAACCGAGGTGATGGCTGCGAATCTGACGCTGGTTTACGATGAGTCGAAGAGCAGTTTGCTGCGCGACTTGTCGAGGATTTGTCGCGAACACATTGCCGAAGTGATCTCGTCGCAGCATGTGCTGTTGGAAGACGATCACGTGATGGAGGTGATGCTGATGCAGGGACCGGCGAAGATTTTGAGGGAGATCGCCAACGAGTTGGCGACCTGTAAGGGGGTGAAGACGGCTCAATTGACGCTCACCCCTTTCCTGATTCCTCAGGTGCATGGAAAAGGAAAGACGAACGAGTTTTAGTGATGAACCCCATATTTAGAAAAACACTGACAGGCGGAGGAATGTGGTCCGCGGTGATCGCGAAGGGGCGAAAGATCCGTCTAACAGACCTGCAAGGTCGGGCGAATGTCGGAATGCTGCTCTACAACGCGCTCGAACGGCAGGAACGCTACAACATGCCGGATACACTGAAAGGCCAGTATGTCTTCTATCTGCGTGAGCCTTACTGCCTGCACTCAGACATGGGTCGCTTGCTGGCATCGATCACGGCGGATAGCCTCGGCTGGCATGATACGGTGTGCGGACATTCCGATGCCAGGCTGGTCGCCGAGAAGTATGGTGAAAAGAATTACCAGCAGGCTGGCAACGGGTGGTTCCGCAATGGCAGGGATTGCTTCCTGATCGAACTGGCGAAATGGGGACTCGGAAAGAAGGACCTGGTGCCCAATCTGAATTTTTTCAGCAAGGTCGTCAGCAATGATGACGGGGAGCTTTCCTTCATCGAGGAACATTCCGGTCCTGGCGATTTCGTCGAGCTGCGCTTTGAAATGGACACGCTGGTGGTGCTGAATACCTGCCAGCATCCGCTCGATACGTCTCCCGTCTATCGCGAGAACGAGGTGAAGCTTGAAGTCTTCGATGGCGAGGTCGCGCAGCGAAATGATCCGAGCCTCACGGTGCGGGAGGAGAACCTCCGCGCCTGGGAGAACAATTTTAACTACCATACCCTGAGATTCTGATGTCGATGAAGGAAAGTGAACTCAACCCGAAGACTGCCGCCTTTCGCGAAACGATCCCGGCCGGTGACTGGTGGGTGCATGAGATCAAGAAAGGACAGACGCTGAGGATTCTCGATCTCGAGGGAAACCAGGCGGCGGACACCTTGTTCTTTGATGCGCATGATCCCAGTGATCGCTACAGTGCTGATCGGACGATTCAGGCGCAGCGGGCACTCTATCTAACCACCGGCACCAAGCTGATGAGCACGGAGGGAAATGTGATGCTGGAGATCGTAGCGGATACCTGTGGTAGGCACGATACCCTTGGGGGGGCTTGTTCGCGCGAGTCGAATACCATGCGCTACGCTCACGACAAGGAATGCATGCATGCCTGCCGCGACAGTTTTATTCGTGGGGCGCAGGAGTGGAATGTCGAGCTGACGAAGCGGGACATCACCTGCAACATCAACTTCTTCATGAATGTGCCGGTGACCTCTACCGGTGAATTGAGTTTTGCTGACGGCATTTCGGCACCCGGCCGGTATGTTGAAATGAAGGCGGCACGTGATGTGGTTTGTTTGATCTCAAACTGCCCGCAGCTGAACAATCCATGCAATGGCTGGAATCCAACACCGGTCGAAGTGCTGATCTGGGATTAAGATGATGAAAGGTTCGATTCTAATTGCTAACAGGGGTGAGATCGCAGTGCGCGCGATGCGGACGGTGAAGCGGCTCGGACTGAAGTCGGTCGCCGTCTATTCGGATCCGGATGTCGCGGCGCCGCATGTTGATCTCGCTGATGAAGCATTTCGCCTGGGACCGGGGCCGGTGGCGGAGAGCTATCTGCTTAAGGAAAAACTCATCGAAGTGGCCCAAGAAACCGCCGCGGTCGCGGCTTTCCCCGGTTATGGCTTGTTGAGCGAAAATACGGACTTCGCGCGAATGTGCGAGGAGGCTGGGGTGAAGTGGATGGGGCCGACTCCCGAGCAGATCATTGCCTTCGGACTGAAACATGAAGCGAGACGTCTGGCGGGTGAGGCCGGTGTGCCCCTGGTGCCGGGAACCGAACTCCTGGAGTCTGTTGAGGATGCGTTGAAGGCGGCGGAAACGATCGGTTTTCCGCTGATGCTCAAGAGCACGGCTGGCGGTGGTGGCATCGGGATGAAAGTGGTGCGCGATGAAACCGAACTGAGAAAGGAATTTGAAAGCGTGGTTCGCTTGAGCGAGCGCAGCTTCGGCTCGGGGGCGGTGTTTTTGGAACGCTTCATCGAGCGGGGCCGGCACGTCGAAGTGCAGGTGTTTGGCGATGGCAAAGGTCGCGTGCTGGCGCTGGGCGAGCGCGATTGCTCGGTGCAACGGCGGAACCAGAAAGTCTTCGAGGAAACGCCTGCGCCGGGCCTCTCGGATGAAATAAGAAAGTCGCTGCATGCGGCGGCGGTGAGTCTTTGCGAAAGCGTCAATTATCGCTCGGTCGGAACCGTCGAGTTCATCTACGACGCCGATCGTGGTGAGTTCTATTTCCTCGAAGTGAACACGCGGCTCCAGGTCGAGCACGGCGTGACGGAAATGGTGACGGGAATTGATCTGGTCGAGTGGATGCTGCGGCTGGCGCTTGATGAGAAGTGGACGATGCCTGATTGCGCACCCGAGCCAAAAGGTTGGGCGATCGAGGCACGGGTTTATGCCGAGGATCCGAATCTCGACTTCCGTCCGAGCTCGGGCCTGCTGACCGAAGTGGCCTTTCCCGAATGGACACGCTGCGATGGATGGATTGCGTCCGGCGCGGAAGTCAGTCCTTTTTACGACCCCTTGTTAGCCAAGGTGATGGTGCACGGGGAGAATCGCGACGAGGCAATCAAGCTGATTGAAAAGGCGCTTCTTGAGACGAGGATTTCCGGCATCGAGACGAATCTTCGCTACTTGCGTCAGGTTGCGGTCTGGGAACGCTTCGTTGACGGCGGAGTGGCGATGAGGGACATGGCTTCCTTCTGCTATCATCCCTCGACTATGGATGTGCTTTCGGCCGGAACGATGACAACCGTTCAGGATTTTCCGGGCCGGACTGGATACTGGGAAGTCGGGGTGCCGCCCTGTGGTCCATTTGATTCCTTGTCGTTCCGCGTGGCGAATCGTTTGGTGGGAAATGAGGAAGGGCTTCCTGGTTTGGAGATGACGATTTCCGGACCGACGCTTCGTTTCAATGTGGCTACGACCATTGCGGTGGTCGGGCCTCCGGTGCTGGTGCTGAAGAATGGCAAGGCGGTCGAGTTGAATGAAGCTCTTCAAGTCGAAGCGGGCGATGTGCTGAAGATCGGTCGACTGGAAAACCTCGGAGCGCGGGCTTATCTCGCGGTCAGGGGAGGGATCGAGTCGCCGGACTATCTCGGCAGTGCGTCGACCTTTACCCTCGGAAAATTTGGCGGTCCATTTGGTCGTGCACTGCTGCCGGGCGATGTGCTTGGCATCGTTGGCGGTGAAAGCGAGCGTTCAGGTTCTGTGATTCCAAAGCTTCCGTATGCCACGGAATGGCGAATCGGGGTGCTGTATGGTCCGCACGGTGCGCCTGACTTTTTTACGGATGAAGACATTGAAATGTTCTTCAGCACGGACTGGGAAGTTCACTACAACTCCGCGCGAACAGGGGTTCGCTTGATTGGTCCCAAGCCAAAGTGGGCACGGAAAGATGGCGGAGAAGCAGGGCTTCATCCGTCGAACCTGCATGACAATGCCTACGCGATCGGAGCGGTGGACTTCACCGGTGACATGCCGGTGATTCTTGGTCCGGATGGCCCGAGCCTCGGCGGATTCGTTTGCCCGGCAGTGGTCGTGGAGGCCGAATTGTGGAAGCTCGGCCAGTTGCGACCCGGGGACCGGATTCGCTTTGTTGCGGTGGATCAGGCTTGGGCCGGTGAGCAGCGTGAGGCGGTGGATCAGTATTTGAGCGGTGGCGTCGACTCTCTTCCCGAGCCTCGGGACGTCGGTCTAACAGCGAGTGCTTCCTGCATTCTCGACGAGTTTGGTGAGGGCGATGACCGGGTGGTGCTGAGACCTGCGGGTGATCGCTATCTGCTGATCGAATTTGGACCGCACCTTCTCGACTTGAAGCTCCGCTTCAAGGCTCACGTGGTGCATGAATGGCTGAAGAAGCAGGAGCTGGATGCGATCGTGGATCTCACGCCCGGAATCCGCTCCCTGCAGGTTCACTATGAGCCGCGAAAGATGGACCGGGATGAGCTATGGAACCTGATCCGTCGGGGAATTGAGTCCTTGCCGCCGCTGGAAGAGATCGAAGTGCCGGCCCGAGTGGTGCACATGCCCTTGAGCTGGGATGATCCGAGCACCCGAGAGGCGATCCGGCGTTACACGCAGAGCGTGAATCCGAAGGCACCGTGGTGTCCGAGCAATCTTGAGTTCATCCGTCGGATCAACGGGCTCGAGTCGATCGATGAAGTGAAGCGGATCTTCTTTGATGCCTCGTATCTGGTGATGGGGCTCGGAGATGTCTATCTCGGTGCACCGGTCGCGACCCCGCTGGATCCGCGCCACCGGATGGTAACGACCAAGTATAACCCGGCCCGCACCTGGACGCCCGAAAACGCTGTGGGGATTGGCGGAGCTTACCTCTGCATCTACGGCATGGAAGGTCCGGGTGGCTATCAATTTACAGGTCGCACCGTTCCCGTCTGGAACCGCTGGCGGAAGACCGATGACTTTGAACAACCGTGGCTGCTGCGCTTCTTCGACCAACTTCGCTTCTATGAAGTCAGCGCGGAGGAACTGATGGAGCTGCGCGAGTCGGTCCCCTTGGGGCGGCATCGCTTGAAAATCGAGCAGACAAGCTTCCGCTTTGCGGACTACGAGGCCTTTCTCGAAAAGCAGTCGGATGAGATCGAGGCTTTCCGGACAATGCAGCGTCAGGCATTTCAAGAAGAACGGGAACGCTGGGAAGCGGCAGGTCTGAATATGGAAGAGGCCTTCGAAGCGGTCGAGGAAGAGACGCCGGATGTCGTCATTCCGGATGATTGCTTCGCTCTTGAAAGTCCGGTGACCGGCAGCGTCTGGAAAATCGAGGCAGCTGCGGGCGATTCCATGAAGGCTGGTGCTTCATTGATGATACTGGAAGCGATGAAGATGGAGATCCCCGTCGATGCCGACGAAGCACTGGAGCTCGTCGAACTGCTGGTGAATGAGGGAGATTCGGTGAAAGCCGGGCAGGCACTGGCGGTGGTGAAGGCAATCTAACAAATACCAATCTTAGACATGACAATTGAGGATCTGATCAAGCGCTACGAAGCCGGTGAGACACCCGTCGAGGTGATGGAATCGGTGTGGCAGCGGATTGCCGAGTGGGATGATCCTGCGATGTTCATTCATCTGCCCGAGTGGGAGGAAATGAAGATGATCGCGGCCGAGGTGGAGAAGATGCCGAAGGACCTGCCGCTCTGGGGGGTGCCCTTCGTGGTGAAGGACAATATCGATGTGGCGGGCTGGCCGACGACTGCGGCGTGTCCCGGGTTTGCCTACACGCCCGATGAGGATGCGAGCGTCGTCCGCTTGTTGCGGGAGGCGGGGGCGATTCCGGTGGGGAAGGCGAATCTTGATCAGTTTGCAACCGGTCTGGTGGGGACGCGTTCGCCCTATGGCGTGGCGAGGAATGCGGTGGCACCGGGATGGTTGCCAGGAGGGTCGAGTTCCGGAAGTGCATCCGCCGTGGCGGCAGGGATTGCCGTTTTTTCTCTGGGAACGGACACGGCGGGATCAGGTCGGGTGCCTGCGGCCTTTCAGGAACTTATCGGGTGGAAACCCACACGTGGACGGCTCAGTACGAAGGGCGTCGTACCTGCCTGTCGATCACTCGACTGCGTGTCGGTCTTCGCGAACAACACGTCCGACGCTGCGCGAGTGATGTCAGTCGCAGGAAAGTTCGATGAAGAGGATCCATGGTCGAGAGAGGTGAAAGGATCCGGCTTGAAGGGGAGGCGAGTCGGCGTCCCGAGCGGACTGGATTTCAGTGGCGACCCCGACACGCCGGGTTTGTTTGATGGAGCTGTCGAAAAGCTCAAGAGCCTGGGCTACGAAGTGGTATCAATTGATCCGACGCCCTTTGTCGAAGCGGCGAAGTTGCTCTACGAAGGTCCCTGGGTCGCCGAGCGCTGGGCGGCGGTGGGGGAATTCGTTTCATCGAATGCCGATGAAGTCCATCCCGTGACCCGCAAGATCCTCGAAGGTTCCCAGGGTTGGCAGGCGGCGGATTTGTTCAAGGCACAGGACAAGCTCAAGTGCTTTGCCAGACACGCTGATGCTGTCTGGAAAGAGGTGGATCTTCTGTTGTTGCCGACGACACCGTGTCTTTACAGGGTCGAAGAAGTGCTCGAAGAGCCTTTCGGGACGAATGCGACCCTTGGCCGTTACACGAATTTCATGAACCTGCTCGACCTTTGCGCCGTCGCTCTGCCAGCAGGGCGGGCGAGAGGAGGGGAGGTGCCCTGGGGGGTGACCTTGGCGGCTCCTGCGGGAATGGACGAGGGATTGTTAGACCTGGCCGCACTGATGAATGGGGAGGCTGTCCATGAGCGACCATCAGAGAAGATTCCGGTGGTGGTTTGCGGGGCGCACCTTGAAGGACTGCCGCTTCACTGGCAGCTTTCGGATCGTCATGCCGAACTTGTTAGGCGGGGGAAAACCGCACCGGCCTACCGGATGTTCGCGATGCCAGCGGGCGACGGCTTTCCTGAGCGACCGGCGATGATTCGTGAGGATGGCGGCGGTTGCTCGATTGAAGTCGAGGTGTGGGCATTGGCGCCGGCGGACTTCGGCGACTTCGTGGCCAAAATTCCGGGTCCACTCGGGATTGGAAAAATCGAGATGGAGGACGGCGAGGAACTCCCGGGATTCATCGCTGAGCCACGGGCGACCGAAGGTGCCGAGGAAATTTCCCGTTTCGGGGGCTGGAAGAGCTGGATGGCATCGCGTGCCTAGTGGAGGTCAGCTGACACAGGAGGCGAATGAAGTGGCTGGGCAAGGTGCCTGTCAGTCCTTTATGAAGGATTTCATGAAATCGTTGCTGGTCCTCATTTTGCCACTTTTGATGAACCCTGTCTTCGGACGGAGTTGGACGAATACCGAAGGTCGCGTCATTGAGGCGGACCTGATCGGGGTCAAGGGCGACAAGGTCGTGCTGAGCATGAAGGGGAAGGAGTATGAGATTCCATTGGCTTCACTCTCAGAAGAGGACCAAACCTTTGCTCAGGAAGAGGTCGATCGATTGGAAAAGGAGCGCTTGGAGTCGGCGAAAAAGTTCATGGGGCAGGAGCTGGTTCCCGGGCAGACCATCACCTTCGAGTTCCCACTTTCCCCCGAGAATCAGGAGCTGGCGAAGAACCGCCCGAAGGGATGGAAGGATTCCTTCGCCGGACGTTATGGAGGAGACTGGATCAAGAAGCTCGGTGAGCCGCGCGAACTGAGCACAATCAATGTCTACCTCGGCGTACCCAAGAACTTCGATCCGGTCAAAGGGTGTCCGGTTTTCGTCCAGTGGACGACCAGCGACCGGCAGAGCAACGTCGCGGGTGCGAAGAGCTACTGGGATACCTGCAACGAAAAGGGATGGATGCTGGTGAGCGTTGATGGAGCACCCGACTCGAAGGCCCTGTGGACGAACGCGGTGTTTCTCGCAGGCATCAAGGAGTTCTTTGAGCAACTCCACGCGAAGTATCCGGGCTCAGAGCAGTGGACGATTGCCACCGGCGGCTTCTCCGGGGGTTCAAAGATTTGTCAGTGGATGGGCGGTTTGATGAGCGGGCTGGAAGGTGTGGATGTGAAGGGATACTGGATCGGCGGCTGCAATGAGGCGCGCTTCGACTACGCGGCTGAAGATCTCGATGTAAGCAAGAAGGCTTATCGATCGGCGAAAGCCTACATCAGTTCCGGAGAAAGCGATCGTCTCGTGAACAAGGGACACCGGGATGAAGTGGAGAAAGGCTGCAAGGAGGGCGGTTTCGCTGAGGTCCGTTCGGAGGTCTACTCTGGTGGACACAGCATCAGTCAGGAGCAGTTTGCCGAGGCTTTGGACTGGTTTTTGGAATAGGTGCCATCCGGAGAGCGATCAGCTGCTATCGACCGGAGGACTGCTTGTGCTTCTTGAAGATCGAGAGGGTCCGTTCGCGCTCGGCCTTGTGATCGACACAGGGGAGGGGGTAGTCGGACGCGATCGGTTTTCCGTCTGCGGGTGGCTCCATTAACTGCTTGGCGGGGACGTCCTTGAGCTCGGGCACCCAGCGCTTGATGTATTCGCCTTTGGGGTCGTAGCGCTTGGTCTGCGACCAGGGGTTCTGAATGCGAAAGTAGGGGGCGGCATCCGCACCGGTGCCGGCCGACCATTGCCAGCCGCCGTTGTTTGAGGCGATCTCGCCGTCGGTAAGCTGCTGCATGAAGAACTGCTCGCCGAGCCGCCAATCGATGTGCAGGTCCTTGGTGAGAAACATCGCGACGATCATGCGGACGCGGTTGTGCATGAATCCGGTGGCGCGAAGCTCGCGAATCCCGGCATCAATGATCGGGAAGCCGGTGCGTCCCTCTTTCCAGGCTGCGAAGGTTTCGCCTGGCTCATCCCAAGGCAGTCCACGCCAATCCCTGTTGAACTCCTTTTCCAGCACCTCCGGGTAGTGGTGGAGAATGGCCATGTAAAATTCCCGCCAGGCGAGCTCTTTGATGAACGTCTGCACGCCCTCGGATTCGGATGGTTTCTCCAGAAGCTCTGCAGCTTTGGCGTAGACGGTCCGGGGCGAAATCAGGCCGAAGCGCAGGTCCTGAGAGATTCGGGTGGTGCCCGAAATGGAGGGGATGTCGCGATGGTCCTTGTAGTGGGCGAGGCGTTCTTCCAGCGCGCGACCAAGCCGGTTGTGGGCGGCCTTTTCGCCCGCTTCGAGGATCTCCTCGCCCGCTTCAGGGAGCTTCCAGTGAGCAAGCGTGGGGAGCCCGTCGGAAGGGATGTCGTCCGGAGTGCCGAGCGATCGAGGTTTCGGGAAAGGCTCGGGCTTTTCGAGACCGAGCCAGTTCTTGCTGTAGGGAGTGAAGACTCGGTAAGGGTCGCCACTCTGGGTCAGGACCTCATGGGGGGCGTGCAGCGTGACGTCGTGGTAGCCGTGGCAGGCGAGACCGCGGGATTCGCAGGCTGCTTTGAGACGTTCCTCCGTCGACTTTCCGTAGGGATCCGGGTCCTCATTGTAAAAAATGGCCCTAGCACCCGATTCATCAACCAGCTCGAGAAGGGCCTCCACGGCGTCTCCCGAGCGGAGAATCAGTCGACCCCCGACGGTCTGAAGGTTCTTGTCGAGTGAGGCCAGAGCTTCGCAGAGGAACTTCTGCCGATTGGGGCCGGTCCAGTGATGCTGACCTGTCCAGTTGCTAAGCAGATAGCTTGGAATCACCCGTTCTGCTGATTTGGCAGCGTGGTAGAGGCCCGGATTATCAAGGATTCGCAGATCCCGGCGGAACCAATGGATGGCGAGAGGGTGTTCCCGAGGCATGGGCCGAATGGAAGCCGGGAATCATCGCGCACAAGTACGATTTTCGTCAGCCGGTCCGCAGGGGGACGGCTGACTGCGACCTCGTGAGGTCGTGGCTCAGGCCTTATCGAGAATTTTGTCGACCTTGCGAACCGTGGTGTCGCTGAGCTTGCCCTGAACCAAGCGAGACTTGGCGACCGTGGCCTTGATATCCTCCAAGGCCGCTTCCGCAGCTTTCAAGGACTTCCTTCCACCACCGTAGCTCTTGTCAGAGAAATATTTGGTGAAGGTCGCACCTCCGCGGCTGATGCAGAGGCGCCATCCTTGGAAGGCGGTGTTCTCATAGGTGAATCGAGTGAGGTTCCGCTTTGATTTCATTTCAGGTTCTTTTCTTTTGGTAAGAGTATTCATGGGGAACAATGCCACGTGCTTTCGCTGATGGCTACCTGAAATTTGTTTGAGAAAAGTTAGGTTTCGACTCTAACACCTGAAATTAAGGTGAAATCGGGTGAAAATTTTCTTTGCCAATCCCCGGGGCATCCCCTTAAGTCCCGCCCGCGCAAGCCTCAACGAACCGCCGTAGGTCCTCCTGGCAGCCCTCTTTTTGGGGAATCTGCCATATGCGCTGGAGGGAAACCCGGCAAATCGATCAACCATATGTCAGCTGTTAAACTGTCTCGTTTCGAGATCCCTAACCGCCTCGTTCGCAACGAGGATACCGCCACCGACGTCTACGCCCAGTTCACCGCCGAGCCTTTCGAGCGTGGATACGGCCACACCCTCGGTAACTCGCTCCGCCGCGTGCTTCTTGGCTCCCTCGAAGGTGCCTCGATCACTTCCGTCCGCATCGCTGGCGTGCAGCACGAATTTTCCAGCCTCCCAGGCGTGGTGGAAGATGTCACCGACATCATCCTCAACCTCAAGAAGGTGAAGTTCAAACACCACGACAAGGAGTCCCGCATCCTCACCATCAAGGTCGAGCGCGACGGTGTGGTGACCGCTGGTGACATCCAGGAAGACAACATTTACGAAGTGGTCAACAAGGACCAGGTCATCTGCCACCTCGACAAGAAGGTGAAGTTCGACTGCGAATTCGAAATCCGCGTCGGCCGCGGTTTCTCCACCGGTGACGAAAACAAGCGCAAGGATCAGCCGATCGGCGTGATCGCGATTGACTCGATCTTCTCGCCTGTGACCCGCGTCAAGTATGCGGTGGACAGCACTCGTGTGGGACAGATGACCGATTACGACAAGCTCGTGCTCGATATCTGGACCGATGGTCGTGTGACACCTCAGGACGCCCTCCTTCAAGCTTCCGCCATCCTTCGCCACCACCTCGACGTGTTCGTCAACTACGACGAAAACGCCGTGGACTTCGAAGAAGCACCAGCAGAGACCAGCGAAGAGAACGCGGCTCTCAAGAAGCTCCTCAACATGTCGGTCAACGAAATCGAACTTTCGGTTCGTGCCGCCAACTGCCTCAACAACGCGAACATCACCTCGGTCGGCCAGCTGGCCATGAAGAGCGAGGCAGAGATGCTCAAATACCGCAACTTCGGCAAGAAGTCGCTCAACGAAATCAAGGACAAGCTTTCCGAACTCGGCCTCGGCCTCGGAATGTCTCTCGATCCATCGTTGCTCTCCGGCCCTGTTGCCGCAGCTCGTGCCCCACGCCTTGGTGTGGAAGACGAAGCTCCGGTCGGCCTTGCCGACTTGATCGCCCAGAACCTCGACGACTAACTTTAAAGAAGGGAACACCCGATGAGAAATCGCAACAAGACCGCACAACTCAAACGCACCGCGTCGCATCGCCGCGCTTTGCTCGCCAACATGGCCTGCAGCCTGATCGAACACGGAGCAATTCGCACCACCCTCGGAAAGGCCAAGGCACTTCGCCCGGTCGCCGAGAAAATGGTAACACTTGGCAAGAAGGGCGACCTTCACGCCCGCCGTCAGGCCGTGGCTTTCCTCCGTCATAAGGACGTGGTGAAGCAACTGTTCGAAGTGGTGGCACCTGCCGCTGCCGACCGCGAAGGTGGCTACTGCCGCATCACCAAGCTTGGACCACGTCTGACCGACGCCGCACCGATGGCCATCATCGAGTTCGTCGATCGCGTGATCGAGAAGGACGAAGAAGTGGTGGAAGACACCACCGATGACGCTGTCGAAGTGGAGGCCGAAAAGGTCGAAGCCAAGGCGGAGTAAATCTTCGGCTCAACTGATTTGAAAACGCCCGCAGGTTTCGCCTGCGGGCGTTTTTTCGTATGGAGTGGCACGCTCACCGTGCGCCATGGGTGGGAGAGGCGACTTTCAGTCGCCAGCCTTGGGTGAAATGGACACGAAAAACCCGGCACTAGGTGCCGGGTTTCCATGAGTTGCGTCGTCCTGAGACTCGCTTGGTGGAGTTCAGAGTTTATAGAACTCCTCCCAACCCTTGCGCGGCGCGGGATCGAGGAGGGCTTGGGCGGTGTCGTTGTTGGTGATCTTGTTCGTTTCGCGATCGAACTCGATGGTGCCACCAAAGCGTTGGGCGAGGATGCCGAGGGTAAAGACCTGGGTGAGCGGACCGCTGACACTGAAGGGCGAGCGGGCTTCTTCCTCGCCTTTGCAGGCGAGCAGGAAGTTCGCATAATGATTGGAAGCCTTGTTGGTGAAGCGGGGAAGGTCTCTGCGGATCTCCATGAATTTCTCGCGAGGCACGACTTGAAGCACGGTCGCGTGGCTCTCTCCTTTGAACGTGAGCTCCTCGCCGTAGATGATCTTGCCGGGCTTGCTGGTGTTGAGATCGCCAAGCTCCGGCTCGACCTCGGGTTTGTTCGCCACACCATCGAGCCAGGTGACGTCGCAGGCCGGCATGCCTTCGCGCTCGGGGAATTTGAATTTGATGGTCGATTCCTGCGGGTAGACGAGCGGATTGGCTCCTTCGCGTTTGACGGCCTCGATCGATGATGGCAGGCCGAGTTTGAGGAAACGGTGGGAAGTATCGAGGATGTGCGGACCCCAGTCACCGAAGGCACCACAGCCGTAATCGAACCAACTCCGCCATTCCTGTGGGTGGAGCTTGTCGCTGAAGGGGTGCTCGGGGGCGGGACCAACCCAGGTGTCCCAATCCATGCCTTTGGGCAGCGGTTGGCTTGGGTATTCCTTGACGGAAGCGCCCCAGCCGTGCCAGCGCCGCGGGGAGTTCATGTAGGCGGTGATTCGGGTGACGTTCTTGATCACGCCGGCCTCGCTCCACGCCTTGTATTGGAAATAGTTGCCTCCGGAGTGCCCTTGGTTGCCCATCTGGGTGACCACCCCGCTCTTTTCCGCCAGGGCCATGAGACGCTCGCACTGGCCGAAGCTGTGGGCGAGGGGCTTCTCGACGTAGACGTGCTTGCCAAGTGACATGGCAAGCATCGCCATGCAGAAATGAGCGTGATCGGGAGTGCCGATGAGGACGGCATCGATCTCGTCGGCCATCTTGTCGAACATCACGCGGAAGTCGGTGAACTTCCTGGCTTTCGGATGGGCGGCTTGTGAGGCCTGAGTGTGCTTGCCCTCCAGGTCGACATCGCAGAGGGCCACGACGGTGCAGTGGCCGGAGTCCGCCATGGTTTTGAGGTCGCGTTCCCCTTGGTTTCCGATGCCGATGCAGGCGAGTCGTACTTGCTGGCTTGGAGGAAGTTTTCCTCCACTCGCCTGGCCGAGCGCGATGTGCGCGGGGAGGATGGAAAGGGAGCCGAAAATCGCCGACTTTTTGAGGAAGTCGCGACGGGTAGACGAACTAGGTTTTTGAGTCATGATTCTGTTTCTATGAAGTGGGTGTCGTGGCCGCGAGCGAAAGTTGCCGGTGAGCTGTCATGTAAACACGTGACAGGTGCCGGCATGGAGCGCTCTTTAATGGGAGTGCTCGGCGCAGTGGTCGCAACGCACCCAGCCACTACTGCCATCGGCAAAGTATTCTTTCTTCCAGACCGGGACCCGAGCTTTGACTTCGTCGATGATGTAGCGGCAGGCATCGAAGGCGGCGTCGCGGTGGTGGGCGGAAACGCTGACAACCACCGCAAGTCCGCCGATCTCGACGGAGCCGGTGCGGTGGACGCAGGCGGCGTGAACGATCTCGAACTTCTCGTGGGCTTCCTCAATGATGCGCCTTCCTTCCTTCTCGGCGAGCAGCGGGTAAGCTTCGTATTCGAGGCGCTCGACGGCGCGTCCCTGGTGGTGGTTTCGGACCCAGCCTTCGAAGGAGGCGAAGCCGCCCGAGGCGGGGTCGAGGACCTGTTCACGGATGGCGCTGGGATCGAGGGGGGCGGCGGAGATTTGGAACATGGAAACTTTCAATCTTAAACTCCAATTGAGAACTGGTGAGCTGGGTTTGAAGTTTAATATTTGAGGTTTGGAGTTTTGAAATTTAGCCGCCGGCGACGGGCGGGATGAAAACGATTTCGTCGTTGGGCTGGAGGCGGGTGTTCCATTCGCAGAAGTCGCCATTGCGGGCGCAGCGGAGAGAGTCGAGCTTCAGGCTGAGACGGTGACGGAAGGAAAGTTCGTCGTAGAGGCCGGCGGCGGTGCAGGCGAGGGTCTCGACTTGCTCTTCGTCGAGTCCGCGCTCTTCGCGGAGCTTGGCGAAGTAGAGGACTTTGACGGACTTGTTAGAGACGCCCTCGGTGATCTTGGCGAAGGCCTCCTCGAGATCGGCCGGGGTGTTGGCATTGTCGAGGGCGGCGGGGGTTGGGAGATCGAGGGATTTGGGATGAAGGGCCTCGAGGAAATGGCGGGCGCAGTACTCGTTGCTGGCGAGGGAGGAAGATGCCTTTGTTAGGGCGCTGCTTTCGTAGATGGCGCAGAGCGGTTCGGGGCGGGCGTCGATGCGGCTTTTGAAACAGGTCGCGGACTGATCGGGGCTGTGGGCGTTGATGAGTTGCTCGATGGTCGCTTTGTCTAACAGAAAGAGATCGCAGCCGATGAGAAGGACGGCTTCGGCCGGGTAGGCTTGATGAAAGCTGGCGAGGGCGCCGAGGGGTCCGTCGCCGGGATTGAGGTCGGGAAGGACCGGGATGCCGGAGGGGACGATCTCGGGGGAGTTGGTGGAGACCAGGATGTCACCGGAAATCGACTGGGCGAGGGCGATGATGTGATCGAGTTGGCGGGTGCCGTCGGGACGCTCGATGAGCGCCTTGTCGCGGCCCATGCGTTTGCTTTTGCCGCCGGCGAGAATGAGGATTTTCATTGGATAGGGCGCTTGGGCTCCGAGGCGCGACAGAGTCGCGCGGTCCATGCTTGTTCAGGCTCGGTAATCGGACTTGCCTCCGGTCTTTTCCAAGAGTCGAACCTGGCTGATGACGATCGCGGGGTCGAGGGCCTTGCACATGTCGTGCAGGGTGAGGGCGGCGATGCTGGCTCCTGTTAGGGCTTCCATTTCGACGCCGGTCTTGCCGGTGGTCTTGGCGGTGCAGCGGATGATGGCGGTGTTGTTTTCGAAGGTGATGTCGATACCGACCTTATCCAGCGGGAGCGGATGGCAGAGCGGGATGAGGTTGCTCGTTTGCTTGGCACCCATCACACCGGCGAGGATCGCGGTTTGGAAGACGGGGCCTTTTTTCGAAACGAGATCGGAGCCGTCGAACTGCGCGGCGACGGCGTCGTTGACGGTGACCAGGGCTTCGGCGGTCGCGATGCGTTCGGTGATCGCCTTGCCGGAGACGTCGACCATGGCGGCCTTGTTAGAGGAATCGATGTGGGAGAGGGACATGGGCTCAGGCGGTGAAAGGATAGAAGTCGAGCGGGCTTTCGGGATCGAAGTCGGGGGCGGATGGGATTTCCAGAACACCGACGGCGCCGGCGATCGATGAGAAGTCGCCGGAGTTTCCGGGAGGCAGCGGGTTGCGCCGGTTTCCGAGGGGGAGGAGCCAGGTCAGTTTGCTGAGCGGCACGATGTCCTCGGGGGGCATGGTTCGGCGTTTGGGGTTGGGGAGTCCCTGAAGTTGGTTGAGGGCCGGACGGACGAAACGGGTGAAGGTGGCGAGCACCGAGACAGGATTGCCGGGGAGGGCAAAGACATCGGGCGGGCCGGGCCAGAAGGCGAGCGGCTTGCCGGGGCGGAGGGAGACTCCGTGGAAAGAAGGAGCACCGAGCCGGTCTTCTAACAGCGGACGGATGAAGTCCTTTTTGCCCTTCGAGATGCCGCCGATGGTGATCAGCATGTCGACAGAATCGAGCGCCTGATCGAGGAGCCGGCCGAGCTCGGCTTCATCGTCACTGGCGTGCTGTTGGAACTCGATCGGGATGCCGTGGTAGTCGAGGATCGCGGCAAGGGTGGAGCCATTCGATCGACGGATCTGCCATGGTTCGGGAATGGCAGCGGGGTGGATCGCTTCGTCGCCGGTGGTGAGAATGCCGATCTTCGGTCGGCGGGGGACAGTGAGGGTGGTTTGGCCGACAGAGGCGGCGATGGCGATTTCCGGGGCACCGATGGTGACGCCGGCGGGCACGAGGGTGGCCCCTGAACGGGCATCGGAGCCGAGCGGGTGAATGAACTGGCCGGGCTTGAATGAGCCCATAATTTTGCTGAGGTCGGGCGAGAGTTGCTCGTAGGGGACGATGGTATCGCAGTCGTCGGGAACAATCGCGCCGGTCATGATTTCCCAGGCATGGCCGGGTGGTAGTGGGCCGGGGCTGGGAACGCCGGCGGGGTGGAGTCCGGCAATCTTGATCGGGCCCTCGGCGGAAATGGTGGTGGCCTTGAAGGCGATGCCGTCCATCATCGAGCGGTTGTAGGGCGGGAGTGCTCGGTCGGCGAGGATCGGGGATAGCAGCCGACGTCCAACAGCTCGGGAGAGCGGCACGTTTTCGGCAGGCAGCATGGTCAGGGACGAACTGATGCGAGCGTCGGCTTCGGCGGGTGGGATAAGTTCGTTCATCAGGAGTTGGGAAAGAGATCATCGACGAGGAGATCGGCGGCTCCAAGGCAAAGTTCGCCGTCTTCGAGGATTCGGCAGCGCAGTCCGCCGCGGCCTTTCATGAGGTCTTCGGTGCCTTCCTTGCCGCAGGCCTTGTCCATCCAGTAGCAGGGGCGGCATTCTTCGGATCCTTTGAGAAGGATGCCGTTGAGGCGGAAGGTTTTTCCGATCAGAGCATTGAGGTCGAGGCCTTCGACAACGACGTTGCGGCGGAAGGCTCCGGCGGGGAGATCGGGGTTTTCCGAGTATGCGCGAATGTCATCGATCACCCTCTGGTCGATCAGGGTGAGTTGACCTTTGTAGTCGTCCTTCCAATCATAGAAACGGTCGCCGGGAATGCCACGGCCAGCGACGAGCTTGATGGATTCGTGGGAAATGATCTCGTTCGTTCCGGCGGGTTTTTCGTGGTGCCCAAAATAGTTGTGGCCCGGTGAGGTGAAGAGATGATGGATGGTGGCGGTCATGGGGTTTCAATTTTCCAAGGATCAAGCACCAATGATCAATGGAAGAGAGGTAGAAGATGAATTGGGATCCGTTGGAGGTGGAATGGCTTTCGAGAGGAGTTTGACGGATGCGACGAGAAGCACAATCGCAAGAAGGTTCCGAATCGTACGTTCACTGAAAGGTGATGCGACCCTGCTAGGTGTTTTGGGACGGGCTGCTTCACACAAATCAAGCTCCCGATGGAGGTGAAATGGACAGAGAGAAATGTCGTCGCTTTAAGTTTGACTTTCTAGACGACCGGTCTAATTTTCCAACGAAGTGAGCGACCGCCCGACCAAAGAACGCATCTTGGATGCCGCGGAAGAGATCATGCTGGAGCATAGTTTCCACTCGGTCGGACTGAATCAGATTTTGTCTGCCGTGAAGGTGCCGAAGGGGTCGTTCTATCATTACTTCAAGTCGAAGGAGGACTTCGGTGTCGAGATTCTGAGGCATTACGCCCGAAACTCGAATGCGATCAAACATCAGCTGCTCTTCGAAACGGATCCGGAGAAGGATCCGATTGAGCGCATGTTCTGCTATTTCGAGGCTGCGATAGAGCGTGGAAGGGAAAACGGGGGGAAGTGTCCTTGCTTGATTCAGAAGCTGGCTGCGGAGGTCGCCAATTTTAGTGAGCCGATGCGTGAGGCTGTCGCCGAGGGATACGCTCAGTCCATTTCCATCTTTACCAAACTGTTCGATGAGGCCGTGGAAAAGGGTTCGCTCCCTAGATCGACCAACACCACAACTGAAGCCGAGTTTTTGATGGTCGTCTGGGTAGGAGCGCTGCAGCGCATGCTGATCTTCCGAGACGCTGAGGCGTTGAGATTTGGTGTGGATATTCTTCGCGAACGTTTCTCGAAAGTCGATTGACTCCCTTTTTTTAATCTCACGCTAGACGACCGGTCTAATTTGAATAGGTCGATCAAAATCAAATCACAACGATTTCGATGAAAACGAAGTTGGTCCCATCACCCGAGCAACCAGCGGCATCGGCCTGCTTCAACCTTCAGGGTCGCTGTTCGTGGCCTCCTTGTTCCCCGACGAATCTCTAAAGGTCGATGGGGGGCTAAACCGCTCAATCAATCGGGGCCCTCAGAATTTTCCCAATCCAAGAACCGAATATCAGCATGAACTCCAGTATCTCAGGAAAAGTCGTCGTCATCGCCGGGGCCAGCAGTGGCTTGGGTGACGAGACCCAAGCAGTCGCCGCCCATGCCTGGGATCTCGCTGGAGCGAAGAAGCCCGACGACGTTGCAAGCGATCTGAGCGAACTCGCGAAGACTCTTTCGGACTCCGAGTGATTCCGCCCGCAACCATCTTCCTTCCAATCAAGACTTCATCGGAATTTCCCGCATGAAAATGCCGCATCTACTATCAAAGCGCACCCTCGTGCCCGTATCCGTTCTCCTTGCGTTGCTGACCTCCGGCTGCCTTTCGGTGGGACCGGACTATCAATCGCCGACGACCGAAATCGCACCGGGATACAAGGGGGCGGACGCTCGTCTCGGCAATCGCGTCGAGCGCCGCTGGTGGCGTGCGTTCGGGGATAGCACCCTGAACAACTACATGTCCGATCTCGAGAGCGGAAACTTCGATCTCAAAGGAGCACTTGCACGTAGGAATCAGGCTCTCGCGGCACTTGGCATCGATCGCGCCGAGCTCTTTCCGCAGGTCTCGGCCAGCGGGGGAGTGACAAGGAGTCGAGGTTCTAACAGTGATATTACCGCTGGAATCGGAGGCAACTACCTGACCCGCTACAGCGTTTCGGCTTCCCTCGGTTATGAAATTGATCTGTGGGGTCGTGTGCGTCGCCTGGTTGAAGCCGGTACGGCCGACGCGGAAGCGGCATCGCTCACGGTGGAAGACGTTCGCTTGTCACTTCAATCGCAGCTCGCCCGCAGCTACTTTGCTCTGCGATTCCTCGATAATGATGCTCACGTTCTCCGCCAAGCCATGGGGACGCGCGAAGAAAGCCTTTCGCTCGCCCAGGATCGATTCGAAGGCGGAACGACGAGCGAACTTGACGTCGCCCGTGCGGAAACCGAGCTTGCTTCCACCAAAGCGCAGCTCGTGGCGCTCGAAGGACCTCGCGCTTCGCTGGAGAACGCGATTGCAGTCCTCGCCGGAAAGCACCCTTCGAATTTCTCGATCAGCGCTTCCTACTACGACCGTAGTATTCCTGAAATCGACTCCGGGCTACCGGGTGATCTGCTCGGTCGGCGCCCGGACGTCGCGGCAAGGGAGCGCCAGCTGGCTGCGACTTCCGCGCGAATCGGTGTCGCTACTGCGGAGTTCTTCCCGAAGATTTCACTCACGGGAAGCGGTGGGCGCTCCGCGATCAGCAGCACCGATTTCCTCAACTGGAGCAGCCGTGCCTTTGCAATCGGTCCTGAGGTCTCGGTGCCGCTCTTCCAGGGAGGACGGCTCACCAGCAACCTGGATCTCGCAAAAGCCGAGCAGGAGGAAGCTCTGGCCGCCTTCCAGCAAAGCGCCCTGAACGCCTTTGCCGACGTTGAGAATGCACTGGCATCCTTGTCCGCCGCCCGGAATGAAGTCGCCGCCCTCGAGGCGAGCGTGAAAGCCGCGGACAAGACCTACAAACTCTCGAACCTTCAGTATCAGGAAGGTGTCACCAGCTTCCTTGATGTCGTCGATAGCCAGCGCGAGCAGCTCAATGCGGAGCGCAGAAAAGTCGAAGCCCGGGGGCGTCAGTTCGGCGCCACGGTCCAACTCATCCAAGCCCTCGGCGGTGGATTTACCCGATAATAACCAAGTCTCCTAAAGAACAATGAAACGAAGCATTTTCCTCCTCGCCCTGCCTTTCCTTCTGGCGCAGTGCAATCCGAAAGAAGAGGTCGTCAAACAGCAGCCGATGCCGGTGCATGTCGCGCACCCTGTCGCCAGGACCGTCGAGCTGACGGATATCTACACCGGGAGGTTCTCACCGGTTGAGGAAGTCGACTTGCGGCCACGCGTGAGTGGCTACATCGATTCCGTGCACTTCAAGGAAGGTCAGAAGGTGCATAAGGGGGATCTGATGGTGCGGATCGACCCGCGTCCTTTTGATGCTGCCGTAGCCAATGCCGATGCGCGGCTCAAGCAAGTGGAGGCGCGTCACGTGCTGGCTGAGAACAACCTCGCCCGTGCCATGAACTTGGTGAACAAGAATGCGATCGCCCGCGAGGAGTTCGACATCCGTGAAAGCGAGGTCAAGCAGGCTGCCGCCGACGTCCTCGCGGCCAAGGCCGCGCTGACCACTGCCAAGCTCGACCGCGAGTTTGCCGACATCCACGCGCCCATTTCAGGAATCGCTGGGAAGACAATCATAACTCCCGGGAACTTCGTCAGTGGAGGGAATGCCGGTGCCGACATCCTTACGACGATTGTTCCGCATCATCCGATCTATTGCTACTTCGAGGTGGATGAGCGCCGCGTCCTCGAATTTACACGTCTCTATTTCAAAGGGGAGGCAGATGGTCGTGAGGGTGAACCTGCCAAGGTCGAAATCGCAGTCTCCGATAGCGACGAGTTCGAGTTTCAGGGAACGATCAACTTCTCCGAGAACCAGCTGGATCCGAATACCGCCACGCTTCAGATCCGCGCGCTGGTTGATAATGAGAACGAGTTCCTTACGCCGGGACTTTTCGCCCGAGTGCGAGGCAAAGTCGGCGAACCGATCGAGCGCATGCTCGTGCGTGATAGCGCACTTGGCTTCGATCAATCGAAACGCTTCGCCTGGGTGCTCAAGGACGACAATACCGTCGAGCGCCGCTATGTCGAAGTCGGAAGTCTGCAGGAGGGCGGCCTGCGGGTGATCACGGATGGTCTCACGACGGACGAGAAGATCGCCGTCAGTGGCATTCAGCTCCTCCGTCCGGGCGCTCCGCTCGCACCATCCGAGGTCGAAATGGTCCCTAACAGCACGGACGTATGAAGAACTTCGCCTTCTTTTTCATCGATCGTCCGCGCTTTGCCACGGTCGTCTCGCTGATCATTCTTTTCGTAGGGACGCTGTCGTACTTCAACCTGCCTGTCGCGCAGTTTCCAGAGGTCGCGCCACCGACGGTGGTGGTCACCGGCGCCTATCCGGGTGCCACGCCCGACACGATTGCCAAGACTCTGGCTGCTCCGATCGAACAGGAAGTGAACGGTGTCGAGGGCATGCTCTACATGAACTCGCAGAGCACCTCCGACGGGGCCTATCAGCTCACCGTCACCTTCGAGCTCGGCACCGATCTCGACCAGGCCCAGGTGCTGGTGCAGAACCGTGTCGCGATTGCCGAACCACGCCTGCCCGAGGAGGTGCGGCGAATTGGTGTGACCGTGCAGAAGTCATCTCCCGACTTGCTGATGGTCGTCCAGATGTTCTCGCCCGATGAGACCTTCGATCTTCTTTACGTTTCCAACTACGGACTTCTCCAGGTTAGGGAAAGGCTCCGTCGGATCGAAGGTGTCGGGGAGGTCCGGCTTTTCGGAGGGCGCGAGTATAGCATGCGGGTATGGCTCGATCCGGAACGCCTTGATTTTTACGAGCTCACCGCGAGTGAAGTGGTTTCGGCTCTGCGTGGTCAGAACCTTCAAATCGCCGCCGGAACGATTGGCCAGCAGCCGATGGAGAAGGCGCTGCCTTTCCAGATCAATGTGACAACCCAAGGCCGGCTCACCGAAGAAGGCGAATTTGAAAAGGTCATCGTCAAGACGGATGATGAGGGGCGTATCGTGCGACTCGCCGATGTCGCCCGCGTTGAGCTGGGATCGCTCGAATACAACGTCAACGCCTACCTCAATGGAACTCGGACGCTTGCGATGCCGATCTTCCGACGTCCGGGATCCAACGCGCTTGAAACCGCGGAATCCATTCGTGAAGCGATGAGGGAAATGTCCGCAGACTTTCCCGAAGGTCTCGAATACGACATCGCCTATGACCCTACCGGCTTCATCGACAAGTCGATCGAAGCGGTGCTTCATACGCTCGTTGAGGCGGTGATTCTGGTGATCATCGTGATGCTGATTTTCCTGCAGTCCTGGCGTGCTGCGCTGATTCCCGTGCTGGCGATTCCCGTCTCACTCGTGGGGACCTTCGCGGTGATGCAGGTTTTCGGATTCTCTCTTAATAACCTCACCTTGTTCGGTCTGGTGCTCGCGATCGGGATCGTGGTCGATGATGCGATCGTCGTGGTTGAGAACATTGAGCGAAATCTCGATAAGGGCCTGGCACCTCGAGATGCGACCCGCACTGCGATGGCGGAAGTGAGTGGCGCTCTGGTGGCCACCGGGCTGGTGCTCCTTGCTGTCTTCGTGCCGACCGCATTCATGGCCGGGATCACCGGCCAGTTCTATAGCCAGTTCGCTCTAACGATTGCGACCTCGACCCTGATCTCGGTGCTGATCTCGCTGACCTTGAGTCCCGCTTTGGGCGTGCTGCTGCTCCGTCCGCGGAATGCCAAGCCCGATCTGTTCACGCGCCTGCTCAATAGAATCTTCGGTTGGTTCTTCCGCATCTTCAACAAGACCTTCGACAAGGCCAACAATCTTTATACCGGCATTGTGAAGCGTTCGCTTCGCTTTGGTGCGGTGATGGCCATCCTCTACATCGGGCTGGTCGCCATCGCTGGCGTTGGATTTCAGAAAGTGCCGGGCGGATTCATTCCTGCTCAGGACCAGGGCTACGCCATCGTCGCGGCACAGCTCCCGACCGGAGCCTCGCTTGACCGAAGCGATGCTGTTGCGCAGGAACTCATCAAACGAGTGGGTGAGTTGGAAGGCATCAAGAACGTGGTTGCCTTTGCGGGCTTCAACGGAGCCACCTTCTCGAACTCATCGAACGCCGTAGTGCTTTTCCCGGTCTTTGAAGAATTCGGTGAGCGCCCGGATGCCGACACGATTCTGACCAAGATCCGCCAAGTCACGGCTGATATTGATGCGATCACGGTGGCGATCCCACCTCCAACGATCCGCGGACTCGGAAATGGCGGTGGATTCAAGATGGAGATTCAGGACCGGGCGGGGCTTGGTTACGAAACACTGGAACAAGCCACCTGGAACCTCGCTTTCGCTGCGATGGCGGAGCCGGAAATCGTGCAACCCTTCACGCCCTTCACTTCGGCGGGACCCCAGCTTTATGCGGATATCGATCGTGAGAAGGCGGTGATGTTGGGTGTTCCCTTGCAGAACGTCTTCGACGCCCTTGAGATCAATCTTGGTTCGAGTTTCGTCAATGAGATCAACTTGTACGGACGCACATTCCGAGTCACCGCCCAGGCTGATGCGAAGTTCCGCGACGACGAGGAGGACGTGACCAAACTGAAAACGCGCAATGCCTCCGGCGATATGGTGCCGCTTGGCTCGGTCGTCGATCTCCGTCAGGCCACCGGGCCAGACCGGGTCGTTCGGCACAACCTTTACCCGAGCGCGGACCTGATCGGCTCGGCCGCTCCGGGTGTTAGCACCGGTCAGGCGCTTGCCAAAATGGAAGAACTCGCCGCCAGGGTCCTGCCTCCGGGGATCAGCTACGAGTGGACAGAACTGGCTTATCAGGAGACCAACACCGAAGGCTCTGCTGTGCTGATCTTCCTGCTGGCGATCGCCTTCGTCTTCCTTCTTCTAACAGCCCAGTATGAAAGCTGGGGGATGCCGCTGGCGGTGATCCTCACCGTTCCGCTCTGCCTTGCCGGTGCGATCTGGGGCGTTTGGTTCCGGGGGATGGACAACAACATCCTGACCCAGGTTGGCCTGGTCGTCCTCATTGCTCTCGCGAGTAAGAACGCGATTCTGATCGTCGAGTTCGCCAAACATCTTGAGGACGAGGGAATGAACCGTTTCGACGCCGCGGTTGAAGCTGCGAAGCTGCGTCTTCGTCCGATCCTGATGACTGCCTTCGCTTTCATCCTCGGCGTGATCCCGCTGGTGATCGCTTCAGGGCCCGGTGCCGAGATGCGTCAGGCTCTGGGAACCGTGGTCTTCTATGGAATGATTGCCGTGACTTTCTTCGGCGTATTCTTCGCCCCATTCTTCTACGTGCTGGTGCGTCGCAGTGCCGAGAAGAAGGAGGTCGCCGATGTCTGATCACCATGCACAAGTTCAATCGTCGAACGACCTGCGCCATAGGCCGAAGCCAGGCGTATGATTTCCCGGGGGGGAGATGAAAAGTCCAGCATCCCATCGTGTGATGGGATGCTGGCAATTTCTTTTTGGGGCCACCGCTTGGTAGGACTAAGGGAAGATGACTTTGCCGAGGAGTTTTACGGAAGCCAGTAGAAGAACGACCGCAAGGAGCCTTCGAATGGTAGTCGCGGAGAAATGATAACTGCCGAGGCGCGAGCCGGCGAAACCGCCGACGAGCGCGAAGGGGAAGAGCGAGGCGAGGTGCCAGGGGATCGGCTCGGGGCCGGTGCTGAAGCCAAGGATGCCGCTGAGCGAATTGCCGGCGATGAAGACAATCGAAGTGGCGGCGGCAGTTTTAGGCGTGGCCCAGCCGGCGATGAGCAGGAGCGGGGTGAGGAAAATGCCGCCGCCGGTGCCGGTCAGCCCGGCGAGGTAGCCGAGGATGGCCCCGGCGATGAGGGCGATAGGCGTCTTGGGAGCTTTGGGCTCGTCGCTGGAGGCTTTGTTGGGGAAGAGGAAGCGGATTGCGGAAAAGAGCAGCACCGAGCCGAGCACGAGGCCGAGGATTTGAGGGGGAAGGCTGACCTTTCCCCCCAGGAAGGCGAAGGGAAGGGCGGCGACGAGGAATGGCCAGGTCAGCGACCAGCGGAAATGCCCGCCACGGACGAAGTGCCACATGCCGAAGATCGAAACGCCGAGATTCATCATCAGCGCGGCGGGCCGGATCTCCGGGACCGCGATGCCTGCGAGGGTCATCGCCGCGATGTAGCCGGAAGCTCCTGCATGCCCGACACTCGAGTAGAGGAAGGCGAGGATGAGGATGGATAGGTGGAGGGCGACTTCGCTCACGGCGAGGCGATTGGAACCTCTGGTGTCGCAGGTGACGAGGGTTTGTTTGGGGCCAGCATCGGCGCTTCTTGGTAGACGATGTTGTTTATTGAAATTCGTTGTCTCGAAATCGCTCCATGGCATCGAAGATTCGATCGAGCTCCTCCTTCTGTTCCCGTTCAGTCTTCAGCTCTCCATGTTTTTTCTCGGCCTTGATTCCCAGCTTGACCTCCAGTTCCGCGATGAGGCCATCACTAACATGGCGACTGCATGAGAAGGTCTCGTGACCTTCATCGCAGAATCCGTGAAACCGAAACAGTCCGAGATCGCCGGAGTATCTCTAGATGTGGGCAATGCAGCGTTCGTTGAGACCGTCGTGGGCGACCATCCTCTTGAGCTTTTCGAGATTCGTCTTTGTCAGGCCGATGTGAAAAGTCGAGGGCCGAGGGCTCAGGATATCCGGAGTCAGATGGGTCCGGTATGGGGACCTCATATGCCAGAATCTCAAGCGTTGAAGAAGAGAGGAAGAGACGACTTCGATGAACAGATTGGTGTCTTCATCGTAGAACACGGTGAGTGCGTCGAGGAGAGCCAGGCGGTCGGAGATGGGACTGAAATCCCAATGAAATGCTCCATCGAAGTGGTTGCTCATTCTTTAAAGTGGAGAGCTATTCTTTGGGTGAAGGATCGAGCCACGGGAGTCCGGGAAAGCGGGCGAAGCCTTGATCAAAGCTGACGAGGGTGGCCTTATGTTCGATGGCCAGGGCGGCGAGCCAGGCGTCGTTGATGTCGTTGCCGACGATGCTCAATTTGCTGACCAATTCCCGGAAGGTTTGATTGTGAGGGGAAAGGGCGGAGACTCGGACGGTGCGTGGGTAGTTCCAGAGGTCGTCGAGCCAGTAGCCAAGGGTTTCCTCCAAGGGCATGTTAAACAATTTGGGATGCGTGCAGAGTCTGAGGAGGGCCACCTCGGTGAGTTCTGTTAGAAGAAGCTCCGTGCCTTGTTTCATGGCATCAAGGATCCACTCACGCGAGACCTGGTGAAATGCCGAATCTTCGTTCGCCGCGTAGATGAGCACGTTCGCGTCGAGAAGGTATCTCATTTCCTGCCTTTCGAATTCGCAGAGGCTCCCAGCTGCTTGAGATCATCTTCGAGCTGAACTTCTTCGGCGAGTTTGAGGAAGTCTTCGTGGCCGATTTTTCGCCTCGGCTTGATGCTGCGGAGTTTGGGGACGAAGTGGGGCTTCGTGTTGGCTGCTTCGATGCGGAGCTTGAGACCCTCTTCGAGAAATCGGGTCAAGGTGATGCCTTCCTCGGCGGCCTTGGTTTTCGCGGCGCGGTAGATCTCATCGGGCAAGCGGAGGGTCGTTTGCATGATGGGAATCTAGCGTCTGACAGATTTCTGTCAAGATGGCGAAATGGTCACGGCGCTGGCCTTGTAGTTGGGCTGGCGGGAGTGGGGGTCGAAGCTGGGGTGGGTGAGCTTGTTGACCTCGGGGTAGTGCATCGGGAGGAAGAGTTGTCCGGGCTGGACGGTCGGAGCGAGGTAGGCGCTGGCCTTCATTTCGCCTCGGCGGGAACGGATGGTGACGGTCTGATTGTTCAAAACTCCCAGCCGTTTCGCGTCTCGCGGATGAATTTCGATGTAGGCTTCCGCGGGGTAGAGCTTTTGGAGGATGTCCGATTTGGAAGTGCGCGTCTGGGTGTGCCACTGGCTGCTGGTGCCGCGGCCAGTGAGGAGCATGAAGGGGAATTTGGCGTCGGGCGCTTCAGGGAGTTCATCGGGTGCTGAGTAAAGGATTCTGGCGCGACCACTAGGAGTGTAGTAGTGTCCGTCGGCGAAGAGCCTTCGTTCCGAAGGTGTGCCGAGTGCCGAGTGCCGAGTGAAAAGTGAGTGATTTGCGACTTTGTCGATTGGTGATGATTCCGGGGATGATAAGGGGGATTGCGAATCCCCGCTCCTTGGGAAAGGCCATTGGATGCCGCCGGCTTGGTCGAGTTGCTCGTACCCTTTGATGGCGGTAATGTCACAGGGGCGGTCTTTGGTGAGGTCGCGGAGAATTCTGAAGGCGGACTCGGGGTCGGTCCAATCGGCGAACATCTCGCCGCAGCCCCAGGCTTCTGCGAGCAGGCGGAAGATGCGGAAGTCGGTGAGGGTCTGGCCCGGGGCCTTGCGGACGGGTTTGATGGTGGCGATGCGGCGCTCGGAGTTGATCAGGCAGCCACTTTTTTCGCCCCAGCCGGCGGCGGGGAGGTAGAGGTCGGCGACGGCGGCCGACTCGGTGCTGTGGTACATGTCCTGGACGACGAGGAATTCGAGCTTGTCGCGCAGCGCGGCGAGTCGGCCGCTGTCGATCCACGAGTGGAAGGGGTTGGTGGCGACGATCCAGAGGGCTTTGATTTTCCCCTGCTCGGCGGCGTGGAGGATCTCGTCGTAGGCGAGGGACGCTTCCGAGGGGATCCGCTCGGCGGGGATGCCAAGGCCATCGGCGACCTTCTGACGGTGCTCGGGGTTGGCGAAGTCGTGGCCACCTACGAGGGATGTCGTATTTGAAAACAGGCGTGAGCCCATCGCGTTGCACTGGCCGGTGATCGAGTTGGCGCCGGTGCCGGGCTTGCCGATGTTGCCGGTGATCAGGGCGAGATTGATCATCGCCTGGGCGGCGCGGACCCCTTCGTAGGACTGGTTGATGCCCATGGTCCACCACCACGATACGCGCTTGCCGGGCTCGGAGACGAGGCGGGCAAGCTTCTCGACGGTTGCGGGCTCGAGTCCGGTGCGCTCGGCAACGGATTCGGGCGTGTAGTCTCTAACAAATGCGGCAAACTCATCGTATCCCTCGGTGTGGGTGATGGCTTCGGGGTCGATGCGGCCGTCGCGGATGATGCAGTGGGCGAGGGCGTAGTAAAGAGCGAGGTCGCCTTTTGGTTTGAGCGGGACGTGGACGGTGGCGGCCTGCGCGGTTTCGGTGGATCTGGGATCGATGACGATGATCTCGGGCATGCGGCGGTTGCGCATGATGCGTTGCCAGAGGATCGGGTGAGCGATGCAGAGATTGCTGCCGGAAAGGACGATGACGTCGCTTTCCTCGAAGTCGGCGTACGTGTAGGGCGGCGCGTCGAAGCCGAAGGATTGCTTGTAGGCGGTGACGGCGGTGGCCATGCACTGGCGCGTGTTGGCATCGCCGTGGAGGAAGCCCATGCCGGATTTCCAGAGCAGCCCGAGAAAGGCCATTTCCTCAAAGGGGATTTGTCCGGTGGAAAGGAAGGCGGCGGAGTCGCGGCCGTGCTTGTCCTGGATGCCCTGAAGCTTGGAGGTGAAAAGATCGACGGCAGTGGCCCAGTCGATGGGCCTTCTTTCGCCCGTGGCGGGATCACGGAGAAGCGGAGTGGTGCCACGATCGGGGGCGGCGAGGGGGTCGAGCGCCTGCCAACCTTTCGGGCACGCCATGCCGAGGTTCACGGGGTAGTTGGCTTGAGGGCTGAGGTTGATGGCTTCACCTGCTTCGTTGAGATGAAGCTTGAGTTGGCAACCGGTCGCGCAATAGCCGCAGATGGAGGTGACGGTGGAGGCCGGAGCGAGGCGCGACGGAACCTTGCCGAGACCGAACTGGCCGGGTTCTTGCACCAGGTCCTTGGTTAAAGGGCCTGATTTTTGTTTGAGGATCTTCTGAAGCATCAGGGTGGAGCACCGTTCCGGTAGACTCCTAACCTAAGCATGGCGCGTGCTAGTCGGCAGCGTTTTTCACCGAGGCGAGGCCTCGCTTCGATCATCCGCCTCATGATGGCCGCTCATGGCAAGGGGAAGTGTCAGTCGGAAGGTGGTTCCGTGAGCCGCCGAACTCTCGGCTTCCATACGGCCGTCGATCGAACTGGCGATGGAGCGGACGATCGCCAGTCCAAGGCCATTGTGGCTGGATTGCTGGCTGCGGGCGGGGTCAGCGCGGTAAAATCGCTCGAAAAGGTGGGGCAGGTGCTCAGGGGGAATGCCTGGGCCGGCATCGTGAATTTCAAGCACGGCGCTCTCTCCCTCAGGGCGAGTGCAGAGGGTCACCGGGGTGCCTTCCGGCGGGTGGGAGAGGGCATTGGAAACAAGATTCTGGAGCAGGCTGTCGATGAGCTCGGCGGGCGCCGAAACGGGAGTAGGCGTGAGCTCAAGGTGGATTTCCGATCCGCGATCCGCGGCCAATGGGGCCATCCGGCTGGCGGTTTGACGGGCAAGTTCTGCAAGGTCGCAGTGGGTAGTCTCGCCTGGCTTTCCAGTGTCGTGCCGGGCGAGCTCGAGCAGCGAGTCGACAATGCCACGCATGCGCAGGGCGGCGGTTCGGCAATGCTCGAGAAACTCGCGATACTGAGCCGGTTCCCGCTCGGATTTGAGCGACCGCTGGGTCTCGGAAAGAATGATCGTCAGGGGAGTGCGCAGCTCGTGCGAGGCATCGGCGGTGAATCTCACTTGGCGCTCGATGGCTTCGGCCAGGCGGTCGAACGTGCCGTTGAGGACGTGGGCGAGTTGGTCGAGTTCGCTGTCGCTGTCCCTGATGGCGATTCGCTCGTCGAGCTGACCCTCAGCGATCCGTGAGGCGGTATGGGAAATGGCCCCAATCGGCTTGAGAGCCCGGCCGGCGAGCCACCAGCCGCCAGCGAGCGAGGCGAGAAAGATCGCGCCTCCTCCGAGACTGAGCAGCAGCCGAAACTGGCGCAGCGTCGCGAGGTCCTCTTCAATGTCGCGACCGACCAGCACCGTGAATCCGGCGGGATGCCTGCGCACAACTTCCTGGAAGTTTCGTCGACGGGTCGGGGTGAAGTTGCCCTCTGCCGATGCTTTAGGCAGCGTGAGATCGGCCGGCACGTTGTTAGAAAGATAGATCGGCTCGCCCTCGGACGACCAGTAAGCGATGTAAGCCTGGGTGCTGTCTTTTTCCAGCAGGTGACGGAATTGCGGAATGGAAGCGGCCCGTGCCGGAAAGCTCGCGAGTGCCGTGCGGAATTCGTCGCGGGTCGGCGGGGCGTCTTCGCCTTTCCGTTCGGCAAACGCGCCATGGCGCATGAACGAGCGTTCGAAATCGACAAGTTGGCGCTCGATTTGTCCGAAGCGTTCACCGGCGGCGAGGCGGTAGGCGAGAAGCCCGACGGCGACGATCAGGGCCAGCGAAATCAATGCGTGCCAGAGCTGAAGCCGCCAGCGGAGCGAGTGGACAGGGAGTTTCATTCGATGCAATAGCCGTGGCCGCGGCGAGTGGTGATGAAGTCGTGCCGGACCTTTTTCCGGACGTTCGATACGTGGACGTCGAGGAGGTTGGAAAGGGTGTCGTCGCTTTCGTCGAAGAGATGCTCATAAAGCTCCGAACGACTGACAATGGTGCCGCGTTTGAGCGCGAGATGTTCGACAAGGGCATACTCGCGCGGCGTGAGGGGAATCGGCGCACCATCGCGCGCGAGGGTGCGGGCGGCGAGATCGAGGGTCAGCTCGTTCAGGCTGAGCTGATTGCTGCCTTGGCCACGGTTGCGGCGGATCAGTGCGCGGAGCCGGGCTAACAGCTCGTCGAAATCGAAGGGCTTTGTTAGGTAATCATCGGCACCCGCGTCGAGGCCGCGGATGCGGTCAGGCACGGCGTCCCGGGCGGTCAGCATGAGCACCGGAGTGGCCTTTGTTTGGCGGAGCCGACGGAGCAGTTCCCAGCCATCGAATCCGGGCAGCATGCCATCGAGGACGATCGCATCGTAATCGATCTCACTGGCCAGCGCGTGCCCCTCCGGGCCATCGGCGGCGGAGTCGACCGCATACCCTTCCTCGCGCAGTCCTTCACGGATGCTGTGGAGGAGGAGCGGGTCGTCTTCGATGATGAGGAGGCGCATGGGGTGGGATTTTTATTTTGGTGGGACGGCGGAGCAATCGCGGTGCCCTCTATTCATGCCGCAATGCGTCGATGGGGTCGAGTCTGGCGGCGCGGCGGGCGGGCATGAAGCCGAAGAGGATGCCGATGGCTGCGGAGAACACGAACGCGGCGAGATTGATCGAGGAGTCGAAGACAAAGGGAACGTCGATGATTTTCGAAAGACCCAGGCACAGCCCGAGGGCCAGCAGGATGCCGGTGAGCCCACCGATGCTTGATAGCGTGATGGCTTCGACGAGAAACTGCAGCAGGACTTCTCGGGCGCGTGCTCCGATGGCGAGACGGATGCCGATTTCCCGGGTTCGCTCGGTGACCGAGACCAGCATGATGTTCATGATTCCGATGCCTCCGACGAGCATGCTGACGCCGGCAACCGCGCCGAGCAAGGTGGTCATCACCTGGGTGGACGAGCTCACGGTGTCGGCGATCTGGCGGGTGTCCATGACGCTGAAGTCGTCGTCTTCATTGCGGGCGAGATTCCGGCGTTCACGCATCAGCGAGCCGACATCGGCAATGATCTGCTCGGTCGACCAGTCGTCCTCGGCGGACATCATGATTTGACCAATGCTGTTCGTGGAACTGCGTCCGACGAGGCGTCGCTGGAGGGTGGTGAGGGGCACGACAATGGTGTCGTCCTGATCGCGGCCGAAGCCTGACTGACCCTTCGCTTCGAGCAATCCGATGATCTGGACCGACGCCTTGCCGACACGGATCTTTTCGCCAATCGGATCAGCATTTCCGAACAAGTCCTTGCGGACGGAGTCGCCAATGACTCCGACGGCAGCGCCGGTTTTGAGGTCTTCTTCGGTAAAGAGGCGGCCTTGGGAGAGCTTCCAGTTTCCGATCGGAAAGTAGTCCGGAGTGGTGCCGGTAACGTCGCCCGATCGTGCTTCATCACGGTAGATCGCGCTTGAGTTCGACGAGGCGACGGGAGCGACGGCGCGCAGGCCGGGGACCTGCTCGCTGATGGCGAGCGCATCGTCTTCCGTGAAATTGGGGACGCCGGCTGAGGATGATCGCGGTCCGAATCCGACCCCGGGACGGAGCACGAGCAGGTTGCTGCCGAGGCCCGAGATCTTGTCCTTGATCGAGGCGGTGGCGCCTTGGCCGAGGGTGACCATCGTGATGACCGCGGCGACGCCGATGACCACCCCGAGCACGGTGAGGAAGGCGCGGGGAAGATTGCGGCGAATTTCGCGGAGGGCGATGATGAAGGCATTCCAGAGCATGGGTCAGTGGGGCTTGGTGTGATCGGATTCGATGAGCCCATCGCGCACGGTGACGACGCGGCTGGCGTAGGTGGCGACTTCCTCCTCGTGGGTGACCATTAGAATGGTGATGCCCTGTTCCGTATTGAGGCGGGTGAGCAGCTCCATGACTTCATCGGTCGTGCGCGAGTCGAGGTTGCCGGTGGGTTCGTCGGCAAAGAGGGTGCCGGGCGAGGTGACAATGGCCCGGGCGATGGCGACCCGTTGCTGCTGGCCGCCGGAGAGTTCGGCCGGGGAGTTGCGCTCCTTGTCGGGCAGGCCCACGCTGGCCAGCGCTTCGCGGGCGAGCCGATGGCGTTCTTTTTGCGAATGCCCCCGATAGAGCAAGGGGAGCTCGACATTTTCCAAGGCCGAGGTGCGGGCTAACAGGTTGAAGCCCTGGAAGATGAATCCAAGCGCATGACGGCGGAGCAGCGAGCGCTGGTCCTTGTCGAGGGATTCGACGGCGATGCCCTCGAAGCGGTAGGATCCGGTGGTGGGCGTGTCGAGACAGCCGAGCAAATTCATGAGGGTGGATTTGCCCGAGCCACTCGGGCCCATGACGGCAACAAACTCGCCCTGCTCGATGTCGAGATCGATGCCGCGCAGCGCTTTGAAGGCGGCGGGGCCCTGACCGTAGGTTTTGGTCAGGCCTCGAAGTTGGATGAGAGGGTTCATGAGCCGGACGAGCTGGAAAGGATGACTTCAAGGCCGGCTTCGATACCGGGTCCGCGGATTTCGGTATTGCGGCCATCGGAGAGTCCGGTCTCGACCGGGATCGGCTGGGGTTGGCCGTCGCGCAGCACCCAGATCTGCTGACGCTCGCCGGGCGAAGGGTTGCCGGCCTCTTTGGGAGCCTTTCCGCCAGAGCGACGCGGTGGGCCGGGGGTCAGGCTTTCGACCAGGGACTTCTTCGGTGCGCCACCGGACGGAGCGGCGGTGCGGGAGGGATCGAAACGGAGCGCGGTATTGGGAACCAGCCGAACGCCCTTCGATTCCGCCACGGCAATTTCGGCGGTGGCGGTCATGCCGGGGCGAAGGCTGAGGTCGTTGTTAGAGACATCGAGTTCGGTCTCATAGGTGACGACGTTGTCGGTCACCTGCGATCCGAAGGATGCCTTGCGGACTTCGGCCTGATAGTTTCGCTTCGGCCAGGCATCGACGGTGAAGGTTGCGGGTTGTCCGGTATCGACGCGACCGATGTCTGCCTCGGCAACGTTGACGATCAGATTCATTTTGGAAAGGTCCTCAGCGATCACGAACAGTTCGGGAGCCTGGAACTGGGCTGCGACGGTCTGGCCAGGTTCGATGCTGCGGGTCAGCACGATGCCATCGACCGGTGAGCGGAGAATGGCTTTGCCGAGATCGCTCTCGTTGGCCTTCAGGGCGGCTTCGGTTTGGGCAACCTGAGCTTCGGCGCTTTCGAGGTCGGCCGCCGCCCGATCAACGGTCGCGATGGCGGCATCCATGTCGGCCTTCGACGGGGTGCGCCCGCCGCTGAGTTCGTGGAGTTCGCGTAGCCGGGTGAGGGTGGCTTCGCTTTCCTTCAAGGTCGCCTGGGTCTGGCTGACGCTGGCTTTCGCCGAACGCAGGGCGGCACGTGATTGCTCGGTCTGCTGGGCGAGTTTGGTGGTGTCGAGCTTGGCGAGTTCCTGGCCGGCCTTCACCTCGTCATTGATGTCGACGTAGACCTCCATCACCGTGCCGGAGACTTCGCTGCCGATGGTGACCTGATTGGTCGGTTCGAGGGTGCCGGTGGTGGTGATTGTTAGAGCGACATCGCCAGTGACGACTTTCGCGGTATGGTAGACGGGGCCTTGCCGGTCATTGGCATCGCGCTTCGACCACCAGATGCCCGACGCGGCGATGGCGAGGAGGATCAGGGCGGACAGCACCCAACGTCGAAGCGGATGGGAGTTGCGGTTCTGCTCGAGGACTTCGGCAAGCGGGGTTTCGGATTTCATGGATGGGATCGGGTTGAGAGTTCAGCGACCGCCACCGAGGGCGCGGTAGAGTTCGACGTAGGCACTGGAGTGGTCGAGACGCGCCGTGAGCAGATCGCGTTCGGTTGAAAGCTGGCTACGCTGGGTGTCGAGGACCTGGGTGATGTCGATCACTCCCGCCTCGTATTTCCGGGCGGCGAGGTCGGCGGCACTGCGGGCCGCGCTCACGGATTTCTCCAGAGTGGCGATCCGCGACTCGGTCCGCTGGCAGGCGATCAAGGCGTCTTCGACTTCCGACAGGGCGGTGAGGATGCTTTTACGGTAAGCCTCGTAGTTCTGCTCCTCGACGGCATCCTGAACCTGGATGTTTGCCCGGATGCGTCCACCATCGAAGATCGGACCGGTGAGTCCGGCGATCACGCTGGCGGCCACCGTTTCCGGGTCGAAGAGTTTCGAGGAACTCAGCGAGTCGATGCCGAGTGAGCCGCTGAGCCCGATCGAGGGAAACTGCTCGGCCTCGGCGGAGCGGGTATTGGCGATGGCGGCGAGCCAGCGGAAGCCCGCAGCGCGGACGTCGGGGCGCTGGCGGATGGTTTCGGCGGGAATGCCGATGGCAAGTGAGCGGCGGGGTTGGGGCAGGGCATTGGCTGCGGAAACCTTGAGCGTGCCCGGTGTTTCGCCAGCCAGCAGATTGAGTCGGTTGCGGGATTGGGCAACGGTTTGCTCGAGGGTATCGATGGCCGCTCGGGCGCTTTCCAGAGCTGCCTTCGATTGCTCAAATTCGAGTCCGTCGGCTTCGCCAGCCTGCTCGCGCCAGCTGGCGAGCTGCGTGGTTTCCTCCTGGGAAACGATGCTTTCCCGCACGATGGCGAGGCCTGCTTCGGCGGCTCGGAGCTGGAAGTAGGCGAGAGCGGTTTCGGCAGCCAGCGACGCGCGGGTGGCGTTGAGGTCGGCCTGGGCTGCCGCGATGCCGGAGTCGGCGGCGGCGACGGCCTGGCGGTTCTTGCCGAAAAAGTCGATCTCCCAGCTTGCGGTGAGGTCAGCCGAATAGGCTCTGATGGCGCTATCGGACGCATCCCGATTCCAGATTTTTCCAGAAGCGGCCGAGCCGGAATATCCCAGCGATGGCAGCAATGTGGACGCGGTCGCCTCGCGTTGCGCTTGGGCTTGTCGTACCGCTGCAGCGCCCGAGCGGATGTCGGGGTTTTTATCGTAGGTGCGGCGGATCAGGCGGGTCAGCTCGGCATCACCGAAGGAACTCCACCAGTTTCCAAGATCCTGAGACGCGGAACCTGTAGGGAAATCACCGACGTTCTGCCACGATGTCGGGACGCTGAGGTTGGAGATTTCGGTTGGAGGGGAAACGCATCCGGCCAGAAGGGCGGATAGAAGGCAGCAGCTGATCGTTTTCACGCCGCCAAACTGACATGGCGAACCTTTAGATAAGATGAAGGTGAGGCAATGGGACCGAAGGTCCCGCTCCGCCGGCAGTTAGAAGCGCCAGGTCAGCCCGGAATACAGGGAGAGTTCCGGGGATCCCTGGCCGATGCCCGTGCCTGCACCGAGGCGGAAATTGAGGTCATGGCGCGGGGTGAACCACGCGCCAGCGACGATCTCATGCTCGCCGCCGGAATCCAGATCGCCGATGCTTTCCAACCCAAGCGCCCATTTCTCCGTGAAGTCATGACGCAGACCAAGCGAGTAGCCGAATGCGATGTCGCTCCAGCCACCGCTGACGACGATGAGGTTGGCAACGGCGCGAGTCGACTCGGTGGCCTGCCATTCGATGATCAGGCGGGATGCAAAGAAATCTTCTCCATGGCGATGGATGCCACTGTGGCTGCCGTGGCTGTGGTCGTGGGCTGAGTGATCGTGACCGGAGCCGCCGGAAGGGGGAGCGTCAGGGTTGAAGGCCGGCGCGTCGGGATTGAAGGAAACCGATGACGAGCCGGTGGAGGAAGAACTGGAGTTCGTGGCAAAACTGCCGTGGCTGTGGCCTCCGCTTGCAGAAGATGAAGCCTGCGATGACGAATCGGAGATATGGTAGGACGCGGAAAAGCCGATCCTTAATGGTGAGTCAGGAATGGCCATCGACCATTGAAAAAGCGGTGTGAAGCCGGAGTAGTTGAATGGCACGCCATCGTCATTTGACCATGTCGCGCTCAGGCCGACCGAGGTGCCGAGTCCGGTCCCGACGAGAAATCCTGGCTCGAGCGAAGTTTCCTCGCTACCCGATGCGGTCCGCACATAGCTCGCTGTGGCGAAGGTCGAAACGCTTCCAAGAACGGGAACCTGGGCATCGAGGTTGACAAAGAAATCCTGACCATGGTGAGCATGAGCCGCTTGGGCGAGAGTGAGGAAGGTGATGGCGAATCGGTGCATCGCGGTGGAGTTTGGGATGGGTGAGAGAGCAGGCTCACCAGGTTCGTTTCAAACGGTAGAATTGCTTCTCAGGGCGCGGGGATGGGATGTTGAATCGGGGCGGCGCAAGCTCCCCGCTGGCGGGAAGCCAGGGAGCGTTGAGATCACTCGTCGACTCAGGGAACCAGTCGCTTCGCGAACCCCATTCCAGATAAAGCTCTTCGCCTTCGGAGCTGATGAGGACCTGAGGATGGCTTTCGTCCCGGTCGGGTTGACCGTCGCTGTTCCGGTCGCCGCCGCGGACGATGGCTTCTTCAAGCGACACACCCGAGATGGTTAGAGCATCACCGTCGACGAGGAGTGATAACAATTCGCTGCGGGTCAGCGGAGCTTCGGTGCTGCTATCACTGATATACTGACGGGTCTGCGGGTCGAATCGCAGCTGTTTCGAGGTCCCGCTGTGTCGACCCCAAGCAACGACGCCAATGAATCCGTTTTCGGCCTGGCTCTCGATCAGTGTGAGATGATTGGTGATTTCGGAATCGTTGCGATTGGCCGGAGTGATGGTTTGTTCGTGTCCGACCGTCGGTGGCGTGGCGGTGTCGAAGGAGATCAGATATGCCTTGAGATCCGCCAGATTCTGACGCTTCTGGGCGGTCATCGGAAGGCGGTCGAGCCGGTCGAGGGCGTAGGGGTGAACGATCGGGAGTTCGTGACCACTACCATCCGAGCCGAGCCCAAAGCCGGAGAGCGACTCACCATTGGGATTGAAGATGTCGGCCCGTTGATAGAGTTGGCGGAAGCCAGGGTTCTTCATCGCTTGCGGGCTTCCTACGGAAAAATTGTCGTCAAGATTCTGATCGGTGCCGGCATTGAAATCGTGGCAGACAATGCAGTGACTCAGGTTGTGATCATTGAAGATGGTGAGTCCGTTGACGGGGTTGCCGCCATCGAGGTTGGTCTTGAGTGTGCGATCGAGATTTCGGTTGGGGTTGGGGTGAAGCTTGATGGAAAGAAGATACTCGGTGAGCCGATCCATGTGGGATTCCGGGACAAGATCTCCTCCCATCAGATTCGGAAAGGTCGAGTTGAAGGACTGAATGCTCGGCTTGTCACCACGCCAGTGAAACTTGGTGGTGATGACTTCAGGTGGTCGCGCCTGACCGGTTGTCGGATCGTTGGGGCGGGCGTCGTTGAGGGCGAGTCCACGCAGGGTTTGGGTGGTTAGTGGCCCTTTCATGGGGTGGACCTGTCGATTGAAGATGGTGAACTCGTGGATCGAGAGATTGGCACTCGGGATGGAAATCATCTCTCCGCCCGGATCACCGAGGTCCCAGGCGAGCCCATCGCGATCGGCATCGAGGTGACAGGTGGCGCATGAAACGGTGCCATTTCCAGACAGTCGGGCATCGTAGAGAACGCCACGGCCCTGGCGGATATTCGCGGGCATCGGGTCTGTCGACCCGAGCATTTGCTCGGAAAGAATCTCTCCCGTTGCCGTATCGACGGTTGTTAGAGTGTCGGAGAGCTTGTTCAGCACGTAGAGCTGACTGTCGTCTGAGGAAAGCGCGGCATCGCGCGGTCCCCGCATTTCCAGAGTGCTGGCACCCGCCGGGCGGAGGTCGATGTTCTGAAGGATGCTGCCCGTACCGGTATCGACTTCGGCGATCCGATCGGAATTGAAGGCGGTAATCCATGCGCGACCTCCATCGCCTGTGAGCGCCACCGAGGTCGGTTGGGCAAGGGCGCGTGCAATGCTTTCCGGATTAGGGGTGGTGGCGCGTGCGATTCCGGGATTGAGGTCGTAGTGGGTGATCGCAGCGGAGTCAGGATCAAGACGGCTCAGACGGTGCAGGCTGAAGTGACCGTTGAGCTCAGGCTCGAAGCGAGTGAGGTTGAGGGACTCGCTGTTCACGCAGAAGACGGCACCGTCAGGATGACTGGCGAGTCCGAAAAGATGGGTGCCGAGCCCGCTGAACCAGCTCGAAAGTTGATGGGTCGTGGTGTCGATCATCGCGATGTCATGATCGAGGACAGTGTGGGAAACGCGGGGGTCATCCGCAGCTACGATCAATGCCGTAGCTGGCGGATCGGGGAGCGATGGATTCGTTGGCTCCGGGGGAGGCGGGGCACTCGCCCGCGGAAGAATCGTCGTTTGGTTCCCTGAATCCAGCGAGGCAAGGTAGACGGATCTGCCGTCCGGACTGGCCGTCAGGGCACGCGGTTGGAGGGCGTCGATGGAGATCTCGGCGAGTTGGGTGCGGCTTGTGGCGTCGAAGACGAGAAGCTTCCTCGACTGGGCGCAGGATACGAAGGCTTTGCCATTGGCGAAAATGACGTCGGCAGGTTCGTCGGCCGTGCGCAGGGTGGCGACGATGAGTCTTTGGGAGAGGGAGACGATGGAGATCGAGTCGGAGACTTCGTTGACCACCCAGACTTCGTCATTGGTGCGCGCGCGGACGCTGACGGGAGAGGTGGAAACGGGGATTTCAGCGATGAGGAGTGGATGAGCGCGAAGGGGGCTGCCGGTATCAAAGACGCTGAGCCGGTGCGATACGCTTTGCAGAGCCAGCAGCTTGCTGCCGTCTGGCGTCAGGTCGAGCGGGTGCACTTGACGTGCTTCAAAATGCTCGAAGGCAAAGCCGCGCGAAATGAGCGCGAGGAAGATGATCAGGCGAAGCATCATGAGAAAAAGGTAGCCGGGAAGCCCAGGGCTTCCCGGCAGGGGGTGCCATGTTTAACGGCGACGTCGGCTGATGAGCGCAAGGCAACCGCTTGCCATGAGGATGGCGGAAGATGGCTCCGGGACGGTGGAAAACGTGAAGTTGTAATTCTGATCGACACGGGATGTGGTCGAATCATCGGCGTTTCCAAGGGCGATGGTGTAGCGGCCAGCATCGAGCGTGAAGGTGCCGGTGACCGAATCTCCCGTGAAATTCTCAGCGTTTCCTGCAAATACCAGCGAAGGCGTGTTCAGGTCCCACCCGCTGTTCAGCAAGCTAAGATCGTTCCCATTGTTTGAGAAACCATGGAGCTGGCCCGGCTCATGGACGATGGATTCCCCTGCGTAAATCGAGAATCCGGGGCGTCCTTCCTCGCTTGCTCCGCTGGCGGGAGGAAGCCAGTCCATCGAGATCGAAAAGCTGGTGGTTTCCGTTAGTTCGACAAGGAACCAGGTCGCGGCGTGGCCCCAGCCTTTGTTGGGATTCGCGGCCGGATTGAGGTCGGCATAGCTCCAACCACCAACGGTCGCAACCGAGTCCCAGGAATCGCCAGCGCCCATGCTGACGAAGGCTTCATAGCCGAATTGGGTGCTGTCATTGGAGCCGTTAACTGCAGAGGGATTGCTGTAATTGGTATCGACGGTCACCACGGCGGAGGCCGTGGAGATGAGGGCGGCACTGATGATAAAAGACTTCATGTTCTAAGTTGATTTGAATTGTTTTGATTTAAAGATGGCGACGTAAAGGCAGGCGCGAAGACGGCTGCAGGTGAGTGCTTGCGGAGGATGATCGGTGCCGTCGCAAAGACACCGATGCCGCAGAAATACCGGGACCATGGTCCAGGGTGTTAGAGCTCCCCAAATGATAGGTGAGTGCGGTCGTCCAACTGCGGGCGCAGTGTTTGATTACGACAGCGTGATCCGATCACATTTCCACGATCAGCTCTCCGGTTCAACGGGAGGACGGTGGGGATGGAACGAGGCAGAGTGGCCTCGGGAGGAGACTTAGCTCAAAAGTCTTGGCGGGGGAACCGGCGGGGAATCCGCCCGGCTGCCGCAGTGCTCGATCGGGTCGAGGAAGGGAGGAATCACGGTCGGACGACTCGTGGGATTCCTGAGAGTGATGATTGTGGGAAGCGCGAGTTCCTTGAGCGACAGCTTGTCGCTCGCGACTTGGAGCGGCTGCTTTTCGCTTTGCTGGTCCTTGACCTCCTTGATCGCAAGGCAGAGCGAGCAGGGGTGCTCGCCATCGAAGGTCTTGCTGATGCCTTCGCTGACGCCTTCGGACGAGGAATACTGAACGAGCATTCCTGCCCAGGCGACGATTTGGAGCACGCCAAAGGAGCCACCCAGCAAGTGGATGCAGCCCATGATGACGATCAACTTCCGAATCACGGGCCCTCGATAGAACCGGTGCTGCGATCAGTCAAGCGAAGGCAATCGATGAGCCGCTTTTCGGTCGATAGGACCGATGGAGTGTTCAGTGACTTTGAGCCGGGCCGAAGTTGCCGGGCATCTTCGGAGCCTGGACGGACTGGAAGTAGAGCTGACGTTCGAGGATCTCGGAGATGAACAGGATCGGGAGGGCGACGAGGGGATTCGCCAGAACGGCGAAGGCGGCGGTGAAGGCGAAGATGATTCTGGCATTGAGAATCTTGCGCAGCGGTCCGAGTTGAAGACGGGCGGAGTGGCGATCGGTCGACCAGGGTGATGGCTCGATTTCTGGAGTGGCCTTGGCGATTTGACGCCAGTCGCTTGCTGGATCCGCGGGCCGCTTGAGGAGCCGGGCCTCGGGGATCATTTTCAAAATGATGGCGAAGGCCGCCAGGATTCGAAGGTCGGGATGGGCAATGGCCAGTCCGAGGAGAAGAAACGAAAGCGTGGTTCCGAAAAAGCGCACGGCTGTGAGGGGGAAGCGCCAGAGTGACCTCCGGGTATCGACGTAGATCATCACGCTGGTGAAGATCGCTGCGAGCGCAACCGGGAGGACCGAGTAATGGGTGAGCGTGGCGATCGAATCCTTGAAAGGGAAGTCGGGGAGGAAGGGGAGGGCGCAGAGGATCAGCGGGATCGGTGCGAAGAGGGAGAAGGCGAGGATTTCGCGGGAGAGCCAGCTGGTTTTGAGGCCGAGGAAAAAGCGCCAGGCCTTGAGCGGTTGGCCGAGGTGGAGGGTGGCGGCACCCATTCCGACATTGAAAAGGATCGCGCCGAGGATGGCGATGAGGAGTCCGGAGGTGCTGAGGACGGCTGAGAGCGTGAGCGGTGTCGATGAGACGCCGACTAACGTCAGCGATCCGGCCGCGAGGAGGCCAATGCCGGTCTGGGTGAGGACGAGCATGAATACCAGCGGCCAGTGGGCGTGCTGCGGCGTGAGTTGGTCGCGATCGGCGGCGGTGGCGGTGGAAGGAACCTTGCGGCCGGTGTAGCGGGTGGTGGGACGCGTGATGGTCGACGAAGGGAGCGCGGATTCCTTGCTTCGGAAATCGCTGTGGAAGAGCGAGAAGTCTTTGGCCCGCGGGCGATCCGGTCTCGAGGTCTGGACCTTGACGATGCGGATGGCTTCGGTCGGGCAAGCCTGGACACAGGCCGGGGCTTCGCCTTCGGCGAGGCGCTGGTGGCACATGTCGCACTTTCTAACAATGCCGCGCTTCTTGGAATATTTCGGGACGTCGAAGGGACACTTCAGGATGCAGTAGGAGCAGCCGATGCATTGGTCGTCGAGGTGGCGAACGATGCCGGTGTCTTCTTCCTTTTCATAGGCACCGACCGGGCAGCCGTTCATGCACTCCGGCGATTCGCAGTGGTGGCAGGCGGTGGTAACGGTCTGCTGCCAGCCGGGGGCTTCCTCGCCACCTGTTAGGGTGCCGGTGTCGCGCCAGGCTTCATGGTCATCAAGGCCGTTGAGCGAGTGGCAGGCGGAGACACAGGCTTTGCAACCGGTGCAGCGGTCGAGGGCAACTTCGAAGGCATACTGCTCGCCTTCGCCGGGCTTTGTTAGAGGAATGAGGTTGCGGTAGTGGTCGGCGAGGTCTGGCTGGCGGTCGTGAATTTCCGCGAAGCGGGCGACCGGGGTCTGAAGCGTCGACTGCTCGGCAATCAGGTCGTCAATGAGGGTGCGGAGTTCGCCGGTGGGCGGCGGAACTCTTTCCTCGGGTGACGGATGGAGATTGGTGACCAAGTGATCTATGAGGTGATGCGCGACTGGAGTCGCGCGCTCCGTTAAGCGGCGGCGATATCGATCTCCTCGGTGAGGGAGCGGATTTCTTCGGGAGGAAGGCGACGGGAGAAGGCGGCGAAGGATTCGTCGTCGATCCGCTTGGCGAGGTAGACGCAAAGAAGCTTCTCGATGAGTGGCTGGATCTCGGTGGCGGGGATCGATTTCCAGATCTCGCGGGCGATGGCCTGCTGGTCGTCGACGCCGCCTCCGAGGACGATGTTGTAGCCATCGACGGATTCGCCGCTCTCGGTTTTCACCTTGGTTCCCATCATGCCGATGTCGCCGATGTAGTGCTGGGCGCAGGAGTGGTGGCAGCCGGTGAGGTGCATGTTGATCGGCTGGTCGAGGATCATCTTGCTGGCAAGGTGATCGCCGAGGGCCACCGCATTGCCTTTGGTATCGGCGGCGGCGTATTTGCAGCCACGCGATCCGGTGCAGGCGATGAGTCCGCCCTTGATGGTGTTGTTCTTGTGGCTGAGGCCGGTGGCGTTGATCGCGGTGAGGGCGGCCTGGAGGTTTTCATCCGAGATGCCGGGGATGATGAGATTTTGCCAAACGGTGAGGCGGATCTCGCCGCGGCCGAATTCATCGGCGATATCGGCGAGGGCGAGCATCTGGGTGACGGTCATGCGACCGACTGGCGTCAGAACGCCGACGTAGTTCTTGCCATCGCTCTGCGGATGGATGCCGAGGTAACCCTGCTTGTCCTTTGGCTTGGCGGGCTCGCATTTTTCAAGAGGGAAGTAGCGCAACGGGAAGGTCATTTTCTTCTCGGTTTCGGCGAGCATCTTTTCAAAGCCCCAGTCGTCGACGAGGTACTTGAGCCGTGCCTTCTTGCGGTTGGTGCGGTCGCCATTCTCGATGAAGACGCGCATCAGCGCGGCAGCCACGGGGACGGTCTCGGCGGGTGTTAAAAGGACGCCACAATCGGTGGCGAACTGTTCGTGGCCGGTGATCCCGCAGAGCTGCATGCGGAAATAGACACCGGGCTCGATGCCCTGATCGTTTTCACCCACGCGTGTGGCGTAGAAGCCGATATCATTGGTGTCGGCGCAGGTCGAAATGACGCCGCCGGAGTCGTAGGAGATGTTGAACTTGCGCGGCAGGCCGTAGAGGTCGCGGTTCTTGAGGATGTAGTAGTGCATCGCCCGGGCGTAAGGGAGCACGTCGATGAGCTCATCGGGATCGAAACCGGTGGTCGGGCTGGCGGTGATGTTGCGGACGTTGTCGGCACCGGAGCCCTGCGAGGTCAGGCCGAGGTCGGCGAGCTTCATGAGCACGTCCGGGCAGTGCTTTGGCTCGATTTCGCGGATCTGGAGGTTGGCGCGGGTGGTCAGGTCGGCGTGGCCGGGGCCCCAGTCCTGAGCCATTTCGGCAAGGCCGCGGAACTGGTAGGTGCTCAAGGCGCCACCGGCGATGCGGCAGCGGAGCATGAAGCTGTCCTGGGCGGGGGCGACGTAGAAGAGGCCGTGGAACTTGTAACGGAAGACGTCGCCGGCTTCAGGAAAGACGTTGGTGGCGGCGTTGGAGACGATCGCGTCGTAGCAATCGAGACCATTTTGCTCGTATTTGATGACTTCCTCACGGCAAAGGTCGTCGATCGGCGTGCCGAAGACGGTTTCCTCAATCTCGTGGGTGAAGCGGCCCTCGGCATCCTGGCCCAAGTGAGGGAGGTTTCGGCCCTGGACGAGGCCCGAGACGAAGGCGCTGAAGAACGTGGTTTGTTCGTTGGAGAATCCGGATTCGATGTTACTGACCATGGCCTTTGCTGATGAGTTGCGAGGCTCAATCAGCAGTTGGCATGCGAGATGGTCGGGAATGTGAAAATCTTCCGTAGAGTGGGGTCATTCCATGCATGAGCAGGGTTCATGCAAAGAGTATTAATGAATGAGCGGCATTGCCATGAACGGAGCTCAAGGGTCGCTTGAGGGTCCATCATTGGAAAATCGAGACCGGTTACTCGATAGGTAGGCGTTCCGAGAGTCCGGCAGGCATGGCGGAGGGTTTGTAGAGGGTGCCGGTGCCACGGTCGCCCTGGGGTTTGTAGTGGGGGCTGTCTTTGGTCGTGGTGGGCTTGTAGGTCTTCCCTTGATTCTGAGAGCGCCACCAATCGTTCCACTGGGCGGCGAGTTGCTGGGTGAGTTCGGGCTTTTGGGCGACGAGATTTTCGGTCTCCATCGGGTCCTTGCGAGCGTCGTAAAGCTCCCAACCGGAGCCGTCGGCTTCGACGAGGGTCCAATCGCCGGTGCGGATGGCGCGGTTATCCATGTATTGAAAGAACATCGGGCCTTCTCTGTTCCAATTGGAGTCCGTCCGCAGCGGAAGGAAGGATTCGCCGTCGAAGCCGTCGGACTCGACATTTATCAGATCAAGCAGGGTCGGGGCGAGGTCGGCGATGTGGACGGAGTTGGCGAGAATCTGGCTTTTTGCTGTGGCTTTGCCTGGCCAGCGGATGATGGCACCGGTGGTGATCCCTCCGGCGTGCTGGCTGATCTTGTAGAGTCGCCACGGGGTGACGGAGGCGTAGGCCCAACCGGTGCCGGGTTGGAAATTCGAGCCGGGGTCGCCGGGTAGGAGCTTCCTTTGGAGCATCGCCTGATCGACGACGGAAAAGGAATCGGCTCCATTGTCGCTGAGGAAGACGATGAGGGTGTTGTCGGCTCGTCCGTGGCTCTCGAGCGTCTTGATGACGCGGCCGATGCCATGGTCCATGCGCTCGACCATCGCTGCGTAGGTGGCCATGCGAAGGTCCTCGAGGTCGCGCTGCGCCGGGGTGAGGGATTCCCATGCCGGAAGGTTCTCGGGGTACGAGGGGAGTCGTCGTTCGCTGGAAATGATGCCCATTTCCTGCTGCCGTTTGAAACGGGCTTCGCGGGTGACCTGCCAGCCTTTCAGATATTTTCCCCGATGCCGGCGGATGTCGGCTTCGGGAGCCTGGAGGGGATTGTGGGGTGCCTGGAAGCTGAGGTAAATGAAGAGCGGTTGCTCGGGATTGGCGCGCTTGGAGGACCTGATGAAGTTGATCGCCCGGTCGGCGAAGGCGTCGCTGCTGTAGTAGTCTTCTCCGAAGTCCTTGAAGGGTTGACGATCGAGTCGGTAGTCGGCGGAGCCTTTGTAGTGATCGGCGAAGCCGCCGAGGAATCCGAAAAAGTGATCGAAGCCACGATCCATGGGGTTTCCGGCGAGATGCCATTTTCCGATCAGGGCGTTGCGGTAACCGGCGCCCTTGAGGCGCTCCGGGAGGAGCTTGGATTTTTTGAAGTTCTCGAGTCCACGAGGCCACCACTGACCCGTGAGGAGAGATGCTCGTGAGACGACGCACATCCCGCCATTGTAAAAGTGAGTCAGGCGGGTGCCTTGGGCGGCGAGGCGATCGAGGGAAGGAGTAGCAAGTTCGCCGCCGAAGCAGGCGGGGTCGCTGAAGCCCATGTCATCGGCAAGGATGACGAGAATATCCGGCTTCGGCTCGGCGGCAGCAATGACGGCGCTTGTGAGAATCGCTGCGATAAATGGGGCGGAGAGCTTCATGGATCGATACGTTTTGCCACGACCACGAAGGGGCGTTCGTGCGGCTCGGATTCCCCGAGTGGCTGAAACGGAATCGGACCGCGGGAAGGAGAATTAGCAGGAAATTCTCCGCTTCTTTCCAGCGCTACTCCTCTGGCGTGACGGTGACGCCGATGGCTAGAGTCTGGGCCCCTCCACCGTAGACCGTGCCGCGGATCGGACAGATGTCATTGTAGTCGCGGCCATGAGCGACACGGATGTGGTTGGTGCTTGGGATGACATTGTTCGTAGCATCGAAATCCGTCCAGCCGAGCTGGGGAACGTAGACGCCGATCCAGGCGTGGGAGGCATCGGCGCCGATCATGCGTGGCTGGCCCGGAGGCGGATCGGTGCGGATGTATCCGGACACGTAGCGGGCCGGCAGTCCGATCGAGCGGAGACACGAGATCTGGAGGTGGGCGAAGTCCTGACAAACGCCAGCTCTCTTCGCGAAGGTGTCACTAACAGGTGTGGTTACCGTGGTGGCAGTGCTGTCGAAGGTGAAGTCCTTGAAGATGCGCTGGGTCAGCTCGTTGCTCGCCTGAAGGATCGGGGTCCCGGGGCGGAACGATTGAAGCGCGTAGTCAGCAAGTTCGGGAAGCACCGGGCAGAGCGGCGATGCGAAGCTGAACTCAATCGCCGCAAGGTCCGGAAGGAGTGTCGACCTGCGCACCTGATCGCGAACGATTTCCCATGGAGGCGAGAGGTCGAGTGTGGGGTCGGGAGTCGCGATCACGTCCACCTCCGAGTAGCTATCGATGACCAGTTCCTGATGCGGGGAGGCGAGGGAGAAAAAGGTCGTGAGGTTATCGTAGTAATCCCGATGGGATGTCAGTATATCCGGTGCTGGAGTAACCGCGATGCGCGAGGAGATGTGGTTTTGGACCGGGGATTCGAGGGGGCTCAGCCGCGCAAGGTGGTGCGAGTACGAGACCTTGTCCTCATAGCGATAGGCGGTGCGGTGATGGATGGTGTAACGCACGATCAGGAGGCGGTGAAAGAAGCGTGGGTAAAGAATTCCCAGCCGAGTTGCTCGGATACGGTAGGGAGTTCATCGCGGAGCTTGACGACGAAGCTTCGGAGATTTTTCAAGGCGATGGCTTCAGATGCATCGTCTTCGGCATGGAGGACCTCCGTCTGGACGTAGTGAAGGGCGCGAAGCAGGGTTCGGTGGGCGGGGCGGAGGATGCTTTCGTCGGTGGTCTTGGGCAGTTCTGAAAGATTCACGTTGAGATCCGCAAGCTGATAGGCGAGGCCACGCGGGTTGGCAGGATCAAAGAGCAGCAAGTCCAGAGCGGGAAGGGCCTGAGGTGCTCCCTTATAACGGAAGCGGTAGGTCATGCTGCAATCGATGATCGAAAGCAGGGCGTCGAGGATCGCGGCGGGTGGCCGTGGGTAGAGGGTCAGGGTGCGTTCGACGAGGGTGAGCAGCCATGAGCTGCGTTCAAGACGGCGACCGATATTGAGGAAGCGCCAGCTTTCGGTGCGGGTCAGGTTCTCGCGGATCGTGCCGTTGAAAGCGGAATGCAGCAGAATGGCCTGCTGAAGGGGAGCTCGGAATCCGGCAAGCGTGGTCGGTGGAGCGGTGTGTCCGATCTGCTCGAGATTCTTGACGATCCTCCATGTCTCGCTGGAGAGGCGGTCGCGTGCGAGGGCGGAAAGCGAACGAAGACGGCTGAGATTTTCCGGAATGGAATCGAAATTAGACGCCTTTTTGCTACCAGACTTGTAGTAGATCGTGGTGATCGTCTGAAGAAGCGCTTGGCGGTCGATTTTTGCGGGAAGGTTTTCCGAATCGGATTTCTTCAGGTAATCGAGCTTGGTGAGTGCCTGAAGCAGAACCGGGATCGAAAGGATGTCGTCGCTGACATCGTCATCGATGGCCGTCTGGACGATTTCCAGAAGGACGCGTGTGGCGCATTCGGCGCGTTCGGAGTAGCGGCCAAGCCAGAGCATGTTGTCGGCCAGACGGCTCGACATGGTGCCGCTGCTACGGCGGACGGCAACCCTGGCAGAGAGATTGGAGGTGAGCTTGGGAGGGTTCTCCGGATTACCAAGAACCCAGAGGTCCTTGATGTTGGTGTCTTCCTGAAGTGAAAGGCCGGGCAGCGTGTTGGGGCCGGAGGCACTGCGCGCCAGTCCGCCGGGCATGACGCGATAGCTGTCGCCTTCGGCAAAGAGGAAGAGCCGGATGGCGACGGCTCGGGCTTCGATCGCATTGCCATTCCAAACCGGTGCGGTGGAAAAGGGCATCTGGCGCTGAATCACATAATCGCCGGGATGCTTGGCGATCTGCAGTCGGAGTTCGTCGAGCTGCTGCGGGGTGAGCGAGCGGGTGAGCTTCGGAGGGAAAAGATTGCGGGTGTGAGCGCTTTTGACGACGGCGGCTCCGGAATTGAGCAATTCGTTCGCATTGCTGCCGGCCTGGTTCCAGTGGGTCTCGATCGATGGCAGAAGGAGGTCCTCTCCAAGGAAATGTCGGGAAATGGCAGGGAGGAAGGGAAGGAATGCGGGGGCTTCGGCAATCGAAGTTCCGGGAGGATTGACGACAGCGACCGAGCCGGATCGGATGGCCTGCATCAGGCCGGGAACACCGGCGTGGCTGGATGTCGGCATTTCCAAGGGGTCGGACTCGTTGTCCGGAACGCGGCGGATCAGGACGTGGACGCGTTGGAGCCCCCGCACCGTCTTGAGAAAAAGCCGGTCACTGCGCACGGTGAGGTCACTGCCGACGGCAAGCGTGATGCCGAGGTAACGCGTCAGGTAGGCATCTTCGAAATAGGTTTTGTCGCCAGGTCCGGGCGAGAGGAGGACGACGTTGGGAGTATCAACGGCGGAGGGAGCGAGTGACAGCAGCGTGCTGCGGTACTCCTGGAAAAAGCTGGCCAGACGGACGAGGTGCAGGCGCTTGGATGTCTCGGGGAAGACGTTTGAAAGAACGATGCGGTTCTCCAGCGCAAAGCCGGTGCCGTTCGGCGTTTCGGTGCGGTCGGCGATGACCGTCCAGTTGCCATTCGGATCGCGGGCGACGTCGACGGCGTAGAGCGAAAGCAGCGGCTTCTCCGGGTTGGGGAGATTACGCAGGGAGTGGACGTAGCGCGACTGGGAGAAGATGACCTGGGCGGGGAGAATGCCACTTGTTAGGAGGTTCTGCGGACCGTAGCAGTCGTGGAGGATGCGGTTCCAGAGCTGGGCACGCTGGATGGCGCCTTGGGCGAGGGAAGCCCATTCGTTTTCAGAAATAAGCAGCGGAAGAGGGTCGAGATTCCAGCGCCGTATGTCTTCCGCAGTCTCGCCTGCCAGGAGATTGTGGGCGATGCCGTTCTCGTAGAGCATGTCCTCGCCACGCTTCCATGAGGAGGCGAGGCCGCCTGGCCCCATCGCATTGATCCTTTTCGCGAAGTCCTTCCATGGTGACTCCGTGCCCACGCGCTGATCGCGAAACTCGTCAAAAACCCCGATGCCTGGCTTGTAGGCATCGAAGAGTCGGTCGGGAATCGAGGTGCTTTGGCTTTGGGACTGGGTTTGCTCTGGGGACATCAGGATAGCGACGGCCGCTCCGTGTGATCACGGGTTCTCGGACCGCCGCGGAAACTTAGGAAGTGTATCGCTGAAGGTCGAGAGTCATAGGGTATTCCCGGTCGATTTTTGGGGTTGGAGGGTCGAGCTTTCCCGGGGACTTGTTGATGGTGAAGAAGCGGGAGCGACGACGGCTCTCAGCAACAAAGGCATTCAGCGGGAAGTCGTCGTAGGCTCTGCCGCCGGGGTGGACGACGTGGTACTTGCAGCCGCCGACCGATCGCTGGTTCCAGGTATCGACAAGGTCGAAGGTGAGCGGCGAGTTGATCGGCAGGGTCGGGTGGAGCGCGGAATACGGGCTCCAGGCACGGAAGCGGATTCCCGCGACGAACTCGCCCTGACGTCCGGTCGGGTGCAGCGGGACGGAAACGCCGTTGCAAGTGACCTGATGGCGGGAGTCGGTGAAACCGCGGACCTTGAGCTGGATGCGCTCGACGGATGAGTCGACATAGCGTGAGGTGCCACTGCTCGATTGTTCTTCGCCCAGCACGTGCCACGGCTCGATGGCTTGGCGGAGTTCGAGGTGGACGTTGCGCTGCTCGTATTCACCGATGATCGGGAATCGGAATTCCTGATGCGGCTCGAACCACGCGGCATCAAAATCGAGGCCACCACCTTGGAGGTCGGTGACGATGTCTTCGAAGTCGTCCTTGATGAAATGAGGGAGCATCCAGCGGTCGTGGATTGAAGTGCCCCAGCGTACCGGCTTGGCCGTGTAGGGCGTGTCCCAGAATTTCGAAAGCATGCCGCGAATCAGGAGCTGCTGGGCGAGCGCCATCTCGGGATGGGGTGGCATTTCAAACCCACGCATCTCTAGCAGGCCGAGTCGGCCGGTGGTGCTGTCCGGTGAGTAGAGCTTGTCCAGGCAGATCTCGGCGCGGTGGGTGTTGCCGGTCATGTCGACCAGATGGTTGCGCAGGATGCGGTCGACGAGCCACTGCGAGTGATCGAGGGTCGAGTCGCCTTTCGGAAGCGCGGCGAAGGCGGTCTCGAGTTCGTAGAGCGTTTCGTGACGGGCTTCGTCGAGTCGTGGTGCCTGAGAAGTCGGGCCGATGAAGAGCCCGGAGAACAGGTAGGAGAGCGAAGGGTGGTTGTTGAAGTAGGTGATCAGCGAGGGCAGCAGATGCGGGCGACGCAGGAAGGGTGAGTCGAGCGGGGTGTCGCCACCGACCACGATATGATTGCCACCGCCGGTTCCGGAGTGACGTCCGTCCTCCATGAATTTCTCGGTGCCGAGGCCGATGTTCCGAGCTTCTTCGTAGATGACGGTATTCTTCGCCGTGATCTCGTCCCAGGTTTTCGAGGGATGGATGTTCACTTCGATCACGCCGGGGTCGGGTGTGACGGAGAAGGAACAGAGTCGGGGGTCGGAAGGGGGCTTGTATCCTTCAATTCGGATCGGCGTGCCGAGCGACTTGGCGGTTTCCTCCAAGGCACCGACCAGTTCGAGATAGGCATCCGTTTTGACCAATGGCGGCATGAAGACGTGGAGTCGTCCATCGCGCGGTTCGACGCTCAGGCCGGTGCGGACTTGCCCGGATGCCGACTTGCCGACTTGCGGTTCCTGAAGCGCGTCGAGGCGCTGCTTCGAGCTGCGACGCATCGGGTCCTCACCCCGTGGGTCGCCTTGATACTGACCGCGGATGGTTGCGGCCGTAGCCGAGGCCGGGTTCTGCTGGCGGAGCGAGGGAGGCAGGATCCTTTCGGCGGGGAAGGGATCACGGGGAATCGACGGATCGTAAGGTTCGAGGATCGGTTGATCGATGCGATCGGCCCAAGGCAGGCCGTCCATCGGAAGGCGGTAGCCCATCGGATGGTTGCCCGGAGCGAGATAGAGTTCCTCACCGCGCAGGAACCACGGTCCGGTGATCCACTCTTCGGGGTTCACGCCGCGGGCGAGTGGCAGGAGGTGGCCGACGGGTGAACCGAGTCCTTGCTCGAAGACCTTTGCGATGGTATCGCGCTCAAGCTTGTCGGCGAGTTTCGGGTTGTCGACCGTGACATTCATCGGCAGGCGACGCTCCTTCCACATGTAGTAGAAAATGTCTTCGTAGCCGGCGCGGATGTATTTTTCCGGGATGTCGAGATTCTTGGCGAGCAGCTTGATGAAGGCTTCCGACTCCTTGCTACTATAACCATAGTCGACGCGGTGGTCGGCGAAGAGGCTGGGGTCGTTCCAGACCGGTGTGCCGTCGAGGCGCCAGTAGGAAGTGAAGGCCCAGCGTGGCAGTGGTTCGCCGGGATACCATTTTCCCTGGCCATGGTGGAGGAATCCGCCGGGCGAGAACTTCCGGTGAAGGCGATGGAGGAGTTGGTCGGCGTAGAGTTCCTTGGTTGGTCCGAGGGCGTCGGTATTCCACTCGGGGGCCTCCATGTCGGTGGCGGAAACAAAAGTCGGCTCGCCGCCCATGGTGAGACGCATGTCCTGCTTCTTGAGCTTCCTGTCAATTTTCTGGCCGAGGGCTTCGATCGCAGCGGTCTGCTCCGGCGTGTAGGGGAGGGTGACGCGTGGCGTCTCGCGGATGCGCTCGACCTTCATGTCGAACTCGAACTCGGTTTCGGTGTCATCGGACATCGAGAGCGAGCCCGAAATCGGCGCGGCATTGCGGTAGTGGGCGGCGGCGCAAAGCGGAATGTGGCCTTCGCCTGTCAGGAGTCCGGAGGTGGGATCGAGTCCGACCCAACCAGCGCCAGGAAGGTAAATTTCAGTCCAGGCGTGAAGGTCGGTGAAGTCATCGGAGGGTCCTTCGGCACCCCCATCGACGGGCTTCTGGTCCGCCTTCAACTGGATGAGGTAGCCCGAGCAGAAGCGTGCGGCGATGCCGAGGCGGCGCATCGTTTGGACGAGCAGCCAGGCGGAGTCGCGGCATGAGCCGGTTCCTTTTGTTAGCGTTTCCTCGGTGCTCTGGACACCGGGCTCCATGCGGATGGTGTAGCCGACCGCCTTGTGGACGGCCATGTTCACGGCGACCATGAAGGCGTTGGCTTCCATGCCATCGGTCACGGGGAGATTCTCGAGAAATTTGCGGAACTTCGGCCCGCGGACCTCTTTGACGAGGTAGGGTTCGAGGTCGAGGGTCAGTTCCTCGCTGTACTCGAAAGGGTAGTGCTGGGCGTATTCATCGAGAAAGAAATCGAAGGGGTTGATCGTCGAAAGATTCGCGATCAAATCGACTTCGATGCTGAATTCGCGGACGGCTTCCGGGAAGACGATGCGGGCGAGGAAATTTCCCTGCGGGTCCTGCTGCCAGTTGATGAAATGCTTTTCCGGCGAGATCTTCAGTGAGTAGGAGGGGACTTCGGTGCGCGAGTGAGTCGCAGGTCGAAGCCGGATCACCTGCGGACCAAGTTTGACGGGCTTGGAATACTTGTAGGAAGTGACGTGGTGGAGTGAGCAGTGGATCGACATGGCCGGTGGGTTGGTCTGATAGGTTGAATTCGTGGGGCCAGTTGGAGGCGGTTTTCCGTTGGGCGGCGATCGCTTAGAGGAGCGAGACTTCGAGGTCGACCTCCATTCGACAGCTGGCAGTCCCTTGATACTGTCCTTTTACCGGGGCGACATCGTCATAGTCGCGTCCAACGGCGACCTTGATGAAGCGGGTATCCGCAAGGGTGTTATTGGTCGGGTCGAGCCCGATCCAGCCGCTGTCGGGAAGGAAGATTTCCACCCAGGCGTGCGAGGCCTGGGCGCCAATAAGGGTGTCCCGTGGCCCGTTGTAGAGGTATCCCGAGGTGTAGCGGGCAGGGATTCCAATCGATCGGCACATGCCGAGCATGACGTGGGTGAAATCCTGACAAACTCCCGACCGGTGTTCGAAGACTTCCTCGATCTTCGAGCTGACCTTGGTCGACTCGAGGTCGTAGGTGAATTCTTCGTGAATCCAGGACATCAGCGCCTTGGCTTTATCGAGGACGCGAGGGTGGTGGCAGGTCACGTCGACCGCCTGGCGCCAGATTTCAGGAGGAAAGGAGACGTAGTGCGACGCCTGGAGGAAGGACCAGGTTCGCTCGTGGATGGCGGGCTCCTTGTAATCATCCAGGATGGCGGCCTCGTCCCTGTCGCTGAACTCCACCGGAAAGTTCTCAACCTTGAGAACACTTTCAATATCGAGACGCTGATGGGGATTTGGAATCTCGAAATGATGGGTAATGTTCTCGTAGAGGTCGTTGAACGCGCGAAGCCGCGTCGCAGGGAGCACCCTGATCAGGCAGGAGATGGTGCGCTGGTGGCTGAAATTTGAAGGATGGAGATGCAGGGTGTTCGCGCTCCCGCTGACCGGAGCAGCATAGTAAAATGCGGTACGGTGACGGACCTGATATCGTAGGCTTGAATTCAAATGCGATGGGGTGGTGCGGGAGCTGTGACAGGCATCCGATTATTGCTGCTGCTGCTGTTCCTGTTGCTGTTGAATTTCCCAGGCGACAACCGCGGATATGGACTCTCCTGGGATCGCAGGAACGCTTTCATCAGAATCGGGGAGCAGCACGTATTCCCGGAAGATCTCTTCACCAATCAGATTGAACTGGGTCTGAAGCGCGTCGAGGTAATCGTGAAGCTGCTGTTCCAGAACTTCCTCCACCGAGCCGTAGGCCAGGGAGGCGAGAAGGCGACCGGATGCCCGCTCCGCCTCGTTGCTGAATGATCCCCGGGGATTCCTTGAAATCCGATGGAGAGCGGCGTCGACCGAATCGATGCAAAATCTAACAGAGCGGGGGAAGTCGCGATCGAAGATCAGGAAATCGATGATGTTCTTCGGCGAGATCTGGTTGTGGAAGCGGCTCTGGAACGAGCTTCGTGCACCACAGGCGCGGAGCGTGGCATTCCAGTGGTGGTCGATGAGCGATGCCTCTGCCCCTTTCTGAGGCAGGAAGGTGGTGAAGTCGAGAATGCGGGTAATCTTGTCGGCACGCTCCATGTTCCGTCCGAGGTCCATGAAATTCCATGCTTCATCGTGACTGAGGTTTGAAGAGATGATGCCATTGAAGACATTTGCCGACTTGCGGATTGTCTCGTGGAACTGCTGGGGATTGGAACACAGCAGGGAGTTGGCCTCGGATGACTGCAGGAAAAGGTAGAGCCCGTTGAGTTCCTCCCAGATCGATTCGGAAAGTTGATCCCGGACAGTCCGCGCATTCTCACGTGCTTGAGCAATGCAGGAGCGGATGCTGTTAGGATTCGACGAGGAGAGACTGAGGAATTGGATGATTTCGCTGCTGCCACCATCCGGGTAATGTTCGTCGAAGAGTTCTTCATCTCCGGTGCTCAGGATGATGGGTCGCCAGAAGGCGTCGATTCGCGGCAGATCAATGTGATCGACGTCGAGCAACAGCTGTTCGTTGACCTCAAGCATCCGGGCGAGGTTATCGGCCCGCTCAACATTGCGGACCATCCAGTAGAGGGCGTTTGCGACTCGGGATAACATGGGATTTAGTGGCTGAGAACCCAGGTGTCTTTGCTTCCGCCACCCTGGGATGAGTTGACGACCAGCGAGCCCTTGGTGAGCGCGACTCGCGTCAGACCGCCGGGGACGATCTTGATGTCGCGGCCGTAAATGATGTAGGGACGGAGGTCGACGTGACGGCCTTCCATCCCGTTTTCCGTCCAGGTCGGACAGCGGGAAAGGGCGAGCACGGGTTGGGCGATGAAGTTGCCGGGATCCTCAATGATTTTTTCACGGAATTCCTCGATCTCCTTCTTGCTTGCGGAGGGGCCCATCAGCATGCCGTAACCGCCGGACTCGTTGGTTGCCTTGACCACAAGTTCGGAGAGGTGGTCGAGAATGTAGGCGCGGTCGTCGTCATCGACCGCGAGATAAGTCGGCACATTCGGCAGGATCGGTTCCTGGCTGAGGTAGAACTCGATCATCTTCGGCACATAGTGATAGATCGCCTTGTCGTCCGCGACCCCCGTGCCGACGGCGTTGGCCAGCCCGACGTTGCCGGCCTTGTAGGCCCCCATCAGTCCAGGTACGCCGAGCACCGAATCCTTGCGGAAGACCAGCGGGTCGATGAAGTCGTCGTCGATCCGCCGATAGATCACGTCAACCCGGACGAGTCCCTTCGTGGTGCGCATGTAGACGAAGTTGTTCCGCACGACGAGGTCGCGGCCTTCGACAATCGGGATGCCCATCTGCCGGGCGAGGTAGGAGTGCTCGAAGTAGGCGCTGTTGAAGACACCGGGAGTGAGAAGCACGCAGACCGGATCGATGTCCCGACCCGGCGAGATGTAATGCAGCATGTCGAGCAGGTCCGAGGGGTAGGACTGGACCGGGCGGACGCCGGATGACTCGAAGATCGCCGGGAAGGCTCGCTTGAGGGCATTGCGATTTTCCAGCAGGTAGGAGGCACCCGATGGGCAGCGACCGTTGTCTTCAAGCACGTAATACTGTCCGTCGTCACCGCGTACGAGGTCGGTGCCACAGATATGAACGTAAACGTCCCCCGGGACATCGACGCCGCGGAACTCAGGGCGGTAGTGGACGGCATTTTCGACAAGATGGGCCGGAACGACGCCTTCCTTGATGATCTGCTGATCGTGATAGATATCGTGGAGGAAAAGGTTGAGGGCCGTGATCCGCTGGGTAAGCCCGGCCTCGATGTGATCCCATTCGTCGGCGGGAATGACCCGTGGCATGGGATCGAAAGGAAAGATGCGTTCGGTTCCCTGATTGTCGTGGTAGACGTTGAAGGTGACGCCTTGTCTCAGAAAGTGGCTGTCGCAGGCCGCTCGGCGAGTATCGAAATCCTCATCGGGGATGCATTTGAATCGCTCAAGAAGACCCTCGCAGTAGCTTCTAGGAGATCCATCAGGGAGGAACATTTCGTCGTGGAATCCGTCGGTCGTGTAGCCTTCAAACATACATCATTGGGGTTTTGGGAAATTGCTTGGAAACCCCAAATAGCAGACGGTGGGCCAAGGTGGCCCACAGAGCGTCACTCTGAAAGAAAAATGTTGAGAGCCCTCCCGCAGGAATGTCGGCGTCTAAGCCGCCGAGTGCGTGGCGGAGCTGCCCTTCTCCCTCTCCACCCCACAGAAACCCATCAGGTTGTCGCGCTTGTGGATGCGGGTCTCGCCCTTGAGGTGGGCGCGTTGTTCGAGGAAGGCGAGGAGGTGCTCGCGGTATTCGAAAAAGGCCGGATCGTTGAAGACTTCCTTGCGGTCGCGCGGACGTGGGAAGTCGATTTCCATGATCTCCCCGACGCCGGCCTTCGGGCCGTTCGACATCATCACGCAGCGGTCGGCCATGAAGACGGCTTCGTCGACATCGTGGGTGACAATCATGGCGGTGAGTTTCTCACGGGCGAGGATGTCGATGATGACATCCTGGAGCTCCATGCGGGTGAGGGAGTCGAGGCGGCCGAAAGGTTCATCGAGGAGCAGCACGCGTGGCTGCAAGGCGATGGCGCGGGCGATGCCGACACGCTGCTGCATGCCGCCGGACATTTCGCGTGGGTACTTTTTCATGGAATCGCCGAGACCAACGACTGAGAGCGCGTGTTCGACGATCTGTTTCTGAGTCGCCTTGTCGGCGTGGGGGTAGATGTTCTTCACACCGAGCATGACGTTGCCGAAGGCGCTCATCCACGGCATCAGGCAGGGGGCTTGGAAGACAACCGCACGATCGGGACCGGGGCCGTCGATCTCCTTGTTGCCGACGATGATGCCGCCGTCGGAGATCTCATTGAGACCGGCAAGCATGGTGAGGATGGTCGACTTGCCGCAGCCGGAGTGTCCGATGAGTGAGATGAATTCTCCCTCGCGGATGTTGAGGTTGAAATCCTCGACGACGCGGAAGTCCTCACCGTAGGGGTTCGGGTATTCTTTGACGAGGTTCGAGATTTCGACGAAGCGGGTATTCTCGTGCTGGCTCACAATGGAAAGGTGGTTGGGGTTCACGCGGCTGATTTGGGTTTGCTGGGTTGAGGTCGACGGTTCTTCAGGCGGGGTGTCGCGCTGGGGAGGGAGAAGTCCTTTGGTCGGACGTCGGGCATCGGGATGATCTCGCTCGTTTTGAGGCTCTTGGCTTCTTTGTTGAGGTCCATCATGAACTGGGTGATCTCGGACTTCAGTCGCATGAATTCCGGATGGTCATTGAGAGTGTGTCGATCGCGCGGCCGTTCCATGTTGACGATGAATTCGTCGGCCAGGGTGGCACCGGGACCCATGGTGAGCGGGATGATGCGGTCGGCCATGAGGACGGCTTCATCGACGTCGTTGGTGATCATGACAACGGTGCGCTTGTCCGTCTCCCAGATGTTGAGAATCTGATCCTGGATCTCGGAGCGGGTGAGGGCATCGAGTGCCGAGAGAGGTTCGTCTAACAGAAGGATCTCCGGGTCGAGTGACAGCGTGCGGGCCAGTGAGGCGCGCTGACGCATACCGCCGGAAAGCTCGTGAGGCTTCTTGTCGGGCGCGTGGCCGAGCTTCACCATTTCGATGTAGTGATTGATCTTCTCCGCCTTCTCGGATTTCGAGAGCTGCGGAAAGACACGATCAACGGCGAGTTTGATATTGTCGAAAACGGACAGCCATGGGAGCAGCGAGTAGTTCTGAAACATCAATCCGCGGTCGGGACCGGGGCCGTTCATGGGTTGACCCTTCATGCTGACGCTGCCGCTGCTGGGATCTTGGAGGCCGGCGAGGAGCGACATCAGGGTCGACTTTCCAGCTCCGGAGAATCCGATGATCGCGACAAATTCCTTCTCTTTGACCGAGAGGTTGATGTCGCGGAGGACTTCGGTGCGGTTCGATGGAGGACCGAAGCCGACGCTGACGTTCTTGAGTTCGAGGAATGACATTTTTTGAAATGCTGAGAACTGAATGGTTGAAATGCTGACATTGGGTCAGACGCCGGCAGCGCCACCTTCGAACGAGACGAGTCGTTGGAAGACGATCATGATGCGGTCGAGAATGAGGCCGATGAAGCCGACGATGAAGACGACCACCACCATCTTGGCGAAGGAGTCGGAGGCACCGTTATTGAACTGGTCCCAGACGAACTTGCCGATGCCTTCCGAGGAGGAGAGCAGCTCAGCGGCGATGAGCACCATCCAGCCCACGCCGAGTGAAATGCGCAGACCGGCAAAGATGAGTGGCAGGGCGGATGGGATGACGATCTTGAAGAGACGCGACCAGAAGCCGAGCTTGAGGACGCGGGCGACGTTCATGTGGTCTTTGTCGATGCTGGCGACGCCGAGGGCAGTGTTGGCGAGTGTGGCCCAAAGGGAGCAGAGCGCGACGGTGCAGGCCGAGGCGATGAAGGCGGGATTGATGTCGTAGCTCTTCAGGAACCACGCGTCTTCCCACATCCAGGCCATGAGGGCGCTGTCTTCAGGAGCAGGCACGTAGGCGCTGGCAATGATCAGGCAAATCGGCAGCCAAACGATGGGGGAGACCGGTTTGAAGATGGCGACGAAGGGAGTCATCGCTGCCATGAAGGTGGAGTTGAGACCGCAAAGGATGCCGATCGGAATCGCGATGGCGGAACCAAGAATGAAACCGGTGAAGACGCAGAGAATGCTCCGGCGTGTCTGATACCAGAGCGTCTTCGCACCGGCGTAGTCGGAAGTCTCGGTCTTTGCCAGGCGGGCCTCATCCTTGGCAATTCTCTTCGCGGACTTCAGGGCGTCCGCGCCGGTGAGCAACATCAGGGCGTCCGTGTCCTCCTTGATGTCGGCTTTGGCGGAAGCGACCTTTTCGCTGCGGTTGTCGCGTGTGAGTTGGTCGATCTTCTTTTCGAGAAACTGCTTCTCCTCGGCAGCCTGAGTCTGGGCATAAAGTGCGGCGGCGACTTCCTTCGACTTCTTGTCGCGGATGTTGTCGATTTCTGTCTTCAGGTTGCGAAGTTGCTCCTTTTCAAGGTCGGTCATCTCCGTGTCCAGTTTGACGGCGGCGAGGAAGGCTTCGTAGCCAGCCTGATCGCCGGGTTGGAGGCTTTCGGACTGACTCGCCAGGCTGGCTTTGCGTTCATCCTGGGCTGCCTCGAACTCAGTCTTGAGTTTCTCACGCTGCGCGGTGAGAGGCGCGATGGTCTTCTCCTGCTTTTCTTTGTAGGCTTCCTTGGTGGCTGCAACCTTTTCGGTGGTGGCCTTAGCGAGAGGTTCGATGGTCGCGAGCAGTGACTCCGTGGCCGTGAGTTCCGAAAGCCGTTCGGGGCCGGACATGAGATAGGCTTCCTCCTTCAGGGCTTCGTATTCGGCAAAGGTGTCGATGGCTCCATAGGCTTGGAACATTTCCTTGGGCGAGGGAAGGCGGCCGGACTTGGTATGAATCTTTTCCGAGGCGGAATTCCATGCCATGAGGAAGATGCCGATGGCGGCGACGGGGATGATGATCCATTGAACGATCTTCTTCGCCTGCACTGCCGGTTCCTCGCCATAGCAGAGTCGAACGACCGGCGATAGGAAGGTCAGGCCTGAGAAGTCGATGGCCTTCAGGATGGGGTATTTGATGGATTGGAGAAGCTTCATATCCGTTGGAGGGAAGATTTTGACTGGCTGGCAATTGGTCGGGATGGCCTTTTGAAATGGTAGGGAACCAGGATGATGGACTGGGAGTATCTGCCCCGTTTCACCTGGCTTGTTAGCGAGGGAGTGGAGCCAGCCCGGCAGTGTGCCGGACTGGTCCCATACCGATTCCAACCAAGAAATTATTCGGGGTCCTTGTTGCCGATCTTGTGGCTGTTGAGGTATTTGATCGGCTCTTTGCCGTCATACTCGACCTTGTCAATGAAGTCGGTTGTAGCAGGTTTGAAGCCATCCGTCTTCCAGGGGATGTCGTCTTCTTCGATCTTGCCCTCAGCAAGAAGCATCTCGGCAGCGGCGAGATAGATCTCGGGCTTGTAGACCTCCCTGGCTGTTTCGAAGTACCAATCCTTCGGCTTCGCTTCGGTGATCTGTCCCCAGCGGCGCATCTGAGTCAGAAACCAGACGCCATCAGAATACCATGGATAGGTGCAGTGATGTTTGTAGAAGACGTTGAAGTCCGGCATCGAACGTTTGTCGGTCTTCTGGAAGAGGAAAAATCCGGTCATGGAGTTCTTGATGACATCATAGTCGGCTCCGACGTAGTCGGGGCGCGAGAGAATGCGTGCGGCTTCCTCGCGGTTGACGAGTTCGCCAGCACTATTGGTTTCATCGAGCCACTGGCCGGCGAGAATCAAAGCTTTGGTGACGGCGAGATAGGTCTGGGGGTTTTCATCCGCCCATTCCTTGCTCACACCAAAGACCTTCTCGGGGTTGTTTTTCCAGATGTCGTAGTTGGTGGTGACGGGCACCCCGATGCCTTTGGCCACGGCCTGCTGGTTCCATGGCTCGCCAACGCAGTAGCCCTGGATGTTTCCTGCTTCAAGCGTGGCGGGCATCATCGGTGGCGGGGTGACCGAGAGTTCAACTTCGGCATCAGTGCGGCCACCGATGTCGGTCTTGGTATACATGCCCGGGTGGATTCCCGAAGCGGCGAGCCAGTAGCGAAGTTCGTAGTTATGGGTTGAGGTCGGAAAGACCATGCCCATCTGTAACTTTTCACCGTCTTCGAGCTTCTCGTCGACAATGGGCTTCAGCGAGTCTGCGGTGATCGGGTGGGGTGGTGTCGGGGAGTCGAGTTTGGAGTCATTCTCCTGCATCTGGCTCCAGATGTCGTTCGAAACGGTGATGCCGTTCCCGTTGAGGTCCATGGTGAAGGCGGTGACAACATGGGCCTTGGTGCCGAATCCGATGGTGGCTGCGATCGGTTGACCCGAGAGCATGTGGGCGCCATCGAGCTCACCCGAGATGACATTGTCCAGCAGCGTCTTCCAGTTGGGTTGAGCGATGACTTCGACTTGAAGTCCTTCGTCTTCAAAGAAGCCTTTTTCTTTTGCGATGACGATTGGCGCACAGTCCGTGAGTTTGATGAACCCGAACTTCAGTTCGTCCTTTTCGACGTCGAGTTGGTCGGCCTGAAGCGAGCCAATTGTTAGTGCGGCGATGAGTATGGTATTTCCTAATTGCATGTCTGGATATTGCGTGAAGTCACCGATAATCCAGCGTTTGGCATGCCACAGGTTTTATTAGCCCATGAAGCAGGGATCTAGAATTTCATTGTCTAAGTGAAACTGCTTCATTCGAGGTTTAAGTCCCATGTGATGAATGACTTAAAAGGTTTCGGAAGGTCGTTTGACATCCGGGAGTTTGAAGTTTGATCAATTATGAATGAGCTTGATTCACGGATCAGACTCGCGCTGAGGAATCGCGCTCATTCCGAAGGCCTTGATCGCCTCCTTGGGCCAGCGTAGAATTCTATTTCGCGATCCAGGTGATCACCCAGGCGACGAAGAAGAAGAGGGCGACCAGCTTCCAGACCAAAACTGGATTGCGCACCACCATTGGTAGCGGGGCGGTGGTGATCAGGTCGGGGTCGGGGTGTTCAAGGAAGCGAACGAACTCCGACATGGATTCGTGACGGCGATCCGGGAGGATCGAGAGCGCTTTTCTCAATGTTGCATCCATCCACAGGGGGACCATGGGATTGTGAGCTGTGGCGCTGGTGTAGGAGAGGGTATGGAAATCGCGAAGGATTTTGGCCCGGGCCCAGGGATCACCGTAGGGATGCTGACCACCTGTTAGAAGGTAGTAGGTGATCGTGGCAATGGAGAATAGGTCAGCGCTGGTGGTCGGTGTGGCTCCAAGGCGATACTCGGGGGCGGAGAAGTCGAGGGTGCCGAGTGCCTCGTTCCGATGGAAAGGTGTGGCAATCTCCGAAATGCCGCCAATCCTGCAGGAGCCGTAGTCGATGATCTTCACCGTGCCATCGGCATCGAGTAGAATGTTTCCCGGCTTCAGATCCTGATGGAGGGTGTCCTTTCGGTGGAGGGCGCGGGTTCCGGAGACGATGCCGCGAACGATCTTGACGACACTTTCAACCGAAGGGCTCGGATTCTGTTTGCTCCACTCGTCAAGGGTTGGTCCCTTGACTGGTTCGAGAACGTAGTAGAGGAAGCGCCGCGGCGTTTCGCGGCGTACCGCTTTGACGAGGTTGGCATTGTCCGTTCTCAGGCCGATCCATTCCTCGAGGGCGAAGCGCTCAAGGTAGCCCGGATCATTCTGGTAATGGATCGACGGAGTTTTAAGGACGAGTGGCCGGTTGTTGTCGCAGGTGTCGTGGACGAGATAGAGTTGCGAGTTCGGCGAAGCGGCGATGAGTTTCTCGACCATGAGCCCGTCCATGGATTGGCCAGGAAGAAGGTCGGGAGGGAAAGGGAGAGTGCTGAGCTGGCGGAAGACGTCGTCCTTATCCTGATCAGGAAGGGTGTCGACGCGAACAATCAGCGCCGAGCGGTTGTCGTCGCTATGATCGGTGGCGTCACCCAGTTCGGCGGCGATGGCTTCTGGATCCCTGCCTGAGGAAAGGATTTCGAGCAGTTTCGAGTGGGAGAGAAACTCGTGGATGCCGTCGGTCGAGAGGAGGAAAAGATCGCCCGGTTCGAGATCGAGGGTGTGGTAGTCGATGCGAGGGGTGAGGCTGATGCCCATCGCTCTTGTTAGATAGCAGGCGTCGGCGGAGACGCGGCTCGAGTGATCCCGCGAAATCTGCTCGAGCTCGCCGCTGCGGAGACGATAGATGCGTGAGTCTCCGATGTGAAAGATGTGCGCCGTCTGGGATTTGAAAACGACGGCGGTGAAGGTGGTGACGTAGCCTTTTTCCGCGGAGACAGATCCTTGTCCCTGTCCGTAGAGCCAGCGGTTGATGGCGGTGAGGACGCGCTGGCCGGCGGTTTTCACCTGCCATGACTCCGGTGTTTCGTAGTAGTCGTTGAGGAACGAACGAATGGTGGTCTCGCTGGCTTCCCGGGCGGCGCTGGCCGCTGAGACTCCGTCGGCGATGCAGGCCGAGATGCCTTTGGTGGCGAGAAGCGGGCCTTCGGGAACATGCATCCCCAGGAAGTCCTGATTCTCGGGCTTCGGGCCGGGGTCGGTGAAGCGACCGCTGGTGACGCTCAGGTTTTCGGCGAGATGCACGTTGGTGACGAAAGCCTTTCGGGCGGTGGATACAAGGCCGGAGACGGAATTCAGGAAACTTCGATCAATTGCACGGAGCCATCTTCAGCGACCTCGGTGATGTGGCCTTTCGGTTCGGTAAGGAACCACGAGGCGAAGAATCCGATGACCGATGAGGCGGCGATGATCATGAAGAAGGTCGGTGTGCTGACGAAGGAGTAGATGGTCAGGAAGGTGACACCGCCGACATTTCCGTAGGCGCCTGCCATGCCGGCGATCTGGCCGGTCATGCGGCGCTGGATCAGGGGGACCATGGCGAAGACGGCGCCTTCACCAGCCTGCACGAAGAATGAGCAGCACATGGTGGCGATGACCGCTAGCGCAAGTGGCCAGGCGGGGCCGATCTGGGAGAGCGTCAGATATCCGGCGGCGAGCCCGGCGAGGAGGATGAGCATGGTTTTGCGGCGACCGAACTTGTCGGAGAGCCAGCCGCCACCGGGGCGTGCCGCAAGGTTCATGAAGGCGAAACCTGAGGCGAGTAAGCCTGCTTTGACCGGAGTGAGGCCGAAGGTTTCAGCGAAGAAGGCAGGCAGCATGGAGACCACGGCGAGCTCGGAGCCGAACGTGATGAAATAATTGACGTCGAGGATGGCAACCTGACGGAAGGAGTAGCGCTGATGTTCGGGGACGGAGCCGGACTTCAGCATGTCCTCATTGACGCGATAGATCTGATAACTCTGGAAGATGAAGAGCAGTCCGAGAACAACGTAGGAGGTGGTAACGAATGGTTGGGTCAGTAGCCCGACACCGGTGGGCGAAAGTTTCCAGGCGAGCACAGCAAGCGCCGCATACATGGGAACGTTCATGCCGAGCAGGAACCAGAACTCGCGGGGCGTGGAGACTTCGAGGCCGCCGGACTTCTTCGGTTTGAAATACGTGGAGCCTTTGGGCGTGTTGCGAGCGGCGCGGTAGAAGAAGATCCCGTAGCAGAAAGCGATTGCGCTGATCGTGAGAAGCGCGTAGCGCCAGCCATTCTCACCGCCGAAGGCGAGAGCGAGCGAAGGGAGAAGCATCGCGGCAGCGGCGGAGCCGAAGTTGCCCCATCCTCCGTAAACTCCTTCGGCAAGTCCGACCTGACGCGCAGGGAACCATTCGCCGACGAGGCGGATGCCGATCACGAAGCCCGCTCCGACAAAGCCCATCAGGAATCGGGCGAGGGCGAGCATTTCGAAACTCTGGGCGAGGGCGAAGAACGAACAAAGCAGGCCGGCACTCACCAGGAGTAACGAAAAGGTGACCCGCGGTCCGAATTTATCAACGAGGATGCCGATCACGATGCGCGACGGAATCGTCAGGGCGACATTGAGAATCAAAAGGGCCTTCCACTGGGCATTCGAAATATCGAATGCCGAAGTGATGGCTTCTTTCATCGGCGCGTGGCTGAACCACAGCACGAAGGTGAGAAAGAAGGCGAACCAGGTGATGTGCAGGGTTCGAATCGAAGGCGATTTAAAATCGAGAAGGTTCAGTTTTCCGTCGGATGCGCTCATGGAGTGGTGAGTGACTTGTCAGCGAATGGCATGCCAAACGCGGCTGGGTGATTGGGTGCCTCAGGTGAATTGCCCATCCATCTCATGAGCCGGCTTCATGACCGATCTCAGGCTGGGAGGAGGATTTTTTCTGAAGCGCGGAAAAGGTCCTGCCGGTAGAGTCGGGTCAGGGGGGCGGCGGCCGTTTGGTCGGGGAGAAGGCCGGTCCCGCGCATACCGGAGAGAAACCAAGATGCCTTGTCGGCGGTCGGACAGTTCAGGTCGTTGCCGTAGAAGAGATGAAAGTTGGCGGCATCGATGTCGCCGCGGCCGCTGGTGAAGACCTTGCCGAGGCTGTTTTCGAGGGTCGACTGGGCGCAGCCGGTGTAGTCGGGTCGGGAAAGAATATTGATCATTTCCGGGCGGAAATCCGGATCGTGGCAGATTCGGCAGGCATGGAGCAGAGCGGCTCCCAAGGCGATGCTGTCGTCACGCCGCTGACCGATGAATCCGCCATCAACGAGCAGCACTTTTTCGGGATGGCCGGTGGCCAGTTCCGCCGAGGTGGCGGGGCACCAGCCGGTGCCTGTCAGGATGGACTCCGAGTTCCATGGTTCGCCGACGCAGTATCCATCAATATGGTTGGACTTGAGATGGCCGGGCATGAGGGGCGGCGGCAGGAAGACGATCTCCACGTCACGGCCGGGCTCGAGGCCGTGACGACGAAGCCATGCGTGGAGCAGGATGTGATGGGATGAAAAGCGGTGGGCCGCGGCGAATGTCGGTGGGCGACGCTTCTTCCAGCGATGGGTGATGAAGCCAGCCAGCCCTTCTCCCTGGCGAATGGTCTCGGGAGGAAGTTCGTTGGAAAGAGTGATCGCGTTGCCGTGGGCGCTGAGGACGAGGGGCACCGCGACATCCCGGCGCAGATTGCTGAGTCCGAGCGCGAAGTAGAAGGCGAGGCCGGCAATGGATTGGGCGGCGTCGAGCTCGCCGTAGAACATCATGTCCCGCACGGTGGCCCAGCCGGGCTGGCGGGAAAGTTGCACGTTTAAGCCGTAGTCCCTGAAGATTCCAAGTTCATGAGCCACGGCAACCGGAGCGCAGTCATTCAGTGGAACGAATCCCAATCGAATGGGCGAGGTGGTGCTTGGCTTGGACATGATGGGCAGACCTAAGCGCAAAGAGTGCCAATCCTGCTGCCTTGGCATGACGACTGCTGATTTTGACGATAATCCCCGATGAATCATCCTCATGAATGAATTGCTTCCCGATCTCCGCCAACTAAGAGCCTTTGTTGCGGTGGCCGATGAGGGGAGTTTCACCCTGGCAGCCAAAAAGCTTTTCCTGACGCAGTCCGCGATCAGCCACTCGATGCGTGCTCTCGAAGATAGTCTCGAGTGCCGGCTTCTGGAGCGCCTCGGCAAGAAGACCATTCTAACCGAGGAAGGGCATGTCTTTTTGAAGCGATGCCGGGGGGTGCTGGGCGAGCTGGAAATGGCCAGTCGCGAACTCGATGGGTTGAAGCGCTGGGGGCAGAGCCGCATCAGGATCGGAGCGCCTCATTCGCTCTGCCAGTTTCTTTTGCCGACCGTTCTGCGTGAGTTTCGTGATTGTTTTCCGCGATGCGAACCGACGATTGAAGCGGGCGATACGAGCACGCTGATTGAACGCCTCGCCGAACATGAACTCGATATTGTTCTCGGACTAAGGACACAGAGTAACCAATCCCTGGAGTCCCGGTCCTTGTTCAAGGATCAGTTGGCGCTGGTGGTGCCGCCTGTGCATCCTTGGGCGAAGACAGGTGTTCCGGATCGGGAAGAAGTCGCGAAGGTTCAGTTCATCATCTATGCGCGAGCCAGCGAAACGCATCGACTCGTTGAGAAGCACTTTGAGGACATGGGCATCCGTTTGCGCGCACCTCTGGTGCTCGGCGACATGGAGGCCATCAAGGAAATGTCGAAGATCGGTATCGGAGTCGGCATCGTGGCTCCATGGGTGGCCAAGCGCGAACTGGATGAGGGAACTCTCGTGGCTATCCCCACCGGCGGTGAGCCGATTGCCCGGGAGTGGTCGACCTTCTGGAATGCGGATCGCCCTCTCAGTCTGATCGAGGAGACCTTTGCCGGGATCTCAGGAATGGTAGGCGAGGATCTCTCGCGGCTGGGTCGCCGGTGAGCGCCTCAACTGGCTCGATCGCCCGTTTGAGCAAGCTGTCGCAACGGAAAAACGCCGAACCCTGGGATGGGATTCGGCGTTATCCGAGGTCGCGACGGAATTGCTTGTTAGAAGGTGTAGTTCAGTTCGATTGAGAATCGGGTGGTGTCGAAAGGAGCTGGGTTTACCGCGCCAGGCGCTCCCGGAGCACCATCCGAATCGAAGTAGGAGAACTTGGCGATCGCGAGGAAGTTTTCATTGAACTTCTTGGCGAGCACCGCGTCATATTCCCAGCCATAGTCGAAGTCCGAGTTATTATCACCGAAAAGGTGGATGAACTGGCTGAACTTCATCCCCCAGAAAATCGGGGTGGTGTGGCTGATGTAAAGATCGCTGATGCCCGGGTTGCGAACCAAACCGAGTCGAGCGCCGGTCAAGGTATCCGCGAATCCATTGAAGGCGTGGACAGTGGCCAAAGGCGTGACGAAGTCGGCATCCAGGTATTCCCATCCAAGATTGAAGTCTGTGTTCCACTGCTTGGTAGAGACCTTGAGGTGGGTGTAACCGGCGAGGTCCGGCTTGAACGCTGGCGAGCTATCGGTGTCCGTCTGGAAGGCGAACTCTCCATAGAGCGTCACCGGACCAAGCGGAGTGGTGGCGATTCCACCGTAAGTGTTGTTGCTGATGTAGCCGGCATTGGCGGCAGTCTCATCGAAATCCATCAGGTAGGCGTAGGCCGTGAGCGAGACGTCGCCGAATCCCCTGTAGTTGACATTGAACAGGTTGACGTTCCCCGCGAAGCTTCTCAGGGCGCCGGTTGCATCGGAGCCGAAGATCCGGTTGGCGCGGTTGATGTAGGAATAGAAAATGGTGAGGTCTTCGATCGAGGTGTTGCTGATCGAGATCCCGTCATAGGTCTGCTCGTTCTGCCGCCAGCCGACGTTTCCGACGAAGGCCGCGTTGTCGAGGATGATGCGCTGGCGTCCACCGCGGAACTGAGTATCAAATCCTTTGTATTGAAGATAGAGCTGGTTGAGCTCGTTGGTTTCCGGATCGTTGATCTGGGTGTCGAAGGGATTGTTGGGAGAGGTCGTCGGACTCGAACTGGAGTTATAGTTGTCATCAATGGCCTGAGTGAACTCGCCTTCGACGAGCGCACTGAAGCCATGCCAATCTTTGGTGACGAGGCCTACCCGTTCGCGAGTGGTGAAGGCGGTGGCGGAGTCGAGCAAGGGGTCGGCGACGTCTCCGTATTCAAAGCGCGCGCGAATATCCAGGATCGGCTTGATCCATGGTTCGGGAGCAGGGGCGGGCGCTGCTGGTTCAGCTGCAGGCGTTCCGGCTTGCGATGTGATGATGGTCGCGAAGGCGAGGGGTAAAATGTGGTATTTCATATCAAGTGGCGCAAGACGGTGAAGCGGTCTCTTTGCCAAATTCATGGCGGTCACCAATGTTTACGGAGAGTCACTCGCAGGGTCGGGATGAGCTGAACTCATAGGGGAACCCGCCGGAAATGCCGTTCTCGCTTGGTGGGCAACTTGAAACTGATGCAATCGAGCTGGGAAAACAAGTCGAATAAAGAAGTAAACTTCCGGATTATCTGGCCGAGCTGGCCTGGCTCCGGATGCTCGGGGGCTGGAGTCTGCCGAGAGGAAGTCTGCCACGACACCGCCATGCTCGGCGGTGTCGATGGGAAAATCCCGGGGGGCAAGGGCCCGCTTATTCAGCCGTTAGAAATGCGGCCAGATCCTTGCGGGCCTTCTCCAGGTCGGGCGGATTGAGGTAGAACATGTGGCCGGCGTCGTAGCCGACGTGCGAGATTCGCTTCAATGCTGATTCAGGGGCGTCGGTCATCTGGTTCAAGGAGTAACGGATGCCATCGAGGGGTGTGGCCAGGTCACAACCACCCTCCATGACGAGCACGCGAAGATGAGGGTTGTCACGAAGGGCGGTGCCGAGCCGGTTGGTGAGGTTGACGTAACCATTGGTGGCTCCCCATTTCCAGGGATGCACCTTTCGAGTGAGAATCTCATAGGGAGAGTCCTCTTCCCACCCCAGTTCCTCCGTAAGATAGGAGAGCATGGTGGTGGAGTAAGCGCCAAGCGCCAGCGAGAATGAGGGGTCATAACTCGGCCAGGAATCGGCTTCGTTGCCGGCGGGCCAGGCGACCCGAGCATCGAAGCGGCCAATGACCTTGCCCTCGGCACGCAGGAGTTCCGCACGGAAGCGGCTGGGGTCGAGCTGCAGGTCAAGCTTCTCGATCAGATCGGCATCGATGGAAGTGAGTCGCGAAAGGGTGGCGGCGACCTCCTTCTTCTTTTCGGGTGCGAGCGAATTTCCCTGAATCAGCGCGAGGGCGTATTCGCCATTGGCGAAGGCGCGTGCTTCGGAGACGAGAGCCTCCCGGTCACCTGTTAGTTTGCCATGATGATGGGCGACGGAGGTGAAGGTGGGGAGATATACCGAGTAGAGGAGGTTGTCTCCATCGCCTCCGCGGAGGGTGCGGAAATCGAGAAGCGATGAGAGCAGAACGACGCCGTTGAGAGACATGCCGTAGCGGGACTGGAGGTGCTCGGAGAGTCCGGCGACACGGACACCGCCGTAGGATTCTCCGAGGAGATACTTCGGCGAGGACCAGCGGTCGTTCTCGGTAATCCAACGGCGAATGAAGTCTGCAATCGATTCGATATCTTCCTCGACACCGTGGAAGTCGGAAGCTTTGCCGTCCTTCTCCACGCGGCTGTAGCCGGTCGAGACGGGGTCAACGAAGACCAGGTCGGTATGATCAAGGATCGAAAATTCGTTGGGGATGAGTCGGGCTGGGGGGCGGGGAGCTTCGGTGCCATCGCCGGGCATGGCCACGCGAACCGGACCGAGGATCCCGAGGTGCAGCCAGACCGCGGACGAGCCGGGGCCTCCATTGAAGGCAAACATCACGGGTCGCTGACTGAGATCCTCGACGTCCTTGCGCAGATAGCTAACATTGAAGATCGAGGCGCGCGGGGTGCCGTCGTCTTTCTTCAGCTGCAGCTTCGAAGTGGTGACGGTATAGTCGATTTTCTTGCCGTCGATCGTGACGGACCCTTCCCGGCTCACCGGCTCCTGAACTTTTTTCTCTTCTTGGGGAGCTTTCTTTTCGGGCGCTTGCCTGACTTCAGGCTTGGGCTCTGCTGCGAGGCAGGGAATGGCGACGAGGAGGGCGAGGGTAAAGGGTCGGATCATTGAGGTGATTGTTAGATTGGTGAGGTGAGCATTCTGACGGCGGAAGTTTGGAAGGCTCGAAAGCGCCTAGCGATCCCTTTCTCCGATTTCCCGCATTCGGGACTCGAGGTGCTTGGCGACGCTATCAGGGAGTTGGGCGGAGCTGAGCCATTGGGAGGCACCTTCCAGGTCGTTTCTCATCCAGCCTTCGAGTGTGCGACGATACATCTGTTCCTGCTCTCTCTCGTTTTCAATCCGAGAGATGTAGTCGGCAGCGATGGCGGGTTCCTCACGGAACGAGCGCCAGACGAACTGGCGGTAGGTCCCGTCGTCGGCATCTGCGGCGTGGGCATCGAGGAAGCTTGCCGCCTCGCGGGGATTTTCCGAGGCCATATGACTGCTGAGACCCCGCAAGGCATTGGTGCGAAGTTCGCCGGAAGCCATGCTTTCGAAATGCGCGATCGCGGCGCTTGAGTCCTCGCGGGCCCAGATGCCCATGACCTCGTCGATGGCTCCCTTTGCGGCGTCGCCGCCACTGCTGGCGAGCCATTCGGCCGTGCCTCGTGGGTCGTCCTTGGCGAGTTGTTCGGAGACCCGCTGAATCGCTCCGTCGCGAAGACGTTCGTCTTCAATTGAGCTGGCCCAGTTCTTGGCGGCATCATCACCCTGTGACAAGACGTGGGGAATGATCGCGCCGAGAGCGTCGCCGCGTTCTCTGGAGTAAGGCATCGTCAGCATCAGTTCGCTGGCGCGTGTCGGATCGTACTGGGCGAGGCCCCGGATGACTCCGACCAGGTAGGGGTTCGCCCTGTCACCATCGTGGTTTTCGTTTGCCCAGGCGATCGCCGCTTCGGGATCGCTGGTGACCCAGGTGGCAAGAATGGTATTGCGGGCGAATGGGCTGCCGGTGTTTGCCTTGGCGTAGTCGAGAGCTTGGAGCGGATCGGTCTTGGCCCATGCGGTGAGCAGCATGGAATATTCGCTCATGTTTTCCCGGGTCAATCCTGAGTCGCGGAAGTCGGCGACAACGCTTTCGAACTGATCGGGATCGAGCGTGTTGACAAAATCAAGCCACGCCTGAGCCCGGGCGAGGGGGTCGACGGTTTCCATGATCCGCTTCATCTCAGCGACGGCGGCAGGGCTTTCGCCGAGGCCGGTGTCTTCATGCGAACGGAGTGACTTGACTGAGCGCGAGCTCGCGAGATCGGAACCAGAGGAAGCGCGCGAGGAGCGTTCCGGAATCGAAGCGCTCGCTTCCTTGATGTCCGAGCCATCTTTGGGAGCGCTGGCCCGGCCAGCAATGAAGGCCCCTCCGCAAGCGATGACACTCGCAGCAAGGGTGAGAGGGAAGCTGGGTTTCATGAGTCTTCAGGAATGCTTGGAGGGGCTATCGCCGCCGACCAATCTTTTCGTTCATGAAATCATGTCACCGGTTTATCGGTGGGCAAGGCTCGGAGAATGCCCCCACGGATGGCTCTTTCGCCACTATCGAGGACAGGGCGGGGCCTGCCTTGGTGAAGACGGCTTCGGCCAGCAGCTGGTCGTCCGGTACGGCTGCGGTTAACTTGCTGGAGGGATTTTCCCGGGAGGCGCCCCGGCAAGCTCTGGCCAAGGGCAGGGATCTCCCGACGGCGTCGAAAAGCGGGAGCGATCCGTCCTATGCCGCAAATCCAACGGTGTCTCCCACGACTCGCCGGGGCGTTTGGGGAGCGTCGATCCCATGTCATCGCGGCCCGCTGCCGAGACGGTTGCAGCGGGCCTGTCGGAGATGAGCTTGTTAGAATCGGTAAGTTGCGGAAAGCCGGACATCGCGGCCGGGCTCATAGTAGCCGAAACCATTGGCGAGCGAGCCCTGATCGACGTATGCCTTGTCGAAAAGGTTGTCGACCGAAACGGCCAGGGTGAGGTCTTCCGCAAAGGAGGGCGTCCAGTTGGCATAGAGACCGTGGACGACGTAGCTCCGCTTGATGACGGCGCTGTTCTTCAGGGTTTCCACATACCTTACGTCGTATCCGAGATTCACGCCCCAGTCCGGGATGGAGTAGTCGATGCTGCTGACCCAGGTGCGTCCCGTGGCGGCTGCGATTCCGAGCACGTTGTCGATGTCCGCACCATTGAGTGTCGGGTCGGATTCAGAGACTCCCGCGCGAAGGGTGAGTCCATTCCAGCGGTATCCTAGTCCGAGGTCATATCCAATGGTTTCGAGTTCGCCAATATTCGTCCGGGGGTTTCCAGTGATGGCGATGACGTTGTCGATCGTGGTTTGGAACACCGACGCCGTGCCGAAGAAGTCGCCATTGTCGAAATCAACTCCCACTTCGAAGCTTTCCGACTCTTCAGGGCTGAGGAATGGGGAGTTGCGGGTCGACGGCGGGAGGCCTGGAGCTGGTCCGGCTCCATTGAGGTAGACTTCACCGGGCAGGACTCCGCGGAACGCCTGGGAATATCCGGCTCGAAAATCGAGGCAGGCATTCGGGCTGTAGACAAGCGTCGCATTCGGGCTGATGGCGCTATCGCTGAAGTTCTGACCGAACTGGTCATTGTATTCATAGTCGTCGTAACGGGCTCCGAAGGTGAGCAGTAACTGCTCGGAGATTTGCCAGTCATCCTGAAGGTAGATGCCGAAGACCGATGAGTCTTCCTTGCCGGAGTAAAGGGCTGGATTCGCCAGGGTGGCCCAGCCATTGGCTTCATAGTCGTCGTCGCGGAAATCCATACCGTAGACGACGCTGTGGTCGCCGATGAGGGAGGTGTTGTTGAGGTCAAAGCCCAGGCTCGAGATGCTGGTGTTCTCATCAAGAAACGCTGGATTCACATAATCGAAGTCCGAGGTGTTGTCGGTGTAGTAGGCGGAAAATTCGATGTCGACCCAGTCGTTGGACACGTTGTCGAAGTCGTATTTGAAATTCACCGTGTCTCTACCGAGATCAACAATCGTTCCGGGCTCGCGCGCAGGGCCAAGGAGGCTGCCTGCAATGTTGGCGCGGCGTCCCCAGGGTCCGCCGTTCTCGAAATGTTCGTAGCTGAGGCTGAAGGTATGTCCGTTCTGGAAATCACCATTCAATTTGATGTAACCGTTGCGCTGGATCGATGAGGTTTCATCGAGGGTGAAGCCACGGCCGTCTTCGTAGTCATCGAGATTGGTGTAAGAGAAGGAACCGATGACGCTCAGGTATTCCGTCAGGTTTCCGTAGAGTGTCAGGTTCTCCTTATAGCCCGAGGTGTTGGTGAAGTAGGAACTGCGCACAAAGCCGCCGAAGTTCTGGCCCGGCTCAAGCATGTCGGAGGCGTCTATGGTGACGAAGTTCACGGTTCCTCCGAGGGCGCCGAAGCCGTCGGTGGCACGGCCGACACCCGGACGGATCTCGATGGCTTTCAAGAGGTCGGGCTCGACGCCGATCTTGCTCTGGTGGTGGAAGGTGGTTCCGACTTGCGGGGTGCCATCGACTTCCACGTTGAAAAGAGCGTCTTCCATCCCGCGGATATAGATCTTCTGACCGCCGCTGGCTCCGCCACCGACCGCAACGTCGGGACGATCCTTGAAAATATCTTCAAGATCCAGAGCCTGATTTTGTTCGAGCTCTTCCGAGGTAATGACGTCGGCCTCGAACTCCGCCTTTGGCTCGTCCTCGGCATTCACCACCGTGTGATCGAGTAGCTCAGCTTGCTCCGGCTCCTCTGCGGACACCGCGATGAGAGGAAGGCTGGCAATGAGGCAGGTGACCGGGAGAAAGACCGACTGGCTTCGCTTAAATTTATTGAGATTCATTCGCAAGAACGGCGTAATTAGCGGTGAACCTTTGATCAATGACTTTTTTGTGGATTTATTGTTTTGGAGCGGCGAGGGGCGCGGACAGCTCGAGCTCGTGGATTCCGTCCCCTTGATGGATGTGGGTTACCGCGAAGGGCTCGGGTCGCCTGAAAATCCCGGGACCGATCCCTGACTGAGTGGCCACCCGTCGTGGTGACGATCAAGCGATGATCCGGCCACTGATTCGATCACCCAGAGGTGTTTCTCTGCGAAGACATCGTAGCCGATGACGGTGGCGTCGGGAGCGATGAACTCGTTCGCCAGACGGTCGGGATCGGCATTGGCGGCGGCGAGTTTGGCGGCCTGCTCAGGAAGAGCGCCTTCTTTGGGGAGCACGCAGAAAATCCCAAGTTCGTCGGCGGCGTAGACCGCAATCTTCTGGCCTGCTCGCTCGTAGAATGACCAGCCGCTGATGGTGAGCGAGGGCGACCATTCGTCAGGAATGCTGACGGGTCCCGCTGCGACCGCAAACCTGCGGTGGACGCCGGTATTGTTCCAACTTCGAATCTCGTCTCCCGGTCCTTCGATGTGCAGGAGATCGCGCAGATCGCTCGCGCCATCATCAAGCATGAGGGTCGTCGGGCGAGCGACGCACTGCCGGGCGAAGTCATCGGCGACACCTCCCGCAGTGATGAGAAAGCCGGGGCCGCCCGAGTAAATTTCGGGGGAGCCGTCCGAGCCATGGCCGATCCGAACGAAGTACTCTTCCGGTTTGGACCTCACCCATTCGACGACCGCATCGGCGGGGCGATACGAGCAGTAATTCACCCACATGGCGTGGTGCTGACCATGCCGTATCTTCAAGCCATCCATTCCGGCCAAACTCATCCAGGCCTTCATCATTGAAGTATGATAATCGCCATCGAGATTGGTTTCGCGGGCTCGACTGAACTGACGCCTGAACGGGGGAAAGCGGCGAAGCGCCATGCTGCCGAGGGCGTAGTCCCAATTCATCCGATCGAGGATGTGGGTGGCTTTCTCCTTGATTGGCCCCTCGGCAAACGAGGCGATATTCAAGAGGCTGCGGAGCGTGTAGCCGACGTAGGGAATGGAGTTGTATTCGTGAATGCCTGCCCGTTCCATGCCCTCGAGATAGTCCAACAGGAATGCCTCGAGTCCGTTCCGGGAGTTATCATATTGTGGGTCCGGGTTGCCATGCCGGGCAATCCACTGGTTTGTCAGATAGCGCGACCCCTCCGTCATGAGAACATGATTCTCCGTGTCGCGGAGGGGAAGTCCGAGGATTCCCGGTGTGAATACCACGGGCTCGCCGCCCTTTTCGGTCATCAGCACGTTGACGACATGTCCCACGGTTTGCGGATGGAGGATCTCCGGACGATCTCCGAAATTGTAGAGCATCAGCGTCAGCTGGCAGAGCGTGAAGTCATAGTCACGGTTAGAACCGACCTTGGCCCAAGGTTCGGCCTGCTGGAGGATGCGGTTGACCTCGTCAATGTTCTGACCGGTGGCGAGTTGGGAGAACAGCCGATCGCCACCGTCCTTATCGAATTTCAAGTTATGGCGGTACTTCTTCGCCAGGCCATCCATGACGGAATCCATCAGCGGGGAACGTTGATTCCACTGAATGGTTCGTTTGGAAGGAACCCGGATGTTGCCGAAATTCAGGTCAGTGGACCCGTGGGTCGAGACACTGAGATTGGCCAGAATGATCCAGAGAACGGTGTAGGTGAGGAGAAGCGCGATCAGCGCCGCGATGGCGCAACGTTTCAGGGTTTTGGAGCGCGATTTCAACTTCGGTTAGCCGGGTTTCCTCTGGGGTTGGGGAAGAGTGAGGACGGATGAGGCTAACGACGAGTTGATTGTGAGCCATCGCGCTACGGGTGCTCGGCCGGGGGGTGGACGATGATGCGCGCTTCGGGCTCATTTTTTAGGTAAGCGAAGGCCCAGCCCAACAGCACGGCGAGCTTGTTCCGGAAGCCAATCAGGAAAAGGATGTGGACGAGCAGCCAGGCGAGCCAGGCAGGATAGCCGCGCAGCTTGAGCTTGCCGGATTTCACCACGGCGACGTTCTTGCCGATGATCGCCATCAGGCCCTTGTCGAAGTAGCGGAATTGCGGACGCAGGCCGTGCTTTTTTTCGGCAAAGCGTGTCTTCTCAAGCCGCAATTCTTCTTTGAGAACCTTGGCGACATGCTGGCCCATCTGAACCGCGGCGGGAGCGACACCGGGAACGGCGACTCCCTCGCGGTCGCTCATTCTCACCAGATCGCCGGCGACAAAGATGTCGGGGCGGCCGGGAAGTGAGAGGTCGAGTTCGGGTGTGATGCGCCCGGCGGGATCCGCCAGCGGGACGCCAAGCTGTCGGGTAAGCGGATGGGCTTCGACGCCGGCGGCCCAGATGATGGCCGCGGCTTCCAACGACGTTCCGTCGGCAAATCTCAAGCAATGCTCGTCGACCTGGCTGACGCGGTGGCCGGTGAGAACTTCGGCACCCAGTAACTCCAGTCGATGCCTGGCATATTCGCTCTGATCATCGTCAAAGGTCGAGAGGATGCGTTTTGAATCTTCGATGAGGACGATCCGGAGGTCGGAGGTTTTCAGGTGGCGGAATTCATCCTTCATCGACTGCCGGAGCAGGGCTGCAAATGAACCGGCGAGCTCGACGCCCGTGGGACCTCCGCCGACGATCGCGACGGTCATGAGTTTCCTCTGCTCGGCGGGGTCTTCGCTGCGCTCGGCTCGTTCGAGATTGGTGAGGATCGTGCGGCGGACGGTCTGGGCATCGGCGAGTGACTTGAGCCCGAGCGTGTGCTGTTCCCATTCCGCGTTGCCGAAAAATGAGGTTCGTGCTCCGGCGGCAAGCAGCAGGTAGTCCCAGTGGTATTCGGTGCCCGACGCGCCGAGGGCGGTCTTGGACGGGGGATCGAGCTTCTCGATTTCGTCCATCAGCACCGTGACGTTTTTCGCCTTGGTGAGGATTTGCCGAATCGAGCGGGCAATATCCGGAGCGGCGAGAGATGCCGCGGCCACCTGATAGAGTAGGGGTTGGAAAAGATGATGATTGGTGCGGTCGACCAGCGTGACCTCGAAACGGGCGTCGCCGGCGAGCTTCCGGGCGCACTCAAGACCCGCAAAACCACCCCCGATGATCAAAACCTTGCGCGCTGTTGAATTCCCATGAGTCATCATGCGGTGAACATTGTCATGGCTTTGTTAAACGGCAAGGGGTAGCTTGTGAAAAAATTCACAAGCTCGTAAGACGCTATTGATCAGTGTCTTGTTGGCTCGCGAAACGGCTTATTCAATCGAGTGTTTGACAGCATGATTTTTTGAGACAGTTTGCCGCCAGATGACGAAGACGAAGTCCAAGGCCGCGAGTGGGGTTGCGACTCGCCAGCGATTGCTGGAGGCTGCCGAGTTGTTGTTTTCCGAGCAGGGATTCGATGCGGTGTCGGTGAGGGACATTACCGAGAAGGCGGGCGCGAACGTTGCTGCGGTGAACTATCACTTCAACAGCCGCGAGCACTTGGTCGAGTTGGTGATGGAGCGCTATATCAATCCGATCAATGACGAGCGCTTGGCGCGTCTTGAGGCGTTGGAGAAGAGATCGGGCAGCAAGTCGCTCGCGCTGGAGGAAGTGCTGGATGCCTTTGTGAGACCGTTCGTCACGCAAGTGCGGCGCAGCGAGCTTTCGGAGAACATGTTCTATAAATTGATGGGCCGTTGTCTCGGCGACCGGGGTGGGATGATGCCGAAATCGGTGGAGCAGGGGTTTCAGCTGATGCTGATCCGTTTCAAAAAGGCTTTTAAGAAGGCCTTGCCTGGAGTGGGTGAGGAGGAATTGCTGTGGCGGGTCCATTTCATGGTCGGATCGATGATTCATTCGATGGCTCACGGCGATACCTTGAATCGTTTCACCCAGGGGGCGTCAGGAAATCCCAGCATGGAAACGACTTTGTCGCGCTTCATTCGTTTTGGGGCGGCCGGCATGAGGCAGGAGATCGCACCGGCTGAGTCGCCGATGAAGAAGGGGTCGTCGCCAGCAGATGGGGAAAGTCAATCGGCAGAAGCGGAAGCCCGCTCCAAGGGTCCGCAGGAAGAGTTTCTATTTTGAGCATTCCTATGCGGACGAAACAGGGAATTCTAATGGGGGCATTGGGGCTGGTTTTTGCGGCTTGTGCCGTGATGCCGCCTGACAGCCGGATGGGAGAAGCCGCCGATGCGCCAGGGGCTTGGACGGCGACGCGCCAGGCGAAGGCGGGCATTGATGACCAGTGGGTCGACCGCTTTGGCAACCGTAGCTTGAGCCAACTTGTTTCGGAGGCCTACGCCTCGAACCGCGACCTGCAAGCGGCGGCGGCGCGGGTCGAGCGGGCCTCGTCCGTTGCCCGCGGAGCCGGCGCGGCGGCCCGACCGCAATTGAATGCGGCGGTGAACGGTTCACGCAGCAAACAGAACTTCATCGGCTTTCCGGGCGTGTCAGGTTCCTCGATTTCCAATGCCTACGGAGCGAGTCTGAATCTGCAGTGGGAGATCGATCTGTGGGGCAAGATCCGGGCGGGTGAGTCAGCGGCTCTGGCGGACCTCCAGGCGCAGGGAAATGTCTATCGGGGAGCCCGAGCGTCGCTCGCCGCTCAGGTAGTTCGTGCCTGGCTGCTGCTGGCCGAGACCAACGAACAGATTGCGCTGGCTGAGGAATCGCTCAAAATCCGTGAAGATACCGCGGAGTTGATTCGCGGGCGCTTCGAGCTTGCGGCGGGAGATGCCGGAGCGACGGCATCCCAGCTTCGCCTGGCTGAGACGGATGTCGCGACCGCAAGGGCGAATCTTGCGCAGAGACAGGGCGAGAGGGATCAGGTCCAGAGGCAGTTGGAAATCCTGCTGGGTCGCTACCCGTCGGCAGAGCTTGCGGGATCGGCGTCGCTTCCGGGTGTTCCAAGCTTCCCTCCATCGGGGCTTCCCTCGGAGTTGTTGCTCCGCCGTCCCGACATTCTTGCCGCCGAACGTCAGTTCGCCGCTGCGGGCAAGCGTGAGGAAGAAGCCCGCAAGGCGTTCTATCCAAGCTTTTCGCTGACCGGGAGTGGCGGGACGAGCACCAATCAGTTGAACAACATCCTGGATAGCAGTTTTGGGGTTTGGTCGATCGCCGGGCAAGCGGCTCAGCCGATCCTGAGCGGCGGCGCACTCAGATCCAATCTGGATGTTAGAAGCGCGGAGGAGCAGGAGGCTTTGGCGAATCTCCAACAGACCGTGCTGAGTGGATTCGGCGAGGTGGAGACAGCGCTGGCGGCCGACAAGTATCTGGCGAGCCGTGAAGCGTCGATCGGAGTCGCCCATAAGCTGGCGGAAGACGGTGCGATATCCTCGCGGGAAGAATTTGCCCTCGGGACCGGTGATGTGCTGACACTGCTGGCCTCGCAAACCCGCCAAATCGATCTTGCAACCCAGCGGCTGACCTTGCGCCGCCTCCGACTGGACAACCGGGTGAACCTGCATCTGGCTCTTGGTGGTGACTATAAAGTGACGAGCAAATGAACGAAGCAGAAGTTGAGATCAATCATGAGTCCGAGCGTCGCGGCGAGATCCGCGCGGTGATGTCGTTTGTCCTGGTTCTGGCGATACTTTTCGGGTCGATCGGCGTTGCCGTGATGTTTGTCGTGAACAAAGTCGAGTCGACTCCTGGAGAGGTGAAGGTGACGCTTCCCACCGTGGTCACCATGCCGTTGGAGGTAGGGAGCTATTCGCCAAAGATCACCAGCGAGGGTGTTGTTAGAAGCCGACGGGAGGTCAGGGTGGCGGCGGAAGTCTCGGGGAAGGTCGTCAAGATTTCCGACCAGCTGATTGATGGAGGTGCGGTCGAGGAGGGTGAGGTGCTGGCCTGGATCGACAAGGCCGACTACACGGCGGCATTGGCGCGGGCCGAGTCTTCGGAAGCGGACGCCGTGCTGAACCGCGATCTGGAAATTGCCCGGCAGAAGCAGGCCGAGAGGGACTGGCTGAAACTGAGGAAGGGGAATGAGGAGATCCCCGATCTGGTGAAAAGGGTTCCCCATTTGAAGAGTGCCGAAGCCCGTCTGGCTTCAGCCACGGAAGAGGTGGAGCGGGCGGTCAGGGATCTTGAGCGCACGGAAGTGAAAGCTCCATTCAGCGGCAGAATCCGGGAGGCCGGCGTCGAGAAGGGGGCGGTGTTGGTTCCCGGCTCGATGGTGGCGGAGCTCTATTCCGACGAGGATCTCGAAGTCAGACTGCCATTCTCACTGCGGGATTTCGGACTCGTCCCCGAAGAGGGAAAGAAGCAGGAAATCACCCTGACCGCCCAGGTCGGGGCAAGGGTTGAAAGATGGCCGGCCGTGGTGGACCGGATTGAAGGCGAGGTGGAGCGCTCGACTCTATCAGGTTATGCCATCGCCAGAGTGCTGCCATCCGAGGACGGAAATTATCCGAAAGTCGGCTTGTTCGTAAGGACGGAGGTTTCCGGGACCCGATTGGATGGAGTGGCGGAGATTCCGCGTCGGGCGTTGAGGGGCTCGTCGGAAGTGTGGGTGGTGGTCGAGGGCGAGGACTCGATTATTGAAAAACGGACGGTGGAGATCGTGCGCACCTCGCGTGAAGAGGTGGTCGTCCGAGGTGATTTCGAAGCGGGGGATCGACTGGTGCTGACCCGCCTCAATGCTCCGGTGGTGGGGATGAAGGTGCTGGAGGTGAAGGAACTCGACGAAGGTGAGGAGTCCAAGAACTAGCGGGTATGGAGAATTTGATCAAATGGTTCACCAAGAACCACGTGGCGGGAAACTTCCTGATGCTGGCGGTCTTGCTGACGGGCTTTGCGACCTGGTTTCAGCTCAAGAAGGAGATCTTTCCCGAGACGACGATTGATACGGTGCTGGTCAGGATCCCGTATCCCAATGCCACTCCGGAAGAAGTCGAACGCGGGGTGTGTGTGCCGGTCGAGGAGGCCATTGCCGACCTGACGGGAATTGAGACGATCCGCAGTACTGCGAGCCAGAACATGGGGACGGTCTCGGCTGATCTCATCGCCGGATACAATCTCCGCGATGTGATGGATAGCGTGAAGAGCCGCGTCGATGCCATCGACAACTTTCCCGAACAGGCAGAGAAGCCCTTGCTTGAAGAGGTCGTCATCAAGAATCCGGTGATGAATTTGGCGATCACCACGGATCGGCCGGTCGACGAGAAAACTCTGACTCGTCTGGCGGAGCAGATCCGCGATGACCTGATGACTTTCGAGTCGAAGGGCGCGACGACCTTTGGAGACTTTTTCGCCAACTTCTTCCGCGGGAAGCAGACGATTTCACAGGTGTCGATCGCTGGCACCCGCGAGTATGAAATCTCGATCGAGGTATCAGAGCAGCGGCTCCGAGAGCTGGGGCTGACCCACAAGCAGGTCGCCGATGCCGTGAAGCGAACCTCGGTGGACTTGCCGGGCGGTTCGATCCGTGCCGAGGGCGGCGAGTTGATTCTGCGGGCGCTCGGAAAACGCTTCAATGCGAACGAATTCCGGACGATCCCCGTGGCAAGCATGGCCGACGGTTCCGAGATCCTGCTCGAGGACGTCGCTGAAGTGGTGGATGCCTTTGAAGATGTCGATCTGGCCTCTCGCTTCGACGGCAAGGACGCGGTGCTGGTAAATGTCTATCGGGTGGGCAATGAGGACACCTTGACCTTGGCGGGACTTGTTAGAGAGTATGTCGAACAGGCGAAGGACCGGCTTCCGGAAGGAGTTTCCGTAGCGATCTGGAATGATCAAAGTTCCTATCTCCAAGGGCGTCTCGATCTGCTGACCCGCAATGCGGTGGTTGGACTTCTTCTGGTCCTCGGCGTGCTGGCCCTGTTTCTGCGTCCTTCCCTGGCTTTTCTTGTCGCACTTGGGATTCCGGTTTCCTTTGCCGGAGGGATTTTGCTGATGCCGGAGATGGGCATTTCAATCAACATGATCTCGCTCTTCTCCTTCATTCTGGTGCTGGGGATCGTGGTGGATGATGCGATTGTGACCGGCGAGAATGTCTACTCGCGAATCCAAAAAGGAGAACATCCGAGAGAAGCGGCGTGGAAGGGAACCCATGAGGTGGGAACGGTGGTGGTGTTCGGCGTGCTGACCACGATGATGGCCTTCACTCCGATGTTGGGTCTCAGTGGTGTGAGCGGAAAGATTTGGCCGAACATCCCTTTGATCGTCATTCCGACTTTGGCCTTCTCGTTGCTGCAGTCGAAGTTCGTGCTTCCGGCACACCTGTCATTGCTCTCACCGCACAGGAAGGAGAAGCCGTCGAATCCCTTGTTCCGTCTGCAGCGGAGGATTGCCGACGGTCTTGAGTGGTTTGTGATCCATGCTTACACGCCGCTGCTGGAGCGGGCGCTGCGAGCTCGCTATGTGACCTGGGCGATATTCATCGGGATCTTCATCATGGCGCTGGGATTCGTCGCGGGTGGACACATCAAGTTCAAGTTCTTCCCCGAGGTGGAAGGCGATGTGTTGGCTGCGAAGTTTGAGCTCCCCCAGGGCGTGCCGTTTTCCGCGACGCAGGAGGTGGCTGGACGATTGGAAGCTGCGGCGATCAAGGTCGGCAACCAGCTGAAGAACAAGGATGGCGAACCGGTGCTCCGACATATCCTCGCGAGCTCAGGTTCGCAGCCTCTTCAGACCGGTATGGGACCGGGTGGCCCGCCGAAGGGGACGCACCTCGGGGAAGTGACCCTCGAGCTGACCCCCGCAGCAGGCCGGGAAGTGACGACCAAGCAGGTGATCGAACAGTGGCGCAGCGAAGTCGGCGAGATTCCCGGACTGGTGGATCTCAATTTCAGATCCGAGGCCGCCGGTGGCGGAAACGCCTTCGATTTCATCCTGGTGGGACCTGATCTGGACCAGCTCATGAGGGCGACCAACTGGGTCAAGGAGAAGCTTGCCGCGTATCCCGGAGCCATCGACATCGCGGACTCGACGCGGAAGGGAAAGGACGAGTTGCGGCTGATCCGCCTGACCCAGTCGGGAAAGGCAGCTGGTCTTCGGCTGGAGGATGTGGCGATGCAGGTGCGCGATGCCTTTTACGGCAACGAAGCACAGCGATTGCAGCGTGGGCGTGACGAGGTGAAGGTCATGATCCGCTTTCCCCAGCACGACCGCAGAACATTGGAGTCACTGGAATCGATGAAGATCCGCACCCAGGACGGGTCTGAAATTCCGTTTCGCCAGGTGGTGGAATATGGCTTTGGAAGCGGCCCTGCCGTCATCAACCGCACCGACCGCCAGCGCTCGGTCAAGATCACCGGCGATGTCGATGAGTTCACGAATGCCAATGACATCATGCGCGACTTCAGTCCCAACGTGCTGGGCAAGGTCTCCGATGAGTTCCCTGGGGTGCGCTACATTCAGGAAGGCGAACAGAAGGACCAGGCTAACAGCATGCGTGAAATGGGCATCGGTTTCGTGGGCGCGCTCATCGGCATGTATGTGCTGATCGCCATTCCGCTGCGCTCGTACTGGCAGCCGCTGATCATCATGGTGGTGATTCCTTTCAGCCTGATCGGTGCCGTCGGGGGACACGTGCTGATGGGCATGAATCTCTCCATCATGTCGATGTGCGGCCTCGTGGCGCTGGCCGGAGTGGTGGTGAACGACTCGCTGGTGCTGGTGGACTTCGTGAACCGTCACCGTGAAGGCAACAGTATCTGGATGGCCGCGCGGGATGCCGGCGCCAGGAGATTCCGCGCGATCATCCTGACCTCGTTGACGACCTTTGCCGGGCTGATGCCGATGCTTCTTGAAACGGATATCCAGGCGCGTTTCCTGATTCCCATGGCCGTTTCGTTGGGCTTCGGAATTCTCTTTGCCACCGTGATCACCTTGTTCCTCGTGCCCTGCATCTATCTGATTCTCGAAGACGTCAGGAAGCTGATTACCGGGCGGAAGAAGGTGGTTTAGCCAAGGCGATCAAGCTAGGGAAGGGATTGGACCAGGATGGATAGGATAAATAGGATGAAGGCAGCGAAATCCAACTATCTCGGTGATGATCGTCATGGTTGAACCTCAATTCTAGCCTGAACTGAGGACCATGATTTCAAAATCCTATCCACCTGTCCCGCCATAGCCTTGGCGACGGGGGATCCTATCCATCTTGGTCCGAAAGAATTCAGCTGGAGTCGATTCTCTCCCTAACTTGATCGCCCTGGTGGTTTAGCCGAGAACAGACCGTTGACTTTCAAGTGTTGGGTGGCGCGCTTCTGAGACGGCTGGGAGGCACCATCGGTCCCGCTTACCAGGGAAACCGATGGAAGCTGTGAGAAGGGGCTGTGGCTCGGGAACTGAGTGATTCCCGGCCACGGTTTCTTTTACGGAGACTGGGCGAGTGCCTCCTCATTGATGCGATAGTAGTCATAGGCCATCAGGGGAAGGGGGAGGAATTTCGAGACATTCTCGGCGGCTGACTTGATTTTCTGAAGCAGGACCCAAACATCCCGTGTTGCCACAACCAGGCGGTAGAGGGCACTTTTGTTCAGAGCTGCAGTAACTGAATCTTTCGCGTAAGTCCCCAACTTTCTGGCTCCGAATTTTCCTATCTGGAAAATGGCCTGCTGCACGAATGTCAGCTTGTATTTCGGTTTAACGATATCGGTGAATTTGGGGGCGATGCTTCCAGCAATCACTGAGATTACTTTGGCGGCGAAGGCGGCCTTGAAGAAGGCGAGGCTTTGCGAGTAGATCATATCCGCCATCAGGAACCCGTAGTCTCCCAAAGGAAGTTGAGGACGCCTAGGATCGAAGACGGGAACACCAATTCCCGGAACGGTCAGGCGGGCGAATCCACGGAAATCGAGGTAGCGTTCCGCCAGCAAGATCGAGGTCTCCAAGAGCTTCTTGGCTAGAACCTGGGTGGCTCGCTCAATGTGGTAAGCCTGGACCTTTCGGAGATTGAACTGGATTTGGAAGCTTACCTGAATCCCCATGATACTGAAGAATCCGCTAGGGTCGAAGTTGGTGACCGGATTTGCATTGGCGTAGAGGTAGCGGTGGAGTGAAAGAGGTTCATCGGAGAACCCGTCAAAACGATCCGCACTCCAGAAGCGTCCTGTGTTGGGATCCGAGTAGCGGGCACGCAGGTAGTAGAGCCCGAGGTCCGAATCAAAGCGTTCGCCACGGTAGAGGAATTCACTCATCACCCCCGTCGCAGGTCCCAGCAGTTTGCCGTAGGCATCGTAGAAGTAGCGCTCAATCACAGCGCCGGTAGCATCAAGAAGCGCCGCGACGCTTCCACTGCCGTCGTAAAGGAAATAGTGTTCCGACGCCGCAGGTGACAACCTTTGGGAGATCAGGTCTGAGCCGAAAGAGTAAGCGGCTGCTACGCCACCCGACTCGTTCCGCTCTTCCACGGCTTCACTGTATCCCGTCAGATTGATGTCATCGATCAGGTATTGGGTTGTCTCACGAGTTGCCCCAGACGTGATGGTTTTTGATATGCGGATTCCCTCGGCATCATAAAGCAAATCAACCACGGAACTGTCGATCTTGGTTCTCCGGATCAGGCGGTTGCGGAAATCGTAGACATCGGTGCCCTGGTAGGTCGGGTTGGTGAGGGGCGACGTCAGGGTGTTTCCGTTGGCGTCGTAGTTTGTCCCGATCATCCGGTCATCGGCATCGTAGCCCATGGACTGGGAGGAGATGGCTGGGACGCTGCTGTTACGGGCGAGACGGTTTCCGTTTTTGTCGAGGTCATACTCGACCAAGCCATTATCGGATGCGGCTCCGCCACGGAGGTTCTCCGAACGAAGACGATAGAGATCGTCGTAGGTGTAGTCGTGAATGCGGCCGCCCGCGCGCGACATCCGTGAGCGGTCTCCCCGGGGATTGAGCTCATAGGCAAAGCTGTCGATCACGCTACTCGAGCTGTCGGAGATCTCGAGGCCGATCAGGCGGTTTCGGTCGTCGTAGCTGAAGGCATGTTCCACTCCGCTGCCATAGGTGGTGGACGAGAGGTTGCCGTTGAGATCGTAAGTGTAGGAAGTGGTCGAACCGGTCCGATTGTCGATAACCGAGCTCAGGCGGTTGGCGGCATCATAGCTGTATTCGAGGTCGATTCCATCAGCCCCATCGCTTCGGGTTGAAGTGAGCAAGTTGTTGTCTTGCCAGGTGTAGCTCAGGGCTCCTGTCAGAGTGCTCTTGCCCGTCAGTCTGGAGCGCTCGTCGTAAGTGTTGGACTCGGACGAGATGATGTCGCCCGAGTTGTTCAGGATCGTGCTGGTGAGCTGGTTGCCGTCTGCCGCGTAGGTAAAGATGATCCGTGCGGGCGCATGATCGAATGCGAGCGAGGGATGGCCGATGTCGGCGGTGATCTCCGTCATTCGGTCAAGCCTGTCGTAAGCGTAGCGGGTCGTGTAGCCGGCGAAGTCGGTGTGAGTCACCATGTTGTCGTAGGCGTCGTAGGTGAACGTCTCGGTGGCACCGCCAGGAAGGGTGCGGGAGGTGCGGTTGCCGAGGGCATCGTAAGTGAACTCGGTGCGGTTGCCATTGGCGTCGATTTGTGCCGTGCGGTTCCCGACCTCGTCGTATTCGTATTCCACCTTTCCGTCGCCGCCGGAGACGGGGCTGCCGTTTTCGTCGAGATACTCGACTTTCGAGATGCGCCCGAGTCCGTCGTAGGTGAACTTCTTGCCCCGTCCTTCCTCGTCGATGAGTTCGCTGCGGCGGCCGATTTCATCCCAGTTGATGTGGGTGCGGGTGGTGCCGTTCTGGGCAGTAGCCGGGAAGATTTCCTCCACCGGGCGGCCGCCGGCATCGTAGACCGTTTCGGTGCGGTTGCCTTCGGGATCAATCACTGCCACCCGGTTGCGATCGGCATCGTATTCGTAACGCGTGACCAGCTGGACACCTCCCGCAAGATGCTGAATCCGCGCAATCTCAAGATCGCGGTTGTCATATTGCATCTCGGTGCGGTTCCCCATTTCGTCGTAGAAGTCCGTCTGACGCCCGGCGAGGTCATAGACAGCTTCGGTGCGCGGGTTGTCGTCAGGATCGTCGGGCGTATCGTCGGGAAAGATGGTGAAGCGCAGCCGATCTTCGCCGTCATATTCGTAGCGTGTCGTTCTTCCAAGGGCATCGGTTTCTGAAATCCGGCGGTCTTCGGCGTCATAGGTCGAGGTGACCGCCGACAAGTCGGGAAAGGTCGTCTTGATCATGTTGCCGCTCGCGTCGTAATCGAAGCGGGTGACGCGTGCCTCGGATTCGTTGCCGGCATCGAAGTCGGCTTGGTTTTTCCAAACCAGTATCGCCGTCAGTTGCCCGACCTCGTTGTATCGATTTTCCTCAATGCGACCGTTCGGTTGAATGGTCAGCTCGAGATCGCCCTCGGGCGTGTAGGTATGGTCGACCGCGATCGCCTGTTCCGTTCCTCCAGGCAGCGTGCGATAGTTGATGCGCCGCAAGGTCAGACGCTGTGAATCGAGATAGGAGCGGATCTTGCGGAACAGATCGCCGTTCGGATTGCGCAACTCGGAATCGACGATGCGGGTCGCGTCGGCAAGACCTCCGTCGTCGAATCCCGGCTGCCCTCGGTCAAGATAGGCATAACTGGTGATGTTACCCGCGGGATCGGTCAGGGTCTGGATGTCTCCATTGGGATAGTAGGTGAAGACGGTGCCGGAACCGCCGGCATTGACCGCCGAGGTCATGCCCGTGACCGAGCCGGTCGCAGGGTCGTAGTCGATTTCGTCAGCGTTCCCTCTGGCATCGACGATGCTTGTCGGGTCGTTGCTGTCGTTGAACTCGATGCGGGTGGTGAACCCCGTTGAGGGATTGGCGGGATCTTCGCCGGTGGAAGCACCCGTTGTTTCCGCGATCAGGTTGCCTCTGGCGTCGTAGGCCCGGCTGACAACATTGCCGACCTGGTCAATCGAGTATTTTTGTTGGGTGGTGCCGGGATAGTACTCGAAGGTGGTGACGCCACCCTCGGTATCGATTCCGCGGACAACATTGCCGAGGGTGTCGAATTCCTGGACCGCCGTGTTGCCCAACCTGTCCGTAAACGTCTGGGTCATGGCGACCGGGTCATAGGAAAAGCCGACGGCATTTCCGCGCGGATCGATCTGTCGGATCAGTCGGCCATCATCATCGTACTCCGAACGGGCGGCCGATATCCCACGGGGGTCGATGATTTCAGTGAGGTAGTTCGGCCGTCGGGGGCTGGCATAGACAAACTCGGTTTTGGCGTCGGTGCGGTCGGTCACGAAGCGCAGGCGTCCGAGGGTGTCGTATTGGTACTGGATGGATTCGCCAGCGGGGTCGGTGATCTTTGTGATCCGCCCTTTGGCGTCCCGGCTGATGCCAACGCTGGTTCCATCGGAATGCTCGATGGCGTTGCGCGAAAAAGTGAGTTTGTTGCCGTTTCCATCACTGACCTGTTTGAGCCCCGATCTTTGATCATACTCATATTCGAGCCCGTCGCCGGTGGTGAGGATGTAGGAGTCCGGGTTGTAGCCGAAGGGCAGTCCGACGGTGTAGACCGCGCCGTCTTCTCCCAATTCAACCCGTTCGTAGTTGCGCGGGGCAATTCTCAGGGTCTCAACGACACCGGGGTCCGGGACGAAATAGGGGGCGTAGGTCGTATAGAGAAAGCTGTTGCGACGGTCCCGGACGTTGAAGGTGAAACCAAGACGCTCTCCCGTGGGTGAGGTGATGAAAACGCGGGTTCCGACCTCGAAGGGTGTGGCATTGAAGAAATCGGCGCCGGTGTCCGGAACGGTTTCCGTTAGATCGGCTTCGCAAAGGGCAAGGCTCCAGCCGGGACCGAAGTCTCCCTGGTGGCCGGTATCGAGCGAATCGTAAATCCGGCGAACCTTGATCGGAATCCCGGAGACGGGAATGTTCAGGTCTTCGAATTCAATACGGAAGTTTCCAAGCTTGGTCTGGCCGCAGACGAAGACGATCAGTCCATCGGCAAACCCGCGCCCGGAGGTATTGAATGCGCGGAGTCTGAGGATGTAGCTGCCGTTGCGCAGCAGGCTCGGGTCGAAGCTGCCCAGCTTGGCATCGTCCAGCGGTGTGTTTCCGCGGGCAAGCTCAACCCAGTCGGCGGCCGCGTTCAGGTTGTTCAGGCTCACCGAATCCGCTGGGGCGTATTCGAGCGTCCATTCGTCCAACACACCTGAACCCGCGGAGATCGTTCCGCGAATGTCGGTGATGTAGCTGAGGTCGCTTTCCGGAGCGGGGGAGGTGAAGGCGACACTCGGAACCGACTGGTCTCCACTGTCGAGGGTGGTCGTGGCAAGTGACCCAAGGCCATTGCTGTTGAAGGCCCGAAGCCGGATCACCCATTTTCCGTTGTCGAAAACAGGATCTGTCAGCGGCGCAAGGGTTTCATCCGTTTTCTCGCTGTTACCCGGAACCAGCTCGGTCCAGGCAACGGAGGGATCCGACAGGTCGTTCGAATTCACATCACCGAGCGGCGCGTAGTCCACGATATAGCGATCAAGCGTTCCACCATTGGCGAGAACGGAGCCGATCAGCATCGTCTTGTCGTCCGTCGGAGTGCGAGGCGAGGTGATGCGGGTCACCGGACGTTGGCCTGTCGCGGGATTGTTGCCGGATGGCGTCGAGGGCGAGCTGAAGTTGTTGTTGGCGGACGGATTGAAAACGATGCCGACCACCGTGCCGAGATTGCTCTCATTGAAGGCTGAAAGGCGGAAAACCAGGGGTTCGTTCGGCAAGCTTGCGGGATCGAGTTCCTTGAGAAGTCCGTTTGAAAGAGGCGTGGTGCCCCGGGCGAGGAAAGTCCAGGAGACGTTGCTGTCCGAGAGACTGCCGAGGTCGACCTGGGTGCGTGGCGCATAATCGAGAACCCAGCTACGGAGTGTCCCGCCATTCGCACTGATGTCCGCACGGATCCTGGTGGAGTCGTCTGCCGGTCCAAGGGGGGCGGTAAAGGCCGCGGTGGGACGGATTCCCGAGCCGCTACCGGTCGTTTGAGGCGGAGGCGCTGTGTTTGTGGACGAAGTCGGATTGAAGGTGATCGCGGTGATTCTTCCCAGCCCGTTGGTGTTTTCCGCCCTGAGACGGAAGGTGATCAGTTCATTCGGATAGTTGGCAGGGGTGATGTTGGCGAGGAGTTCGGCACTTTTCGGGACCGTGTCTTCGGCGATCTTCTGCCACAGCACGCTCGGATCGTTCAAATTGGCAGGATTGGCTTTTGATGCGGGAGCCCACTCTAACAGCCAGTGGGCGAGGGTGCCTCCATTTGGATCAACGGTGCCGAGAAATGCCGTCGGGTCGTCCGCCGGAGATAGAGGAGCCTGGAAGGAAACCAGGGGGCGAAGGTCGGTGGCGTTGCCAGCGGTCGAGCCGGGTGGAGCGATCGGCGTCTGACCGGGACCCGCCGGGGCAGGAGCGTTCGGGTCAAGAACCCGGATGTAGGAAACGACCTCGGAGACCTGATCGGCGGAGTCGATCGCGATGGCGCGTAGCTCGACCTGGCCGATGGTGCTGAAGGTCCGGGTGGTCGAAACCATCACCTGTCCGACATTGGGATCCACTTCGACATCGTCGATGAAGAGACGGGTGCGGAATACCTGCTGATCATCGGAGGCGATCGCTTGAATTCCCACCTCTTCGCCGGGCAAGACCGAGGGCGCGGTCTTCCTGATCGTGATGGTAGGCGGAAGATCGATCGGCGTTACCTCCACGTTGAAGGTCTGAGTGTCGGTAAGGCCATCCGTATCGGTGGCGACGATGGTGAAGGTGAAGGTTCCGGCCTCGCTTGGCTGCCAGAGGACGGTGCCGTTCGCCGCGTTGATCGTTGCTCCGGGCGGTGGCGGGATGTCGCCTGGAGACGTTCCGAAGGAATAGGTGATCCCGGTGCCGTCCGGATCTTCGGCTTCGGAGTCGTAGTAGTAGACGTTGTCGAGCTGTTCGGTGGTGAAACCGGAATAGATGACGCTGTCCTGCGAGTAGTTGTAGAATCCGAATCGACCGCCGGTGAAGGTATCATCCGCGACCTCGAGGCGATCAAGGAGGACGCCCTCTTCCCGGACCTCGACGACGATGTTTCCAGGGGTGAACTCGAGTGTGATTTGATAGTCCTGGAAGTCCTTCCAGGGGATGTCGTTCGGGGGTGAGAGGACTGTCGTATTTTCCCTGTCCCGATCCGACCACCAGAAGTCCGGTTCGGTGAAATCGCGGTCACCGGCGTCGAAGCGTTTGATGGACATGCCACGAAGGGCGGTTCCCCCGACGTAGCCTTGAGAGTTCTGTTTCCAATCGAAAACGTAGAACTGCTTGCTGTTCTGATAGCCGAAGATGAAGCCCATCAGGTCGTCGTCACCTGAGGTGTCGACCCGGAAGGTTCCGGTAACACGCAGGTTGAGCAGGCTCTGATTGCTGATGAGCGCCGACGGTTGGGCATTCCGTGTCTGCTCGACCGAAAGGCCATCGGGTGCGAGGACCCAGTTGGAGGCTCCCTGACTGCCGGGATAGTTCTCGACGGTCCAATTGGCAAGACTGAGGGGTTGTGAACCCCGCACGGATCCGAGGGATACACCCGGAGGTGGGGTGGTGATGAAAAACGGTGCGCAGGGCACATCTCCGAGATATTCAAAGGTGAGCTCCGAGCTTGCCAGGATCGAGCCATCGGCAGCGAGTGCTTCAACCTTCAACTGGTGCTGGCCGAGGGCGAGGGGTGTGCCATTGAGCCCATCGATGAATGATTCATCCAGGATCGCCGAGGCATTGCTCACCTTTGGAGTGATATCGGAGAACGCCCCTCCATCGATGCTTGCTCGCCAGATAGTGGCGTCGCCAGTGTCGACGCTGCTGAAGGCTGCGTGGTAGAGCGAGGTGGCTCCGTCGGTGAAGCTGTCACCGGTGTCGTTGCGGAGGAAAAGATGGATCGCAGGATCCGGAGGGAAGACTGAGAAATAGGTGTCGGCTACAAGGCTGCGGTCGCTTTCCTCGACCGAGTCACTGATGTTGAAATCGAAGTACGAGAGGTACCGTTGTTGGCCGAACTGCTGCTGCCAGGTCTCGCGCAGGACACAGGCATCCCGGAAATCCACATCGCGATCTCCATCGGCGTCACCGCAAACCTGATGGAATCCGAAAACAAAGTCATCCAGGGGAGTCGCCGATGCAGCGCAGGCCGCCCGACCGCGCTCGGTGACGAGTGTATCGGTATCGAACCAGGCGATATAGTTGCCGTCGGGAAGGAGTGCCGTCGTCGAGCGACCAATGATCCAGCTCGCCGTGTTGTTTCGGGGGTCGAAGCGGAGGGTGGCACCACTGAGGTCGACGATTTCTCCGGTGTCGATGTTCCGAACTGTGAGGGCCTCAGGCTGAATGAGCGGAGCGACATTGCGGTCGAACTTCACGCCGATCGCCTGAATCATTGATCGCTGCGGCGATCCGTCGTTGATCCAGGATCCGGTAATGGTGGGAAGCGATGGAGTCTGAGCATTGAGCAGATTCGGGAGCAGAAGTAAGGCGGCGAAAATCGAGGATTTCATGGTGCGGGGGTGTTGGTAACACGATAAAAACGACTATCGGTGGGGACGGATTCGGTTTTCGGTGGCCCCTGGTCGAGCCATTGGATGCGCTCGCCGGTGCCGATGATCGGCGGCATGCTGACATTCCAGTGATGCATGTCCGAGCTGTACTCGATGGTGTAGTTCTGATCCTTCTCGGTGAGGAACTCGACGATGATCCCTGAAGCAGTCTTGCGGACAACGCGGAGGTCGAGTTGCAGGGGATTGGTAGATGGCTGAGGCGGGAGCGAATCAACCGGTCCCAGACGGAAAGATGGCGTGAAATTGGGGTCGCGGCTGGGTCGATAGAATTCCAGGAGCAGTTCGAATGTCGCCCCCGCAGCGATCTCGCCGAAATAGTCCACGTAGGGCACGCCGTCGATCTCGCCATGAGCATTCCAGAGGATGACGCCTTCGGGAAGGTCATCGACGAACAGCCGGAACCCATTCAGGACGCGGCCCGAATTGTTGACCAGAGTCAATCGTTGCTCCAGTAAGCCGGTTTGCTTCTGCACGGTGATCTGGCCGGAGATCGTGATCTCGGGAAGCAGCGTGCCGATCACTTCAATGGTGGCGGTTCCGAAGGTGATATAGGGGTCCAGTGTTAGACAGAGTCCGGTGACGAAGATGTCTTCAGTAGGGCCAAGTTCGTTCCATGGCTCGATCGCCAAATCGTAGGTGCCCGGCGAGAGATCCGTGGCGCGGAAATTCGAGAGAACCGGGTTGATGCTCACTGTCCGGTCCTGGGAAAAGAAGCCGCTCCCCTTGATGCCGGCGGTTCCGGTAGCGGCAGAGTTGACGCCTTGGGCGTTGAGCAGAGGGCCGTCGCTATCGAGCAGGGCCGCAGCTTGAGGCGTGATGAGGCCCGCTAGGGTGCCGTCTCGACTTCGCAGCGTCACCGTCATCCCCTGGCTGTAGAGGCCGCCTTCTGGGATGGGTTCCATCACGAGGTTTCCGGAGACCTCTTCTCCGAGGTCGATGGTGTAGCTGGGTTGGTCGAAGCGGATGGTGGTTGGGCCTAACCGGGGTCCGAAGATCGATGAGCTCAGGCGGCAGATGGAAACCTCGAATTCGCCCGAATTATTATACCACCCGAAACCATCGGAGGATCCGAGGAAAAGTCGGGTGGCTCCGGGGGGGACGACAAATTGTTGTCGGGTTCCGGCATCATTCACTCCATCGCCAATGAAGAAGATCTGTCGGAGACCCGGTGCAAGAACCTCGAAATTGCGCGCCTCCGGTGGGTAGACAAATTCATCCGGTGCCGGATTTGCCGGAATGGCGTCGCTCAGGAAAACCCCGACCAAGGCGTCGACCGGCAGGGAATTGGCACCACTGTAACCGGCAATTCCGAGCGCTGACGAGCTGCTATAAAGTCCGCTTCCGTCGGGAAGGGTTGTTGGATTTGAAGCGCCGCCGAAGGAGACGGATCCAGTGGCGGAGAATGAGAGAATGTCTCCAGGAGCTACCTCGCTGGCAAGGACAGGCGATTGTTGGGGAACCGAATCGCCCTTCGTGCTTGCGCCATCGGCTTGCCCCGCCAGGAAGGGATTGGCATTTCCCGGGACGATGACTTCAGCGTGAAGTTCGGAAAGGTCAGCCAGGGCAGGGTCATCGGGTAGGCAGGGGGCAGAACCGGGAAGGCTGACGAAGGAAAAATCATCGAGCGCCGTGTCGTTGCCGCCGAAGGCGCGGCTGGTAAAGACAATTTCAATCGTCGCCGATGCGTCGTCCTCGGATGACCAAACCCTTTCAATCGGCGTCCATTTGCCAAGCTCAGCCGGAACTTCGATCGCATCGCCCAGCTGCGATCCATTGATGCGGACAAAGAACTCACCCGGGCTGGATCCAAACACGTTCGAGACCCAAAGTGAGAATACATAGTCGGTCTGGGTTCGAGTCTCGACCGTCTGCGACCAGGCATGGGGTGAGTCGTCCCGAGTCGAGCCGTTGACGACCAGCATCAGACCAGTTCCCGTGGTATGGTCGCCGATGGCGGAAAAGGCTCCGTTGCCTGTTCTTGGATTGCTCAGGACTGCGTAGGTCTCTGCGGGTGTGAGGTTGGTAGTTGATAGGTACTGCGAGCTGAAACCTGAATCCCCAGCTTCGAAATCGCCATTGATGATAAGATTTTGACTGGCAGCCGTGCCAAGGAGTGAACCAAGGAGCAATGAGATGAGCTTCATGAGTCGGTGATCTCAAAAGTTGAAAATAAGCCCTGCGCTGATGATGAAGGCTTCATCGAACGAGAGGTCAGCCGAGGCAGAGGAGGTGTTGATAGTGACGCTGTCGAGATACTGATATCGGGCGCTCAAATAGAGGCCGGTTTGCTCACTGAGTGCGTAGCTGGTCATGGCACCGATGTAGAAACCGGGAAGAACGGAATGGTCATTGACCCGTCCGCTAGTCGATGCACTGCTGCCGCTTGCGAGGGAAGTCGTTGACGCGTATTTGTAAGTGCTGTCCGCAAGAGCGAGGGAAAGGCCGAGTTCAGCTCGAAGTTGGAACCGTTCGCTGGGATGATAGGAAATCCATGGGCCAAGATTCAGGGTGAAAAGATTGGTGTGGAGATCGTTGCTGCGACTGACCAGTGACCCTCCGGGGATGCTGGCGCTGCTACGCGTCGCGCGGGTGTCGAGAAGCGGGCCGGGTCCCGTGAAACTCCCACTGTAGGGTGCCAAGGGAGGGATGACGCCACCGAGGGGAAAGCGGTCCACGATCTGGGTGGCGGTGCCGCGAGCCACTCCCGCTTCCGAGGAGTCAAGATCCGCATAGTGAAATCCCACGTGCATTCCCCACGTCATGGCAGATGAGGAGCCTCCGATCCTTCCGAGTTCGATTTCTGCAAAAATCTCGAAAGCAAGTTCGCCGTCGGGATCATCCTCGCCATAGCTCAAGGAAGGAAGGGCGCCACCTGCAGCTGTTGAGGTGAATGCGAGTGTTCCACCATTTGAAGGATCATACTGAGAGGCATCCTGATAGGCCCAATTCGTTGTCGAGCTGGTGAGTCCGCTGATATCAGGTCGCACAAAGCCATTGTCATAATCGCCGAATACGGGGCCCGGGGGGATGAGCGGAACCCCTGCAATTCCTGGCGATCGGTTGGAGAAGGAGGAGGACGAGTTGAGGAGAGGTGCATAACCCACACCCAAACTCCAGCCCTTGGGATCCGGGGGCGGTTCAATGATGGATTTGGAACTTTTTGCTCCAATTTCACCCGCAACCAGGAGAGGTGAAGTGGCGATCATAACGGCGAGACCATGGAGGGGTGATCTCGATTGAGGGAGGGGGATACGTCCGGAGGGAGACATAATCAAAAGGTCTTTCCTCCAATGTGCTATGAGGCCGATGTTGATCTGTAAAGAAGAAATCAGCTTGGTTAAGCTTCGCGAAGTTTTGAGATGAAGCAGTTCAAGAGCATGATTCATCAGCAAACGTGATCGCTCGGAACTCAATGCGACGCTTGGGCTTCCCCCGAAAAGGACATAACTCGTCGGTGGTTCGGACGCCAGGAATGGAGAGACTTAAGCAGGACTCGCGGAGGGGCGAGGTGCCTGATGCGGCTCCGTCGTTGGGCCCGCGAATAGACTCTCGAGTTACCGAGCGGGCCATCGGGGCTTCAGGCGAAGGAAGGTGGAGCCCGTCAGCGGGGGGCGCCTGGGATTCTAACCCTTGAGACGTTCCAAGGTCTCCGAAATGTGCAGGTTGACCTGATGATTGACGCTCTCGACACCCACGCGGATGGCGTTGCGGATGGCGAGGGCGCTGGAGCCGCCGTGGGCGATGATCACCACGCCATTGACGCCCAGAAGCGGACTGCCGCCGTAGGACTCGGCGCTTGCGCGCTCCTTGAGTTCGGCAAAGGCACCCTTGGCGATGAGGGCTCCCATCTTGCGCACGGGAGAGGCGGTGAGGGAGGCCTTGAGCCACTTCGACATCGCCTTGGCGGTGGCTTCGCAGCTTTTAAGTACAACGTTTCCCGTAAATCCGTCGCAGAGACAGACATCGAGTTCGGATTCGAAAAGATCGTGGCCTTCCACGTTGCCGAGGAATTCAAAGGGAGCCTTGCTGGTCTCGGTGAATTCCTTGATCAGCTTGAAGGTATCTTTGGTGAAGGCGGTGCCCTTCTCGTCTTCCTCACCATTCGACATGATGCCGACCTTGGGTCGCTTCACGCCCATCACACCGGTCGCAAAGGCGCTGCCCATGATGGCGTAGCCGAGGAGGTGGGACGGTTTGGCTTCCGGGTTGGCGCCAGCATCGAGGAGGTGACAGGCACCAAATTCATTCGGCAGCGCCGAGGCGATGCCGGGGCGCTCGATGCCGGGGATGAGGCGAAGTTTGATTTGGGCGCCGGCGACACAGGCACCGGTATTGCCTGCGGAGACGAAAGCATCGGCGCGCCCGGCCTTGACGAGGTCGAGGGCGAGCGAGATGGAGGATTGCTTCTTTCGGCGAATCGTCGTGGCGCCCGGCTCGCACATGCTGATCACCTCGGCGGCGTGAATGATTTCGAGGCGCGGGTCCTTCAGATCGAGGCCGTGGGTGGGGGCTTCCGCTTCGATGGCGCCCTGATCTCCTACGAGAAAGAGCTTTTCGATGGAGGGATAGCAGGCCAGGGCGTCCTTGGCCCCGGCGAGATTGACGGCGGGGGCGCGATCACCTCCCATGACATCGAGTGCGACTTTCATCTGATTAAAAAGGTGAGACGTGGATACAAGAAATCACCGAGCCGGATGACCGGCACGGCGACTTGAAGGAATAGGACTCGAATGCCTCAGAAGGCATCCACTTCCAGCACCTTGCGCTCACGGTAGACACCGCAGGAAGGGCAGGCAATATGGGAGGGCACGCGGCTCTCGCAATTGGGACAAGTCTTGAAGATTGGGGCACGCCAACGGTTTGCGCCACGGCGCATTTTTTGACGGCTCTTGGATTGACGACGCTTTGGTACGGCCATGGGAAAAAGTGTTTAGCGTTCTGGATCGGTGTTCTTAAGGGCATCGAGGGCAGACCAACGGTCGTCACCTTCGTCGCGGGGGCGCGTCTTTACGTCATCATCGGAGGGTTTGTCTACTGCCAAATATCGTGGATCGATTTCACACTCGTGTGGCTCGTCCGCATCGTCGCATCGAGGGTCGGCCGGAAACTGGATCAAAACCTCTTCTCGCAAGGCTTCCGTGGCGTCAATCTGGCTCGAATTCTCAATTTCTAGCGAGATTGCTGCGTTTTCGACAAAAATTGTCTGAGTAAAAGGATGGAGTGTCCGAACGCAGGTGAACTCGAAGGGAGCCGAAAGGGAGCCGGTCAAAAGAAGCTCGGATTCGAAACGCTGAACAAAAAGATCGTAGCGGAGCGGGCCGACGGCCTTGGCATCGTTCGAAGGAAGGTCGAAAACGGATTCCGAGATCTCTCCCGAAAAGGCCTGTCCCTCTTCGGGCAGGACGCTGAGGTCAATGATGAAGCCTTTCATGCCTGAGATGTAAGGCGAGATTGGCAATTTGAAATGGGAAATTTCGCGATCGATGAGTTTTGGCCCATGGGGAGGCCGCCATCGCTCGTCAGGAGGGTATGCAGGCGCATTCCCAAGCCGGGGGCAATCCCCTTACGCGACCTCGCTGACCACGGCCTGAAGGAGGCTCTGACGACCGATCTCGCCCAGGCGGGTGAGAAAGTCCTGATAGTAGAGCACTTCGATCCGCCCGTCCTTGTGTTCGACGACGCAGCTCATGTTTTCCACCCAGTCTCCGGAGTTCAGGTAACGGATGTTTCCCATCAGCTTGTCTTCGGGCGTGTGGATGTGGCCGCAGATGATGCCATCGCAGCCTCTTTTTTCCGCCAGCTCGATGAGTTGTTCCTCATACTGGCTGATGAAGCTCACCGCCCCCTTGACCTTTTCTTTGATCTTCTTGCTGACCGAGTAGTAGCCCTTGCCGCGCCATTTCCGGTAGTGGTTGTAGACGCGGTTGATTTTGAGAAGTGAGTCGTAGCCGAAGGCTCCCAGCACCGCTAGCCAGCGGAAACGGGTCGAGACGGCATCGAAGCCATCACCGTGAATGACCAGATACCTCTTGCCGTCTAGTCCGGTGTGAATGGCGTCACGCTTGAGCTCGATCGGTCCGAAGTTCATCGGGAAGAAGCGGTCGAGGATGTCATCGTGATTGCCACGCAGATAGATCACCTTGGTGCCCTCCTTCTCGCTCTTTCTGAGGATGGCTCGGATCACCCGGGTGTGACGTTTGCTCCAGGAGGTGCCGCGTTTCAGGGCCCAGCCGTCGATAATGTCGCCATTCAGATAAAGGGTCTTGCAGCGGCAGTGCTTGAGGAAATCGAGCAGCTCGGTGGTCTTGGCTTCAGGGGTCCCAAGATGGAGATCGGAGAGGAAGAGGGATTCGAAATGCAGCAGGCGCTTTCCCTTGTCCGGCGATTTGGGAGTCCCGAATCGGCCTGCCGTTTTCTCCAGAGCAGACTCGAAGATGTCGATAATGGTGGTCCAGCCGTGCTCCTCGGCGTGGGACCTCGCTTCGCGCCGGACATCTTTCCACGAACAGATCTTCGAGGCGGCTTCCGCCCGTCTCCGGAACTCCTGTTCGTCGCCCTTGCTTGCCTTGAGTCCGTTCCGTCCGTCGACGACGTGGATGCGCGAGGCGGCGTAGTCATAACTGACGGTGACCAAGCCGCTGGCCATGCCTTCTAACAGGACATTACCGAAGGTCTCTGTTTCACTGGGAAAGAGCAGGACATCGGCGGAGGCGTAGTGCTGAGCGAGATCGTCTCCCGAGCGAACACCGGCGAAGTGCACATCAGAAAAGCGCTCTTCAAGGCGCTTGCGCAGAGGGCCATCTCCGACCACCACGCAGCGCACCTTCGGGTGGGTTTCGCGGATCTTGCTGAACGCCTCCAGGCCCATTTCCAGGTTCTTCTCGGGGGCGACCCGACCGACGAGTAGGTAGACCGGTGTCTCATCGTCCGCTCCCCATTCCCGACGCAGCTCTGCATTTCGTTTGTCAGGATGGAACAGTTCGGAATCCACGCCTCGTCCCATGACTTCGACGTTTTTGAAATCATGCTGCCTCAGCGTTCGGGCGACATCCTCGGAGGGAGTCATCGTGACATTGGCGAGTTCGTGGATTTTCCTCAGCCAGCCGAGCATGGGCGACTTCAGACTGCCGAGTCGGTACTGTTCCAGATACTCGTGAAAGCAGGTGTGGAAGCCGGCGATCGAGGGAATGCCGAGACTTTGCGCTGCTTGGAGTGCGGAGAGTCCCATCGGACTTTCCGTGGCGACGTAGACCACGTCGGGACGCTTGCGGTTCCAGCGTTTCCGGAATTTCACAGGGCGGGGGAGACCGATGCGCACTTCCTTGTATCCCGGCATGCGGAGAAAGCGGGTGGATGTCTGGCCGGTGCTTGCAGAGCTGTCTTCGCCGGATCGGATCACATGCACGAGGTGGCCTCGCCCCCGCAAGCCCTCCACCAATCGCCCGATGGTCATGGCGACTCCATTCACATCAGGCGCATAGGTGTCGGTAATGATATCTATTCTCATCATCTCGGAGCTTGGTTTTCTCCTTCAAGATAAGAATGCCCCGGGATCTCTTCGGGATCAGATAGGATTTGTGTGAACATTCCGGAACATTCCGCCCCCGGCTCAATCGGCGGTCATCGCATCACGCTATCGATACCCATCGCGGACTTCCGGACGAATTTCGGCAAGGCTTTCTGTCCCTTCTTTCCCACCAACCGGTAGATGAACGAGAGCAAACTCAGGATGACGAGGTGGTCGATCACTCGATAACCGCTCTGTTTTCTCAGGAGGAGCCCGGTAACCCAGCCAATGGTCCGGCGTTTGACCTTGAACGGCTTGAACTCAGTCTTGATGCGGTAGCGCTGGCGCTGACTCCTCGGCCATTTCTGCTTGTAGCGCTTCTTGGCGGCGATGATCTCGTCGATGGTTTCCTGCTTCCAGGGGAGGAAATAGTAGCGCCGCGCCAGCGCGATCAGCTGAAAGCTGTCCTGCATGAACTCAATGTCCTCGACGGGCAAGTCAGAGGATCGGGCGAGCTCCTTCATCTTCTCAAAAAGTGTCAGCACCGCCTCGGCATCGCGCACCGCTCCTTCGTGGTCGCTCACGAAGTGGCGCATCAGCTTGCGCATCGGAGCCGTGAAGAAAATGCAGTCCCAGTAGACATGAACCAGCGGTGGGATTCTTACGCGACGAAAGAAGCGCTGCTGCTGGGCATAGTCCGGAATGTAGAGCAGCTCACGGATGACAATGTCCGACAACTGAAGCAGCTTCATCACGGATTCCACACGCTCGGATCCGAGGTGTTTCTCAATCGTCTGCCGCGCGGTCAGTTTGTGACGAAAGATGCCGATCGCGCTCACGCAGTTCAACTCGATCCAGATTTCTTCGGGAACCGCAGACGACTCGACGAAGGGGCGACGCCGGAATCCGTGCCACCCTCCGGTCATGCACCACATGGAAAATCCCACGAGATTCTCGTCGCCCTCCAGCTCCTTGTGAAAGGCCTCGCACTCGCTGCCGATGAACGACGGGTATTCGCCAGCGCCTTCGTATTCACGACGACCCTGAAACTCGATGATCTTGGGCGTCTTCGTGCGTGTCAGAACATCATTGAGAGGAAGGTAGCGAAAGAAGTCTGAGGCGCCGTGCTTGAATGAAAGAATCAAAGCGTCCGTCTTGAGTCCCTGAATCATCTGGCCGATGCGGTTGCGGTGCCAGATAAGGTCGCCAATCGGGTGCGCGCCGACGGTCCAGGTCCTCAGGATGAGCTTCTTGCCGAGGGACTCGAACAGAGGCAGCAGACGCCCGAGAAGTTTCCGCGCATCCTTCGCCGTGCGAATATGGAGCCGCGAGCGGATCGGGTCGTCAACATCCAGCCCATCACTCTCGCCAATGCGCAGGATCAGTCCGGAGACCTCGGGAAACGATTCGAAAAAGGTCCGGATCACGTCCGCATACCACTCCTCCATTTCTCCCCGGTCGCCGGCAAGCCGCTCGTCGATCGCGCTGCTTGTGCAGACGACGTCGGACGTCACGAAGACCTTCATGCCGGCCTGCAGGTGGATGTCCATGACCCGCCGCATGCGAGCCGCCAGCTGCGAGTTGCGCTCCCGGACTTCATCTTCAAACCACGGATGATCGCTGAGGTGGGCGAGGTCGTCGAGCGTCACGGCATTGTAACCCATGTTCGAAACCCGCCCGGCGAAGTGCCGGCTTTCCTCCTCGATCATCTGCCACTGATCGTCGGCTTGCTCGCCTACGGTCTGCAAGTGACCAAAGGGAATCTTCGACCAATTGATGCGGCGCTTCTCATAGCCCCGGAAGAAAGGCCCGATCGCGTCTATCAGAAATAGTTTTGTCAAACTGCGGAATCATCTCAACCCGCATCCGTCATGCTTGTGCTTCTACGGGGCGAATTCGTCACAGGGGCCCCGTCACAGGGGGTCCTCGGATCGATCAGGGCATGACTCCTGAAGCGCGTGGGGTCGCCGCTCCCGTGGCTGACGCCGAATGCCGCTCAGCGGCCGTCGCGACGAATCAGGGCGGGAGATCGAGGCTCCCGCCCTTTTTTGAAGGTGGCCTGCTGCCTCAGATGGGCTTCAGTGGCTCGGCGCCGACTTCTGCGGCGAGCTCGGCGAACTCATCGAGCTCGGCCTGGGTGAAGTGGAGACCGCCGGCTTCGTCGGAGCGCTTGCGGGCTTCGGCTTCGAACTGGCCGGGGAGAATGCACTTCTCGTTGCCGTGGCCGAAAATGTCGCCGATGACTTCCTTGAGGTTCTCCATCTGATTGCGGCCTTTGGCAAAAGCGTTGCCGGAAATGGCGTCCGGATGGATGACCTGGAAGTAGAAGGCGGTGCTGGTCTTTTCACCGGGGCCAGCCTGGGAGGCGCGACCACGGATGCTTGGAAGCGAACCTCCGATGAGGGCACCGTAGAGTTCGTTGAGAAGGCACATCGCGTAGCCCTTGTGCGCGCCGAAGGGAAGGAGCGCCACGACTTCGTTCGGGTCGGTCGTCGGATTGCCGTCCTTGTCGACCGCGGCATTCGGCGGAAGCTCCTTGCCTTCGCGTTTGAGTGCCTGCACGCGACCCATGGCAACCACGGAAGTCGCCCAGTCGCTGACCAGCGGGAAACCTACGGCATCCGTCGTAGGAAAGCCCCATGAGTGCGGGTTCGTGCCGAGGGTTGGGAATTTGCCGCCGAAAGGAACGACCTCAGCGAGGGCGGAAGTGCAGTTGGTGTAGGCGATGTAGCCGCGCTCGGCGGCTTCCATCACGTAGCCACCGCCCCAGAGGTAGTGGAAAGCGTTGTCGACCGAGACCTGGCCGATGCCGAACTCGTCGGCGAGCTCGATGCAGCGGTCGATCGCGCGGTAGGCGACGGATTGACCGAGTTTGCGATTGGCGTTCCACGTTTCCGACGCGGCGAACTTCGATGGGATGACTTCGATTTCCGCACCCGGGGTGCAGCCGCCGGTGGCCGAGCCGAAAAGGTGGTCGAGGTGAAGGGCCTTGAGGGCGTGATGGGTGCGGATGCCGTGACGGGCAGCTTCGGCGGCCAACTTGGCACCTTCAGCGGACTCATCGGCGGTGAAACCGCGGGATTCGTAGGCAGCTTGGACAAGGCGATCGTGGTCGGCACGGGATACGGTAAGGAAATCGGACATGTTTGTTGGCGTGAGCTGCACAGAGAAAAGCGGAGCTGTGAGACAACTCAAGTGCGGAATTGAGCATCCCGTGGGGGACTACTTTCGCTGCGACTCCGCCCATTCCCTTCGATCGGCGGGGAGTCCGGCAATCCAGGCGTCCTGCTGGTTGGCGGGGAGATGAAAGAGTGCGATTCGGAAGAATTCATCGGAGAGTCCGAGGAAGGGAAGCTCGGCGACTTCCTGAGGCGTAGCTCCCTTCGCCAAGTAGACCAGAGCCCTTCGCTGCATCGCCGGATCGGTTAGGGAATTCGCCCACTGCCATCCTGAGTCACGATCCAGCCTGGCCCAACTGCGGGCTAAATCGTTGACGGCGTAGAGATTGCTTTTCTCCGAGGGAATCTCATTGAGAAGGGCCGCCGTCTGTTGGAGATCGCTCAAGGTGTCCGATGGCCGGGCGGAGACCATGTCGGAGGCGATCATCCTCGTTGCCGTAGGTGGGAGATGTTGAAGCGCCACTTTGAGGGAATCCAAGTCGAGGGTGCCGCTGGCAATGACGCCTTTGAGGGCTTCGGTGCGTTTTATTCCTTCGAGATCGAGCGCAAGGCGGAAAGTGCTGTCAGGGTCCGCCTTTGCCGCCGCCTCAAATCCCGAAACCAGCCATTCGTCACCCCAGAACCCGTCTCTAGTCGGATGGTAGTCGGCACGGCTCATCCATTCGAGGGCGGCGGCAGGATCCTGCTTTGCCCAGATCGGTAATGCCTGGTTGAGAAAGCGACGGTAGTCACTTACGAGTGGAAGCGTTGCCAACGCCGCCACGACTGCCTCGGGATCGTCTTCCATCCATTTTCTGTGCCCCCAGCCGAAGCGATTGAAATCTCCAGCGCGCGCGGCGAGGGCCACACCTTTTTTGACATCGAGGTCGAGGACCGTGTCGATGACGGTTTTTCTCAGTTCGCCGCCGAGTCGTTTATCCGTGATGGCTGAGACCGCATCCATCGCGGAATCAGGGTCGGCAGCAGCCCAGATTTTGAGGAGCTCCGGCGCGAAGTCCGTGAAACGTAGTAGATCAAAATCCTGTCGCAGCCACGCCCAGAAACCGGCGGGATCCGCTTCCGCCCAGAGCCGTGCGGCAAGGCGCGAACTCTCGGGAGAATCGAGTTGGGATCGGAAGAAGCCCGGCCACTCATCACGGCGGAGCGTGGCCGCCTTTTCGGCCAGCGCCTGCATGCGCGATGCGGGGGCGAGATTGGCGGTCGAAAACGAGCGGGTGGTTTCCGTTCGCTTGATCGGCTCGGCGGGCGGTGCTTTCGATTCCTTCGGGCACAGCAAGGGAAGCGCGAGCCCGATGAAAAAGCCTGAACAAGCGACGACGGCGAGGAAGGCTTTCATTGCTTCGCTCCTCCTTTCATCGTGTTGAGGGATTCATGGAGAACGGAACGCTCTGCGGCCGAGATGTCGGGTGACTTCAGAAGTTCGAAGGCGGCGGGGTAGCCGATGTTACGAGCCACTTCGCTCAAGTGCTTTTTCAGGTAGTTGCCACGGACCTCGCCTTCAAGATAGACGGCCGACATGGTGAACGCGATGTCCGGGCTGTAGCGCATCACATAGTCCTCCATCGCCCGCCAGGCGGTGGCTCTTTGAGGTGCCTCCGGAAGATCCTCAACCCAGCGACTGGCTCCAAGGGGATCATGGTAGCCCCAATTGAAACCAAGCGTGTTGTCCAAAAGGATATAGGTCTCCAAACTGGCAGCCTGATCTTTGCTTGGCATTTCCTGGGTGATTACCCAATTCGCGGCTTTGACCGGATCGGATTTGCCCCATTCCATGGCGAGAGCATGCAATTGATCGCGATTCATCTCCGTCGGTTCGTCAGTGCTGAATAGCTGGCTGAAATACCTTTCGGGTGAGCTGGAAACCAACTGTCGCATGGCTTCCGTTGGCTTGTCCCTCAAGTGTTGAAGCTCCTTGGATTCCAGTCCCTGCTCACTCGCGAATTGCAATGCGGCTTCGGTGTCGTGTGCGGCCCAGTTCAAGCAGATCGCGGTTAGGACAAAATCGCGTGCTTCTCCGGGTGGCAAACTCGCAGCCTTCTGAGCATCCGCGGCGGGGTCCACGCCATACCAGCCGTCGTTGTTGATGGCGGCGCTCAAATACCGCCTCGTGCCCCAGTCGACTTCGGAGTCTAACAACTTCTGATGGAGTGTTGCCACATCGATGAATGGATCGGTGTGCAGAGCAAGATTTGCGTGTGAGAGTGGTGAGTCGGGAGCCGCAAAGAATCTCAACGCCATGCTGGCAATTTGTGGTTGGTGGCTGGAGGGGAGGTCCGTTAGGCCGAGTTGCTCGTAGGCCGCTTGTGCACCCTTCACGTCGGTTCTGATCCATTCGGAAAAGATGCTGAAGTAAGTCTCCTTTTTGTTGGGAAATTCCATGGCTTGGACCCATGCCAGAGCGGATTCCGGATCTTCGAGGGCGAGACCTCGCGCGACGGCGCCGATGAATTTCGCTTTCGCATCATCCTTGATCGAGGAATCGGCGATGAGGCGGGCGATGTCGGGTCGGCTGCGGGCCAGTGACGTCAGCGCGGCCAGGGCTCTATCTCCAAACGGGGTCCCCATGCTCAGGGCGCTAAAATAGCTGGTAAAGTCCGGCCTCCCGCTCTCGATGGCAAACAGCGCGCGAGCAGAGTTAAGGGTGTTGTGTTCGGTTTGGGCCATCGCAGCCTGCTCATCCACCGCGACCCAGGCGTTGAAAAACGATAGGCTCCATTCGCTTCGCCAAACGCCTTTCAAATCGTAGATTTTGGCAAGGATTCCATCCGCATCCTCGAATGTCAGCCATTGCCGAAACAGGGCCTCGAGCTCGATCTCTCGGTCCTGCTCCTGGAGCTCGTTGATGTCGTGGACCATGCTTTCGCACTCGGCGGCCGAAAGCTTCGTGACTTTTCCGAGAAACGCGCTCGTCGGTCCGCTCGCGAGGGGAAGGGTGGGCGCTTGCGCTTCTTTGGTGCGGGGTGGGGGTGCAAGAGGACCGGCCTCGGACGGCGATGAGGCGAGATGTTGGAACGAAATCTGACAGGCCAGCCCGAGCGCGAGCCCGAGCAGCGCTGCCCCGCAGATCCATGTCGTGGACGCTGACTTCCAATCCTTCACAGACTCGAAAATTTGAGCGTCTTTCCCGCAAGAGTAAATCACCATTTCCGACGTCGTCCTGCGAACTACTTTGGATGACTTAATTAGCTTCAATCGCAATATGTGGTGCTCTCATTGGTTTTAAGGCACTACATTTAGTGCTTTAGCCGAATCAAGCTTTCAACCAGAGTCGCTCGCGCTAGCGTCCGTTTCGCCCGGATTCCCTCCCGGGTTCACCCTTAACCCCGCTTCTGTCACATGTATCTCAAATCACTCGATATCCATGGGTTCAAGTCGTTCGCCGACAAGACCCATCTCGAATTCCACGAAGGCGTGACCGGGATCGTCGGTCCGAACGGCTGTGGTAAGTCCAATGTTGTCGATGCGATCCGCTGGGTGCTCGGTGAAACATCCGCCAAGGCACTGCGCGGCGGGGAGATGGCCGACGTGATTTTCAACGGCACGGAAAAGCGCAAGCCGCTGGGCATGGCGGAAGTCACGCTAACGATGGCCGACTGCGAGGAGTCGCTGAAAGTGGATTACAACGAGGTCTCGATCACCCGTCGCGTGTTCCGCGATGGAAAATCCGAGTATCGGATCAATGGCACGCTTTGCCGCCTGAAGGACATCCACGACATGCTGATGGACACCGGCATCGGACGGACGGCCTACTCGATCATGGCGCAAGGTCAGATTGACCAGATTCTTTCCTCGAAGCCGGAAGAGCGGCGGATGGTTTTCGAGGAAGCGGCAGGGATCACGAAATACAAGAAGGAGAAGAAGGAGGCTCTGCGGAAGCTCGACTACACCGAGGCGAACCTTCTGCGTGTGAGCGATGTGTTGGCGGAACAGGAGCGCCGCATGAATTCGCTCAAACGCCAGGTGGCCAAGGCACGTCGCTACAAGAATCTCGCGGCCAACGTCCTCGTGCTCGACACGCACCTGGGACATCGGCGTTTCGTCGAGATGAGTGCCGAGCGCGATGAATACCACACCTCGATTCGATCGCTTGAGGCGACTGAGTGTGAGCTTGAGCGTCTGATGGCTCCGAAAGAGGAAGCGGTTGCGGATGCGCGTCTCGCAGCGCGGAATTTCGAAGGCGAGCTGGCCGAGCTTCGTCAGGAACTGAACAACCACCGCAACGCGCTAGCGAGTGCGGAAGGCCGGATCGCATTCAATGACGAGCGCCGTGCCGAGCTCGAAGGTCGGGTGGGGCAGAACCGCGAGGAGATCGAGGCGACTCGGGAGAAGCTGGAGCGTCAGGAATTCGACTTCGTGGCCGCCAACGAGGCCTTGGAGCAGCTTGCCCGGCGGATTGCGGAAATGGAGATCCAGCTCGAAGAGCAGGAGGAACGGACTCGCGGAGCGGCCGCCCGCCGTCAGGAGTTGGAAGGACAGCTGCGTGAGTCCCGGGTGGAAGCCAACCGCACCCAGACGATCATTGCGGCGACCCAGGCGAAGATCGAGAGCTCGCTGGCCCAGCTCGAAACCAGCCGTGAACGCGCCAAGCAGCTCGCCGATGAGGAAGAGCGCCTCAATCAGGAACTCGAAGAAGCGACCGTTCAGCGTCAGGAGATTTCAACGAAGCTCGAAGAGCATGCCGCGAACACTTCCGAGCTGGAGGAGGCATTTCAGAAGGCCGAGCGCCAGTACCAGCACAATCGTGGCGATCTCGATGCGGCTCGCACGGCGGCTTCCGAGGCGCATAAGAGTCTGGCGCAGCGTTCCTCGCGTCTCGATGTGCTCAAGCAGCTTGTCGCCAGCGGTGAAGGATTTGAAGGCGGCACCCGTTCGGTGCTCAACGGTCTGGATGCGCCGGACCAGTTCAAGCCCGGCATTCAGGGCGTGCTCGCAGGCTTCATCGAAGCCGACAACGAGTGCGCGCGGGCGGTTGAAGCTGCTCTTGGGAGTCACCTGCAGGCGGTGCTCGTTTCCGACGAGTCGCTGGCAGAGCAGCTGATTGCCCGTCTAACAGAGAAGAAGCTCGGCCACGCGGCGATCCTTCCGGAAAGTTTTGTGGGTGGTTCCACCGGCACCCAGATGGAGACGCTTCCCGAAGGCGCGACCGCATGGGCGCTGGATCGGGTGAAGACCGATGCACGCATCAACGGCGTGATCGAGCGGCTGCTGGAAAAGGTGCTGATTGTTCCTGATCTGGCGACGGCACTGAGGCTCCGTGCCAGCCATCGCGATGTGATTTTCGCCACCAAGCAGGGCGAGCTGTTAGGCTCTGAAGGCATTGTCTCGGGCGGTGCGGCGGGTGAGGGAAATGTTTCCGTCCTGGAGCGGCAGAATGAAGTGCGCGAGCTCGAGTCGGAGGTCGCCGGTCTGGCTCAGAAGGAAGAGGAGCTTCGCCACCGGGTGACGCATCTCGAGTCAGAAGTCGTCAGGCTTCAGGAGGAAGTCGAGTCCGCCCGCGAACGCATGCAGCGCCACAAGGTGGAGATGTCGACGCTTCAGGGAGAGCTTTCGCTCGCAACCCGCGAGCTTGAGAGCGTCGAGACCAAGCTTGAAGGCGTTCGCTGGGAGCGCGGCGATCTCGAGAGTCGCGAGCAGTCGGCAACCGAAGGTCGTGCAAGCCTTGAACAGGAACTCTACGCCGGACGCGAGCGATTGGCGGGTTGCGAAGGCGACCAGCAGCGCTTGCAATCGCAGGTCGAGTCGGCGCAGCGGGAAGAGTCCGAACTAGCTCAGGCGCTGAACGAACTGAAGACCTCGCTCGCCGTTGAAAGGCAGAGCAAGCAGGCACAGGAAGCGCAGCAGCAGCCGATGGAGGCGCGGCTTGCCGAGCTGCGTGAGATCAGCGTGCGTCGTGAGACCGAGATCAACTCCTTCATTGAGCGCATGCAGGGCGCGGTCGAAGAGAATGCGCGGCTGCATGAAGAGAGCGAAACCCACCGGCTCGAAGCGGAAGATCTTGAGGTGGAACTTGAGTCACGCGCGGGTCGCCGAAACGAACTTCTTGAGGCAATCGACAAGGCTGAGGCGGAACTTTCCGAAGCACGCCGCGGGCTTTCGAAGGCCTCTGAGCAACGCGGACGCGAGGAAGTCGCCGTGACCAAGATCGAGCTGAAGCTTGAAAACCTGGTCAATGCGATCCTCGAGCGCCACAACATTGAGTTGGCGACCTTTGAGCCCGATGCCCATGCCTTGCTTTCCTGCATCTCGGAGCAGAAGGCGGCGCAGGCGCGCGGTGGACGTCAGCGGATGGTCGACGGCGACGACGATGACAATGGGGAATCGGAAGCACCGGTCATGGTCGTCGATGACACGGCGGACGAAGATGAACTTCAGCTGCCTGCCGAAATGGTGGGTGAGCCGGACTGGGGCTTCGTGGAGGCCTGCGTCGGCGATCTCAAACGTCGTCTCGATTCCATGGGACCGGTCAACGTGGATGCGATCGAAGAATTCGAGGAACTCGAAGAACGTCACAACGACGTGCGCACCAGCTACGAAGACCTCGTTTCCTCGAAAGAGGAGCTCATTCAGGTCATCGAGCGGATCAACGAAGAGACCGAGCGTCGCTTTGCGGAGACCTTTGCTCAGGTGAAGATCAACTTCCGCGACATGTTCAAGGAACTCTTCGGTGAGCAGGGCAAGGCTGACCTCTTGCTGGTCGATGAGAGTGATCCGTTGGAATCCGGAATCGAGGTAATTGCCAAGCCTCCGGGCAAGAAGCTGCAGAGCATCTCGCTGCTCTCCGGTGGAGAACGCTCGATGACGGCGGTCGCACTGCTGTTCTCGATCTACATGATCAAGCCGAGTCCGTTCTGTGTGCTCGACGAGCTCGACGCGCCGCTCGACGAATCGAACATCGGTCGCTTCGTCAAGGTGCTCGATCGTTTCGTGGATCGCTCCCAGTTCATCATCGTCACGCACTCGAAGCGCACCATGAGCCGCGCCGATGTGATGTATGGCGTGACGATGGAGGAGTTTGGAGTTTCCAAACCGGTCGGCATGCGTCTCACGGCATCCGACGACACGGGCGGTGCCAGCAAGGGTGAAGCGAAGTCGGCGGCTCAGAAGGCCGCGCTGCGCCTGGACGCGTAAACAGTTCTTCCGACAGAAGAGGGATGGGGGCGGTGGCGGAGACCTGAGTGGGTCCGAGCCGCCGCCTCCTTATTTTTTCATGCTCAGAGGAATGAGCAGACGTAGTGACAGGGACTGTCGGATACGGTGATGGTAAAACCGGAGTCGCCGGGCACTTTGAAGGAGGTGCCGGCGTCGTAGGAGTCGGTGCTGTTGGAGTCATCGATGACGACCTCGCAGTGACCTCCGACGATTTCCATCAGCTCGGGAGCTTCGGTGCCGAAGTAATACTGACCGGGAAGGATCACGCCGAGGGTTTTGCGTGAGCCATCGGGCAAAAGGATGGTGTGCGAGATGACGTTGCCTTCGAAATAGATGTTGGCCTCGGCAAGGGCAGTGACGTTTTGGAATTCCATGGCGTTGTCCATGGCGGGATTTCGAGGCGACGACAAGAGGAATTGCGACCTCGTGGGAGCGCCGCCCTTCTGGCTGGCCGAGTTGCGGGCGAGCCACTCGGTGGGGGTAGTGGTCAATCGTCGCGAGTGAGGCGCCGAGGTGGCCAGGGGATGGCGAATCACCGCTCCTTGGAGGGGTTGCAATTCGTAGGCGGGCCGTCAGGGTCGGGGCTGCTGTATGCCCGTCCTCGACCCCACGAAAGTTTCCGATCCCTCCTCGAGTTCCTCCATCCTCGATGCCTTCCTCGAATACCTGATAGAGAGCGGGATCGAGCCGTATGGTCATCAGGAAGAGGCGATTCTCGAGCTGTTCGAGGGGAAAAACGTGATCCTCAACACGCCAACCGGTTCGGGGAAATCGCTGGTCGCGCTGGCCCTGCATTTCCGGGCAATCTGCCAGAAGCGTCGCTCCTACTACACCGTGCCGGTGAAGGCGCTGGCGAATGAGAAATTCCTGTCGCTGTGCAAAACCTTCGGCCCCGAGCAGGTCGGGATGATCACGGGGGACGCGACGGTCAACCCGGGAGCTCCGGTGATCTGCTGCACGGCGGAGATTCTTTCGAACATGGCGCTGCGCGAGGGCGCTGCCGCGGAGGTGGATGATGTGATCATTGATGAATTTCACTACTACTCGGACCACGAGCGTGGCGTGGCCTGGCAGGTGCCTCTGCTGACTTTGCCGCAGGCGAGGTTCCTGCTGATGTCGGCGACCTTGGGAGAAACGAAGTTTTTCGAGAAGGAACTGAGCGATCTAACAGGCGCGGAGACCGCGTTGGTGAAGTCGGAGGACCGCCCGGTTCCCTTGGAATTTGAATACAGCACGACGGCTCTGGAGGAGAAGGTCGCGGAGCTGGTGGAGCAGGATCGGGCACCGATCTATCTGGTTCACTTCACGCAGCTTGCCTGCGCCCGGACGGCGCAGAACCTGATGAGTCAGAACTTCTGTTCGAAGGAGGAAAAAGCGGGGATTGCGGAGGTGTTGGAGAAGGCGGATTTCAGGAGTCCGTATGGCAAGGAAATCAAGAAGCTGCTGCGGCATGGTCTGGGGATTCACCACGCGGGAATGCTGCCGAAGTACCGGGTGCTGGTGGAGAAACTGGCGCAGCGGGGTTTGCTGAAGGTCATCTGCGGAACGGATACGCTCGGGGTCGGGGTGAACGTGCCGATCCGCACGGTGATGCTGACCCAGCTCTTCAAGTATGGCGGACAGAGCACCAAGATTCTGGCGGTGCGGGATTTCAAGCAGATCTGCGGACGCGCCGGGCGGCGGGGATTTGACAACGTCGGCTACGTGGTCGCGCAGGCTCCCGAGCATGTGATCGAGAACCTCAAGGCCGAGGCAAAGGCGGCGGCGAAGGGAAAGAAGAGCAAGGCCATGAAGAAGAAGCCGCCGGAGAAAGGCTTCGTCAACTGGGATGAGAATACCTATCGGAAGTTGATCGACTCTCCTTCGGAGAAGCTGGTTTCGAGTTTCACGATGCGCCACGGGATGCTGCTCAATGTCCTGAGCCGCACCGATGTGGATGGCTGTGCGGAGCTGCGGCGGATCATTTCCAGCAGTCATGAGACCCCGGTGAAGAAGGCGGAACTGCGTCGACGGGCCTTCGCCTTGTTCAAAGGCTTGGTGCAGGGAAAAGTGCTGAGCATTTTGCCAAAGGATCAGCGCTGCGGACCGGCGAAGGTGGTGCTGAATGTGGAACTTCAGGATGACTTCACGATGAACCAGGCGCTCGGACTTTATTTGATCGATGCGATTCCGCAGCTTGATCGGGAGTCGCCGGACTACGTGGTGAATGTGATATCTCTGGTTGAGGCGATTTTGGAGGATCCGGCGGCGGTGCTTCGCAAGCAGGTCGACAAGTTGAAGTCGGAACTGGTGGCGAAGCTGAAGGACCAGGGCGTGGAGTACGACGACCGGATGGAACAACTCGATGAGGTCGAGCACCCGAAGCCGGGGAAGGAGTTCATCTACGCGAGCTACAACGAATTCGTGCTCGATAAGCCCTGGGCGAAGGAGGCATCGGTGCGGCCGAAGTCGATTGCCCGGGAGATGTTTGAAAACTGGCAGTCGTTTGAGGATTATGTGAAAAGCTATGGTTTGGAGCGCAGTGAGGCGGTGCTGCTGCGCCACCTGTCCGAAGTCTATAAGGTGTTGAATCAGACGGTGCCTCCTTCGGCGAAAACCGAGGATCTGGAGGAGGCGGAAGCCTTCTTTGGAGATCTGCTGCGCGGGGTGGATTCAAGTTTGATCGACGAATGGGAAAAGCTGAAAAATCCGGATTTCGTTGCGGATGAGAAGCCGAATGAGCCGAAGAAGGCGGTTCCGTTTTCCCGGCGAAAAGCCGAGTTCGAGCGCGCGGTGCGGCATGCGGTGTTCGACTTCGTGAAAGAGCTCTCACGAGGCAATCTCACCGAAGCGCTGGCCCTCGTCGAAGGAGAGATGACTTTGGACGAACTGCGTGCGGCGATGGAATCCCATTCGATCGAGCATGGATTCATCCGGCTGGATCCCGAGGCCCGCAGCAAGAAGCACTACCGCTGCGAGGCGATCGAAGGAAGCCGGAACTTGAGGGTCGAACAGGTGCTGGTTGATAGCGAGGAACTGAACGACTGGAGCGCCATTTTTGAAGTCGATGTGACAAAGTCGGATGAGTCGAACGCGGTAGCGCTCGAGCTGATTCAGATAGAGGCGATTTAGAGAATCATCCTGGATCTTAACCCGATGTCGTGTGGCGGCGGATTAGGCGGGTGAGCCGCAGACGGTTGTGACGTTGAAGGAGGATGCAAGGGGCGTTGGAGGCAAGGGCGTAGATCCAAATGATGAGAGCCCATGGCCATGGGGTCCAGAGAGTGAATGAAAGAACGGCGAGTAACTGAGCCCAGTGAGCGACTTCGCTGCGACAGGTTTCGGCTTCGAAACGTCTCAGGAAATCCAGATCCTGGCTCTGGAGCTTCCGTTTTCCAAATCCTCCGAACCATGGGGCGGCATCCGGAAGATAGTGCTTCCACCGGCCGATGAAAAAGGATCGTTTGTAGATGGTGGAAGTCTCTCCGGGCAGTTTACGGAAAGCAGGTTGGTCGGCCTTGAAAAGCGATATCGGCATCTTCGTAAAGGCCCATGAGGATGCGAGATGGATCATCGGAATACCGATGATGTTGATCAGGAGAACCCAGGGGTCTGGAAGGTTAAGCCACATGGCGTCCTTTCCATTGGACCGGGTTGCCACCTCGCTTGCGAATCAGCGAAAGGGCGAAGAGCCCTTGGTAGAAGAACAGGGAGACGGGGAAAAGCAATGCGTTCCAGAACGTGAAACTGCCAAGCTTTCGAAATAGAATGGCGAGCGCGACCGCGACCCAGAGGTAGCTTCCCAGGATGAAGAGGCGCGCGCTATCGGCGGCGAAGGGGAGGGCCAGAAGCGTGATGCTGGTGAGCATCAAGCCACTGATCCACGCCGCTGCGAGCGTCATGGCGAAGACGGGGGTGCGATCGGCTCCGGAGCTGAATCCTTTGCTCCAACTTGCGCAGAGTTGACCGATTCCTTCCGGAAACATGCGCATCCTGAGACTGCCCTTTCCAATGAAACAGTGGCGAGGGACTTCGGCCTTTTCGAGTAATCCGGCAAGGTGGAGGTTCTCGAGGACCGCTCCTCTAACAGATGCGTGGCCTCCAACCATGTGGTAGATGGATTTTGGAATCCACATCATCTGACCAAACAGTCCGATGCCCGTGGCGCGGCTCCCCCTCAGGGTGAAGGCACCGATTCCTCCCACCATCAGGAGATTGAAGAAAACGGAGAGTTGTTCGTAGAACTTCTCAGTCCGGTGCCAGGGGCAGACTGAAATCACCACGTCAGGGAACGTTTCTGCATGGGCGCTGATGCGCGCCAGCGTCCCGGGATCAAGTTCAAGATCGGCATCCAGAAAAAGGAGTTGCTCGCCTCGCGCGGCGTCCGCTCCTTGTTGGCAGGCCCAAGGCTTTCCTTTCCATCCCGGAGGCAGCTCGCCACTGCGGAACACCCGACAGCCGTGGGCCTCGGCGATGGCTGCTGTCGCATCGTCGGATTGATCGTCGACGACGATGAGTTCAAGGGGATCGAACGATTGGGCTTTGAGGGTCGGAAGAAGCTTCGCGAGGTTCTTCTCTTCGTTGCGTGCGGGAATGATGATCGAGACTTGCGACTTGTTGGAGGTTCTGGTGGGAAGTTTGCGAAGACGCATGAAGAGAAGAAGCATCGCGACGGACGCGATGCCACAGCCAAGGACGGAGAGGACGATGAAGGTGGTGTTCAAGGTGGTGGTCCGGCTTGGGCAACGAGACGGTCGCAAACTTTCTGACCGCACAACACGGCCATCGGCATGCCGCCGCCGGGATTAACACTGCCGCCCGTGAAGAAGAGATTCCTGTATTTCTTGCTTTGCTTGGGCGCCTTGAAGGCGCGATTGAGTTTCCAATCACTGACGACACCATAAATCGAGCCCCCGTTGGAAAGATACATGCTCTCGATATCGAGTGGCGTCAAAGTGTCCTGCACGATGATATGCTTGCGAAGGTCGGTGAGTCCCATGTCCTCAAGTTTTGTTAGAACGCGGTCGCCGAAAGCCTCGTAGTCTGCCGGCGTCAGTGGGTTCTCAGGATCGACCGGTGGGATGTGGGGGAGGATCTTGATGTTGTCGCATCCTTCCGGTGCCTTGCTCGGATCCGTTCGGGTGGGAGCGACAAGGTAGATGGTCGGATCATTCGGGAGCTGGCCTTTCCTGAAGACGGTGTCGAAATGCTGGGATTGGTTTTTGGAGTAGAAGAAGTTGTGGTGGGCAAGCTGCGGATAAACGCGGTTGGTACCGAGATGCATGACCAGTCCGGAGCATGCCGGCTTGAAGCGCCTAAGTTTCCGAAGGAAGCGGGGGGATTCCTTGAGGAGTTGTTTGTAGGCGGGAATGACTTCCATGTTGCACACCACGAAATCCGATTTCATCTGGTTCCCGTCTGGAAGTTCGACGCCGGTCACGCATCTGCCATTTCTGGTGATCGACTTGACCTGAGTGTTGAGACGAACCGGGATGTCCAGATCATCAAGTAGCCGGTGAAGTCCGCGTGCCAGATTATACATGCCGTCCTTCACATACCAGAGACCGTGATCGAACTGGATCAAGGACATCATGTTCATGTATCCCGGGGCGTCGTGGGCTGATGATCCCACGTATTTGATGAAGTATTCGAAGATTCGCCTCAGGTGGTCGCTACGAAAATGTCTGGCGACGGATTCCGACATGGAGTGCTGCCAATCCATTCCCCGGCTGAGCCCGAAAAGTCCATAGTGGCGGATCATTTCCCAAGTCGTGTCGAGGCCCTTGGCAAAGTAACCGCTCTCCACCATCTGATACTGGCCCCGCCCATATCGGAGGAAGCCCTGGAGATCTTGCCAATGATCTTCAGGATTGCCGTCGAGTTTCGACAACTCGGCCTTCATGAGCTGGTCATCCTGATAGAGGTCGATCACCCGGCCATCTTCAAAAACATTTCTCCAATGAGGGCTGACTGCCTGGAGTTGAAGGTAGTCTTCCATCCTCTTTCCGGCACGCTTGAAGAGGTCTTCGAAAATCGATGGCAGGGTGAAAATCGACGGGCCGAGATCGAAGGTGAAGCCCTCGATCTCGCGAACATTGAGTTTGCCTCCGATCTGCGCATTCTTTTCGAGAATCTCGACGTCGAAACCTTCGGCTCGTAGCGAGATGGCGGCGGAAAGTCCGCCGAGGCCACTGCCGATGACGATCACTTTTTCCTTTCTGCTGCTCATGACAATTCTGGGTTTCGGAGATGCGAAGTCGCCGTCATGTGCAAGAGTTAGCGCGTGTCTGAAGTTTGCAACCGGGGAGATCAGTCCGATGACGCTTTTTCCGAAGAATCGGTGAATCAACTTGTCGCGGCGATGAGATCGGAAAGCCGCGCGCCCGATCTTGAGGAGAGGCTTGCGAGCTTGAGGAGGATTTTGAATCTGATCGAGGAGCGGGAGGATCGGATTCTCGATGCTTTGAAGGCTGATCTCGGCAAACCGCCGATGGAGGCGTGGCTGTCCGAGGTGCTTTTCGTCAAAATGGAGCTCAAGCTGATCATCAAAAAGCTCAGGCGCTGGACGAAGCCCCGCCGGGTCGGTAGTCCGTTCTATTTCTTCCCGGCGAAAAGCGAGGTCCGACGTGAGCCTTTTGGCACGGTGCTGGTCATGGCGCCGTGGAACTATCCGTTTCAGCTCGCGGTGAGCCCGGCGATCGCAGCAGTTGCGGCGGGCAACCGGGTGGTGATCAAGCCATCCGAAGCGGCCCTTGCGACCGCATCGGTGATGGGCGAGTTGATTGGTGACGCGGTCGATCCCAGATTGGTGAAAGTCATCAAGGGCAATGCGGCGGTCGGTGAGTGTTTGCTGAAGCAGGATTTTGACGGCTTCTTCTTTACCGGAGGAGAAAAGGTCGGCCGATTGGTCGCTCAAGCAGCGGCTAAGCGGATGGTCCCGTGCGTGCTGGAGCTCGGCGGAAAGTGTCCCGTGGTGATTCACGAAAGTGCCGATATCGACATCGCTGTGGAGCGGATCGTCTTTGGAAAATTCTTCAACGCCGGTCAGACCTGCATGGCTCCGGATTTCGCATTGGTGCCTGAGAAAAAAGTGGAGGAGTTCATGAGGAGTTTCCGCCTGGCACTGGAGAGAACCTACGCTGCAGAGGGCGCTGAGATGGCCCGCTGTGTGCATGAGGAGCAGCGCGAGCGGGTGCTATCGCTGGTTCCGGAAGGTGCTTGCCAGATGGGAAATGACGGCCCCCATCCCCTGCGGCTTGCACCCCGCTGGGCAGTGGTCGATTGGGAGGACCCGTGCATGAGGGAGGAAATTTTCGGCCCGTTTCTGCCTATCGTCACTTATGCCAGCGAGTACGAGTGCGTCGAGCATCTCGCCGCAAGGCCATCGCCCCTGGCGCTCTACGTCTTTTCTAAGAATCAGGAATTCATCAGCATGTTGAGCCAACGGGTTCGATCGGGCTCGCTGGGGGTCAATGATGTGATGAAGCAAGCGACGAACCTGAACCTGCCCTTCGGTGGCGTGGGGGGCAGTGGATTCGGACGATATCGGGGGAAGAGCGGTTTTGATACCTTCACCTATGAGCGTGCGGTGACCAAGCGGTACTTTGTTCCTGATCTCTTCGCACTTCAGCAGCCCTACGGGAAGACCCTCGAACGCCTTCGGCGGTGGATCGGCTGAAGCCTGGGTGTTAGAGAAACGAGCTGGTGAGATCCACGCGACCGTGATCGAGTCCGTAGCGCTCGCAGAGCAAATTCGAGGATATACGACCACTCTCGTAGATCGTTGGCAGGCCGCTGCCAGGGTGGGTTCCGCCTCCGACCAGATACAGGTTGTCATATCCCTTCATCCGGTTGTGTGGCCGGAGGTAGAGCATTTGATCAAGCGAGTGGGCGAGGTTGAAGGTCGCTCCCATGAAGACGTCCAGATCATCACGCCAACCTTCGGGAGTGATGATGCGTTCTTCGACGATGTGCTCACGCAAATCCTTCATCCCGGTGCGTTGCTCGATGCGAGCAAGCACCTTGTCCCGGTATGCCTGCCGGTAATCAGCCCAGTTGAAACCATGCCGGCAATTGATGGTCGGAACCAGAATGTAGAGCCCGGATTTGCCCGCCGGCGCAACGTGGGGATCGGTGACGCAGGAGTTCCTGACATAAATCGACATGTCTTCGGAAACCTGGCTTTCTCCCTGAATGTCCGCGACATTCGCGCGATAGTCGTCGGCGAAAATGATATGGTGGTGGGGTTCGTCCTCGTAGATTTTATCGAGACCGAGATAGAGCATGAATGTGGAGCACGAGTACTTTTTCTTCGCGAGCTTCTCCGCTGGCAGCGACCTTCCATTCATCAGGCTGCACATGGCTTTGGCGTAGTCGGCATTGATGATGGCGTCGTCGCATTGCAGCACCTCACCACCCTCAAGCTCGACGGCGGTCACTCGAGCTCCGTCGAAGCGAAGTTCCTTCACGCTGGCACCGAGTCGCAGGGATCCTCCATGTTCCTTGAAAACATCGGCCATGGCGTCGGAGATTTTTGAGAGCCCTCCTTGCACATGATAGATCCCATACTGGTATTCGATATAGGATAGGATGCTGAACAGTGCCGGACAATTCCACGGCGACATGCCGAGATACTTGGCTTGAAAGGTGAAGGCCAACTTTAGTCGATCGTCCGGAAAGTAGTCTTCCAGCACATCAACCACCGACTTGGCGGTGGCGACATAAGGCACGGCTTTGATAAGGCTGGTGTGCAAGTACGAGCCGAGTTGGTGATAGGGACGCTGGAGGCAGGGGAAAATCGCTCTTAGTTTCTCGGCATGATCCTTCATGAAGCGACGGTAGCCATCGCTACTCCCGGGAAATGCTGACTCGATGTTGGAGACCATTTTATCCAGCTTGGAACTGGTCTCCATCGAAAGATCGCCCCAGGTCAGGCGGGTCATTGGATCGAGCTTGACGAAATCGAGATAATCCTCGGCGCGCCGTCCGGCTTCCTGAAAGACCTCATCCAGGGTGAACTTCTGATGCAGAAACGTCGGGCCCGTGTCGAAGACGTAGTCTCCGACACGCAGTTCGGCGTTGCGGCCTCCGACGCGGTTTTGCTTTTCGACGATGGTGACATCGAAACCCCGCTTGGAGAGAATCATCCCTGCGGTCAGGCCCCCGGGACCGGCTCCGACGATCACCACACGTTTTCCACTATTACTGCACACAGCACGATAGTTAGCGCGGGTCTTCGATGGCGCTACCAGGAAATCGACGGATGGCAAATTCTCTGATGGGGCTCCAATGGGAGCCAAGGCGGCAGCTAGAGCATGCGTGACCAGATGACCTTGAGATAGCGGGACTCGGGGTAGTTCGAGAGCGTCGGGTGGTCGGGGCCGGCGCCGGTGCGGTCGAAGATCTGGAGGCGCTTCTGCTCCTTGTGGACCGCGGTGGTGACGAGCTTTTCAAACTCGAACTCGTTGACGAGCCCGGAGCAGGAGCAGGTGACGAAGAGCCCGCCGGGATCGACCAATTGCGCGGCGAGACGGTTGAGGTCGTTGTACTTACCGCGGCCTTTTTCGTCGTCGCGGCCGGTGACGAATTTCGGCGGGTCGGCGAGGACGACGTCCCATTTCCGACCGTTTTCCACCATCGTGCGTGCCCAGCTGAAGGCATCGGCGTGGGTGAACTTGATTTTGGCGTCGTTGATGTTGGCGTTGCGCTTGGCCATGGCGATGGCCTTTTCATCGAGGTCGACGGCGGTGATTTCTTCAGCGCCGGCTTTCGCAGCATAGACGCTGAAAGCACCGGAGTAGCAGCAGAGGTCAAGGACGCTTTTGCCTTCGACGAGTGAGGCGAAGCGGCGGCGGTTGTCGCGCTGGTCGCAGAAGAAGCCGGTCTTGTGGCCTTCGGCGAAATCGATTTCGAAGGTGATGCCGTGCTCCCGGACCTTGATTTTTCGCAAGGACTCAGTGGAGAGCGGGTGCGGGTCGGTGGGAATCCGCTCGACTCGCGAGAGCGCGGGATCGACGCGGACATGAGCGCGCGTGGTGCCGAAGGCTTCGTGGAGGGCGGGGATCCAGGTGTCGAGGCGTCGCCACGCGGCGAGGGTGGTGATTTCCAGAGAAAGGAGGTCACCGAACTTATCGGCTACCAGGCCGGGGAGTTGGTCGGCGTCGCCGTGGATCGAACGGTAGGTGTCGGTATCGCGGTCGAGGTGAAAGAGCTCGCGGCGCAAGTCGGCAGCCTTGCGGATGGCTGTTAGAAAGAAGTCTTCGTCGATGGGCTCCTCGCCATGTTTGACCACCCGCAGTGGCATGTTGGAGCTCGGATTGAAGAAACCCCAGCCAAAGGTGTTGCCTTCCTTGTCGAGGACTTCGACGAGATCGCCGGCTTTCGCATCCTGCGAGTACTGCCCGATCATCTTTGGCCAGATGGAGGGGTGAAAGGAGAAGGTCTTAATCGAGACGGTGGGCATGGCGGGCGTGTTGGGGAGTGGACTTTTGAGTGGAGATCAGATCAGATGATGGGGTGAGCCTTGAGAATGATGGGAGGAATGGGAATGATGATTTTGAGAGGATCGTGCCTCCTCGAGGGGATTACCAGACGCTGAAGTCGTTCCAGAAGGCGGAGTTGGTGTATGATCTGACCTTTCGTTTTGCGAAGAAGTATTTGCAGCGGGGGGACCGGACGATGGATCAGATGATCCAGGCGGCCAGGTCGGGGAAGAAGAACATTTTGGAGGGGAGCAAGGCGGGAACGGCGTCGAAGAAGATGGAGATCAAGCTGACAAGTGTGGCGCGGGCAAGTCTGGAGGAGGTGCTGGATGACTTTCGGGATTATCTGCGGGTGAGGGATCTGAAGATTTCGGAGAAGGACTCCAGGGAGGCCTTGTATGTGAGAAAGCTCGGTCGGAAGGAGCCGTTGGTGTTTGAGGATATCCGGGAGATTTTTGAGACGAGGCCTCCTGAAGTCATCGCGAATATGGCGATCTGTCTGATCCACCAGACGAACTACCTGATTGATCGGCAACTGGAGCGATTGGAGAAGGATTTTGTGCAGGAAGGCGGTCTGAGTGAGCGAATGACCCGCGCCCGACTGGAGTACCGGCGAAAGCGCAAGGAATGAGTCATTCTTCCCATCATTCCCATTCTTCCCATGGCTGTTAAATGGGAGGAATGGGAAGAATCGGAATTATGGCTTCAAAGCCTCTAGTTCTTCCCAGCGGGCGTAGACTGCGGTGACGGCATCCTTGGCGGTCTCCAACTCGGCGACGAGCGCGGGAACTTCGTCGAAGTGATTGGTCTGGAATTCCGGGTCGTTGAGTTTGGCTTCGAGGGCGGCGGCCTTTTCCTCGGTCTCAAGGATGCGCTCCTCGATGGTTTCGAGTTCCTTTTTCTCGGCCATGGTGAGCTTCCGAGGCTTGTCGCTTGGAGCCGGGGCGGCCTTTTTCCGAGCGGCAGCTTCCTTGGCGGCGGCAGCGGCTTGGATACGCTGCGAGTTCTCGCGCTGCTTGCGTTTCTCGAGATAGTAGGAGTAGTTGCCCGGGGTGATATGGACGCCGTCGTCCTCGAAGGCGATGATGCGATCACAGATCCGGTCGAGGAAATAACGATCGTGGGAAACGACGATCACGGAGCCGCCGAAGGCGGCGAGGGCTTCCTCGAGCATCCGCAGACTGGGGAGGTCGAGGTCGTTGGTCGGTTCGTCGAGGACCAACAGGTTGCCGCCGGTCTTGAGAACCTTGGCGAGCATCAGACGGGCGCGTTCGCCTCCGGATAGAAGATCGACGCGTTCGTTGATCCGGTCGTCGGAGAAAAGGAAGCGACGTAGGTAGTTGCGGGCACCGAGCCACTCGTCACCGAACTGGACCTTCTCGTTTCCGTCGGCAACCTCATCTAACAGCGAGCCGGAGCCATCGAGCACCATGCGGCCCTGGTCGATGTAGTTCACCTTGACCCGTTTGCCGATGACGGCCTTGCCTTCACTGGGATCGAGCTTATCGAGGCAGATCTTGAGCAGGGTGGTTTTTCCGACGCCATTTCGTCCGACGATGCCGGTGCATTCGCCGGGGCGGATGACAAGATCGAGGTGCTTGAACAGCCAGCGGGGCGAGCTTTCGCTGCCGACGTTCATGCCGACGTCTTCGAGTTCGATGACGGTGTTGCCGAGGTCGGGCGGGGGCGGGATGAGGATGTCGAGTTCGCGCTCTTCCGGCGGCGCCTCCATGCCCTCGATTTCGTAGAACTTGTCGAGGCGGGTGCGTGACTTGGTGGTGCGGGCTTTGACGCCGGCGCGGACCCATTCGAGTTCTTCGCGGAGGAACCGTTGGCGGCGTCGCTCGGTCTGCGAGGCGATCTGCTGGCGAATGGCTTTCGATTCGAGGAAGGCGGTGTAGTTGCCCGGGTGGGAGTAAGCCTTGCCGTTGTCGATTTCGATGATCCGAGTGGCAATGACATCGAGGAAGTAGCGGTCGTGGGTCACGAAGATCACCGCACCGCTGTAAGTTTCCAGAAAGGCCTCGAGCCAGCGGATCGACTCGGCGTCGAGATGGTTGGTTGGCTCGTCCAACAGAAGGAGGTCCGGCTGTGAAGCAAGCGACCGACAGAGGGCGACGCGGCGCTTTTCTCCGCCGGAAAGCGGGCCGGTGATGGCATCGAGGGGCGGGGTGCCGAGGGCGTTCGATAGCGAGGTGATGCGGGCGTCGAGGTTCCAGCCGTCGGCGTGCTCGATGAGTTCGTAGCAGTTGTGGAGCTCGATGTCCGAGCCGTCGCCGCTCTCGTAGCGGTGGATCGCTTCGACAACGTCGGAAGCCCCGGCGGCGATGTTCTCGTGGACGGTGAGATCAGGATCGAGTTCGAATTCCTGAGGGAGGTAGCCGACGCGGAGTTCGCGACGACGGGAAATTTCTCCGGAGTCCGCTTGGTTGGCCCCGGCGAGGATTTTGAAAAGCGAGGTCTTGCCACAGCCATTGCGGCCCACGAGTCCGACTTTTTCGCCCGCTTTGACGGCGAGCGTGACCCCGTCGAGCAGGGTTTGGAGACCGTAGGCGAGACAGATTTCGTTTGCGGAGAGGAGCGCGGACATGGACGGGCGGATCAGGGGGTATGGATCCGCGAAAGGCAAGGGGAAGCGGTAAAGAAGAGCTCCTGGCTGAACGGTCGGGTCAGTAGCGCATCAGCTGGCGGTCCGGCTGATTCCTGAGTTGGGTCATTTCCTCAGGGTCGATCTTCTGCTCTTGAAGAAACTTGGCCACCCCAGCTGGGTCCTTGGCTTCCCAGAATCCTTGAGTCGTTTGCCAAAGGAGGAATTCGCGATCCTGCGAAGGGGGGAGATGGTTGAGTAGCCAATTGGCGACTTCCGGCTCCTCGCCCAATTGCCTCGTTTGAGAAATGGCTGGGGCGTAGCGGGAGATTTCCGTCTCGTCCAGATTCAGCTCGGCCAAGGACTCTTGAAACTCATTCCAAGGGGTTTCCGGGCCTTTTAGTTTGAAGAAAAGAGGACCGATCAATCCATTTGCAATGGCCGGGTCTGACGGCGGATTCGCGCGGAAGGCATTCAAGGTTTGGGTGGAGTGATCCTTGGTCTTCGCATTTTGGATGAGGGTGCGCCAGGATTCGGTTTGATGAGCCTCTGGCAGTTTACCGATGGTTTCAGCGGCCAGCGCAAGGTCGCTATCAGCGATGGTATTGATGATTTCGGAAATGTTCCCGCCCCCTTCGAGAACCTGCCAGTCGTTGTCTGCGATTTGGGCAAGCCTGGCTGCGGCCAGTTGGGGGTTTTCCTGAGAAATCCGGAGGAGGGAGTAGGAGGCCATCGCACTCGGGGCCATCCACTCGCCGTAGAACTTGCCAATCTTGGAGTCAGACTCGACCAGATAATCCAATGCCAGCTCGGGGTTTCGATCCGCCATGGCGCAGAGGCAGAGGTTGATGGCTTCACAACGGTAGAGATCACCACCGAACGCCTTGCTGTCTGATTCGGCGACGAGCTTGATGAATTCGTGCTGTCCGGCGAGGTCGAGTTTCAACACTTCCTCGAAGCCCGGCTTGTTGTCGATGGCGGCGTAGGCGCCACTTGTGATCTGGGTGGGGATATCCTCGCGATTGATGAAGTAGTGGAGGACTTCGGACGCCGATTTTCGCTCGGCGCTCTTGCGGCGCTCCGGCCTGATGAGGCTGCGGGATTCTGGCGAGGATTTTGCATGCTTTGCTGCCAGTGCCGCCTCGTTTGCGGCTACCAGGCGTTCGAGATCGGCGACGCGGGACTGACGGGCTAGTCCGATGATCAGGGCGATTAGACCGATGGCGAGACAGGTAAGAATGGTTCTCATCGGGATTGCTTGCTCGTGATTTGATCGACCAAATCCTGGACCGGCTTGGGGTCGTCGGCGGCAGATGGCAGGAGTTCGAGTTGTGCGGATATTTGGGCAGATCTTTCGCTAGCGATGTTTTCCAGAAATCCGATGAGTATTTCGTCGGAAAAATCGATGGACCTACGGTTCTGAAGGATGGGGTAAATGATCTCGCTGCCGGAACGGTATCGACTGAGCTTCAGAGCCATGGAGGCACCGACGAGATAATCAGGGTTTTCGATTTCGCGGCTTTCAAGCCACTGGCGGTAGTGCAGGATTTTTTCTTCCGCGCTTCGTTCTCCGGAGCTGCGGATAGCCGACAGACCTGCTTTCGTGAGAACGAAGTATCGCTCTGACTCGGAGAGTTCCTGGCGGTCGAGAAAGTTGTCATAGTCACGGTAGACCGTGAAGCCCTTGCCGTCGGTTAGAATGGAGGGAGCTGCCGCGTTGCCGATGACTGAGAGCGCTCGATCTGGAGGGAGGAATTCTCGCGCGATTTGCAGGACACCTTCAGGCTGTTTGCGGAGATCAGGGGCCTTTGAACGACAGAGTTGATCAAGGAAACCTTGAATTGCTCCAAGATTCACGGTTCTGAGAATCTCCACCGCGGTGTCTGGGGCGGTGAAGACGAAGCCCCAGGCGAGTGACAAGCGCACGGGGTTTTCGAGCGTGTCGTCGTTCATGTTGGGATGCTTTGGCAGTCGACGAATGGCCTCAAGATTCTCCTCAAACCAAGCGTAGGCCGCACTTGGATTGCTATCTGAGAAATTTCTGATCTGGTTGGTGAGAACGCCGTCGCAGTCATAGTTTCCCGCGAACATCGCTTTTGGAACCCGATGGAGTAAGGCGTCGAGAGCCAGTTCACGATTCCTTTCTCCCAAGGTGTGGATGGACATGCGCAGGATCGTTTGTTGGAGCTCGAGGCTCAGGTTGATCGAGTGCGCGTTCTGAGGCAGTAGGATGAGTTCCTCGTCGCTGAGGCTTTCGAGGTGATCCACGGCAGCAAGGTAGCGGCGGACGTTGCTGTCATTGCTGCTGAGATCCTTCGCGAGTCTTTCGAGTTGTGATTTCTCTCCAGCCTCATTGATCGGACGAACTCGAGGGGAGGCTTGCCGGGTGTCGTAGCCAATGCCGCCGAGTTGCGATTCGAGGCGGTTGATTGAGAGTTGCTGTTTTGCCAGCGGAATGCCGCAAAGGAGAATTGTGGCTCCGACGGCGGCGATGGTGGTCTTTTTCACGGCGAGGATTTGGGTGGTGGTGCTGAAGGTCTGGACGCTGCCGAGGCTGGTGATCAGCGTGAGCGGCGCGGCCTTGGCCATTTCCGATGTCATGCCGAGGGCGAGGAGTCCGACGGAGAGGGTGACTCCTCGTTTGCCGAGAAGGGATTGGAGGCGTTCGAGGGCGCGCCGGGATTGCTTTTGGACAGCGGCGGCGGATTTGTTGAGGCGGCGCGCGATTTCGGGGAAAGTCAGGCCGTCGACGTAGTGGAGGAGGACGACGCGGCGGTCGGTCTCGGGCAAGGTGTTGATGGCGGCGTCGAGATGGGGCAGGGCTTCCTGCCAGGAGGCATCGCTTTCCGGCGAAGAGTGGTCCGTGGGTTCGAGCATGAGTGCCTCCTTTTTTCGATGATGGCGGGCCTCGGAGCGACCGAGGGATTTGGCTTCGAGCATGGTGGCGCGATGGAGCCAGGCGGAGAGCGGGATGCCGTCGCGGAGGATGGTGCCGGCTTTCTTGGCGAGAGCTGCGAGGACTCGTTGGGAAACATCCTCGGCGAGCGTCCGGTTGTTAGAGACGCGCAGCGCGGTATGGTAGATCAAGCCGGAGTAGCGCTCGGCGAGTTGACGGAATGCGCGTTGGTCGCCGGACTTCAAGTAGCCGCGGAGGAGTTGCTGATCGGTGCGCGAGTTTTCCATTGCCACCCCTATACTGCCGGACCGCCTGGGGTGCGGACAAGAAATGTCATGAAATGGTTGGTTCTCGCCCCCGGTTAGAGCGATGGGCTGAGGCGGCTTCGAGGAAGTTAGTGAAGAATGAGGGCAGGATGCCCACGCTCCCCTATGGGATGTAGCTGCCGAGGAGGCGAAGGGCGGCGCGGACGGAGTCGAGCGAGGCGGTTTCGCTGGCGGTGTGGTAGCCTGTGGTGGGGATCTGGAGGGTGGTGCCGCTGATGGCTCCACCGGTGGCGGCGACGAGACGGCCGAGCTCGGTGCGTCCGAGTGGGACGGGTTTGGAGAGGTCGATGTGCCGGGCTTCGAGCCACTCGTCCTTGTAGCTGTAGGAAATGCCGAGTCGCTCACAGATCCGGGTGATTTCGGCGGTGAAGGCGGGATCAAAGGGGGCGGTGGCGTCCTTTTTCCGCAGGACAAGCTGCTGCTCGGCGGCGGCTTCGGGTGAGGGGTAGGGGCTGGTGTCGAGGACCAGCAGGCGGCGAGTGGTGATGGATTCTCGCTGAAACCAGGAGAGTGCGTAGCGCCAGCTGCGTCCGGCTTCCTCCTGAGCGGTTAGAAGGGCAGTGCCTTGGAAGCCATTGCGGAAAAGGTGGACGATGAGGGCGACGCTGAGGACATTGTCGAGCTGGGCAGAGATGTGGGTTTCCGTGACCTGAAGGCGGTCGAGGAAGGAAACGGGAGCCCCGGGTTGGAGGAAGTCGAGGCCGTCGATCTCGAAGATGAGGTTGTGGCGCTTTTCGCAGTGGTAACCATTCGAGATCACGCCCTGGCCGAGGTAGGTGCCGGTGTAGGGGAGGTGAGCCTGGACGCGCTGGCCGGTGAAGCGATCGGCGATCGACGCCATCATTTGTTCGGAGACCGAGTCACCGGTGAGTTCGCCTCGGTTGCCGGCGATGAAGGCGGCGTATTGGAATTCGTTCGGGCCGGTACAGAGCAGTCCGTGGCGGTCGATGTGGGCGGAGAGAACAAGGCTTTCCGGTTCGCTGCCGCGCGCGACGAGCACGCCGTGGTGGCGTTCAACGTGGATGTCGATTTCTTCCAGTTCGCGGCGGAGGACCCGGAAAAACGAGTCCTCAGTGCCGACGACCGATGGCTCGCGGACGAGGTTTTGGAGAAGCTCGAGGAAATCGGAGAGGTCGGAACTGGCGGCAGTGCTCACGAGGTATCGTGAGCCATCAGCAGATTGGATGCCGTTGTTCGAAAATGGAAAAGGCCTCCGCGATCGCTCGCGGAGGCCATGGGGTCGGTAGCGCCTGCTCACTCGTCCACAGTCACATCCATACGGAAGAACTTCCGGGCAGTCGAGGTGATCGAGATGCGGTAGGCGTAGAACATTGCGTCGTTGACGATCCCGTTCACCGTCTGGTCGCCGAGCATGTCGAGCGTGCCTTCGGCGTTGACCATTCGGACATCGGAAGACTGGAAGTCATTGTCGTTGGCCACGAAGAGGAAGAAGTCACCGCTTTCCGCCGTCGAGAGATCCGGCACCAGCGCGAAGCCTTCCATCTTCTCGTTGAGGGTGTTGGAATCCGGATCGGTGGTGTCGACGTTGAGTCCGAACTTGGCAAGGTCGGAACTCGACTGAAGGTTGATGACGACCGTGCTGCGTGCCGGGACGATGGTTGAGTCGAGCACGGCGTTGGGGCTGACTTGATCGCCTTCCGCGTCGTAGAGTCCGAGGATGTTGGTGGCTTCCGAGAAGTCGACGAGGTCCACGGTTTTCATGACGATCGGATTGCCTGTCGACGTTCCGAGACCATTGCCATCGCGAGGCAGCATCAGGAGCTGCGAAGAGCTGATCGCGACGATTTCTGACTGCGCGGAGCTGCGGTCCAGGCCGGAGCCGTCACCATCGAAGTCGTAGCGCGGAAGCTGCACCACATGCTCGGCGATGAGCACTGGAGTTTCGCGATTGTCGCCGGCGATGTCGTAAACATAGAGGCGGGTATGGTAGCGACCCTGCTGGCCAGCTCCGGTGTCCTGCACGAGGGCGCTCTGCATCATCGCGATCAGGCGTTGGCCATCGGGCGTGACTGTCATGCCTTCAAGTCCTTGATTGTTGCGGCGTCCATTGGTCGGGGCTGCGAGGGAATCAAAGTCCAGAGTTCCGGCTGGCGTGTGGGGCTGGGCGCTTTCAGGAAGCTGGGTGATGCCGGTGATGGTCTTGGACGCATCAAAGTGGGCAATGTAGGTGCCGTATTCGTCGGAGACGTAGCCGGAGCCATCGGCGAAGAGATGAATGGCTTCTGCGTCAAAGCTCAGCAACTCCGTCTGCTCCCCCCCTGGGCCATTGGCGGCGGTGATGGTGCCGACGCTTTGGTCAAATACCGTGCTGGTGCCCGTCGGGTTCAACCCCGTCGTGAATTTCACCGTATCTCCATCGAGGTAGGTGAACTTCGTCGAGCCGCCGTAGCTCGCCAGGATCTGCCCCTGAGTCGTCGGGCTGCTGGCGGAGTAGGGAGTGAAGGTGAAGGGCAGCTCGTGGACACGTGCGGCGTAGTTTGAGAAGTAGGCCGAACCATTGACATCGGCATTGAAACCGCGATCGGGCAGAACGTGGAAGGTGCCGGCGAACTGACCGCCATCAAAGCTCCAGTCGCTGACGAAGAGTCCGGAGGCGGCGCCCATCGTTTCACCAAAGGCGTCGAGCTGATTACCCGAGACCCGGCCGACACCGACCAGACCGTGGTTGGTGATCGAGAGATCGCCAAGCGCTCCACCGTCGACGTGATCGGTGAATGGGGTGAGGTAGGTGAAGGGACCCGCAGGCGTTTCCATGGAGGTCTGGATCACGCGCAGCACCATCTTCAGTTCGCCGTCTTCGAGCGTCTCGCTGACCACTTCGTAGTCGATGCCCGGGGTGGCTTCGAGCCAGTTGTGGAGGTCGTGCGAGCACTCGAGCATGCCGCTCACATCGAGGGTGCCGGCCAGCACGGTGAAGCTCAGTAGCAGGTCTCCATTGTCCTGCGAGAGCTGTGGCAGATTGCCGAGATCATTCGGGTCATTCGGGTTCTGGTTGAAGAAGTATTCCACTTCGTCAAAGACGCCGTTGCCATCGCTATCGACACCGAAGCTTCCGGAGTAGCCGTTGCTGGCAAGCCAGGATGCGAAGACCATGAGCACGCCATCGGCACGGGAATCGAGCTGCTGGATGCGCCCGTCCTGTTCTTTCGGAGTCTCGGCCATGGCGTAGGCGGATTCCGCAGTGGCATGCTTTGCGAGGAGGAAATCGGAGAGCGCGGTCTGTTCGCCGATTCCGGTGTCGTTGTAGGTGCTGGGACCACCGATCGCGAAACTAGGGAAAGGGTAGCCATCGCCGCCGGTGGGGGAGCCCGGTGCGCTCGGATTGGCCATGAAGTTGAGGGTCACGACGCGGATTTCCCGATCAGGATCCCCGAGGATGGCACCATTCTGAACGATGGCATCCACGAGCGATCCCTCGTCATTGAAAATCGCCATGCTTTGCACTCGCGAACCGGGGGCAAGCGCGGGGTCGAAGCTGAAGCTCATCCCTCCGACCTGCGGGAACTGACCGGGCGTATTGCCCGGGCCACTGGCGGAAACACCGTGCTCGATGATCGCCTTGAGCCCCGAAGCGCTGAGCGTGAGGATCGTCAGCTGGTTGTTGAAACGCAGGGTGTTCTCGATGTCGAGCAGCGAGATCGCTCCGGCTGGCTTGGAGGCAAGCGGGTTGCCCTGAGGTGGCAGGAGCTCGCCGGTGAAGCCGTCGATGTCACCGATCGAGGCGCGAATGCCACCGCCATTCTTGATGGAAACGGCGACGCTGGGATCCAGCAGGCGGGTCGCGGCAAGGTTGGCATCAGCCGTGATGTTGCCCATGGTGACTTCTTCGGTGCGGACCAGGCCGCGACGACCTTCGAGGTAGACATCGGTGTAGCCGCGGATATCGCCGTCCTTGGCGATGATCACTCCGGTCACAGCGCGGGTGAGTTTCTCCACCTCGCTCGCCTTCCTGCTGGCACTGATGGCTTCTTCTAGTGTCGATGCTCCGGTCGTCGCGAGCACTCCGGTTTCATCTGAAGCGAAGACTCCGGAAACGCGGGGGTCGATGGACGAAGCCAGCAGGCGTCCTTCTTCATCGAAGTCGATGACCAGACGGCCGACATAGCTGTATTCGCCGTCGGTGCTGACGATGGCGACCGGTTCGTCGTCGAGGTTGGTGGTGAGGAAGGGGTAGCTGCCGGCGGCGGTATCTCCGGCGCGGAGGTGGTCGTTCGAATCGGCCAGCAAGGTGTCGGAGCCACCGGCGATGATCACATCGATCCCACGAAGCAAGCGGGCGAGTTCCTGTTCGAGGCTGATCTGCTGGAGGTGGCTGACGAGGACGATCTTGGTAACGTCATCCGCGTTGCCCATGATGTCGTCGTCGCCGTTGAGAAGGTCGTCGATGACCGGTTGGAGCACGGCGGCGAGGGCGGGCATGTCGTTGGTGGATCCGGCGGTGCCAACCGTTCCTGAGGGAGAGGAGATCGTGTTGAGCAGCTGAGTGGTCGCACCGATCACCCCGACGGTCTCCTGACCTACGGTGATCGTCGTAGCTGGGGCGATCTTCGGGATGTTGCCGTTGCCGCTGGCGCTTTCGGCGGGGCCGGAAGCGAAGGCGTCGTGAGGCAGAATCGAGGCGGTGAAAAGGTCGGCCAGCGAGGCGTCGGCAGTGAAGTCGAGGTTGGCCGAAAGATAGGGGAACTGAGCTCCAACCCAACGGTCGGATCCCGGTCCGTCGGGGCTGCGGAAGTCTTCTTCGATCACCACCTCGAGTCCCGTAGAGCTGTTGTCGAACTCGTGGTTGCCGATCGCCGAGGCGTCGAAGCCGAGGATGTTCATGATCGAGATGTCGACCCGGCCTTCACCTTCGCGCAGACCATCATAGCTGCTCACCTCGAAGAGGGTGTTGTAGATTTCATTGAACAGACCGGCGTCACGGAACGTGGCCTGGTCCCCGGAGGCGTTGTAGAAGGGGCCGGGAATGTAGTTGTCGCCGGCGGAGAGCAGGATGGAGCCAGCACTGTGGAAGCTGGAATCGTTCTCGAGCGCCTCGACGATGGCGGCGAATCCAGGAGCATTGTCGATGGCGTCGACGCCACCTTCGAGGTCAGAGGCGTGGAGAATCTGAATCCTGACCTTTTTCTCGGCAGTGCCGGGTGAACCGATTTCCTGATCGTCATTGATCGCGGCAAAGCCTCCATTGATGCCAATCGCGCTGGCGCTGGTGAGAGTCACCAGGTGTTCGGCGGCGCTGTTGTCAAAGCTTGTGAAGGGAGCACTGGATGCTGCGATGCCGAAGGCGACATTGGCGACTCGGACCTGGTTCGCATCGTAGAGGTTGACGGCGTCGCCACCGGTGCTGAGGCCAATCCCGCTGCCCTGGTAGGCACCGACCTGGAGATTGGCCGGGGGATTCGCTCCGAACCACAAGTCGAGGAAAGCAGCCTTGATGGCGACTGGATCCGCCGACTCGACAAAGATCACCGACTCGCCGGGAGCAATGGAGTCGATGCCGCTCAGCGGGACGGCTGCGGCGGGCGATTCTGAACCGTCATCGACCTTCCAGCCGATGAGGTTCACCGCGCGGGCTCCGATGTTGGTAACTTCGAACCAGTCGGCACCAAGCGGGCTATTGCCACTGCTCCATGGGGCGACTTCCGTGATGCGCAGGACGCCTGGCGCGGAAAATCCGGGTGAGCCGATTTCCGTGGCGCTGTTGGCTGCGGTGAAGGCTCCATGGATTCCATGCTCACTGAGCTCGGAAAGCGTCACACCATCGAGGGCAAGGGTATTGTCGAAGGTCCTGTAGGGAGAATCACCACCGGAAGCACCGAAGGAAACGCTGGCCTGAAGAGTGCCGCCGCTGTTGTAAAGGTTGACCGCGTCGCCGCCGGTGCTGAGGCCGATTCCGCTGCCGTTGTAGCTGCCGATCTGAAGGCCTGCAGGGGGGCTGGTGCCAAACCAGAGGTCGAGGAATGAGGCACTGATGGCAGGAAGATCGCTCGATTCGATGAAGATCACGGATTCACCGGGAGCGATGCTTGTGACACCATTCAGAGGATGGGAGCTGGCAAACGAAGCCGAACTGTCGTCGACCCTCCAGCCACTGATGTCGATGGTTTCCGAGCTGATGTTGGTGAGTTCGAACCAATCCGATCCCAGCGGGCTGTTGCCACTCGACCATGGGGCGAGCTCGGTGATGGCGATGACCGCTGCGGGTGGCGTTTCGACCTCCTGATCGAGCACCGTCAGGGTGAACTCCGCCGTCGCGTCCGGTGTCGCTCCCAAGCTGCTGTCATCAACACTGACGCTGATGCTGTAGGAAGTTTTGCTTTCGAAATCGAGAACCGTGCCGGCTTTGAGAAAAAGCGTGGTGCCATCGATCTCAAAGAACTCCGCATCGCTGCCACCGAGGGAAAGCTCGTTTATGCCAAGGCCATCATCGGTCACACTGATGTCGGCGAGTTTGACCGGCGACGCGGTGCTGGTATTTTCCTCCAAGGCTCCGACGGCATTGTCGAGCGCGATGGCGGTGGGTGCGGTGTTAGGCGTGGATGAAGGGCCGTAAACCCAGAGTTCAGGGTAATCAATGCCTCCACCGCCGTTCTCATTGACGATGTAGATGAAGCCGGCACCGTCCATGGTGATGCCCTCGTGCTGTTGGTCGGCAGCACTGAGGCTGCTTCCCGGATCCGCGACGATCTGAAGGGTGCTGGCAATGTTGCCATCGCGGTCGATGTTGACCACGCGAGCGTCTTCCTGACCGAGCACCAGCAGGTTCGCCTGCTGGGCTTCGCCGGCCATCGAGGGGAGATTGGAAAGGGCGAAGACATCCGCCACGTCGGTCATTCCGAGCAGGGTGGTGTCGAAAAGGTTGGTGGAATTGGTGGTGGTAGGCGAACCGTTGGATGCGGTGCCTGCGGCGAAGTCGACAAGGGTCTGGAACACGCCAATCGGGTTCTTCTCCTTGAGCACGATGAAGCCGGAACTGAGTGGATCGAATGACAGGCCTTCCGTGCCGGTGTTGTCATCAAAGGTTCCGAGATCGACGGTCTGGGCGTTTTCGCGAGTCAAAGTGCCGCCGGCCACGTAGGTGAACTTGACGATCTGGCGGTCGCGCTCTTCGGAGAAGACGAACTCACCATTGCCGATGTAAGTGATGCCTTCCGGATCGTAGAAGGTTGTGCCCTGGGGGGCGCCGGGCATGAGGGCGAGCGACATGGTGTCAATCAGCTCGCCGGTTTTTGAAACCTGGGTGATCGAACGTCCGCCGTCACAGGAAATGAACAAGGTGTCGGTGTCCCAGTTGTAGGCGACGCCGGAGGCTTCCTGGCAGAGCAGGTTGTGGGCTGGCGTGCCAGGAGGCAGGGCGGTGCGGGTAGGCTCCGGCAAGCTGTAGCGGCCGATGCGCACATAGGTCGAGAGATCCACCGCTACGATGCCATCCACCACTCTCACGGTCATCGTCTCGCTGTCCAGCGATCCGCCGGCATTGGTGACGCGCACCCAGAAGTTCGATGTTTCGCTGAGCGTGGGAGTAATGAAGGTGGAGGAGGTGGCGGAAGCGATCGGTGAAGAGGTGTCGCCGCTGTCGCCGGCATACCACTGGTAAGTCGGTGCGGGGAAGCCGCTGGCCGAAACACTGAGCGTCGCAACGCCGCCATCGGAAATGGTGGTGCCACTTGGTGCGGTGTCGAATGTCGGTGCGATGACGTCGTCATTGACGATCGTGACCACGCTTTGGAAGGCACCGATGATGGTGCTTCCGCTGCTATTCAGCACGCGGTCGAGGGTGACGATAACCGTTTCATCCGATTCGGAATCGGTATCGCCGTGGATGGTGATTTCTATCGGCAAGGTGGCAGCTCCGTCAGCGGGGAATGTTAGATTGCCGGCGGCGAGCGAGAAGTCGACGCCCGCGGTCGCGGTTCCACCGCTGACGTGGTAGTCGACGCTGAATGCGGTGGAGCTGTCACTGCGGCTCACTTCGAGCTGAAGCGTGCTGTCTCCGCTGTCGCCTTCCTCGACCGAGGCGCTGGCGACGATGTTGACGGTCGGCTGACCGATGGTCACGCCGGGTGAGGCGACATCCCCGAAGCCCGTGACCGAGCGTGTGCCGTAGTCAAAGCCATTGGCCGTGGTGTAGCGTGGGCTCGTTCCCCCGGATGTGGGCACCCAGACCATCGAGCGAATTTCCTCAAGGTCTTCGTCTGCGCCATCCGGGCTGGCGGAAAATCCTGCGTGTTCTCCCTTGGAGGCCGTGCCATCGGCACGGGTGAAGCCATCGGCGGCGTAGCTGAGGAAGAAGACTTCATTGCCACCGGCTTCGAACAGTCGGATGCCGTCATTTTTTCCAAGGCCAGGCGCATTGGGTGTGGTCGCGACTTTCACGCTTTGGGGGAGCCCCCAGAAGCTGCGGAACTCTCCGGCATCCGCTTGGGTGAAGATGATCGATTCACCGGCCGCCAGCACCGTGTCTGCCGGCACGGTGTCGAGAGCGGCAGAATAAACGCCGCCGCTGTCGCTCCAGGAGTAACCGGAGATGTCGGCAGGATTCTCGCCGATGTTGGTGAGTTCCCAGAAATCCTCCGGACTGCCGTCCTGGGACGACTGGATTTCGGTAAGCAGCAGCTGGTGGGGGAAGATGTCACCATCATCCTGAACCGTGATCTCGAAGCTGGCGAAGGTGGCATCCGCCGCGCTGGCGGTGATGTCAACGAGCTGGTCACCGTCAGGAAAGATATCATCAACGCCGTGAATCTCGAAGTTCGCCGATGAAGCTCCGGCCGGGATCGTCACGGTGGCGGCGACGCTGGCTTCCGTGGTGTCGCTTGAGTTGAGGGTGACCTCGAGAGGCTCACTGCTGGGGCCCGTGCGGCTCACCACACCGCTGATCGGACTGCCTGCGCTTTCCGAGACGGTCGCCGGTGTGACCTCGAGCGAAAGGGTGATGGAGGGCGGCGCGACGCCGAAGCCGCTGTAGCCGGGTGAACCGAGGTCCGACGCGGAGGCCGTGGCGCTGAAGGTGCCATGAGTGAGACCGTCGGCAAAGGTGTAGCGGGGCGACGATGCCCCGGATGAGGCCATCCAGACTGCGGACTGTGAACCGCTCGTGCCACCGGCGGAGAGGCCGGCATGGCCGCCCGTGGAGGCACTCCCATCGGCGCGGGTGAAGCCGTCGGCGGCGTAGGTGAAGAAGAAGATCTCGTTGTCCTCCGCGTCGAAGAGCGCGATGCCGTCGCCACTGCCAAGTCCAGGACCTCCCTGAATAATCTGCACGCTCGCCGGGATGCCCCACTGGCTGCGAAAGACGGCGGGATCGGCGGCGGTGAAGACAATCGATTCGCCCGAGGCAATCATCGTGCCGGAGGCAATGGTGACGCCGGACGCAGGCGTTCTGCTGTCGTCGTCCCACTTGTAATTGGACAAATCGAGACTCGAGTCACCGGTGTTGGTGAGTTCCCAGAAGTCGTCCAGACCATTGGATTGGATCTCAGTCAGCAGCAGCTGGCCATGCAGCGTCGCTGGAAGTGAGAGGAGCAGGAGGAAGCGCAGGTGGTTCATGGAAGTGATGATTGAAAGCGTGACGGCGGGCGTCGGCGCGAAGGAATCACTTCCGGGGAGTTGTTTGGAAACTACCTGATTGCGAACTTTACGTCACAATCGATGTGGCGTGCCTGTCACCTACTAGGAAAGTAGTAAGTGACGGAATTGTCGGTCGACAGAGTCAGGCGAGATCCGTCTTTGCCGCGGCACGTGCGGCATGGGTGGCGGTGGCGAAGCAGGCCTGAATGAGGTAGCCGCCGGTCGGGGCCTCCCAGTCAATCATTTCGCCGCAGGCGTAAACGCCGGGGAGCTTGCGGAGCTGCAGGTCATCGTCGAGTTCGCTCCAGGCGATGCCGCCGGCGGAGGAAATGGCTTCGTCGATCGGCCGCGGTCGGGTGAGGGGGATGGTGAGGGCCTTGACCGCCTGGCAGAGGGTCTCCGAGGAATCGAAGGGTCCGGCGAAATGATCTAACAAAAGTCGGACGTGTTCCGGAAGCTTGAGCCGGGTGGCGGCTTCGCTGAGGAAGTCCCGGCGGACGCTTTCCATCTTCCGAAGGAGCGATTCGAGGGGGACTTCGGGTTTAAGGTCGATCTCGATGACGGGCTGGGGCATCGCTCGAAGGATCGGTCCAAGCTGATAGATGGCTCCGGCTTCGAGGCCGTAGCGGGTGAGCATGAGTTCGCCGTGGACCACGATGGGGTCGGCAGAGACGGCGATGTTCTTGAGCGGTTGACCTTCAAGCCGGGGAATCAGTCCGCTCGGCCAGTCGGCCTCCCAGCCGCAGTTGGCGGGTTGGAAGGGGGTAATCTGGATGCCTTGCTTGTCGAGGATCGAGGTCCAGGTGCCGTCGGAGCCGGTCTTCTGCCAGGATGCGCCGCCGAGGGCGAGGATGGCGGCGTCGAAGGATTGCGGGGCGTGGTTGTTGAAGGACAGGGAAGGTCCGTGACTGATCGCCGTCAGCCGGTGATTGACGTGAAAAGTGACGTCTTGCTGGCGGAGGCGCTCGATCCAGCGGCGAAGGAGCGGGGCGGCTTTCATTTCCTTCGGGTAGACGCGGCCGGTGCGCTGCTCGAAGGTTTCGATGCCGAGTTGGGTGGCCCATTTTCTGAGCTCGTCCGGGGAAAAGGCGCGGATGATCCGTGCGAAGTGCTCGGCAGGCAATCCCGGCCCGGAATAGCGGGTGACGAAGGTTTCGAGGTCCTCGCCGTGGGTGATGTTCAGGCCGCCGTAGCCGGCGACGAGGAGCTTGCGGCCGACCGAGCGCTTGGCATCGTAGACCGAAACCCGGGCACCGGAGGCGGCGCAGGCTTCAGCGGCACGGAGTCCGGCGGGGCCGCCACCGACGACGGCAATGTGGGGTTTTTCGGGCACGCAGGGAGATTGAGGGAGGAAACGCCAGATCGCCAAGGACACAAAGTTTGCGAGGATTTGCCTCGGGAAAATTGGGCATGGAAGATTGCAAGGCGGGGGGGCGTTGACAGCTCGGTTCGGATGGCTATTTTCCCGGCTCCTATGAGCGAAACGACCTCTGAAAAGCATGTATTCCAAGCCGAGATCCAGCAGTTGCTCGATCTCGTGGTTCACTCCCTTTACACGGATCGTGAGATTTTCCTGCGGGAGTTGATTTCGAATGCCTCGGACTCGATGGAGAAGCTTCGGCACATCGAGTCGACCGAGAAGAATGTGCATGACCCGGAATTGCCCCTGCAGGTGGTGGTGACGGCGGACAAAGAAGCCGGCACGCTGACCATTCAGGATCACGGCATCGGCATGAATCGCGAAGAACTGGTCGAGAACCTCGGCACGATCGCGCACTCCGGCACCAAGGCTTTCCTCGAAGCGATGAAGGAAAGCGGCGGCACGCCATCGAGCATGATCGGTCAGTTCGGGGTGGGCTTCTACTCGGCCTTCATGGTCGCCGACGAAGTCGAGGTGCACACGCGCAGCTGGCGTCAGGAGGGCGAAGGCCTGGTCTGGAAGAGCGATGGCAAGACCGGCTATGAAATCGAGGATTCACCGGACGCGCAGCGCGGAGTGAAAATCGTGCTCAAACTCAAGGACGACCAGAAAGAGTACGCCGAAGATGCCCGCGTGAAGCATCTGATCGAGACCTACAGCAACTTCGTGGGATTCCCCGTGCTGGTCGATGGCACTCGGGTCAACGAGGTGGAAGCGCTGTGGCTGAAGAACAAGAGCGAGATCAGCGAGGAAGAATACGAAGAGTTCTACAAGTTCCAGGCAAAGGCCTATGACAAGCCGGCCTATCGCCTGCACTTCGCGGCAGATGCGCCGATCGCGATCAACGCCCTGGTCTTCGTGCCCTCGGAGAACCCGGAGCGAATGGGCCTCAACAAGATCGATCCGGCAGTGGCCCTCTACTGCAAGAAGGTGCTGATCGACTCCGAGCCGAAGGATCTGCTTCCGGATTGGATGCGCTTCCTCAAGGGAGTGATCGATAGCGCCGACCTGCCGCTCAACATTTCCCGTGAAAGCATGCAGGACAGCGCGCTGGTGCGGAAACTCGGCAGCGTGATCAGCAAGCGGGTGCTGAAGATGTTCGATAAGGAAGCGACGGGTGATCCGGAAAAATGGCAGGCTTTCTACAAGAAGTTCGACCGATTCTTCAAGGAAGGTGTCGCGACCGATTTCGCCAACAAGGAGGCTCTGGCGAAGTTGCTGCGCTTTGAAAGCTCGATGACCGATGCGGGCAAGCTGACGAGCTTCTCCGAGTATGTGACCCGGATGAACGACGGCCAGGAGACGATTTACTACATCGTCGGATCGAGTCGTGAGCAGCTTGAGGCGAGTCCTTATCTCGAGGCGTTCAAGAAGCGCGGCCTTGAAGTCGTGTTCTTCACGGATGCGGTCGACGAGTACGTCGTCGAGGCACTTGGTGAGTTCGATGGCAAGAAACTCCAGTCCATCTCCCAAGGAGGCGTCGATCTGGATGATGCCGAAGTCGAGGGTGAGGCGCTTTCCGAAGAGGAAACCGGCAAGTTGTGCGAATTCCTCAAGGAGGAATTCGGCGACCGCGTGACCAAGGTCGAAGCAGGCAAGCGTCTCGTCGATAGCCCGGTCATCGCGCTGGTGCCCCAGGATGGCATGACGGCCCAGATGCGCGCGATGATGAAGGCGATGGACGAGAACTTCAAAGACGAGGTGAAGGTCGAGTTGGAGATCAACCCGCGCCACCCGCTGGTGAAGAAGCTCGCTGAAACGAAGGACTCGAATCCTGATCTTGCGAAGCTGGTGGCGGGTCAGTTGCTCGACAATTCGCTGATCGCCGCGGGCTTGCTCGAAGATGCGCGGGATACCGTGCGTCGGATGAACGAGCTGATGGAGAAGGCCATGGGCTGAATGACCCGTCCTAACATTTAAATATTAACTGGAGAAATACGGGCGCTGCCCATGCTGAATGACGATTAAACTAGGTTTCGATGATGTCCGGATTGCCGGGTTGGTGCTGGCCAAGGTGGGGAATCCTTCAAGGGATGAGCCACTGGTAACGTCCAAGCAGGTACTCAAGGTGGAGGATGAAGATCAGGCGATGCTTTCGTCGATCTTCCTTCGCCCCTTCAAGAGCCTGGGGATGCAGGGACACCGCTTCCATCATCATACCTCGTTGGAGAGTCATGAACTGAACAAGTGTGCGGCAGCGATGCTCGCGGATGATGCGACCTTGCTCGAGCGCGGTTGCGAGATTGCGAAGCGGCTCTATTCGAAGTCGAGTCACCCGAACATCAAGTCGGGCGATCTGTGCATATCCCTGATCGAAGGCATCGACATCGAGGGTGAACCGAAGAAGGCGATCTGCATTCTTAAGTCGGAGAGCGTCACGCCTTTTCTGAGTATTTCGGCACGGGATGGCGACCTTCAGCTTTCCACCGAGCAGGGGATCAATCCGGAGAAGATCGACAAGGGATGTCTGATCCTCGATCACTTCTCGGGTAAGGGCTACTACGTGCTGACCTTCGATCGTGCCGGTGCCGAGTCGCGCTTCTGGGTCCGGGATTTCCTGAGCGTGGTGCCGATCGCGGACCCGAGCTTGATGACCAAGAAGGTCGCGGAAATGGCCATGGCGGCGGTGGGTGCGGATGCTCCTGCTGCGGATGATGACTCCCCGCCATGGGAAGTGAACAACGCCGCTCAGGAGGCTCTTTCCTACTTCGACGGAAAGAAAAAGTTCAGTCTTCAGGAGTTCGAGGAGCAGGCACTGCGGACGCCGGAGGCAAAAGCAAAATTTGCCGCGGAAAAGAGGCGACTGGAAGAGGAAGAGGGTGTGAAAGTGGACGACGCCTTCGACATCTCAAAGCGTGATGTGGTCAAGGCAAAAAAGGGCATGAAGTCGATGATGAAGCTCGATACCGGAGTGGAGATCAAGCTGAAGCCCAAGGTGGTCGATAAGCCGGACGCGGTGCTCGAAAAGGGCTTCGATGAAGCGAAGGGAATGAAGTTCATCAAGGTCTACTACAACAAGGACCTCTTGAGCTGAAGCATGGGCGATCTTTCACAGGCGGCGGAGCTGGAGGCTTACCTGCATGAGCAGATCCCGGTTTCGCGGCTGATGGGGATCGGCGTGGCTGAGTGCCTTGCGGGTCGCTTGGTACTGACGGCACCGCTTGAGGTGAACCATAACCATCTGGGCACGGCTTTCGGCGGAAGTCTTGCGACGGTGGCGACTCTTGCAGGCTACGGTGCGCTATGGATGGCGCTGGGGGATCGGGAGGCGCATGTGGTGGTGAAGAAGAGCGAAATCAATTACTTGCATCCGGTGCGAAAGGAGATTCGGGCGCTGTGTGAAATGCCGGTCACGAACAGGCTTGCTGGATTCCGTCGGACTTTTTCAAGTCGAGGGAAGGCACGGATGAAATTGTCGGTGATCATCCGTGAGGATGATCAGGACTGCGTGGTATTCAGCGGTGAATTCGTCGCGATCCGCTCGGTACCAGGAGGCGGAACTTTGGCATGATGGAGGCATTGCGGATACTCTATCAGGACGATTGCCTGGTCGCGATCGACAAGCCGGCGGGAATGATCGTGCATCCCGGGCGCGAGCCCGAGGGGCCGGAATGGATTGCCATGAAACGAGTGCGCGATCAGCTCGATCAGCGCGTCTATCCGATCCATCGCCTCGACCGTCCGACCTCGGGGGTGCTGCTTTTTGCGCTGGATAAGGCGACTTCGAGCCTGGCCCAGCAGTCTTTCGAACGGAGGGAGGTGAAGAAGGAGTATCTGGCGGTGGTGAGCGGTCGCACCGAGCAGGGATGGTGCTGTGACTCGCCATTGCGCAAGGACCCGGACGCACCTCTGCTGGATGCCCGGACTTGTTTTGAGAGAATCGCATTTCAGGGCGAGGGCGCGACGGCGGTATCCCTGTTAGGTGCGGTTCCCGAGACGGGACGATTCCATCAGATTCGGCGTCACCTGCTTGAGTGCGGGTTTCCAATCGTTGGCGACTATCGATACGCGGGGCGGGAGAGGAGTGACGAGTTAGGAGCGTATTTCGGCACGGGGGACCGGATGCTTCTGCAGGCGAGAGTGCTGACACTCCGCCACCCGCATACCGGTGAGGGATTGAGGATTGAAGCGCCAGTGGATGGAGAGATTTCGCGCTGCTTTCCTGAATGGGGCCGCGAGGGAAAGTCTGGTCATCCCTGAGGGATCGGGCATCGTTGGCGGGATGGCAAATGTAGTGGAATCCTATCAGGACCTCGTGACGTCACGCGGTGCAATGCGGGTGCATCAATTTTCTCCGGCAGGCGCTGGCGCTCACCCGGCGGTGATCTTCTATTCGGAGATTTTTCAAGTCACCGCTCCGATCCGCAGGATGGCGGCGACTCTGGCTGGCGAAGGGTATCTGGTCGTGGTGCCCGAGGTGTATCACGAGTTCGAAGCGCTGGGAACGGTGCTCGCTTACGATCAGGCGGGTTCGGATCGGGGGAATGAATTGAAGTACGCCAAGGAGCTTGCTTCCTACGATGAAGATGTGGAAGTGGTCGTCAGTCACCTGCAGAACGATGAAAGCTGCACCGGACGGATTGCCAGCTTTGGTGTCTGTCTGGGCGGGCACCTTGCGGTTCGAGCCGGCTACCACGAGGGCATCGATGCGGTGGTGGCGTTTTATCCCACGGATCTGCACTCGGCGACCCTCGGTGCTGGCAAGTCGGATGACACCCTGGCACGCATCGGAACGATCAAGACTCCGATGCTGTTTGCCTGGGGTCGTCAGGATCCACACATCCCCAAGGAAGGTCGCGCTGCCATCCATGCGGCCCTCGAGGCTGCCGAGCTGGAGTTCGAGTGGCACGAATTCAACGCCGCGCATGCCTTTCTGCGCGATGAAGGCCCGCGCTACAATCCTGCGATTGCGCGGGTCTGCATGAGCCTGATGCTGCGCTTCCTGTCGGAAAAACTGAACTGACGCTTATCGGGTGCGCTGATTCATCCGGACATGCGGGTCGACGGGCACCGCCTTGCCGACCTGGTCGACGGGGTGGGTGAAAAGGTAGCGCCACACCTCTTCGTAGAGGAACTTGCCTTGCTTGTCCTTGGGGCTGCGACTTCCCGGGATGACGGAGTTATGCGCATGGTCAGGGTTGCTGCCGACATCGGCGTCGCTGATCAGACGGCGGGAGTTTTGATAGGGCGGGACCGAGGTGTCGATGTTGAGGACAGGGCCGAACTTCTGGAGTCCGAGGAGCTGCCATGAACGTGAGTAGTGGTCCTCTTTCCAGCCCTGGTCGAGGACATGGCTGAAGCCAAGGTAGCGTTCGGGCGGAGTGGCGGATGGGAGTTGTTGCCACATGTCGTACTGATCGCGTGGGCCGGCAAACATCACGACACGGGCCACTTTCTTGTGCTTGGCGAAGCGGGCAGCGGTGGTGGATCCGTGCGAACTGCCGGCAATGATGACTTTGTCCCAGATCAGTTCTTTGCCGTTCGGGGCGATGAACTGGCCCCACTTTCCCTCGGGATTTTTCTTATCAAGCCAGAGGACGAATTGAAGGGCACGCTCCATCATACCATCGGGCTTGGGGATATCGATGGCCTTGCTGAAGTCCTCGCCGGTGGCGGCCTCGAGGCGGACTTTGGAGAGGAATAGGTCGTCGTCCGGCGGCGTTGACCCACCGTAGAGCGTCCCAAACCAAGCACGGGCATAGTGCACCTGAATACTATGGAGACCGTAGCTGGTGGTGCGCTCGAAGAGCGGCTGGCTGGGCGCCATGAGCCAGATGACGAGTTGGCCTTTCGAGGGGACACGGGTATCGACGCAGGCGGTCTGGATGTCCTGCGGCTTTTCTTTTGTGCCGAAAACATACCCAATCTCTGGATGCTCCCTGGCGCGGGAATCGACCTCGCTGGCACGCACCTCAAACGTGAGGAATTTCTCTTCGGCATGAGCTTGAAGACTGATCAAGCAGAGGAAGCAGCTGAGTCGGCGAAGTCGGTTCACGTGAGCGAGCCTAGGTGGCTGGGACGGCTTGTCGAAACCACAATGTGGAATGGGCGCTTGAGCTTGCGGCTCTGAGGGACTACCCCAAACCCATGAGTGATCGCGCCTGCCCCTTGTGTGAAATGAACGAAGTGTTGACCCTCGAGGAGCACTACGAGTGTGTGACCTGCGGGCATGAGTGGCCGCTCGAGGACGAGGGGCTGGTGGTGAAGGATGCCTTTGGTAACCTGCTGGCGGACGGAGATGTGGTCGCCATGATCAAAGACCTGAAGCTCAAGGGATCCTCCGATGTGCTCAAGGTGGGCACCAAATCAAAGCCGATCCGGCTGGTGGAAGGAGATCACGAGATCTCCTGCAAGATGGATGGCATGTCGATCGCCCTGAAGGCGATGTATGTGAAGAAGGTGAGTTGAATCGGCGCCAAGCTTGTCTTCTGCTACTCAGACCAGGCCCTGGCGACGAGGCTTTCCTTGTCGACGAACTCCAGGGTGGAGATGTGGGTGGCTTCCAGAATGACGGGAGGGGCCTGGCCGGCTTCGAAGGCCTCCTGCCAGCGAGCGGCGCAGAGGCACCAGCGATCACCCGCCTTCAGTCCTGAAAACCCGTACTCCGGGCGAGGCGTGGAAAGGTCGTTGCCGACCGCCTTGCTGAAGTTCAGGAAGTCGTCGGTCATGACGGCGCAGACGGTGTGCACGCCCTGATCGTTCGGGCCGAGTCGGCAATAACCATCCCGCATGAATCCCGTCAGGGGATCCATGCTGCACGGCATCAGCGGGCCGTTGAGGATGTTGGACTGCTCGCGGATGGCGGTGAAATCGGGTTAGACGGATGCCGTTTGAGGTTCCTCGGTGTAGCCGTTTTCTTCGGCGTACTTGCGGACGTCGGCGGTGATCTTCATGGAGCAGAAGGTCGGGCCGCACATCGAGCAGAAGTGGGCGGTCTTGGCGCCTTCGGCTGGGAGCGTTTCGTCATGGAAATCGATCGCGCGGGCGGGATCGAGGCCGAGGGCGAACTGGTCGCGCCAGCGGAACTCAAAGCGGGCTTTCGAAATGGCGTTGTCTCGCTCCTGGGCGGCGGGATGACCCTTGGCAAGATCGGCGGCGTGGGCAGCGATCTTGTAGGTGATGACTCCTTCGCGGACGTCGTCTCTGTTAGGCAGGCCGAGGTGCTCCTTGGGCGTGACGTAGCAGAGCATCGCGCAGCCATACCAACCGATGTTGGCGGCGCCGATGCCGGAGGTGATGTGATCGTAGCCGGGCGCGATGTCGGTTGTTAGAGGGCCGAGGGTGTAGAAGGGAGCTTCGTGGCACCACTCGATCTGCTTCTGCATGTTCTCCTGAATGAGGTGCAGCGGAACGTGACCGGGGCCTTCGTTCATGACCTGACAGCCCTTTTCCCAGGCGCGAAGCGTGAGCTCGCCCTGGACTTCGAGCTCGGCAAGTTGGGCGTAGTCATTGGCATCGGCGATCGAGCCGGGACGCAGGCCGTCGCCGATCGAGAAGCTCACGTCGTAGGCGGCGCAGATGTCGCAAATTTCATCCCAGTGGGTGTAGAGGAAGTTCTCCTCGTTGTGGTGAAGGGCCCACTTGGCCATGATCGATCCGCCGCGTGAAACGATGCCGGTCATGCGTTTGGCGGTGTGGGGCACGAAGCGCTTGAGCACCCCGGCGTGGATGGTGAAGTAGTCGACCCCTTGCTCGGCTTGCTCGATGAGGGTGTCGCGGAAGAGTTCCCAGGTGAGGTCTTCGATCTTGCCGTTCACTTTTTCGAGCGCCTGATAGATCGGCACGGTGCCGATTGGGACGGGTGAGTTGCGGAGAATCCATTCGCGGGTGGCGTGGATGTTTTTGCCGGTGGAAAGATCCATCACGGTGTCGGCGCCCCACTTCGTCGACCAGCGCATCTTCTCGACTTCCTCATCGATGGTTGAGGCAACGGCCGAGTTGCCGATGTTGGCATTGATTTTCACGAGGAAATTGCGGCCGATGATCATCGGTTCGTTTTCCGGGTGATTGATGTTGGCCGGGATGATGGCGCGGCCGCGGGCGACTTCGGAGCGCACGAATTCCGCGGTGATGAGCTTGGGAACCTGCGCTCCATAGCTTTGGCCCGGATGTTGGTGGTTCATCGCGTTGCGCGAAACCTGCTTCATCGGATCGATCTCCGAAGGACGCGGCATCTCGTAGCCCTCAGGGGTTGTATTGGAGTTCGATGATTGCCGTTCGAGGAGCTGCTCGGCCTGCTTCTGGAACTCGTCTTCGGGGAGATTCCGGGCGATGAGCTCGCTGAGCTGCTGGCGGAGGGTTGATTTGGCGGCCGGCTCGGAAGGCACGTACTGATCGCTGATGGTCTTGAACTCTTCGAGGCGGCCCATGTTTTCACGGATGGCGATGTATTCCATCTCGGGAGTGATGATGCCCTGGTCGGCATACCACTTCTGCGTGACTGGGTGGCCGGCGGAGGCACGCAGCGGTTTGCGCTTCAGGCCGGGGTACTCCTTGAGCTTGTTCTTGGCGGCCTTGCTCTCGTTGTATTTTTCGGCGTGGGTGTCGCTGAGGTAGCCGTTGTCGGATGGCTTCACCTCGCGACCCTGGTATTCTTCGACGTCGCCGCGGGCGAGGATCCACTCGCGACGAAGTTCGGGAAGACCCTTGGTGACGTCGCCTTCAAATGATGGATCGCCCCATGGTCCTGAGCAGTCGTAGACACGGATCGGTGGGTTCTTCTCGATGCGGCCGTTCGGATGTTCGGTATCGGAAAGCCGGATTTCGCGCATCGGGACCGAGACGCTCGGATGGATCTGACCCTTGATGTAGACTCGGGTCGAGTTCGGGAAAATGGTGGGGTCCTTTTCGAGCGCGGCGAGTTCCGCGCTGTTGTCGATGTCCTCGATAAAGTTGCCGGTGTAGTCGCTACGGCGTTTGGAGTTTTCCGGAAGGGCGTCGGATTCGTTTGGCGAGATCATCTTTTTGGGAAGTTGATTGGGATAATGCGAGATTGAGATAACTGGGTATGAAAAAAGCCACACCTGAGAGGGTGCGGCCGGAGAGAAGAAGAATCGGGGGTCGACTTCCTACGGCGGTGCGAGCCGCGTCAGGTTCGGAGGGTCTTTTCCACGCGGCGGAAAATCTCGGCTCCTCGGTCGTGGAGCACCCCTGTCGTTTGGCTGATAAAGTAGCGGCTTGGGCGGAGCCGTCAAGGAGTAGGCTTGAGCTTGTCAAAATAGGCCTTTTTCAGAGCGGCGGCTTCTCGTTTGGCCCTGGCGGCCTCGGGGAGCTGCTGGTCTGCCAGTCTCCGGACCTCGAGGAGATCCGTTTCCAGCTTGGATAGTGATTCTCTTTGCTCGGCGATCTCGCTGTCCAGGTGGGCGAGGGTCGTCTCCAGGTCCTCGGTGCTGGAGGCTTTTGCGGTCTCCAGATCTTTGGCGACTTTCGCCCGATTGCCGCGCATTTGGCGGAGTTGGGAACGAGCATTCTCGACAGATCTCGCCAAGTCGCTGAATTCCGTGGCGAGATCCTCTGAAGCGATCGCGAGTTCTGTGGCTTGAGCGGCGGTGGCCATGGCGCGGGCATTCAGACGGGCAGCCTCCCAGTGGGTTTGCTGCCGCTTGAGCGACTTGGCGGATTCCTCGGACTTCTTGAGTTCAGCCTCCAGCTTGGCAAGCTGATCCTCGGCGGGCTTGAGTTGCTCACGCACTTTGGCGAGCCGCTGGTCGGCCTCCGAACTTTCCTTGCGGGCATGTTCCAGGCTTGCTTTGGCATCTGCGACGCGGGTGGGGTCGGGGGGCTGAATGCCCTTGGCCTCGGCGAGAACCTTCTCGGCTGATTTGCTTGCCCGTCTGGCGTTATTGGCGGCCTCTTCGGCCTTGGCAATCTGCTGCTTTCTGGCGTCGCGTTCGGTCTTCGCCTGATCGCGCTTCTGGCTCTTCTCCGAAACCACGCGCGGAAGCTCGGCGCTGAGTTTCTGAATGAAGGCCAGGCGGGATTCGATGCTCGGGGGGTTGGCGTTCATCTGGCCCAGCTTGTCGCCTTTCTGGGTGTCGTAGACCGCGATGTGTCCGTTGTAATCTCCGATGAAAAGCCGGGTTCCCTCGGCGTTGAGCGAAATGGCCGTTGGGATGTCGGGGAGGTTTTTGATTTCGCGAAGTTGGCCGAAGTCCGGTTTCCACACTTTCGCGATCTTGTTCCGCCCGGCGGTGGCGAATGATCCATTGCGAGCCCACGAGAAGGCCAGGACGCCACCCGGATGGGCGTCGATCTTCTTGATTTCCTTGCCGTTATTCATTTCCCAGAAACGCACGCTGCCGTCCTCGGAAGCACTGGCGAGGATGTTCGAATCGGGGCGGAACTGCGCGGCCGTGATGCCGGCTTGATGTCCTCTCAGGGTGTGGAACTCATTGCCGCTGCCCGATTCCCAAACCCACACGCCCCCATTGCGATCGCCTGTGGCGAGAAGGATGCCGTCGGGCGAGTAGTCCAAGGCGGTGATCCAGTCGGTGTGCTTCTTGATCGATGCAATCTGGGAGCCGTCCTCGGTCTTCCACACCTTGATAAGGCGCGAGGGGGATCCGGTGGCGACCTTGTCGAGATTCGGGTGAAGGTCGGTGGCGATGACGGTATCGAACTCCTTGCCGGCGGTGAGGATGCGCTCACCGTTGGTCACATCGAAGGTCACCGTCTTGCCGGACTTTCCAGGGATGCCGCCCCCCACGATGAGGTAGCGGGCAGTGGGCGTGAAGGCGAGCGAGACGGGGTCGCCTTCAGGAAAAGGAAGCACGCCGACGAGTTCGAGGGATTCGGTATGAAAGAGCAGCACCTGACGCTGCCCGGTCACCGCGAGCAGGGGCGCCCATGGCGAGGCGACCATCGCGTGGATGGCGGACGCGCGGGGGGCGACGACGCAGGGTTCGAGCAGGACGTGCTCGGGCATGGGGGGCGGCCCGTCGGGTTTCGCGGCGGGGTCGGATTGGAGCGAGGCATCAAACTTCGGCTTCGACGGTTTCCTAGCCGATGAGGACTTGTTTTCTAACAGCCCGCCTTCGATCCAGCCTTTGATGGTCTCGATCTGTGCCGAGGAAAGCGGCTCACCTTCCGGTGGCATCTTCGGTTCGGAGCTTTGTTTGATGACGGCGAGAAGCGACGACGAAAGGTCGCCGGGTTCGACGATTTTCCCTCCGGAGCTGCCTTGCAGGGTGGCACTGAAACTTGAGAGATCGAGACCGCCTTTGGTCTTGTCGGGATTGTGGCAGTTCAGGCAGACCTGCTCGAACACCGGAAGCACATCATCGTCATAGGTGACTTTCGCGGCGGCCAGCGAAGGCAGCAGGGCGGCAATCAGGGTGACGGTCTTCAAGGCAGGTTCCACAGCTAAGAAACGATACGCTTTTCCTTCGGAATTCTTGCGTAAAAGAAAGAACCACACGGGGGGAGTGGCGGGTTCTTGAAGAGCAAGCGGGTGACCGACCCCTCCCGAGGGATTCTTAGTGGTTGAAGAGGAACTCCTTGGAGTTCAGGAGCGCCCAGAAGACGTCGTCGAGGAGCTCGCGGGTTTCCTTGGGGTTCTTTGTCTCAGCGAGATGGGGAGCAATCTTTTCCTTCTCCTCCGGCGTCGGCACGCGTCCCAGGGTTCGCAGGTAGAGGTTTTCGACGATCGATTCCGGCGGAACCTTCTTCTCGATCATCGATGAGATGACCTTGCTAGATTTGATCCGGTTGTGGGTTGATTCACCATTCAAGAGATGCAGCGCCTGAGAAAGATTCGGCTCCATCTTGACTTCGCACGAGCAGACCGTGGCCCGGCTGGCGCGACCGAAGGTCGTGAGGAAGTATGTCGAGGTATTGCCATCGGCAATCTGAACCGCCCGGGCACCCGAGGGAAGGCCCTTGAACTTGCTGGGGGTCTCCGTGACGGCGGAGATCGAATCAAGCAGCACTTCGGCACGCAGCCGCCTGATCATGGCGTGGGAGAAATTGGTTTCATCCGTGGCGTTCGTTTCATTGGTCCTGCTGGCGAGCTGGTAGGTGCGCGACGTGCAGATCTGTCTCACGATACTACGAATATCGTAGTTGGATTGGATGAACTTGTCCGCCAGGGCGTCGAGCAGAGCGGGATTCGAGGCAGGATTCGATATCCGGATGTCGTCGACCGGATCGGTGATGCCGACACCGAAGAAGTGGGCCCAGGTGATGTTGGCGACATTGCGAGCGAACCATGGATTGTCGGGTGAGGCCAGCCAGTCAGCGACCGCTTCACGGCGCGATTTCTTGCCAAAGTTCTCGGGCGTTTCGGTACCGAGGAAGCGTGGCTTCACATTCTGATTGGTGACGGGATGCTTCACCTCGCCGCCGCCATCGAAGATGATGCGTTCCCGCGGGTCTTCGGCGGGCTTGCGTTTGACCTGGGCGAAGAAAGACGCGAAGCCGTAGTAGTCGTCCATGGTCCAGCGATCGAAAGGGTGATTGTGGCACTGGGCGCACTGGATCCGGGTGCCCATGAAGACCTGGGCGACGTTCTCCGAAAGCTTGAGCACGTCCTGTTCGATCTGGAAGAAATTGGTGGCGGGGCTGGAGAAGGTTCCCCCTTCAGAAGCGAGGAGTTCGCGAATGATTTCGTTGAATGGCACCCCTCCGGCAATGCGCTCACGGAGCCAGCCGTAGTAGCCGAGCGCGGCCTTGTAGGATACCTGCTGGCCTCCCTGATTAAAGGTGCGAATCTGCAGGAGCTCGGCCCATTTCATCACCCATAGCTCGGTGAACTCCTTGCGATCGATGAGCTCATCGACGAGTGCGGCGCGCTTCGTGGCATCCTCCGCTTCGAGGAAGCGGGCACGTTCTTCGGTGCTCGGCACCCGACCAATCAGATCGAGGTAGGCACGGCGGATGAAGACCTCATCACTGCAGAGTTCGGAGGGAATGATGCGCAGCTTGTGGAGCTTGTCGTAGACGTGCCGGTCGAGTTCGTTGAAGACGGGGAGTTCGGGCCGGGTGTAAGGCAGGTCGTCGGGAATGACAATGGTCTGAACGCCCTCGGTAAAGGTGTGGAAACGTCCTAACAGAAAGGCTTCACCGCGGTTCTTCGATCGGGTCAGGCCGCTGTTGGCTTCAATGCTCGCCGAGTTGTCATTGGACGAGGAGAACGAGGTCAGGAGGGTGACATCGCGATCACTCCCATCCGAGTAGCTGGCGCGGACGGTGAGGGGGATCTCGATGTCGGCTCCCTTCATGAGCAACTCCGGCGGCTCGATGCTGATGCTCGTCGGTTGGGGGATGCCTTCTTTGTCGTACTCCGCTCCATTGGCGATCCACTCGCGGAGGATGCGGTAGTTTTCGCTCTCTTTGCCAAACAGCTTGCCGCCGGTATGGGGGACCTCGCCGGTGGACTTGGTGAGCATGAGCGAGGAGTCCGGAAGGGCGAGATTGATGCGCCGTCCGGGGCTTTCACGGGTGAGCCGAAAGTGGTCACCCTTGGGATCGAATCCATAAAGGGTGAGATGGAAGCCGTCCTGTCCACGGGCGGAACCGTGACAGGAGCCGGTATTGCAACCGGCGGACGTGAGGATCGGCATCACGTCGAGTTGGAAGGACACCGGCCGCGGGGTGGAGGCATTCTTCACTTCGAGCGGAATCTCGGTATCGAGTCCCCGGTAGTGAATCCTGAGCGTGGTTTTGCCATCCTTCAATGGCCGCAGCGTCGTGTCGGACAGACGCGCGAGGGATGGATCTGTTAGAGACAGTTTCGACTGTCGGGTGATGTCCTGCGTGGAGGCATCCTTGAACTGGGCAATCACGATCACGCGATGGAAATCGGCTTCGGATTCGAGCGTGATCTCTGAGGGGTAGGCGGCAATGGATTCGATCTCCGGGTCGGCGGGGGCGTCCCAATCAGGCAGGGCGGTTTTAGGGCGCGGCGACATGCTGATGCCGTCGGGCCAGGGAGCACCTTCGTTGATCCATGCCTTGAGGGTCGCGATCTCCTCGGCGTCGAGGGGCTTGCCCTTTGGCGGCATGATGTCGTCGTGGTCTTCCTCGAGGGTGATGCGCTCGATGAGCAGGGAGCCATCGGCGTTTCCCGGGTCGATCACGGGTCCTGAATCACCGCCCCTGAGGAAGTCTTCTCGGCTGGTCATCAGGAGATCGCCCTTGGTCTTTTCCGGGTGGTGGCAGGAAAGGCACTTGGTTTCCAGGACTCGCCGCGCCGCCCGGAAGGAGACGTCCGACTCTGCTTGCGCGGGAAGCGGGAAGGCGAGAAGAAGGGCGCTCAGAGTGGATGGTAGGGACGACTGCATTTCAACGATTCGTTTCTTACGCGGAATGAACTCGGGTCATTTCACGATTCTTTAAAGGAGCGCGGGATCCGTGCGTGCAATGCCATGGCGGTTGGTTATGGCTTTGGCCATGAGCGAAAGCATCGAACTTCCCGGAAGAACGCCGCACACACCGATCGCGGTGAACATCGAGATGTGGTTTGAAGGAGAGTTCGGTGAGCGGATCGAGCAGGCGGCCAGGCTCGGCTTTCCCGCCATCGAACTCTGGACCTGGAGGGACAAGGATTTGAAAACAGGTGGCGATCTGCTGAGGCGTCACGGGATGACCGCGACCCAGTTCACTGCCTGGGGCTTTGGCAAGGAGATCAACGACCCGACGTTTCCTGTCGAGCGCTTCGTGGCCGAAATCGAGGCGGCCTGTGAGGCGACCTCGCTTCTTCCCGGCTGCGATCGCTTTTGCGTGGTCGCCGGCGATGACATCGATGGACTGAGCAAAGCGCAGATGCATGCGGCCGTGATCGAGAAGCTCAAGGCGGCAGTGCCGGTTCTGGAGAAGTTCCGACGGACGGTGATTCTCGAGCCGATGAATCCTTACAATCACCCGGCCCATTGCCTTTACGGAAGTGAGGACGGCATCGCGATCTGCAAGGCGGTGGGATCCGAGTGGGTGAAGCTCAACTGGGACCTCTTCCACATGCAGCGCTTCGAAGGCAATCTCCTCGATAACCTCGAAAAAGGGCGCGAGTGGATCGGCTACGTGCAATTTGCCGATTCGCCGGGCCGGCATGAACCGGGCACCGGCGAAGTCAACTACTCGGAAGTCTTCCGCAGGGTTCGTGATATGGGTTACACCCTGCCGCTCGGGGCGGAGTGCCTTCCAGAAGACGGCGACGCCGTGCGAGCGGCGGAGCGCCTGTTCGAAGTGGATAGCAACTCAGCTTGAGGCGCGGGTCAGGACTTTTTCTCCTCGGTCTCGGGTGCCGGCTTGTCGGCTTTCTCCTCCTCGAATGGCACGAATTTCAACGCGATGCCGTTGATGCAGTAGCGTTTGTCGGTGGGGGTGTCGAAGCCTTCGCCGGTGAAGACGTGTCCCAGGTGGCCATCACACACGGCACAGAGAACTTCGGTGCGCGGCACGCCGATGTGGTAGTCGACGCTGGTCTTGACGTTCTTGGCATTCGCCGGATCGTAAAACGACGGCCAACCGCAATGGGAGTCGAACTTCTCCTTGGATGAGAAGAGCTCGGCATCGCAACCGGCGCAGTAGTAGGTGCCGCCGCCCTGTTTTTTAAACTGCTGATAGACCGGGCCGTTGGCAGGCTCGGTGCCAGCCTGGCGAAGGATGCGGTACTGCTCGGGCGTGAGCTCTTTCTTCCACTCGGCGTCGGTTTTCTTCACCACGGCGGGCGGAGTTTCAGGTTTCTTGTCGTCGGTTTCCATAGCGGTTTGATCGGCACAAGCGCTGAGAGAGAGGGCGAGCATCAGGGGCCAGAGTCGTTTCATTGAGGACAAGATAGTCATAGTCCTGTGAGGCGCAAGGGCCGGTGTGATTCCGGGAATCGGCTTGGCAAGCTGGCGCAATGCTGCGAAGTCGATGCATGTCAGACTCGATCAAGCAGCTTACTGGTAGGATTCGGAGTTTTGCAGCGGCTCGGGATTGGGAACAGTTCCACAATCCAAAGGACATGGCCGTGGCAATTGCGGCGGAAGCGGGCGAGTTGATGCAGCACTTTGTCTGGCAGCAGCCGGATCAGGTCGAGACGCGCGCTGCCGATCACCGCGAAGAGATTGCTTCGGAGATCGCCGATGTGGGGATCCTCCTTTTTGAAATGGCGGACCTGCTGGGAATGAACCTGGGCGAGGTGATGGAAGCAAAAATTGCACGCAACGAGGAGCGCTATCCGGTTTCCAAGGCAAAGGGAAACAACCTGAAATACAACGAGCTCTGAGCGGAATGTCGGTCCGGGCGCCGAGGGTACAGAAAGACGCGAGTTGGATTCCCCCCGGATTCACAACTCGCGACTTTTCTGAGTGCTGCTGGTGGTATCAGCGCCAATTGAATTGACCCTCCCCCCGGAGTGCAATTCGGTGTCAGGCGTTGGCCTCTCCCAGCAAGCATCGCGCCGAAGCGCGTCGGAAAAGTGATCTCGTGTTACAGAAATGCAAAGTGTAAACTTGCTTAAACCACATTTTTTTCCGCCAAAAAGGAGATCTGATGGGCTGTGTGATGCCGGTCTGTCTGGCGACCCCGGAATTGGCCGCGATGCTCACTTTCTGGTCCTCACAAATGATCCTGACAAATGATCTGGCCGGGGATAGACGGCTGAGCGTCTTGTTGCTAGACCATCGCTCGTGGACGACGAGCCGGATTGGGTCAGGGAGTTGCAGAAACAGATCACCGACCGGGAAGATCCGTGGGTGATCTTGGAGGGTCGGCAGGCCGTGGAGGCTGCCGTCGCAGGCTGGTGGGACCTTGCCGGCATCCTGGCCGGAGAAAACTGCGACTGGGAGCCACCCGTTTGGAGCGGACTTGAATTGCACCGCCGGCCGATTGCCGAGCTGGACCGCCTGGTCGGGCCGGAAAATCACGAGGGCGTGCTGGGGCTCACCAAGCTGCCCGATGAGACGGCGGATGTGGCGGGCCTGATGAAGGAAATGGATGAGGACGCCTTGGTCGTGGTTTGCCCGCGGCTCCACAGCGAAGAGCAGGTGGGATCGATCCTCAAGAACGCGGCGGCTCTCGGAGCTCAGGCGGTGATCTTTGGAAGGGAAGGGGTGTCTCCCTTTGAGCGCGGAGCTGTTAGAGCCTCGGCGGGGGCGGTTTTCCGCCTGCCGGTACGGGTCGCGGATGGAGGTCAGATCCTCCGCTGCCTGAAGACGGCCGGCTTCACCATGATCGGTGGGGCGGCGGGCGAGGGAAGCGTCTCGCTCGAGTCGCTGGAGATCGAACCCGGACGCCTGGCGATCGTTCTCGGAGCCGAAGTGGAAGGGCTGGGTCGCTTCTGGAACCTGGCTTGCGATTCCCTGGCGCATGTGCCGGTTGAAACCGGTTCAGCCGTGCTGGATCCAGCCGCGACTTCCGCGGTCTTCATGTGGGAGCTGGCGCGCCGACGCAAGGAGCAGGCCGAAAGCGATGGCTGACGACCTGCCGGAAAAGCGGCGGGCCTCAGCAAAGCGGGCTCGGGTAGGCCCCATTCTCGATGAGCGCCGCGATCGATTCAACGACGTGCGGTTTGTCGTCGGGATAAGTGACGCCAAACCATGAGGCCGAGGTTTCGAGCACTTCGCAATCGGCGAGGCCCTTGCGGATCAGATCATCAACCACGGTGGGAATGTAGCATTCGGACTTCAGTTCGCTGCCCTTCTCCTTGAGGAACGTGGTGAAGTGATCTTCGAGTTGCGCGAAGTAGCTCTCGGTAAAACCCCAGAAGTTCATCGAAACCGGGCTGTCGGCACTGATCTCAATGATGCTCCCGTCGATGCGGGATCCACGCGGAACGCCATCGTCACCGCGTGCGATGTCGACGATTTCCTCGACGTCGGTGAGCAGATTCGAGTCGTCGGTTTGGCAAATGCCGCGATTGACGGAACCGTGATCGGAAAGGGTGTTGCGGAGTGGGTAGCCGACCATGGCGTAGTGGTCCTTGCCATCGCTGCGGTTGTTAGCAGCGAACCACTCGACGATGACACGGTAGGCATCGGCCCCGTAGAAGTCGTCGGCATTGATCACCGCGAAGGGACCGTCGACCACATGGCGTGCCGCGCGGACGGCGTGAGAGGTGCCCCACGGTTTCACGCGATCTGCAGGAACCGAGAAGCCTTCCGGGAGGTCGTCGAGCTTTTGAAAGGCGTAATCGACCTCGATCCGATCCGCAAAACGAGCCCCGACGCCTTCCTTGAAAGCCTCGGCGAAATCCTCACGGAGGACGAAAACGACCTTTCCAAAACCGGCGCGAATGGCGTCGAACACGGAGTAATCGAGAACGGTTTCTCCATTGGGTCCCATCGGGTCCATCTGCTTCAGGCCGCCGTATCGGGAGCCCATGCCTGCTGCGAGAACGATCAGAGTCGGTTTCATAAGAGTGCAGGGCTGTTTAGGCGGACGCCCGCTGGGTGTCGAGCGATTGGAGCCCGATCCGCCCGATAAGCCATGCCCTGCCGGGATGCGTTGAGCGTCTAATCCGAAAAGGTGAGGTCGATCGAAACGCTTTCGCCGCTTCGCTGTGCGTTCCCTCGCCCAAATGTCGGGATGGCGGAGATCCGGTAGGTGCCGGGCTGGGGGATCCACGGGCGGCAGTCCGCGGGGCGTTGGCTTTCCGAATGGTCTCCTGCCAGGAAAAAGGGTGGGTAATGCTGAGGCACGAACTTGGCGATGCCGACGTCCTTGCCATCGAGACGGATGGCGGCGAACCGCACGTTGAAGGGCGTTTCACCAGCGAGCTCGGCACGAAGACTGATCCGCTTTGTGGGTAGTGAAGACAGTGAGATGATTTGTCCGCTGTGGATGAGCTCGTCGCTGATCGGTTCATCGGTGTCGGCGTTCATCAAGGTGAATCCAGTGATGGTGCCTGGCGGTTTGGGAATCATCGGACCCGAGATCGAGGGGCGTGATGGATCGGCTTCGGCATACTCGCCGGTGCCGACACTGATCGTTCTGGGCTCGTTCTTCGGGGCAAAGCGGACTTCTCCCTCGGTGACTTCCAATCGGGTCCGTGTCGCGCTGGTCGAGAAGGATAGCCTGGTGCCGACGACGATGGCCTGGGCGTGCTCGGAGTTGAGCGTCATTGGATACCTGCTCCCTTGAGCTGCCACATCAGCCTGCAGTCCGCCGCTCGTGACATCGAGGACCTTTGACTGGTCGCTGAGGGAAAGTTCGGGAAGGGAAACGGAGCTCAAGGGCTCGATGATGACCTGAGTGCCGTCGGGGTAATCAAGAGTCGCCGTGGAGTCGCTGCCAGTTTTGATCCGCGAGCCGCCATGAAGCTTTCCTGGTGAAAGGTTTACCGACCCGGTGGTGGCGCTGAGCGTCGGAGTCCTGCGGTCCGCAATTTTCTGAAAATGCATCACCCCGAGACACACGGCTGCAAGGGTGAGGACCGCGGCGATGGCGAAAATCGGCGTCAGTGAGGGCCGGGCGGAGGGCAGGCTAACAGGTGCCGGGCGATGAACGGATCTTGCCTTGCCGGGCTCGTTGCGGACCGCTTCGAGAACTTTTTCCAAGACGTCGGGTGGCGTTTCCCGACCGACGAGTTCACGCAGCAGCATGTCGACGAGGCGATCGCGATGGTCGTCGGAATTCATAGGGAAGATGCGAGGCGCCGTTGAATGCAGCTGCCGAGGCCGTGACGAATGCGTCGGAGTGCCATTTTTACGCTATCGGGCGAGATGCCGAATTCCGAAGCGAGCTGATCGCGGGATTGGCGGGCGTGGTAGAAGGAGTCGACCATCGCACGTTGGCGTTCTGGAAGTCCACGCAGGCACTGTTCGAGCGCCTCCATGCAGGCGAAGCCCTGATCGTGGGGGATGAATTCGTTTTGCCAGAAATTCTCGGCATGCTCAGCGGTTTCGCTGTTGAAAGCGATCGGCGATCGGGTGTTGCGGCGACAATGGTCGATGAACAGATTGTGACCAATCCGGCGCAGCCAGCTGAGCCGAACCACCGGGTTGGTGAGATCGGGAGTGGCGGATGCCTTGAAAGCGCGGATGTAGACCTCCTGAACCAAGTCTTCAGCCGCGCTGTGGTTCGCCCCCAGGTACTTCAGGTAGCGGAAAAGTTCCGTTTGGTGAGCTTCTACAAGTTCGGTGAGCTGGTCGGTAGTCATAATGGCCGTGCCTTCAAGGTAGAGACGACGGTCGAGCAGAAAAGGGTACAGTGGGTTTGAGGGAATCTCAGGCGGCGGGAATGTGGGATTTTTCCCGGTGCTGACGGTGGATTGGACGGAGATCGGAAGGAATCGGGCAAAGTGAGCGACCGAAACACGCAAACCCCTTGCGGGAAAAGGGCTGGCAACCTTAGCTTTCCCGCGTGGGGGTAACGAACGATCAGACATCCGGCTCGGAACGGGAGCAGGCTCGGCGGGTGTTTCTGGCAATGCTCAAGGCACGGCAGCTCGAGACCAAGCTTTCCAGTCTTTATAAGGCGGGGAAAATCGTCGGCGGCGTCTATCTGGGCAAGGGCCAGGAGGCCGTGAGTGGCTCTCTCGGCTGCTCATTGATCCAGGGCCGCGACGTGTTTGCGCCGCTGATCCGAGATCAGGCGGGGCGCACGGGGTTTGGCGAGGATGTCATGGACTGTGCCCGCACGTATCTCGGCTCGAAGCTTGGTCCGATGCGCGGTCGCGACGGCAATATCCACCGTGGCCGGCCGAAAGAAGGCATGCTGGCAATGATTTCCCACCTCGGAGCCCAGGTTCCCATGGTTACGGGGGTGCTGCTCTCGCGGCGCTTGAAAGGCGAGCTGGCTGGAACCGTCGGAGCGACCTGTGTGGGCGATGGCGCAACCTCGACAGGGGCCTTTCATGAAGGTCTGAATGCGGCGGCGGTCGAGAAACTTCCACTGGTCGTGGTGGTGGCGAACAATCAGTTCGCCTACTCGACACCGAATGATCGGCAGTTCGCCTGTGAAGACCTGCTCGACCGGGCAAAGGGCTACGGCGTCGGCGCCCACTCGGTGGACGGCACGGATTTTCTCGATTGCGTGCGTGGCATCGGCGCCGCCGTGCAACAGGCGAGAGAAGGGCAGGGACCCCAGATGGTGGTGGCGAGATTGCTGCGCCTGAGCGGTCACGGTGAGCATGACGATGGAAGCTACGTTCCGGATACCTTGCGGGCAGGACATGTGGGACGTGATTGCATGGACGTCGCCAGGGAACAGCTGGTGGCGGCAGGCTACGCCAGCGCCGAGGAAATCGCGGCCTGGCGCGATGAAGTGGCTGACGAAATTCAGCGGGTTCTGGCCGTCGCTCAGCAGGACCCGGTGCCCGACCCATGGCACGAAGAATGGGAAGCCTTTTCACAGAACCTTTCAACGACGAGCGAAGCATGAGCATTACCTACGTCGACGCGATTCGCGAAGCTCAGGAAAAACTGCTGAAGGACGACCCACGGGTGTTTCTTTACGGTCAGGACATCGCCAATTTCGGCGGTGCCTTCAAGGCGACCAAAGGTCTGGCGGAAGCGTATCCCGGCCGGGTTCTGGATTCCCCGATCAGTGAGGATGCGATGGTTGGCATGGCCATCGGCGCGGCTGTCGATGGCATGAGGCCGATCATCGAAATGCAGTTCGCGGATTTCTCGTCGGTGGCCTTCAATCAGATCGTCAACCAGGCGGGAACCCACTACTACCGAACCGGAGTGCCGGTGCCGATCACGGTGCGGCTTCCTTCCGGTGGCACGCCCGGATCCGGTCCGTTCCACAGTCAAAGCATGGAAGCGATCTATGCCCACTATCCCGGCATCGTGGTGGTCACTCCCGCCACGGTCTCGGATGCCTACCACATGCTGATTCAGGCGGTAGAGCTCGATGATCCGGTGGTCTACTGCGAGCACAAGTTCCTGTACCGCTGGCTGAAGGCAAACTCGATCAATGGCGACGGTCTTCCTCTCGGACGCGCCCGGATTACCCGTCCGGGAAAGCACGCCACGATCGTGGCCTACAGTGCGATGGTCCATGAAGCGGTCCGCGCGGCGGATCGATTGAAGGTCGAGAGCGGTTGGGATATCGAGGTCGTCGACCTGCGCACCGTCAAGCCGCTCGATATGGACACGGTTCTAGCGAGCGTGGCACGCACCGGTCGCTTGCTGGCGCTCGGCGAAGCATTTCCCTGGGGCGGGGTCACTGCGGAGGTGGTTTCCCGGGTGGTTACCGAAGGCTTCCATCTGCTGGATGCTCCGCCGAAGCGGCTGAACTCCCGCGATACGCCGGTGCCCTATCACCCGAACCTCTGGGCTGCTCATCGCCCTACGCCCGAAACAATCTGCCTGGCGATGAGAGAGCTGTTATCCTTCTGAGTATGTCGAACCCGCTTCCAACCAAGCTACGGGCGACATCTTGCCCAACTCCTGAAATCACCTGTCTCGCCCTGCGCGAGCTACTATCTTTCTAGTATGCCAACCGTTCCGATTCTCATGCCCCAGCTCGGCGAGTCGATCGCCGAGGCGACGATTATTCGCATCGACATCACAGAAGGTGGCAGCGTCGCCGCCGATCAGGAGGTGATCGAGGTGGAAACCCAGAAGGCGACGATGGGAGTAACGACGCTCTGCTCCGGAGTCGTGAGGGAAATCACGGCGAAGGAAGGCGAGACCTATCCCGTTGGGACCACCCTCGGACTCCTCGAAGTCACGGATGAAGAAGTCGCGAAGACAGGAGTGGAAACGCTGGAGTCCGCAGCCGAAAAGCGGGTGGCGGCAGCAGCGGCCCCCGAGCAGGAGGAAAAGAACCTTCACTTCGCCGTCGATGACGAGACGTATGAAGAGCAGCAGCCGGTAGTCGAGCCGAGCGTGCGCGGACTTCCCGTGCCCGCCGGGGTCAAGGGTGCGCACTACATCTCGCCTCGGATGCGCGCACGGATGGATGAGCTGGGTCTTCGCGAAGCGGACATTTCCGCAGTCGTCGGAACCGGTGCTGCCGGCCGGGTGACGGTCGAGGATCTCGAAAAATTCCTGGATTACATCGAAACATGGCCCAGCAGCCACGCGTCACCGATGCGCCTGGCAGTGGCGGATGCGATGCGCCGCAGCTGGACCCGTCCGCTTGCGACGGTGGGTCGCCCGGTGCGCCTCGACCGGACTCTGGACCACCGCGGCAAGCAGGATCCGAAACCGGGGCTGACGCTCTACGTCCTCCGCGCCTTTGCGATCGCACTGGCAGAGGATCCGGCGAGCGCGGGATTCCTGATAGGCGAGAAGATCGTGCATCCGCGCGCCTTCGATATCGGCGTGGCGGTGCAGGTGGAAGACGGCGTGGTGGTGCCCGTTCTGCGGAATGTGGATACCATGACGCTGGCACAGCTGACGGATGAATATGCCGCGATGGTCGATCGGGCGAGACGCCGCCGTCTGACTGAAAACGATACCAAGGGAGGCATCGCGACGGTGACGAACTTCGGAACCTTCGGCCTAACATCCGGCACTCCGATTCCGCTTCCGAATGAAACCCTGATTCTCGGTCTGGCCGCTGGTGTGACCCGTCCGACCTGGAGCAAGCAGGTCGAGGCCTTCGTCCCGATCACGGAAGCGGATCTGGTGGTCACCTTCGATCACCGCGTGGTCGACGGAGGAGGCGCGGGAATGCTTCTTGCTCGGATCAGCGAACTTCTCCAAACGCCGGAGAATCTCTAGGACCCGAGCGGAGGGGCCAAGGGCTGCGCTGGGGATAACTCTCCCGTCATACGCCCAATCCTCCAGGTTGTATGACAAATCACAGGGACTCAAGGAGTTCTGCGAATCTTTGTTGGAGATACTTTGCAATGGCTGGGCGCGGCCGACATTGTCCTGCGTAGATGGGCGGGAATTCCATAGCCACCAATGACAGCGGGCGAGGCGAGTTGTTTTCACAGTTGCTGATTACGAACCGCCATCGGATCTACGGCTTCATTTATTCGCTTCTGCACAATCACACCTCCTCCGAGGATTTGATGCAGGAGGTATCGATGGTGCTTTGGCGCAAGTTCGACCAATTCGAAGAAGGCACGGACTTTGCCGCCTGGGCAATGAGCGTCGCGCGGTTCTGCGCGCTGAACTGGCGACGAAAACAAATGCGGCTTCCACTATCTCTGGAAGACGAGGATCTCATGAAATTGGCGGATGAGTCGGTCTCGCTCGGCTGCGAAATGGAAGACCGTCGCGATGACCTGCAGCACTGTCTGGCGAAACTCCCTTCCCGCTGCCAAGAGGTCCTCTGGGCACGCTATCAAAAAGAGAGCCCCGTGAAATCCATCGCCAAGGAACAGAGAATGAGCGTGCGATCCGTCTACCTCCTCCTGGAGAAGGCGCACGGGCTGCTGCTCGACTGCATCCACCGGCGGATGGGCCGAAGCCCGGAGACCCCGTAACTACGATTCATGATGCAGAAATTTTCCAATCGTGAAGTCGATCGTCTGGCGGAACGTTTGCGCTCGGATTCCCTCGAGGAACCCGATGCCGGCCGGCTGCGCGAGATCATCAGGCATCACCCCGCCGGCCGGCGCCGCTTGGTCGAACAATTGTATCTGGCCGCTGATCTCAAGGAGGCGATCAGCAATCGCACGATCGAAAGGTCCACGAGTCGATCGGGGAATGTCATCCGTCGGTGGGTTCCCGTGCTGGCCGGAGGGCTTGCGGCGGCCGCCGCCATCGCCCTGATGCTGGCCAAACCCTGGGAGCCCGAAAAGTCACAGCCGATGACCCAGGCGAAGGAGGCGGCGAGCGCTCTGGACTCCGAGGGTATTGCGGTGATTTCCCGATCAAGTCATGCCGTCTGGGGTGAACAAACGAGTCTGCCCTTGGACCGCTTGGGCGATGGTTCACCCATCGGCGAGGGAACGATCGAATTGTTGGAAGGGGTGGCTCAGATTGATTTCTACTCGGGAGTCACCGTGATTCTCCGCGCGCCGGCGAAGTTCCATCTGATAAGCCCGGAATTGTGCCGTCTCGATTACGGCAATCTGTGGGCAAATGTGCCGCCACCTGCCCGCGGATTCCGGGTCGATAGCACCGCCTTCAAGGTGGTGGACCTCGGGACGGAGTTCGGCATCAAGCTCGAGAAAAACGGACAGGGTGAAGTCCACGTCCTCGAAGGTGAGGTGAGGGTCCAGTCGATCCTCGAAAAAGGACAGCCTGAACGAATTCTCAAATCAGGGAATGCCGTGAGCTATGGTGCGGATCATCGCTCAAAGGCCATCGCTGCCCGCCCGAGGGAGTTTCAGGCATCGGTGCAGTTGAGCGAAGGTGCGCAGGCCCGCTTCGAGGAATGGGCCGCCTATCAGGCCACCTTGTCTCAGGATCCGGACATGCTCATCGCCTACACCTTGCCGCGCGTTTCCTCATGGGAACGTCAGGTCCGAAATCATGCCGAGGCGGGCCCGCCGCACACGGATGGAGCAATCGTCGGATGCAAATGGGTCGATGGACGTTGGCCGGGGAAGGGGGCCTTGAGCTTTAACAATTCATCCCATCGCGTGAGGTTGGACCTGCCGGGTTTATACAAGGACCTGTCCCTCGCTTGCTGGGTGCGTCTTGACGATATCGGTTCCGCCGAGGTGTCCCTGATCCATCCGGAAACGAGGCAGGACAATCACATTCATTGGACGCTGATCAATGTTAATGAAAAGGTAATGCATCTCCACTTTGCCGAATCAGCCCCCCTGAATGGACGCTCGGACCGCCAGTACTATCACTGTCCCGTCAATCTCTATCAGTTCATCAAATTGGGTGAATGGGTGCATCTCGGTGTCGTCTACGACAGCAAAGCCCGGCAGGTAATCCACTACGTGAATGGCGAAGTGATTGGGACGGTGGCCATCGAAGAACCTCGGGAGCTGGGCGTCGGGATTGCGGATATCGGCAACTGGCCGTATCACGAATGGGCGGCCGGGACGAAGTGGGAAGTCCGAAACCTCGATGGCTTGATGGATGAGTTCCTGATCGCGAAACGTGCCTGGACTCCAGCCGAGATGCGCGAACTCTGGCTGGCCGGGCGTCCCTGAGTTCGATTCTGCCTTGTCCACGGAACAAGCCTGCCGCCATTCATCCATCCCACACGCGGAAGCGCCGAGCGGTATCGACTCCTTGCGAGATGGGTGGCTTCCGTGGGGGCGGAAGCGATCGAGTCGGTCGTGAAACAAATGCCTTCAGTCGGCGAAGCTGATCTTGAGCGCGCTGGCGTGGGCCGTGGGCGCTTCCGTCGGAAGCTCCACCTTCAGGCCTTCGGTCGTCTGCTCGAACCCCAGCTCCGCACCTCCGAGAATGCTGACCGCCGCTACCTTGCGAGATTCAAATTCGTTGCCGAGTTTGAGTGACTTGATGACGACCGAAGTCCGCGGCCATTCCATAAGGAAGGCGTAGAGGGCTCCATCGCGCGTGGTGAAGCGAATGTCTTCGGGAGTGTAGCCCTTCTGTTTGTGCTCCTGATGGGCGCCTTCGGCGTTGCCTGTCGGGCCTTCGCCGAAGGACTTCCATGGGCGGGAGGAATAAATGCCTTCCCCGTTCACTTTCAGCCAGGCTCCGATTTCCCGGAGAATCCTCTGCTCTTCCTCAGGTATGCTGCCGTCGGGCTTGGGACCGATGTTGAGAAGTAGCACACCATTCTTGGAAACGATGTCGATCAGATCGTCGACGATCACATTGACCGGCTTGTACTGATGGTTGGTCACATACCCCCAACTACTATAGCTCACGGAGGTGTCGGTTTGCCAAAGTTCCGGACGAATGCCGGCAAGCTTGCCGCGTTCGATGTCGAGCATGGCTTCTCCATCCTGGTAGGCATTCCACTTGTAGTTGATGGTCACCTCCTGACCTCGCTCGGCAGCCTTGTTGTAGCAGTAAGCGGCGAACTTTTGATTCAGGGCGTAGTGATCGTTGCTGGCGGTGGTGCCGTTCTTGTCACGACCAATTCCAAAGTCGAACCAGATCACATCGGGTTCATAGCGGTCGATGAGGTCCGCCGTCCGGGCAAGCCAGTCGTCCCGGAATGCCTGGTCGGAAACCCAGGTGTGTCGGTGCTCGCCGTGTCCGCTGAAGACGTTCTCCTCCGGGTTGGGAAAAAGATAGGGCTGGGCCGGACTGTAGAGATCGTCCCACTGCGGGTCGGTGTTGTCGGCGCCCTCGATACGGAAAAAGTAAGCCCAGTTGAAGGCACGGTGACTCGAGACACAGAACTTCAAATCCTCGGCCTTGATCGCCTTGGAGAGTTCACCAATCACATCGCGCATCGGACCAATCTCGGTCGTGTCCCAGCGGGTGAAGGGATTGTCATACATCGAGTAGCCGTCGTGATGCTCGGCGACCGGCATGACATATCTGGCTCCCGATTCCTTGAAAAGCCTGGCCCAGGCGGTGGCATCGAATTTCTCCGCTTTGAATTGCGGGATGAAGTCCTTGTAGCCGAACTTGGAAACAGGGCCGAAGGTCTCCTCGTGATGCTTGAACTCCGCGGTGCTCGGATCATACATCTTGCGTGGATACCATTCGCTGCCAAAGGCGGGCACGGAATAGACACCCCAGTGGATGAAAATGCCGAACTTGGCATCCGCATACCATTCCGGGATGCCGATCTTTTTGAGCGACTCCGTTTCGGGCTTGAATGGGCCCCTGGCGATCACTTCGTCAACCTCCTTCAGCTTGTCCGCGACCATCTTGTCATGGACATCAGATGGGACAGGTTCCGGAAACTTGGCCTCTCCCATGAGTGGAAGAGGGAGGGCGAGGAGGAGGTTGCGAAGTGTGTGTATCATGGGTTTTTAGGAAATCAATCAGACGGCATCCGGATGAGGGATGTCGCTGAGCGTGCGATGACGAAGCATCGAACGAACGCCGAAGATGGCGATGAAGACGAAGCAGATCGCTGGCAGCACAAACGAGAAACGGATGCCATGGCTGTCAATCAGTCCACCCTGGAGCTTGGTCAGCACGGCGCCACCGACGATCGACATGATCAGGAAGGCGGAGCCGACTTTGGACTCCTCCTCCTTCATGCCACCCAGAGCAATGCCGTAAATGGTGGGGAACATCAGCGACATGCAGGCCGAAATCATGACCAGCGAGAGCAGGCCGGTATTGCCTGCCAGCTCGGTTCCAATGAGGTTGTGGAGGAATGAGGGAAGACCAATGGTGAAGGTCTCACCCTTCAGGGTGATCGCACCCACGGTGAAGGCGATCGCACCAAGCGCAAAGGCAGCAAGCAGACCGCCCGGGCTGATCACGCGGAGAAGCAGGGTGCAGATCCAGCGGCTGCACAGGAAGATGATCATCGCCACGATGTTCCATGCCTGAGCCTGACCCAGCGAGATGCCGACCTGCTCCATTCCATAGTGCACAATGAAGGTCCAGCACATGATCTGAGCCCCGACATAGAAGGCCTGCGCGAGCACGCCCTCACGGAAGGATGGCTTGGAAAAAATACGCGCGCATACCTGACCGAATGGCGCATCCGCCGCGGTCTCTTGAGAGGCGGGCATCTTCGTTTTGGCAAAGATGAACAGGAACACGGTCACCACGCATGCGACGATGATATACGGCTTCTTCACCGAGTTCAGATCCGCACTCTGCAGCTTCTTGAACTCCTCGGGATCATTGGCTCTGAGGCCTTTGAGGGCATCCGGCACGGCTCCATCCAAAGCACCCACCGTGTTCTTGAAATCAGGAAGCTCGTCGTAAACGTTGACAATCGATCCATCCTTGAGCTCCGCCTTCCTGGTCTCGCCATCGAGGAGTTTGGCTCCTTCCGGCAGGGCGCTGGTTTCCCCTTCGCCCATGATGATGAGGTTCTTTACGACTTCAGGATTCTCCTGGCCGAGCTCGGTGCGGAACTTGCCGGTCATGAGCTGCGGTGCCAGGACCAGGGTGGCGACAAGCATGCCGACGACCGAACCGATCGGGTTGAAAGCCTGGGCAAGGTTCAGGCGCTGGGTGGCCGTTTCAGGCGGCCCCATCGAAAGGATGTACGGGTTGCAGGCCGTTTCAAGAAAGGCAAGTCCGTAGGTAAGGATGTAAGAGCCTAACAGGAAGATCCCGAAGGTGGCCGTGGCGGCAGCGGGAACCGCCAGAAGTGCTCCCAGGGCGTAAAGCGCGAAGCCTACCATGATGGCAGCCTTGTAGGAGAATTTCCGAATGAAAAGCGCGGCCGGAATGGCCATGCAGAAGTAGCCGGTGTAGAACGCGAACTGAAGCCACGATGCCTGGGAAGTCGTGATGATGAAGACGTTCTCGTAAACTTTGACCAATGGATTGGTGAAGTCGTTGGCGAACCCCCAAAGGGAGAAACAACAGGTGGTGAGAATGAAGGGCAGCAGATACTGCGGCGGGACAATTCTTGGTTTCGATTCGGAGCTCACGGTTACGTTTGATTGCTGGGTTAGTTGATCGCCTCGCCTTTGGCGGGCCGCCCGGAAGCTAACGGTCTGGGTATGTGTCGACAATCAGGGAATGTGCACGTGTCATGCATATTTCTTGGGATTGCCTGGAATTTTCGAGCCCGGCCGTCGAGGACGCGGAAGCTGCAGTCCGGAGTAATCGACCGGAGTTCATGAGACCCGTAGCGATGCCTTTACCAGCCGACCCGCGAATCGGGCACCCCGAATCAGCACGAGGAGACGACGCGCTTTCCTCACGGAGGTGTCCCGCGGGCGACAGATGCCCCCCAATCCCAGTGCCGCCTGAAGCCAACCGGGTGGGGGAGCGGGGCGGAAGGAGGCATCATGCCTCACAACCTCCGCTATTCGGATAGATGCTCGGCAAACTCCTCAGGAAACGCCTTCAAGGGACGAATCCTGAGGTTGCGGTAGAAAACCTCGGCAGCTTCGGATTGCAACTGGATCTTCCCCATGGTCAGAGGCTTGCCGTCGATCATCGCGTCGCTCAGAGCCATGTTGACGGTTCCGTTGACAACAAAAATCGCGTCGTCACCGACCGTGTAGATCTCGATGGTGTTCCACTCGCCGTTCGGCTTGTCGGCGTCGGTCCGGGCATTGGTGTAGGCGCTGGTGCGCTGAGCCTCAGCCTCGGGATCATACATCAGGCGCTTGTCAGGCTCGGGTGAAGGCCCGACACGGATCATCGCGCTCGGCCCCGACAGACCGATGAAGTCGCCACAATCGTGCTCCTGGATCTGACACTCAAGGGAGGCCATCCAGACATTCCAGAACTTTCCATGAGGACCGGTGGCATGGATGAGAACCCCGGAGTCACGACGATCCGTGAGTCTCGGTTCCCACTTCTTCTCGCCCCACTTCATCTCGAGGCTGAGATGGTAGTCACCGAATTCCTCCTTGGTGCTCAGGCCTGCATAGATCTGCCCGCTGACATGCAGCACCGTCTGCCCGTCCTCCTGAATCGTGGTGAAAACCTTGAGCGGGTCCTGGTTCAGACCCAGCGGGGTTCCCTTGGTGCCATTCTCACTGGTGGAGACAGGACCACCGGGAATGACCACGGTTTTGTGGGGGACCCCCATGTGGACCTCCCATTGACTCAGGGAATCATCGAGCAGATCTTTCCAGCCCTCCTCAGCGGCAGGAGCGAGCATGGTGGCAGAAAGGAGTAGAGCGAGCGAACGGATGGGTTTCATGGTTGAATGGACCCAACGCGATCAGGACGAGGCAGCTTTCACCAGGAGACCTCTTTTTCGGGCCAAACCAAGCATGTGACTGAAAAGAAGGCCCGAAGCGCCGAGGTAAAACCCATTCAGACCCGTGGCGAGAAGCAGGTGACCGGCATCCATGCCCTTCCCCGCAAGAATACTGCGCATGCCCTCGAAAATATGGGCCGGAGGCATGGCCAGTGCGATCCACTGCATCCATTTTGGCAGCACTTCCACGCCGTAAAAAACACAGGCAAAAGGCTGGATCATGAAAGGCACGGCCCACGCAAGCGACTCGGCCGCGTGACCATAGCGAAGGATCATCGAGATCGAAATAATTCCCAGCGCCCATCCGAACATCATCAGATTCCCGTAAAAGGCAATCAGGGTCCACTCAAACTGAAACAGATTGAAGGAGTAGGCCATCATCGCGATGATGGCCAGAACGACGGCTGTCACTAACACCCGCAAGACTCCCACCGAAAACGTTGCCGCAAGATACTCGGTCATGCGGATCGGAGCGGCGAAAATATTGAGCAGGTTGCGCGTCCAGACATCTTCCAAAAAGGAGATCGCCACCCCTTGCTGCGACCGGAACAACGCATCCCAGAGAATGATCGCTCCAATCAGGAAAGTAATGAACTGCGGGAAGCCACCACCCTCGACCTGCCCGCCGACTTGCTGCTGTAGGAAAACGGTCACGAAGCCCCACACAAGCAATTGAACCACAGGCCAGAAAAACAACTCAAAGCCACGCACCGGATTGCGGGTGAAAAGCAGAACCTGGCGCGTGACGAGCGCGCGGATAGTGGAGGGTCGGAGCATGGCCGGAGGGAAGACAACAGGGGCCAGGCAGCTTGGCAACGATGGAGTCACCATCCCGAATCAAAGCCCCGGGAATCTTCCCGCTTTTCTACCGTCCTTCCGAATCAGTAGCGAGTTCTTCGGTCGGACAAGATGGCCATGGAAACATCGACTCAGCAGGAGTTGCCTGTATTCCTCCATCGCCCATCAAGGCACTGATACACCCGGCCGTTGCGACAAACCTTATACCATTCGGGAAAGGATTCACCGTTCCAGGTGCACGACGATTTCAGGGACTCCTCATCAATGGGAGATGTCTCTTTCTGGGGATCAGGCTCATCCACGCGTTTGATGTCTTCTTTCATTCTATCTTCGCTCATCGTTTTAGGGGGCGCTCCTGCTTGTTGGACAGTCTGCATCCCTTGCGCCACACGGATGCAGGCCGGCATGGCCGACTCAATGATGATTTCAAGATATGAGCCATAGACTGTCAGAAGCGGGAAGGGAAGCTCTCTTTTGAAGAAGTCCGACAAGGCAGCCAGGCAAAGGGAGAATACCGGTTTCATCTCAGTTTATTCAAACCATGATGAATAGGATCCTCCGTCGCCAAGGCTATGGCGGGACAGGTGGGTAGGATTCTTGAGGCTCTCCTGAGATTTTAGTGGGTAAGCGGGCATTGATTTTTGAGCGTGAGATTACCCGCGATCCAGTAGGCGATGGCACGAAAATTCTCGAAACGACGGTATCCTCTAGCTCGTCTTTTGGCTAA